>JBKBLI010000026.1:0-26071 GCA_046296435.1 Saprospiraceae bacterium | reverse complement strand
ATTGCGTCATAGCGAGAAAAACTGCACGAAAGTACGACACCATGCGCAACTGCTCCGCTTTATTTTCGCTTTTGCTCATTTTGGCGGCCCATACGGCGTTCGCCCAGAAATACAGCAACGAATTCCTGGCCATAGGCGTTGGGGCGCGGGCGCACGGCATGGGCGGCGCGCAGACAGCCCTTAGTTCCGACGTCAATGCGGCCTATTGGAATCCTGCCGGACTGGCGCATATCGAGGCGCCGCTCGAACTTTCGGCCATGCATGCAGAGTGGTTTGCCGGCGTCGCTCAGTACGATTACATCGGTTTTGCAAAACCGCTCAACCCCGAAAAAGGGGCTGTGCTGGCCCTTTCAGTCATCCGATTTGGTATCGACCGCATCCCCTACACCCTCAACCTAATCGGCCCTGACGGCTCGGTCAATTACGATCAGGTGTCCGAGTTTTCGGCGGCCGACTACGCCGTGCTGGCGAGTTATGCGCGCAAGTTGCGCAATCCGCACTTGTCCGTTGGAGGCAGTTTCAAAGTGGTGCGCCGGGTCATAGGCTCCTTTGGTTCTTCTTGGGGCTTTGGCGCCGACATAGGCATGCAGTACCGCAAAGGCCCTTGGATGCTCGGCATACAGGGCTACGACCTGACCACCACCTTCAACGCCTGGTCGTTCACGTTGACAGAGCGCGAGAAGCAAACCTTCCTCAACACCAACAACGAGATCCCCGCCAATAGCACCGAAATCACGCGCCCGCGACTCGTGCTTGGCGCAGCTTATCAGGCTAAAATCAGCGAAAAAGTAACGCTGCTCCCCGCGCTCGATATGGTGTGGACGGCCGACGGGCAGCGCAATACCCTCATCAGCAGCCGCGCATTTAATATGGATCCGCGCGTAGGCCTCGAGGCCGACTATGACCGCTTTGTGCAGTTGCGCCTCGGCGTGGCCAATGTGCAGCGCGTCAAAGACGACTTTAACCCCGACAAAGAACGCATCTCCGTACAGCCCAATCTCGGCGTCGGACTTCGCATTGGCCGCGCGCAATTGGACTATGCGCTCAATAACATTGGCAATGTAGCCGAAGTGCGCTACTCGCATATTGTCTCCTTCCGCCTTGGCTTTCGCGGGCGCAAGACCGAGTCCTAAGTATTGGAGCGGCGCTCCCGGATACAGATTTGGCCCGATTTGCAGTTTGCGGCTCCGGCTTGACGGCCTGTCGCTATTTTTGCCGAAAAAAAACAGGCATTGACATGGCGGACACACTGCGCTTAGGCATCGTACAACAATCCAATACGGCCGACCGGGAGGCCAATATGGCCAAGTCGCTGCGCGGCATTGCCGAATGCGCTGAGAAAGGCGCGCAGCTCGTCGTATTGCAGGAACTGCACTGCGGCCTCTACTTTTGCCAGAGCGAAGATCCGGATACTTTTGATCAGGCGCGCCCAATACCCGGACCGGATACTGAATTTTTCAGCGAAGCGGCCCGGCAGTATGGCGTGGTGCTGGTCGCCTCCCTGTTCGAAAAGCGCGCGCCCGGCTTGTATCACAATACGGCGGTCGTATTTGAAAAAGACGGCGCTATGGCCGGTAAATACCGGAAAATGCACATCCCGGATGACCCGGCTTATTACGAAAAGTTTTATTTCACGCCCGGCGATATTGGTTTCCGGCCTATCGACACCTCGGCAGGCCGCCTCGGCGTGTTGGTATGTTGGGATCAGTGGTACCCCGAAGCTGCCCGGCTCATGGCTTTGGCGGGGGCCGAAATACTGATCTACCCCACGGCTATCGGCTGGGAAAGTAGCGACCCCGACGCCGAAAAGCAACGCCAGTACGAGGCTTGGTTTACCATCCAGCGCGGCCATGCGGTCGCTAACGGGCTACCTGTGGCGGCGGTCAATCGCTGCGGCTACGAACCTGATCCGAGCGGCGTCACCAGCGGCATCGCGTTCTGGGGGCAGAGTTTTGTGGCCGGGCCTCAAGGAGAGGTGCTGTTTCGCGCTCCAGCTGATGCCGAGCAAAACGCAGTCGTCGAAATTGACCGTAGGCGCACAGAGGCTGTCCGCCGTATGTGGCCCTTCCTACGCGACCGCCGCATCGATGCGTATCAGGACCTTACCCGGCGCTATATCGATTGAATCTGCCTTTGTCAGAACGTCTTCGGCCGCGCCTGCGCCCATGCCAGTACCCTGCTTTGCAAAGCAGACATCCTGATTGCATCAAAATTAGCCTTTTTTGCGTCAAAATGAATCAGCAACCAGATCTGTCCGTCGTCGTATGCGTCTATAACGAAGCGGACAATATACAGCCCATGTTGGCGCAAATAGACGCCGCGCTTACGGGCCTGAACTACGAAATCGTGTATGTGGACGACGGATCTACCGACGCGACGCTCGCGCTTTTGCTCCAATCCGGTCATCCGCGTTTGCGCGTCGTAGAGTTCAGGCGCAACTACGGCCAGAGCGCCGCCTTAGCCGCAGGTATTGCCGCCGCGCGCGGCGCCTGGATTGCCACCATGGATGGCGACCTCCAGAACGATCCAAGCGACGTGCCGCGCATGTGGCGCATTGCTCAGGAGCGGGGACTCGATATGTTGGCCGGGGTTCGTCAGAATCGGCAAGATGGCTGGATGCTCCGCAAAGTCCCCAGCAAGATCGCCAATGCGCTGATTCGCCGGGTATCCGGGGTCTATCTGCACGATTACGGGTGCACGCTCAAAGTGTTCAAAGCAGACCTGGCTAAGAGCCTCGGTCTTTACGGCGAACTCCACCGCTTCATTCCGATTCTGGCAGATCTGGAAGGTGCTCGCATGGATGAGACCCCGGTAAAGCACCATGCCCGCAGTTTCGGCCGATCCAAATATGGAATTAACCGTACATTCAAGGTGTTGAGCGACCTGGCTTTGATTTTGTACCTCAAGCGTTTCCGGCACAAGCCCATGCACCTATTTGGCGGCTGGGGAATCCTTTGCACGGTGATTGGGGGGCTGATTTTGTTGTATTTACTGATCGAAAAAATGCTCGGTCACGACATATGGGGGCGGCCGCTGTTGATTCTGGCCGCCATCCTGGTGATGGCGGGCTTTCAACTGATCGCTCTGGGCATCCTTGCCGAAATGCAGACCCGCACCTACTACGAATCTCAGGATAAGCGGCCTTACCGTATCAGGGCCATACACTGTCCGTAGCATGAGGCGAAAGCAACTCATTTGGGTGGGTAAGGTCCTGCTGTTGACCTTGATCGTGGGTATTCTTGCGCGAAAGATTGATTTTCAGGCTTTGGCCCATTTGCTGCGGACAGCGGATCCGGCGGGACTGTTCTGGGCTGCCGTGTGGTTTGTTTTTTCAAAAATCATCGCCGCACACCGTTTCCGGATGTTGTATCAAGCGGAGGGCGGCGCCATATCAAGTCGCGACAATTTACGGCTCTACTGGGTGGGGATGTACTACAACCTGCTGTTGCCTGGCGGCGTGAGCGGCGACGGATACAAAATAAAAGTGTTGAGCGACCGCTCCGGTCTGTCGCTCAAGCGCCTGGTATGGGTAGCCCTTTTGGACCGCATAAGCGGAGCGGCCGCCTTGGCCCGTTTGCTCTTGATCATGTTGTGTTTTATACCCATTTCCACAGTCTGGAGCGCCCTTTGGATAGGCGGGTTGGTCCTTAGCTTCCCAATAGAGCGGCAGATCTATCGCAAGGTTGGTCGGGGGATGTACGATGTGTGGGTCAAGATAGCTTTGTGGGCTTTCCCCGTACAGATCGCGCAGTCTGTTTCTGCGCTCGGGCTAATATACAGCCTGGGCGGATGGAATGATTACCTCGTCTATTCAGCGCTGTTTCTGGCCTCGTCCATAGCGGCCATGACACCTTTGACCATCGGCGGCGCGGGCGCACGCGAATTGACCTTTCTGTATGGCGCCGGATTGTTCGGATTGCAGGCCGAAAAGGCGGTAGGCATTGCTTTTATTTTTTATGTATTGTCCTCGTTGATAGCGTTTACGGGCGTTTTTTGGAGCTTCCGCGCCACTGTTTTTGCTAATGATGGCAAGGACTTTTATGGCGACAACTAAAAAACTCGACGCGGCGTTTTTTCGCTAAAAAAAAATGTGGGAAAAAACGGCATCATATTCAAAAATTTACTCATAGTAGCATTGACCTTTGGCGCCGGCTTGTGGTTGGCCAGACCGCTGCGCAAGCAGGTGCAGCGACATTTTCCGGAGTGCGTGATGGCAGACGACGGCGAGTATCAGATCAGACGTATCGGCGGCTACCAGTTTGTCCGCCCGATATTTTTTTCCGAGCCGATAAACGAGTCAGTCGCGCTTGAGCCTCTCAAAAAAAACATCATATCGGCGCTTGGCAAGCTAAACCTCGGCAGCGATACCGAATTTTCAGTTTACTTTAGAGAATTCGACAAAGGTCGCTGGATCTGTATTCATCCCGAATTGCGTTTTCGCCCGGCTTCCTTACTCAAAATGGCGCTTATTATCGACTATTTTCGACAGGCGCAGTCCGACCCGTCGCTGATGGATAGGCAAATGTCGCTCAGTCCTCGCGATACGCTTGGTCAGAATAGACAGTTTTTTTCGGAGCAGGTCGTTCGATTTGGGCAGAGTTACAGCGTGCGCCGACTGCTCGAACTCATGTCGCGGCATTCGGACAACAATGCTTCGCGGCTTTTGGCCTCGGGTCTTAGTCCGGAAAGTCAGGCGCAGTTGTTTGAGCAACTCGGCCTGCCTCCCATCAATTTCAGCCGCAACGAGTACCTGCTGACTGCCCGAGAGGCTTCCGTATTTTTGAAAGGAATTTTCAACGGAACGCTGCTTAGCCCCGAATCGTCGGATCAAGCGGCCGAATTGCTGAGCAAAGGCCAATTTTCAGAGGGCTTTGGCGCATCGTTTCCCGAGGATATACCTATGTGGCACAAATACGGCGAATGGCACGACGGTTTGGGGATGCGCGAACTACACGAAACGGCCGTTTTCTTTGTAGGCGAGCGCGCCTATCTGCTCACCGTGATGACCCGAGGTCGCGACTCCCAACAACTCGCCGAGATTTTGCGTACGGTAGCGCGCGTGGCCATCAAGGATATTGGCGCGTAGTCGTGTCCTAAATCTCATCGACTACAGGTTTGAATCAATCAGGAACAAGCGGAACGGATTCAGGGCGCGCGTGCGTGAGAACTGCGCCCGGGTCGCTCACACATCTTCAGTTGCTCAAAAAAAAACGAAACGCAGGAGCGAGGAACAGGAGAGCCGTGAAGCGCAGCGTGTAAAGGGCGATTTTATGCGGACGGCGGCGGGTTTGCGTATGCCGCCCCGTCGCTCTTAGCGGTAGGCGCGTCGCCGCGGGACATGCGTGGCGGAAAGAATGGCGTCGGGCTAAATTTTTCACAAAAAACGAATTTTTTTGTTTTTGTTTTCTGTAGAATACAGACCTTTGCGCATGGAAATCAGAAAAATGGCTTCAACCGATAAGTTTATCGGCGAGTCGCTCACCTTCGACGACGTACTGTTGGCCCCAGCCTACAGCGAAGTGCTTCCGCGCAACACCGACATCAGCACCCAGTTCACAAAAAGCATTCGTCTGAACGCGCCGATCGTATCCGCCGCCATGGATACCGTCACAGAAAAGGCCCTTGCCATCGCTATGGCCCGGCAAGGCGGTATCGGTATCATCCACAAGAACATGAGCATCGAGGATCAGGCGGAGCATGTGCGCGCCGTGAAGCGTTCGGAAGCGGGCATGATCATCGATCCGGTCACCCTGTATGCCGACGCCACCGTGGCCGACGCGCTTGGGCTGATGCGACGCTACAGCATAGGCGGAATCCCCATCATCAACAAAAGCGGCAAATTGGTTGGCATCCTGACCAACAGGGATCTGCGCTTTGAGACCAATTTGTCGCGTCCGGTCAGAGACCTGATGACCAAGCGAAATTTAGTCACCGCCCCGCTCGGAACCAATTTTGAGACAGCCCGCCAGATACTCCAGCAGCACAAAATTGAAAAACTTCCCGTAGTGGACAACAACTTCAAGTTGGTTGGGTTGATCACTTATAAAGACATCATCAAAGGCGTCAATTTCCCGAATGCCGCCAAGGATCCGCTTGGCCGTTTGGTCGTGGGCGCCGCCGTAGGCGTGACATCCGATACCTTCGAGCGCGTAGAAGCGCTTTCGAAGGCCGGCGCCGACGTCGTGGTCATCGACACGGCTCACGGGCATTCACGCGGCGTACTGGAAATGGTGCGCGAGGTACGCAAGCGCTTCCCAGACATACAAATCGTCGGGGGGAATGTGGCCACAGCCGAAGGCGCCGCAGCGCTGGCCGACGCTGGCGTTGACGCCGTAAAAGTAGGCGTTGGCCCGGGCAGCATCTGTACCACGCGTATCATAGCGGGGGTTGGCGTCGCTCAGCTTTCGGCGATATACAATGCATGGCGAGGCGTTCGCGACAGGGGCGTGCCAATCATTGCAGACGGCGGTATCCGATACAGCGGCGACATTGTCAAAGCGCTTGCCGCCGGCGCCGATACCATCATGGCGGGTTCTCTGTTTGCCGGGGTAGAAGAGGCGCCCGGCGAGACGATCATCTTCGACGGCCGCAAGTTCAAGACTTACAGAGGAATGGGCAGCCTTGGCGCCATGACGCAAGGCTCCAAAGATCGCTACTTCCAGGATGCCGAAGACGATATCAAGAAGTTAGTCCCCGAGGGGATCGAAGGGCGCGTGCCCTACAAAGGTTCGGTGGCGGAAGTGATGGCGCAATACCTCGGCGGTCTGCGCGCAGGCATGGGTTACTGCGGCGCCCCGAGTATCCGCGCTTTGCAAGCGCATGCCCAGTTTGTACGCATCACCAACGCCGGCATGACGGAGAGCCATCCGCACAATATCGTCATCACCAAAGAAGCGCCTAATTACAGCCGCAAGTGAAAACCATCCTGATCAATACGACCCAAAACGTAGCAATTTCGTGCGAATTGGCTACCTTGAGCGACCGCATCTTCGCGTGGTTGATCGATATGATCGTGTTTAGCTTCACGTATTGGATCATGGCCATGTTAGTCACCCGCCTGTTCAGCTTTGAGATGGCTGATGGCGAATGGGGGTGGGCTGTCGCCATTATTATTGCGCCTTTTTTCTTGTACATGGCCTACAACATGATCATGGAGTACAGCAATGCCGGACAAACCCTCGGCAAGCAAGCCATGAACATACGGGTGGTGCGTTTGGACGGAAAAGAAGTAGAATGGGGCGACACGGCGCTGCGCGCTTTTCTGCAATTGCTGGATACCCTATTCTCTTTTGGCGTGATTGCCGTCATGCTGGTGCGGGTCAGCGCATTCGGGCAGCGACTGGGAGATATGGCCGCCGCAACTACGGTTATCAAGGTAGTCAATACGCGCTATGCTTTTCGGCTCAGCGACATCAGCGCGATCGCTTCGATTAACAACTACCAGCCTCGCTTTCCACAAGTAAAACAGTTGTCCGAAGAGGACATGCTCATCATCAAAAAAGTGATAGCGCGCGTCGAATCGCACACAAGCATCGCCACTAAAGAACTATTAAGCGATCTGGCGTTCAAGATGTGCGAACTTTTGGATATCCCCAAAAACAGCATGGATAGCCTCCAGTTGCTCAAGACCCTGCTCAAAGACTACATCGTGCTCACGCGCTGATTCCCTTGCATGCCATCAACTCGTCCGGTCGGTCGGCTCAAAAGTTGCCAATCGACACATGTGCGCGGGATTCAGTCTTCGCCTTCGTCTGAAGCGTCTTCGCCCTCGGTTTGCAACTCGCGTTCGATATCCTCCATCAGCACGTAATCAATGGCTTCGTCGATGGTCGGAATGATCGTAAGTATCGTATTGAGCCGCGAGATCTCGATCAATTTGACGATCATTGGGTCCAGCTTACCTGACACAACGAAAGAGCCAAACTGCTTCCAAAGGCGATGCGCTGTCAAAATGGCGCTCAAGCCGCTTGAATCGACAAATTTGACATTAGAGAGATCAAATATCAAATTCTTCACGCCTTCGTTATGCAGGATAATGAAGTCGCTTTTGAGCGTAGGCGCTATGCCCGAATTGAGATTGTCCTCGTGAAGCGTCAAAATAGCGTAACGCTCTTGTTTTTCGATCTGATACTTCATAAACCGTTGAATTACAAGCGATTTTTCTGAAAAATAGCATCCGGCAAGCCTTGTCGCAAAAAGAACCGGACGCCTGCGCAAGGACGATCAGCCGACCCGGGCCTTTGGGGCGTTTTGCGCATGTCTAAAAGCCGAATCGCGCGCAAAACGATCTCATTTTTGAACAAAACAGAATTAAGCCGTACGCCAATCTTTTTTGCAAAATAGAAACAATGGGCTTAGTATGGGACTGCAAAGCAACGCAAAAAATAACATGTCCGCGACTTTTTTTAAAAAAAAAGCAAAAAAACGTCCGCTTGGACATCAACTTAGAATAGGTATTTGCGTTATTGTGATACGCTGACATTTCGGCGCGTTTCAAAAATTGGCGCCGATTTGGCAATAGGTTTTACACCGGAACTAGCGCGCCCGAAAGAAACATTCAGCTTCGAAAAATGTTAAATGCTGAAAAGTAGATTTTCTTTGGGAGCATTATCCGAAAATCCGTTAATATTGCCCCTTGAAAACGAGTTCTTAGTTTCAAAAACGCATAGCAGAAGAAATCATGAACAATAAATTTTCGCCGATGGTCAAGAACATCATTGACTACAGTCGCAAAGAAGCGGTAAGGCTCAACCACGACTACATCGGCGCCGAGCACCTCTTGCTCGGTATCATTGCGCAACGTGACAGCATCCCCTACAGGGTGCTCGACGCCCTGTTGGTGGATCTCAACGACTTGCGGCGCAGCGTCGAAATGGCCATACCTCCTCGCCTCAATGTGCCGGTAGTAGATAACTTGTATATCAACGGACTGCCCATCACGACGCAAGTTAAGCGCGTGCTCAACGAAACCCTCATCGAGGCCCAGCGGGCCAAAAGCGAAGAAGTCCACCCCGAACACCTCATGCTCTCGCTGCTCAAACACACGGATTCAAAAGGCGTGACGATCTTGCAGCGCGACTACGACGTGGACTACGAAACCTTCAAAAAAGAATTGGAATACGTCGGCTCAGATCCGCGCAACGAGCAGGCCAGGCCAGATGTGTTCAACAGCCAAAATAATCCCGGCGAAAACGAGTTTGACGACGACGACGAACGCCGCTCCTTTGGCTCCGGCCCCAAAGTCGGCTCAAAGAGCCGCACCCCGGTGCTCGATAATTTCGGACGGGACATCACCCGCTTAGCCGAAGAGGGCAAGCTCGACCCCATCATCGGGCGCGAAGTGGAGATCGAAAGGGTCAGCCAAATCCTCAGTCGCCGCAAAAAGAACAACCCCATCCTCATCGGCGAGCCCGGAGTAGGTAAGACTGCCATTGTCGAAGGACTTGCCCTCCGCATCATGAACCGCAAAGTAAGCCGCACCCTGTTCGACAAGCGCATCGTGATGCTCGACCTGGCCGCGCTGGTGGCCGGCACCAAGTACCGGGGCCAGTTCGAAGAACGCATCAAGGCCATCATGAGCGAATTGGAGAAAAATCGCGACGTGATCCTGTTTATCGACGAGATCCACACCATCGTGGGCGCCGGCGGCGCCACCGGCTCGCTCGATGCCTCCAACATCTTCAAGCCCGCTTTGGCTCGTGGCGAGTTGCAGTGCATCGGCGCCTCCACGCTCGACGAGTACCGCCAGTACATCGAAAAAGACGGCGCGCTTGACCGCCGCTTCCAAAAGGTCATGGTAGAGCCGCCCACGCAGGAAGAAACCATATTCATCCTGAAGAATATTCAGAGCCGCTACGAAGAGTTTCACAACGTCAATTACTCGGACGAAGCCATTGCGGCTTGCGTGCGGCTGAGCGACCGTTACATCACCGACCGCTTCCTGCCCGATAAGGCCATCGACGTGCTCGACGAAGTCGGCGCCCGCGTGCACCTCAAGAACATCGTCGTCCCCAAGCACATCGAAGCGCTGGAAGCCAAAGTCGAACAACTCAAAGAGCAAAAGAATCTGGCCGTCAAAAACCAGAAGTACGAAGAAGCCGCCAACCTGCGCGACGAAGAAAGCCGTACGCTGCGCGAATTAGAATTTGCCAAAATCAAATGGGAAGACGACAGCAAAAATCAGCGCTTTCCGGTCGAAGAAGACGATATAGCCGAAGTGGTCGCCATGATGACCGGCATCCCAGTGCGCAAGGTGGCTCAGAGCGAGAGTAAAAAACTGGTCACTATGGCCGACGACCTGCGCAAAATGGTCATCGGACAGGAGGAAGCCATCGTCAAAATATCTAAAGCTATACAGCGCAACCGGGTCGGCCTCAAAGATCCGAAAAAGCCCATCGGCTCTTTCGTCTTCCTCGGCCCCACAGGCGTCGGCAAAACCGAATTGGCCCGCGCGCTGGCCCGCTACCTCTTCGATAGCGAAGACAGCCTCATCCGCATCGACATGTCCGAGTACATGGAAAAATTCTCTGTCAGCCGCCTCATCGGCGCGCCTCCGGGATATGTAGGCTATGAAGAAGGCGGCCAACTGACCGAAAAAGTTCGCCGTAAGCCTTATTCGGTCGTCCTGCTCGACGAAATCGAAAAGGCCCACCCCGACGTGTTCAACATCCTGCTTCAGGTACTTGACGACGGTCAATTGACCGACGGCCTGGGCCGCAAGGTGGACTTCAAAAACACCCTCATCATCATGACCTCCAACATCGGCGCGCGCCAGTTGAAAGAGTTCGGCCAGGGAGTCGGCTTTGCCACCAAAGCCCGACAAGATTCCGCAGAGGAATCCAGCAAAGCGGTGATTCAAAGCGCCCTCAAGCGCACCTTTTCGCCCGAGTTCCTCAACCGCATCGATGATGTGATCGTCTTTAATTCGCTCGGCCGCGAAGAGATATTCCAGATCATCGACAATGTATTGTCCGGCCTGCTCAAGCGCCTCAGTACGCTCAAATTCAGCCTGACGCTCAGCGACGAAGCCAAAACTTTTGTGGCCGAAAAAGGCTACGATCCACAATTTGGCGCGCGACCGCTGCACCGCGCGCTACAAAAATACGTCGAAGATCCGCTCGCCGAGTTTATCCTGCTCGAAAATCCGGCCGAAGGATCGCGCCTCGTAGGCAAGCTCAACGACTCGAAAGACGGTCTGGTCATCCAATTCGACTCAAGCCTGCCGGAAGAATCGGCCGGTCCGGGTCATAAGAAAAAAGGAAAAGGCGGCAAAGATGCAGAGGCCTGATAAAAGGTAAAAGCAAGGGCGAACCAACACCCCATGATCGATATATCACAAGCGCAGTTGACGCGATTTGCAGCCGCTTGGGTGGGCGCCAAACACGCCGGCGAAGGACTCAGCCTCCCGCGTCAAACCCTGCTGCCACTCAACGATGTGGCCGGCGAGTGGTTGCTCAACGCACTGCTCAAGCCGTTTGAAAAAAATGAGGAATACTTCTATTTCCACGATGATGAGGACCTGAGCCTGCATCCGGTCTATCAGCGCGCAATGGAGATCTTCAGCCAACCCGAACAACTCGGCGAACAAGCGCGCCTGCTGGCCGAAAGACTATACGATTGCTGCGAATTCCCCAAAATCCGGGGAGGGGAATTTTTTGTCGCCTATTTCGAGAATATCCTCTTCATGGGCGATCCAGTTAGCGCCATCGGACTCTGGAAGGTACAGACGCGCCAGCCGTTTATACAAACCGCCCGTTCGGCCGAGTCATTTCAGGTGTTGATGCACGAAGGCGTGAGCGACGCCCGCACGGAAAACATAGCCCTCATCCTCAACACCGAAGAGAGCGAAGGGTACAGGGTGGCGGCCATCGACACCATCAGCAAAAAAGACGAGCGCTCGTTTTGGAAAGACGCTTTCCTTGGAGTTCGCCCCATAGAAGACAACTACTTCCTCACGCGCCATTACATGGCCTTGAGCGGCGAGTTTATCGCCCACAAGTATCCTTCCCAATTCGGCGCCGACCGCGCCGAAACGGCCACGCTGCTCAATCAGAGCGGGGAGTACTTCAAAGAAAACGATCGCTTTGAGGTCGAAGATTTCGCCGCCAAAATGTTCGAACAAGAAGAAGCCCGCGAGGCGTTTGTGGCCTATCGGGATCAGTACGCCCAAGCCTTTGCGCTGCCTTTGGAAGATCGCTTCGACATCAGTCGTCAGGCCGTCAGAAAAGAGGGCAAGATTTTTAAAAGCGTAATCAAGCTCGATAAAAATTTTCACATATACGTGCACGGAAGGCGGGATCTGATCGAACGCGGCTACGACGAAGAGAAAGGAAAAAAATATTACAAGGTGTTTTTTGAAAGCGAAGAATAGGCCTGTGGTCCCGCTCCCGCTATCTCAAAACGCTGTAACATTGCCGCTGAACTGCAAACGAACGCGATACAAATATGGCTTGGTGGAAAATTAGCGCGGTACTCTTGCTGTTGTACGCCTTTGTGGCGGGGCTGACGCCCCCCCTCAAGCCGGGCATCGACCGCGTAGAGCCGCTCATTGTGCAAGGAGGCGATACCGTCACGCTGCGGTTCTACGGCTACAATACCGTTTTTGGACGTGCGGAGGCCGGCGATATTCGGGTATGGCTCAGTTACGACAGAGACCATGCCTTACTTGCCCGGGATTGTCGCGCCCTCAATGATACCATCCTCGAGGCGCGATTCGCCCTGCCTGCGCGGCTGCCCGACGGCGTCGGTACCGGAATATTAGATGTGATCGCCGACCAGCGGCATGGAGGCGTGGCCCTCTTGCCCTCCGGAGTGACCTACCGACAGGGTTCCGACAGCCTTGGCGATCGCGGTCAGGCGCTGTGGACCTCCGATCCGGTCGAAGGCTTGCATACCCTGCGTACCTTCTCTTTTCCTTATCAGAACGTGATCTACGAGACCATCCGCAATACCTACTATCACGTGCCGATGTGGTTTGCGCTGATGTTCCTGTTCGCGGCTTCGGTATGGTACAGCGTCAGGTACCTGCGCGGCGGCGACGAGCAACACGACCTTCGGGCCTGCGCCTTTGCCGAAGTGGGGCTGCTCTACGGGGTCATGGGGCTGTTGACTGGTATGTTGTGGGCCAACTTCACCTGGGGCAAGCCCTGGAGTAACGATATAAAACAGATCATGACGGCCGTCGCCCTGCTGATCTACGCCGCTTACTTCATTTTGCGCGGTTCTTTTAGCGATTCCGAGAAAAGCGCTCGGTTCTCGGCGGCCTACAATATTTTTGCATTCGCTTCCCTTATACCGCTGCTGTATATTGTGCCCCGCATGTTCGCCAGCCTGCATCCCGGGGCCACGGGCAATCCGGCTTTCGGCAGTCAGGACCTGGACAATACCATGCGTCTGGTGTTCTATCCCGCCATATTGGGCTGGACGCTGCTGGGCTTCTGGATCGCCCAATTGCGCTTCCGCCTGGCCCGTATAGCGCTGCGCGGCAACGCCTAAGCGTATCCGCACCCGTTGCCCATATTTTTTTACAGCGATTCATACCCTTTTGCGATTTCTTTGGAGCATAGCGATGACCCTGATGTCGGCACTGATGCCGGCGCTTGCTTTTTTTTCAAAAAAAATACGACGCGGCGTGCGCGGGCGGCGGGACTGGCGGCGGCGTTACGCATCTGTTTTTCAGAAAAAAAATAAAGTCGCATGGTTTCACGCCGCTTCTTTGGGCGAATTCGAACAGGGGCGCCCGGTGATTGAAGCGCTGCGCCGTCAACTGCCGGACTGGCAAATCGTACTGACCTTTTTTTCGCCATCCGGATACGAAAAGCGCAAGGATTACGCCGGCGCCGACGCCGTGTTTTACCTGCCTTACGATACGCCGGGCAACGCCCGCGATTTTGTAGCCCTCATCCGGCCCGATCTGGCGGTTTTTGTCAAGTACGAGTTTTGGGCCAACTATCTGTTTGCCTTGCGCGGCGCCGGCGTGGAGACCTTACTGATCTCCGCCGTATTTCGCCCTTCCCAGCCTTTTTTCAAGCCCTGGGGCCGTTTGTGGCGCGACATGCTGGGTTGTTTCACGCATATTTTTGTGCAAGATGCCGGCTCGCTGGCCTTGCTGCGCAGCGCAGGAGTAGGCGCGGGGCGCGCGAGCGCGGTCGGCGATACGCGAGCCGACCGGGTGATGCAATTGCCCCACACTACTCCGGCCAATGCGCAGGTCTGCGACTTTTTCGCCCGCGATACCGGAGCCTTTCGCCTGGTAGTAGGCAGTTCATGGCCGCCCGACGAAGCGCTTATCGCGACGCTTCTGGCTTCTGAGGCCTGGCGCGATCTGCTCGTGCTGATCGCGCCGCACGATCCGTCGCCGGCCTACGCAGCGCGCCTACAGGCCTTGCTGCCGGCGCCAAGCGCTTTGTACAGCGATGGCCCGGCGCCCGATGGGGTCAGGGTTTACATTTTGGACTCGGTAGGTCTGCTCAATAGCCTGTACCGCTATGCGCAAGCGGCGTACATCGGCGGCGGTTTTGGGCGGGGCATACACAACACCCTGGAGCCGGCCGCCTACGGATTGCCGACGATCTTCGGCCCGCGTTACCACAAGTTTGAAGAGGCCCGGCAGATGCTGTCGCGCGGAGGGGCGTTTAGCGTGCAAAACGCCGCGGAGCTTTCGGATACGCTGCGCGCGCTGCGCAATCCCAAGCGCCGTAAAGCGGCCTCAGAAGCGGTTTTGGGGTATTTGCGCGATAATCAAGGCGCTACTTCCGCCATAATGAGCTACATTTGCAGGCGTGACAAGCATGATACTCAATCCTAAGACGCAAGCCCTCAAGGCCCGCGCCGAAGAGGCGATCAAAGACCTGCACCAGTTTGCGGTCGAGACCGGCAGGCAAGAACTGGCCGCCACGGTTGGCGAGTTGCGCAACCGGATGCACGAGCCATTCCTGTTTGTGGTGGTGGGCGAAGTCAAGGCCGGCAAAAGTAGTTTCATCAACGCCCTCTTGCAGACGGCGGAAGATATTTGCCCGGCCGCTCCGCAGCCTATGACCGATACGATCCGGCAGATTTTTTTTGGCGAAGAGAAAAAAGAAACGCGCATCAATCCCTTCCTCACGCAGGTATCGCTGCCCGAGCCAATTCTGCGCGATATCGCTGTGGTCGATACGCCCGGAACCAACTCGATCGTGGCCCAACATCAGGAGATCACCGAACGCTTTATTCCGGCTTCGGATCTCGTCATTTTCGTGTTTGAGGCAAAAAATCCCTACCGGCAGTCGGCTTGGGATTTTTTTGACTACATCCATAGCGACTGGCATAAAAAAGTCGTATTCGTACTCCAGCAGAAAGACCTGATCAGCCCCGCCGACCTCGAGGTGAACGAACGCGGCTTGTGCGAATTTGCCATCCAAAAGGGTATCGTAGAGCCGATTATATTCGCTACCAGCGCCTTCGCCGAGCAAGAGGGTCGCTACGACCAGAGCGGCTTTTCGCAGGTGCGCGACTTCATCCGCTCGCATGTGACCGGCGGGCGCGGCGCGGCGCTCAAAGTGGCCAATAACTTGCAGGCGGCGGCGGATATTCTGGCTCGCATACGGGGCGATCTGGATGCCCGTTTTGAGCAGTACCGCTTAGACCGCGATTTCCGGGCTGATATCGACGAGACCCTGAACAAGCAGGAAGCTAAGTCCAATTACCAGGCCGATTTGCTGGTGGAAAACATCCTGAACAGTTACGACCGCATTTGTCGGGATACGGGCGCGCGGCTGAGCGCCGAATTGTCCTTCCCCAATCTGCTGAAACGCTCCGTCATGGGGATCTTCAGCAAGCAGTCTTCCATACAGGAGCGCCTTGAGGAGTTGACCCGCCACTTCGAATTGCGCCTCGACGCCGAACTCCGCAACAAGCTCAACGACGGCGTACTCGATCTGGCCGACAGCATCCAGCAGATGGCCAAACTCATCGACCTGAAAATCGGCGCGAGCAGTACCGTGGTGAAGAGCGACGCCTACATCTTCGAAGCCGTAGCCGAAAAGCGCATCGCCGTACTCAAAGAACTTCAGGAGGCCTTCAGCAGATTCATCAGCCGCGCCGAGAATTTCAGCGACGAACGCCTTTTTCCTGAAAATACCCGCGTGACGCCGGGGATAGCTGCAGGCAGCGGTATTGCCGCCGTGGGGGTAGTGTTGGCCGCCGTGACCAAATTGGCAGTGTTCGACATCACGGGCGGCGTATTGGCCAGCGTAGGCGTGTTGTTTGCAGGCGTCAGCGCCGGTATGCAACGGCGCAAACTCATGCGTGGATTCGAGGACGAAACCGCCAAGGGCCGCGCGCTCATGCGCGAGACCCTCTCCCAAAAACTTAGCCATTATGTGCGCTCCATCAAGAGCCGCATCGCCGCCAATTTCGACGAACTGGATCTCATGCTCGAACAGGAAGAGCGCCAGTTGGTCGCCCTGAACGCCCGGTTCGAAGAGATCAGGGGGCGGGTAGAGCGCCTGCGCCAGGAGATCGGGTAGCGCAGAGCCAGGGGGCGCGCGGGTATTAGGCTATGGGCAAAGCGCGCTTTGTCTGAGTGGTTTGCCCATGCCTGCGCCCCCTTGCATGCAGGTGTTGGATGCTATCTTTGCGGCGCTACGAGGGGGCAATCGAGCCTCACATAGTCTGCGCGACAATTGTAGCCGGCGATTTGGGTAAAAAAGCCGAGTTTTGCGCCCTCATTTGGCTTTTTATGCAAAAAATTTTTTTAAAGCCCGGTCGGGATGCATCGGTGCGCCGCTTCCACCCTTGGGTCTTCTCCGGCGCCATCGCTCGCAGTCCGGGCAGTTTGGCGGATGGAGATTGGGTGCGGGTGTGCGCCGCGTCGGGAGAGGTCTTGGCGGTCGGGCACTACCACGATGGTAGCATCAGCGTGAAGATTCAGGCTTTTGGCGATCTGCCTGCGGCGCCAGGCGCAGCTTTTTTTTCTCAAAAAATACAGGCTGCGCTCGGGTTGCGACGCACCGCCGGCCTGATCGGTCGCGCCGATACAAACTGTTTTCGCCTCATACACGGCGAGGGCGACGGCATGGGGGGGCTGATCGTGGATGTTTACGGCGATACGGCGGTAGCGCAGTGTCATAGTATCGGCATGCATCGGGATCTGGAAGCGATTGCGGCGGCGCTTCGCACCCTTCCGGAGCTTGGTCTGCGCCGCGTCTATAGCAAAAGCGCCGATACCCTCCCCGCCCGCTATGCCTCCGAACACGCGCCCAACGGCTATGTCTGGCAGACGCCTGATAGCGAGGGCGAGCCTGACGAGGCCGTGATCGGCGAGAATGGCATCCTGTTTAAGGTGAATTGGGCCGAGGGGCAGAAGACGGGTTTTTTTCTGGATCAGCGCGACAACCGGGCCTTGCTGTCTCGCTACGCTTCCGGGCGCTCTGTACTCAATACTTTTTGCTATACCGGCGGGTTTTCGTGCTATGCTTTGGCGGCGGGCGCTGCGTTGGTGCACAGCGTGGATGTGTCGGCCAAGGCCATTGCCCTGACGGAGGAAAACATGCGCCTCAACGCCGGACAAGGCGAGCACGCCAGCTATGCGGCCGATACGCTCCGCTTTTTGAAAGAATGCGACCGACAGTACGATCTGGTGGTGACCGACCCTCCGGCCTTTGCCAAGACCGTAGCCAAACGCCACAATGCCGTACAGGGCTATAAGCGGCTGAACGCTGCGGCGCTTCGCGTGGTCAAGCCCGGCGGGCTTTTGTTTGCTTTTTCTTGCTCGCAAGTGATCGACCGCGCCCTCTTTCAGGATACCATTGTAGCCGCTGCGCTCGAATCTGGTCGCGAAGCGTGCGTGCTGCATCACCTTTCGCAGGGCGCAGATCATCCGGTCAATCTTTTTCACCCTGAAGGCTCCTACCTCAAAGGTTTGGCGATTGTCGTGCGTTGAGGTTGCGCGGGCTATCGGATACTTCGGTAGGCCTGGGCTTTGCCGTTGTTGTTGGCCACGATGATGATCTTGGTCCCGTTAGGGCCGCGCAGCAGAGCGAGGTCGCGCGCCTCATCCATCGCCCAGAATCCGCATTGGGTGTTGTTGATCCAGCGGAAGCCGCCTTTGCCGCCGCCGGCAAGCAAGACGCCGTTGCCGGCATTACAGGGGTTGGTTTCGACTTCCATGCCGTACTTATTGCCCGCCATGAGCAGATCCGGGCGGCCGTCGCCTGTAAAGTCGCTGATCAGAATGCCTTGAATGGGCGAAATCTGGGCTTGCAGGGGCAAGGAGCGTTTGACGAATTGGCCGTTTTGGTTTTCCCACCAACACGTCTCTAAGGTGTGGCAGAACAGGTTGAGCGCGGCGTCCAGGTCTTTCTGCGGCCAGACCTTGTCTATGGTAGCCAATCCATAGTCGTGGGCGTAGAGCAGGTTTTTCTTGAGGATGGGCATGCGCTTGGTGAGGAGCTCTTTTTGCGCGACGGGATACAGTTTGCCGTTTTCGTAGTAGGCCATGAGGGGGTCGATGGCGCCGTTGTTGTCGAAGTCTTTGGCGAAGCAACGCAACGGATAGGCCTCTGAGGCCGCATAACGGGTGTTGAGGCCCAGATTGCCGGTTACGAGATCGAGGTCCCCGTCGCCGTCGAGATCTCCCGCTGCGACGCGAAACCATAGTCCGTTGCTTTTGGCCAGGCCGCGCTCCTGGGTGACGTTGCGCAACTGCCCGCCGACGAATTTGAAGATGCTGACGGGCATCCACTCGCCCACGACGATGAGTTCGGGCGCTGGGTCGGCGTCGGTATTGGCCCAGACGAGGTCGGTTACCATGCCGCAGCGCTCGAAATCGGGCGCTATTTGTGCGGTTACGTCGGTAAAGTGCGTGCGGTCGTTGCGGAGCAACAGGCTGCGAGGCGCCAGCGGCCACTGGCCGGGCGTCACGCGCGCGCCAATGAAGAGGTCTAAGTCGCCGTCTTGGTCGTAGTCGTAAGCGCTCAGGCGGAGGCTCACGTCCTTCATGGGCGGCGTGGCCCCCGTGATAGGCTCGCTGAAGTTGCCTTTGCCGTCGGTGTTGATGTACAGGCGATGTCGCCAAGCTAACTGGGCGACATCCGGATTGGCTTCCTGCCCGCCGCTGATGACGTACAGGTCGAGGTCCCCGTCGCCGTCTGCATCAAAAAACAAAGCGCCGTGGTCTTCGTAGGCCTTGCTTTTTTCCCACATTTTCGGCGATGCGACGCGAAACCCGCCGGCGGGGAGTTGGATATACAGCGCGGGGGCGCTGTCGAAGGCGTTGCCGATGAAAAAGTCGTCTAAGCCGTCGCCGTTCACATCGCCTACGGCGATCAACGGCCCGAGATCGCTTGTACTCCAGGGGTTGAGGGGGTACTGCTCGAAATCGTTGAATTCGTTTTCGACGTGGGTGAAGTTCAGTTGGGAGGAGATGTCTTGGAAAAATCTGTTTTCGGATTTTTCTATGGGCGCCACGCTGGGAATAATAGGGCCGGAAGCTTCCTCGTAACGCACTTTAAGTCGTTGATTAGTAGGAATTTGCACGATTTCCTGAGTTTTCCCGTCGGGCCATCGGACCACTACGCGCGACACCGTTTTGGCGTCTCCGACGCCGAAGTGAAGTAGGTGTTCTACGGAGGAGAATATACCGCGCGTCGGATACAACTCCGCGTATTGCTTCGCTCCGTCGCCATAATAAATGGCCGCCGAAGCGCCGACGGCAAAGGGGTTTTTGGGCGCGGCTTCGAATTGGATTTGTAGGTAGTTGTTTGTGCCGGCCCGAGCGCTTAGATTTTCGTAAAGGAAAGCGGGCTGCTCGATATTGTTGACGATCAGATCAAGGTCGCCGTCGCCGTCGAAATCGGCCCACGCCGCCCCGGAGGACCAAGCCGCCGGGATGGTCATCCATTGGCCGCTTCGGTCGTCGAAAGTCCAGTCTCCTTTGTTTTGGAAGCAGAAATTGCGAACTTTGTAGGTGGGGATAATATCTAAGAACTCCTGAAAGTTTGGAAATAAATCTCGCAGTTGTTTTCCGGTTCCGAATTTTTTTTCGATATCGGGCAAGATGAAGTCGGCGAAGTCGCGGTTGGTCACTTCGCGCCGGTAGCCGTTGGTCACATGGAGGTCGCGCAGTCCGTCGTTGTCTATATCGAAGAGCAGGCCGCTCCATGACCAGTCCGTTTTGTAAACGCCTGCGATACAGCCTACATCGCTAAAAGTACCGTTTCCGTTGTTGCGTTGGAGCACGTTGCGCACTACGGGGGCGAAGTAACCATGTTGTATAAGCGCGGTGTATTTGCTTTGCGAATTGGTGGCAAAAAATGATTTTTGACGATAATTGTTGGCCGAAAGCATGTCCACTGCAAAAAGGTCTATCCAGCCGTCGTTGTCAAAGTCAGTCAGGTCTGTACCCATGGTGTGTTGGGTAGTATGTCTGAAATAATCGGCAAGGCGATCGGTAAAGGTCCCGTCCCCGTTATTGATGTAAAGCAGATCGGGTTGAATAAAGTCATTACCGACGTATATGTCGGGTTTGCCGTCGTGGTTGAAGTCTGACACCGAGACGCTCAGGCCGTAGGCGAGGTTCCATATGCCGGCCGCTTTGGACACATCGATGAATTTTCCGCCATCATTGCGGTAGAGCCTGTCCGTGTCGTGTTCTGCTCTGGGGTGCAGCAGCGGTTTGTATTTGTTGTCAGGACCGAGTTTGGCTTCCACTTTATTGCTCCAGATGGCTTCTGTGGGGTAGTTGAGTAGATAGAGGTCGAGATCGCCGTCGCCGTCGTAATCGAAGAAATTGGCCCCCGTGCTGCCGCTTATATCGTCGAGTCCAAATTCGACGGCGCGCTCTGTGAAGGTGAGGTTGCCGTTGTTGACATAAAGTTTGTTGCGCCGGACGTCGCTTTTTTCTACGCCTCCGCGACACACATAAAAATCCATCCAGCCGTCGGTATTGATATCGACGGCGACGACGGCGGTTTCGAAACCTTCTGCCGAGCCGAGATTTGCCTGATCTGTGATGTCTTCAAATTTGAGATTGCCCTTGTTGAGATACATGCGGTTTTTGCCGTTGCAGCAGACGAAATAGACATCAGGCAGGCCGTCGTTGTTGATGTCGGCGATCGCTAAACCGCCGCCGTTGTACATGTTGATGTTGGTTGTGATGTTATTTTCGTAGGTCTCCACGATGAGGTTCTGAAAGTCGATTCCGCAGGCCTGAGGGTCGAGGAGGCGCAAGACGGGGTTGGCGGTGGTGAGCGTTGGTTCTTCCTGGTGCTTGGCGTCGCTTTGCACAGCCGCGCCCTTTTTGCAAGCGCTCACACCGATAATATATATACAAAGGAAAGTCGCCAATAGCGAAGCGGGACGCTTGAGCATATACATGTCTAAAATATTGTGAAAATTGAAAATCTCCAGCCAAATGGGCGACAAAAGTAACCATTCGCTGCTGAATAGCGCGACAAGATGCTAACTTTGTCGTTGTTTAAGGGGCGATTATCCGCAATCTGGCAGGTATGGCCGATATCCAAAAAGAAGCATGCGTGTTTTAAAGAAGATCATACAGCAATTTTCGACGCCTGTTGACGGGCGGGTTTTGGGCGCTTTTCGTCTTTGCTTTGGCGTCCTGATGGTTCTTGACGTGTTGGCTTATTACCAGTTGGGATTCATCGACAAGGGTTTGTTGGCGCCGCGTCTTTTATTTCGGTATGAGGGGTTTGAGTGGTTGCCGCTTTTCCCTCCGGCGGTTTTGCGCATTTTGTTAGCGCTCAAGTTGTTGGCGGCGCTTGCAATAGCGGCCGGCTTGCGTGTTCGGGTGAGCGGCATGGCATTCGCCCTGATCCAGATGTATTTTTTGCTGTTAGAAAAAGCATATTTCAACAACCACATCTATTTGTATGCGTTGATTGCCTTTTTGTTGTCTTTCACGGCGGCCGATCGTTTTTATTCGCTTAGGCGCGTTAAGGATAGAAACGCATGGATTCCCGGCTGGCATATTTGGCATTTACGGCTTTTGATTGTGGTTGCCTATTTTTTTACAGGGATAGTCAAGCTTAAGCCTGATTGGTTGTTGCGTCAGGAGCCTATTCGTTCGATGTGTTACAACCTGCCCCCCTCGCACCCTTTTCGCGGGTTGATCGACAATGAGCCGGCGGTGATGCTACTGACCTATGCGGGGTTCATGATTGATATTTTTGCGCCGCTATGGTTGTTGCACAAAGGCTTCAGAAGTTATATGATTTGGGTGTTTGCGGCATTTCACACGACCAATTCCATCTTGTTTGACGACATAGGGGTCTTTCCGTTCGTGATGTTGGCTACGCTTTTGCTTTTTTATGACGCGCAGGAGTTGCGCTTTTTCAGAAAGGCAACCGACGCTTCTCCGCCCCCCGCCCCTGATCCCTTGCCCAAACGCCTGATTTACCTTAGCGCAGTTTGGTTTGGGTTTCATGTTTTATTCCCGCTGCGATTTTTGTTTTTGCCCAATCCAGTGGATTATACTACTATTGGCAACCGATTTGCATGGCGGGTGAAGGCGGACAATCGGATTCTGGAAGAGTTTTCGATTAGCGTAGTCGATACGCGCGATCAGGAATACCCCGTGCGGGTCAATACCTATATAAACGATATGCAGGTACTGCATCTTTATCACGACCCCCGTAGCCTGGCTGCTTTCGCACGTTTCATGAAAAAAGAGGTAGCCGGCCAGCCTTACAATATTCCCAACGCCCGGATCAGGGCGCGCATTCGCTTCCGCTACAACGGTCGTCCTGCGCAGTATTTCGTTGATCCCGGAGCGGATCTGGCTACAGCGCCTTTTAGCTCATTTCGCAGGCTTTCGTGGGTCAACTATGAGTAAGTGCGTTTGCCATTTGCACGCCTCCCGCCTGGGCCGATTTTTGGGGAAGAAAGCGGCTGCGCGCTCGGCATAGGCATGCCTTCGTTTTTTGCCTTAGCAGCCTGTTTGTTAGCACATGTGTTTCGCCCTCATCCCAAGCCCCGGCCACGCGCTTTCGTTCGAGGCATTCATCATTCGTTTTGCTATGGCTCGGGTTTATGCCTAAATTTTTTTTATTTTTTTTAAAAAAGTTGCTGCGATTCAGAATAATGGCGTACTTTTGCCCTGTGATTTTTAATTCAAAAATCATTGCAAATCAAACTTTCCCCTTTTTTCCAAGAAATTTGAGTCTTGTGTGGTTTTTGGGGCCCGTTTAGATTGCTCTGCAACTTTCGGCATGATTTTTGTGCAATTTTTGTTTTAATCATATAGTGGATTTCTCATGAAAAAAAGATTTACTCAAGAAGTAAATTTTTCAAGATACAGTGCAATCGAAGCAATCATGCGTTGCTTTGGTTGCATTTTTTTGTTTCAAACAAACGCTCAAGCATTATTTTTCACAATCAATTCTCGTATCATTATGAACAGAACTTTCGCAACGAAAGGCGCTAAGCTGTTCCTGGTATTGGCGATGTTAGTTGGCGGTCTGCTTCTGACCTCCACCCGCGCCGAAGCACAGGCGCCCGCTGGCGGTCTTTCAATCGGTTCGAGCTCCAGCCAGAACTGGAAGACAACTCAACTTGCCTTAGCTGATCTTCAGCAGGCTATTATCGACACCCGCCAAAACATGCAAAACATGACGCAGGGTTCTTCCAACTGGAACTATGCGGCATCTAAGGCTCGTTTTATGCGCACGGTGTACGATCTGCTCGTGATCATGGACAATGTACCCGCCGCTTTTGACGAGGCTACGGCGTCCAACTCATTGGGCGACACGCATGTGGTGCACCCGATCAACAGGACGCAGGTCGTCAACATTTACAACGAAACGCAGGCATTGCTGACCTACTAAGGTTTTGCCGTTCATCATTCAGTTTCATTTGAGCACAATTTTAAATCGCACTCATCTCATGAAAAAGAGAAATACTTTCTTTTGGGTGATGACGCTATTGGCTTGTTTTGTTTCTTTCGAAGCATTCTCGCAGGCCAACGTCAATCATCCCATAGCCGGCAATGCCGGTACGTTTACCATCGGCGCCGGCGGTAATACGTTTTACAACTACTATGATAATGGCGGTCCCGGCGGCCCCTACTCTAATAACATTTTTGACAGCGGAATCACCTTTGCTCCCAGCAACGCGGCGACCAATCGCGTTCGCGTGGTGTTTTCCTCTTTCGCCACGGAGGCTTCCTTTGACTTCCTGTCCATTTACAACAGTAATACAGTTGGCACGAACCTGATTGGCTCCTTCACTGGTACAATCACTCCCGGTCCGGGCGGCGCTACCGGTATTATCGCCAACCAAGGTATTGGCGCTGTAGGCATGAACCCTTCGGAAGCCCTGTCGTTCAGTTTCTTCTCTGACTTCGTAATAAATGCCGCTGGTTGGGCTGCCGCGGTGGATCAAGTGGGCAAGATTTCCTGCACGCTTACACCTCCGGCCAATGCGACGGTTAGCGCATCGGCCAATGCTTGTCCCGGCGACCTGAATATCACTGCGCCCACGTTCAATCCCGGCGGTTGTCAGACCTCGCTTCAAATTCAGTACAGCGTTAATGGCGGCGCGTTCCAGAATGTGGCTCAGCCTCTGGGCGCTACGGTGACGGTAAGCGGTCTTATTCTCGGACCCAACGTTATTCTGTGGCGACTCGTCGATCCTGCCACAGGGCTGGTAATATCGTCTGGCACGCAGAACATTTTGGTTCAGGACAATATTGCTCCGACCATCACTTGTCCGCCTAATCTGGTGGTCAATCTGTCGCCCGGCGAATGCTGCCGCTTCATTACCTGGCCAGATCCGGTTGCGTCCGACAACTGTCCCCTTGTGGCTGCCGGTCCGGCTCAGTTGCTCCAGCAGAATGTTTCCTTCACCAATTTCTGGACTGGTTATTACATTAACCTGACTAACTTGAACGCCACGCAGGCCATGAACGTCACGCAAGTGAACGTTCAGGCTTCTTTGGCCGGTTTTGCCGCAGGCAACTATAACCTGCGCGCATACATGAAGTTGGGCACTCACGTAGGATTTGAGAACAATGCCGGCGCATGGACGCTGGTAGGTCAGATTACTGCGAACGTGACGGCTGGTTTCCCAACACAGTTGCTGTTCAATATACCGTTCACCAATGCCTTCCAGATTCCTGCTGGAGGCGTTGCAGGTCTCTATGTTGTGGCCAACAACGGCAACGGTACCGGCGTGCGCGTAGTCGCTCAGTTGAACCTTCCGCCCACTCAGGATGCCAACCTGCGCATCCAGAATCCCGGCGTTTGGGCCAACTCTACCGGCTTGTTCACGGGTACTCAGTTCCAGAACGAACAGGTTAGCCCGCAATTGCGCGTAAGCTACAACTTGCAGATCAATCAGCAGCCTGAGCAAATTGCAGGTCCGCTGCCCGGATCTGAAATTTGTAAAGAAGATAGCCCGGTTACGGTGGCTTATCGCATCACCGATGCGGCAGGCAATTCTTCTACGTGCTCTTTCAACATCAATTTGAACCCCTTCCCCAATCCGGTTACGTCGCTGACTTGCAATAACTTGGTGAACCTGTCTTTGGACGCTTCTTGCCAATACACGCTCAAGGCTGACCAAGTATTGGAGGGTGGTCCATATCGTTGCTACGACGATTATGTCGTTGAAGTCAACAAGGTGAATAACAACAACGCCGGTCCTTTTGTACCCGCTATTTTCGGCCCCTCTGATGTAGGTAAGACTTATAAGGTGCGCGTGACTGATCCGGTGACCGGCAACATGTGCTGGGGTAACGTGAAGATCGAAGACAAGTTGCCTCCGGTGTTGGACTGCCCCACGGCGTCGCTGCCCTGTAACCTGCCGACCACGCCCTGCGCAGGATCGCAGTTCTTCCTGCCGATTGCTCCGGTGCAGTTGCCCGCTTCTTTCGTGGCGCACGGCGGCGGTACGGCCTTCACGCTTCAAGGCAACAACGCTCCCGGCGGCGTTTACTTCAGCATCACGAACAACACCGCTCAACAGCGCCAGATCAATGGCTTTGGTATCCGCTTCGGCAATCCGCAGTTTGGACAGGTGAACCCGCCGCAGACGATGCAGATCTATACCCGCGCCGGCGCGCTGCCTGCTCCGGGTT
>JBKBLI010000025.1:18208-44523 GCA_046296435.1 Saprospiraceae bacterium | reverse complement strand
TTGGGGCCGGTGGCCGGCCACTCCGTTTTTTTTCGAAACGCCAGCCCCCTGAAGAATGCCACCGGGGCGCCATCCTGATTGCAGACGCTGACGGCGTAGTTCGTCAGGCTATTGCTGAGGTGTTCCTCGCGGGCCTCTGCGAGGAGGACGTCGCCGCTGCGCACAGGCGCCGCATACTCGATGGAGCAATATACCGAAAGCGCATGGCGCCCGCGCGAGTTACACGCAAAGGCAAAGGCGCTGTCTGCCAGAGAAAAGGCGATACCGCCGTGCGCCACGCCGAAGCCGTTGGTCATTTCCGGCCTTACCGTCATGCGGAGCTTGCAACTCCCCGGCCCGATTTCGACGATTTCCATACCCATCCAGCGGCTGAAGGGGTCTTTGTCGTACATGGCGCGGAATATCTCTTCGGGCGTAGGCATGCTTTTTTCCTAAAATCTGAGAAACTCGTAAGAGGCGCGCTCCGGATAGGTCGCCGCCGCCTCGGCATTGAATACGGCTACGTAGTAGTGCCGAGCCTCCGCTCGGGGGATGGTCGCCGTGAAGTTCCCCGCCCCGTCGCTTTCCATAATAACGCGCTTGAAGGCTCGGCTTTTGAAGGCGCGATAATACAACCAGGCCTCTTCGCCATCGGCGGTTTTGACTGTCACGGTGTAGGTATCTGCTCCTGCGCTATGTTTCACCTCGTTGACGGCGGGGGGTGTTTTGACCAGCAGGGGGTGTTTGCTGAGCCATTCGGTGCGCGGGGCCATCAGTTGGCGCATTCCGATGACCTTATCCGGACCGGAGACCATGGTTTTGTCGTAGGCGTTGAGAAAATCCTCATAAGCGTACAGTTTGAGGGAGTCTTTTTTGACCCAAGGGTCGATTTCGCGGGTCATTTCCTGGGCTGTTTTGAGCCATGCGTCATTCTTGAATTGCTCGTTGAGTATGGTGCGGTAGTGGGCCAGGTACAGACGCCGGAAGTAGCTGTTCTGCAGGAGTTTGGAGATGAGTGGGCGCTTGGGGTTGTCCACTTCGGCCATCGGGGAATAGCGGATCAGTTCGTCGTCTTTCATCTCCTCGAAGCTCATGTTGCGCCGCCAACCGCCGAACGACATATTGAGGTCCCAAATCATGGGGTGCGCCACGCCCGACGAGTCGAACCACAGGTAATAATTGTGCGACAGCGAGCCGTTGTAGCTGTCGAGGTTGACCATGATGTTGTTGAGGGCCAGCATCCACAGCGCCTGATCCACGTTAAGCACGGTTTCGACCTCTTTGGGATTTTTATTGAGCGTTTTGGTCAGGTTGATCAGGAGTTTCCAGGCGGCCGGATCGTCTGCTTCATAGAAAGCGTCGTAGCAGCCGGGTTGGTCGTTGAGATAGACCAGGGAGGCGTTTTCGCCTTTGGGGCAACCGCTCTGGCTTTTGGTGCGACGCCAGTTGTCGGGGTCGCATTTGACGAGTTGTCCGCCCTCGGCCTCAAAGTGTTTGCGGATGAACTTGGCGTCCACCGACTCGGTATTGATATAGACGCCGTAGTAGGTTCCGTTGACATACAGGCGCGTGAAGTTGCACACGGGCGCCGGCATGTAGGGCTTGATGATGTGGTAGGAGATTGGGTCTCGGATAAACCCCGGATCTAGGAAGGCGTTAGAAAGCTTGACGGAGGTTTGGCCGGTGGGTAGCTTCTGAGTCTTGATCTTGTAGTCTAACTTGATGTTGAAAGGCAACTTTTTGAAGGTCTGTTTGCGGGTCCGGAAATATGAACTATTGCCTTTGTAACGCACGCCGACGCTGTCGTAGCGCATGCCGTTGATGGTCACGCTGCCGAGCAGGCGCGCTTCAGGATTGATGTTCTTGATCGAGTCCAACTGATAATCCCAGCGTTTGCTTGGGATGTTGATCCGCACCTCTTGTATGTTTTTGCCATAAAAATCTTGCGCGTGAAGCGATAAGACGCCGGACAGGCAAACGAGGAGGAAAAAAACGGGTCTAAATGACATATTTTGAGCGTGTATTGAAGTCAGGTTTGAAGGCCCGACTCGGGTGAGCGCCGGGGCCAAAGACAAAACAAGGCACTGCAAAAAAACAAAAAACCGCCGGGCTAACGTTCGCACGGCGGTTTTTATTGAAAAAAGAGGGAAAAATCACTTGTTTAGGTCGGCTAATTTCACCTTCAGCCCTTTTTGGGTGTATGTGGGCGGGTAAAAAGAGGCGGCGCCTGAATTTTCGGCCACGATGTAGTATTCCATCTCGGCATCTTCGCCGGCTGGCGCTTCTATAGCGATAGCGTATTGTTTGAATCCGGCGGGCAGGTCTTGGGCCGAAGCGTCGTCGGCCATGACGGCTGGCTTGTATGGATCCCCGTCTTTGAAGCGATAAAAAATAGTCAGGCGACGCGAGAAGCGGTCGGCGCGGGCCGTTAGCTGGAAATTGGTCACGCGTTTGTTGTCGAACTTGGAGCGTTCCAGGAAGGTTATATCGCTGACGTTGGGCGCCAAATTGGTGAGTTCGGGATGCGTCTTCAGGTAGCGAACGCGCTTGGACATGAGTTCGACAATGCCGGGGATGCGGCTTTTTTTTCCGATGGTTTCGCGCAGACTGCGTTGGAACTCGTCCAAACTGTAGGGCTTGTTGCGGTCGTCGTTGTAGGGCACCACGATGAGGCCCTGAAGTTCCTGAGCGCGTTTTTCGTACCAACCGTTGGCGAAATACTCGTCAATGATTTGGCGCAAGTGTGCGAGATATACCTTTTTGTAGTAGGGATCGGCGAGCAATTTGCTGATCAGCGGCTTGAGCGGATTGTCGGCGTGCAGCAGGGGGCTAAGGTTTTGCAGGCCTTTGAGGTCTAAGTCGCTGCCTTGACCAATATTTTTGAAACTACCGAAAGCCAGATTCATATCCCAGAGTATGGGCTGAAAGCGCCCATGATTATCGCGGTAGAGATAGTAGTTGACGCTGTGCATGCCGCTGTAGCTGCTCAGGTTGACCATGGCATTGTTAAGGGCGTGCATCCACAATACGCGATCGACGTCCAGAATATCTTCGATCTTTTTGACGTCCTGGTTTAGTACGCGGGTGAGTTCTTGAAGCGATTCCCAGTTTTCGTATTTGGAATGGAGTTCGAAATTGCTTTTGTAGCATTCCGGATTGCTTTCGTACTCCAAGGCGCCGAATATGTTGTTTTTGCACGCTGCATCACCCGGGACTTCGGGTTTGTGATCTACGCCGGCCTTGAACAATTCGTTGCCGCCCGAACCGCCGTAATGTGTTTTGAGAAATTTTTTGTCCACATCTTCTACATTGACAAATACGCCGAGATACTCGTTGTTGACGTATAGCTTGGCGTAAGCAGTTTGCGGCGTCGGCAGGTATTTTCCGGCGATTTCCGAAAAGAGCATTTCGCGGGTCATGCTGGGGTCGCGCAAAGCGGCGGAGAGCTTGATGGTCGAGTACTCCTGATGTGTCTGATCTTTCTTGCGATAGTCCAACCGAATGACGAATGGATTGCGCTTTTGGCCGTACTGATACGACTTGTCGCCTCTGAAACGCACGCCGACCTGCTCATAGGTTTGTCCGTCGATCGAGACAACGCACTCCAGCATATTTTTTCCGTAAATTCGCATGGAGTCCAGCAGGTCGTTCCAGTTGTTTTGAGGAATGGTGAGTCGAATTTCACCGATGGTTTTTTTGTCGAAAAGCGGGCGATTAGCGGAGCGTTGTGCGAAACTGCAAATAGGAATTATTAGCGCGATGAGCGCAAGCATATTTTTCATGGCGTAAAAAATTACGATGCGAAAGTGCGGTATGAGTTGGTTAAAAAAATCCCGCAATGGTAAGCAAAATATTAGAATTCAATCGAGATATATGCGATTTCGGCGCGCCGTAATCAGATAATCTCGTCAAAGTCATTTTGGGATGTTCGGGGGGTCAGGCGCGCTATGGCTTGCAGGCGATTTTGGTGCATGGCTTGCATGACGCGATCGGCCGCTTCGAAAAAAGCGCCGTCGAGCAGCCGCTCGACCGCTTCGGGCGTTTGGAAGCGATCGTCGTCGCCCAATTTGTAGGTTTGTTCGTACAGCGCATTTTCGATTTTGACGCTGACGCGCTCGCCCATTTTGAATATGGTCACTTTGAAGCGGGGGTGTGGTATTTCGCCGATGATGCGCATATTTTGTCTATTGAAAAAAGTGTGCGCGAGGGAAAGGGGCGCGCCCGCTCCAATCGCAAGGCAAAAATACGGCTGCCGACCGCATAGCGGGCGTAGTTTTTTTCTAATCCGGGCGATAAGGCCTGTCTTCAGGCCCCGCGCCTACGACCTTGCGCCGGCGGCACGGGATTGTTCGTGTGGCTTCGTCCGCCTGCCGGGGCCGACGAAGACGCGCATCCCTTGTCGCGGCTTATTGATGCTCCAGAATCAATTTTTTCAACTGCTCCTTGCTTACCATGCCTGCCTGCGACCAGAGTTGCCGGCCTTTTTTGTACAGCATGAACGTCGGCACGCCCATCACCCGCATTTGCGTAGCCAGGCTGGTGTTTTTATCCACGTCAATTTTGATGATGCGCACCTTGTCGCCCAGTTCGGATTTGAGTTGATCCAACACGGGGGCCATGGACTTGCAAGGGCCGCACCAGGTGGCAAAAAAATCGATCAGCACCGGAGTGTCTGACTCGATGATCGATTCGAATGAAGATTTCATGTGCGTTTGTTTACCTGCTTGTAACAAACGAAGGCTTCACCGTGTTCAATCCGCGAGCCATGCGCAGACGGCCCAGTGCAAAGGCATGGCGGCGTCGATGGCCGCCTTGCGCGCATACCAAGGCGCCGAGGCTGAGCGCAGCGCGCCAAACAGGATCGCGGCGGTTGCAATGGCCGACAGGCGCAGACCGCCCCGAAAACTTGCGGGCAATCCTACGGCAACCGCTATCACGGCAAAAAGCAACAAGTAAACAAGCCCCTCGCTCAGGCTTCGGCCAAGACGACGGGCCGGCGTGGGATCGGGGTCGTGGGCCATGTCCACGATGTCGTAAGCCAGAGCCAACGCGGCAACCAGCAGGAAGCGATGCGCCGCCGCCGCCCACAGCCATTCGGGCAAGGGGTCGGGGCGCGCGAGCGGGAGCAGGGTAGCGCCGCACCAGGCAATGGCAATGGCCGGAGTCTTGAACGCAGGCAGACGACGCCCCCCCGCATAATACAGCGCCGTAACCATGCCCGCACCCATCACCCATATGCGCCCTACCCCGTTCAAACCAACGAATCCGTAAGCCAGACCTGCAAGCCCCAAGGATGCCATGAGACGCATCATTTTTTGCTGATAAAAAAAGTGATACGCAAAGAGGACGCCCCCGCACGCTACCCACAGACCGGTTCGATTGAATGGATGAGGGCCGACCCATAGGGCGCTCAAAGCGTGCAGACTACAAGCGCAAGCGCAAATCCAAAGCAGGCGAAAGGCCATAATCAGGCGCATAGACATTGTATTGAGTATTTTTTCCGAAAATTAGGCAACTTTGCGCAGCAAAAAAAGTTATCACGAAAACATACTTGCTCTGTATTTTCCCCAACGGCGCCAGGGGCTGCGTTGCGTTGGTCATAACGTTCTTAATTCAAATTTCTGACTATGAACAAAAAAGTGATGAAATCAATGCGCACAACAAAAACGTGGTTGGCGACGCTGCTGCTCCTTTGCGCGTTCGACGCTTCGGCACAGTATTTCGGCCGCAACAAGCCCATCTATCAGCAGCACGATTTCAAGGTGCACCAGACGGAGAACTTTGAAATCTACGAATATCTGGACAACCCCGATCGCCTGCGCGAAATGGCGGCCGCCGCCGAAGTGTGGTACGCCATGCACCAAGCCGTGCTGCGCGATACCATCCGCGACAAAAATCCGCTGATTCTGTACAACGACCACGCCGGATTCCAGCAGACCAACACCATTCTGGGCGGGGGGATCAGCGTGGGCACGGGCGGCGTGACCGAGGGCTTTCGCAATCGGGTGATTTTCCCGATTGCTATGACTAACCAACAGACCCATCACGTGCTGGGGCACGAGTTGGTGCACGCCTTCCAGTACAATATGATCCTCAACGGCGACTCTACCAACATGCGCAACCTGGGCAACATGCCGTTGTGGATGATTGAGGGCCTGGCCGAATACCTCTCTATTGGCCGCATCGATCCGCACACGGCGCTGTGGATGCGCGACGCCGTCATCAACGACGACCTGCCCCGCATCCGCGACCTGAACAACATGGCCAAGTATTTCCCTTACCGCTGGGGGCAAGCTTTCTGGGCCTTCGTGACCGGAGCGTATGGCGACGAAGCCATCCGCCCCTTGTTCATGAACACCGCTAAGTACGGTCTTGATCCGGCCATTGCCTTGACCTTTGGGATACGCACCGACTCGCTATCGGCGGCCTGGCAGGCCTCGCTGCGCAGCCACTACGGGCGCTGGGTGAGCAAAGGGAGCGCCGATAAACTGCCAGGCAAACCCTTGATCGACGATCCTAAAGCCGGGCGCATGAACATCGGCCCCGCCCTCAGCCCCAATGGCAAGTACGTCGTGTTCCTGTCTGAAAAAAACTTGTTGAGCATCGATTTATTTTTGGCGGATGCCAAAAACGGAAATGTCATCCGCAAATTGGCCAGTTCGACGCAGGATGGCCACATTGACCAATTCAACTTTATCGAGAGCGCCGGCACGTGGTCGCCTGATAGCAAGCGCTTCGCTTTCGATGTGTACGAACAAGGCCGCTCCGTGTTGGTCGTCAAAGACGCGCTGAGCGGCAAAACCCTGGAAAAAATCAGCATACCCGATGTCCCTGCTTTTTCGAATGCCGCCTGGAGCCCCGACGGCAAGAGTATGCTGGTGAGCGGCCTGGTCAACGGACAGACGGACCTCTATCTGTACGACATCCGAAGCAAAAAAACGCGCCGCCTCACCAACGACATGTATAGCGAGATCCATGCCGCATGGAGTCCTGACGGTTCGCAGATCGTATTTGCGACGGATCAACTGAGCATGGAGCGCGGACGAACCAACGGCGTCCTCACCATGAACATCGCCATCATGGATGTCGTGACCGGCGATACAAAGGTTCTGGATTTCTTCTTCGGCGCCGACAATCTGAATCCTCACTTCGACAGGGGCGGACAGATATACTTTCTGAGCAACCGCGACGGTTTCCGAAACCTCTACCGCTACGATCCGGCCCGCAACAAAATCCAACAACTGACTGCGCTCAACACCGGCATCACCGGTATCACGCCCTACGCTCCGGCCCTGTCCGTTTCAGAAAATCGCGACCGCATCGTTTACACCTACTACAACAAAGGCGCCTACCAACTCTATGTGGCCAAAGAGACGGATTTCACGCCTGTAGAGGTTGATCCCTCGGCGGTCGATTTGCTTGCCGCCACCCTGCCGCCCTTCAATCCCCGCCAGCGCGATTACGTCAATACCAATCTGCGGCTGTACGACAACAACCTCAAAGAGTCGCTCTATGCCGTCATGCCGCGTCAGACGAAATACCGACCTAAATTCAGCCTCGATTACATCGGCGGGAGTACGGGCGTGGGCGTTGCGACCGGCAACACCAGCTTTGGCGCGGCAACCGGACTGATCGGCGGCGTGGACATGCTGTTCAGCGATATTCTGGGCAACAACCGCATTTTTGCCGGAGCGGCCCTCAATGGCGAACTTGCCGACGCCGCCGGCCAGCTTACCTATTTCAACCAGAAAAAACGCGTCAACTGGGGCCTCAACGCCTCGCATATCCCTTTCCGCACCGGACGCTTTTTCCCCGACCCGAACCCTATACCCCGCGAGCAGACGACCCTCGGCGGCCAACAGTACTTTGGCTATCAGGATGTCTTGCTGGTGCGCCGCGTGTTTCAGGAGCGGATATCGGCGTTTACGTTTTATCCACTGTCAACGACCAAGCGTTTTGAACTGGGCGGCTCTTTCGAGTTTTATCACGAGCGCTTCGACCGCTATCTGTACTATGTTGCGGCCAATGGCCTTACGCTGGGTATAGACCGCCAGCGCCTGCCCAGAGACGCCTCCAGTTCGTTCAGCATGAGCAACCTCAATGCCGCATTCGTGGGCGACAACTCAGTCTTTGGCTTGACCGCGCCGCTCCAAGGATGGCGCTACCGGATCGGATATGAGCGCTTTCTGGGCTTTTTCAACTTCAACACCCTGCTGCTCGACGGGCGTTATTACCAGCGGATGCGGCCCTTTACGCTGGCCTTCCGCGGCCTGACATACGGGCGTCTGGGCGGCAATGCGGATCAGGTGTTTCCGTTGTTTGTGGGGCAGCCGTTTTTTGTGAGGGGCTACACGAATAACTTTGTTTTCAACTCGGCGCCCAACCTGATCGAACAGATGGCTGGCAGCAAAATCGCCGTCGCCAACGCCGAATTGCGGCTGCCGTTCACCGGACCGCGGCGTTTGGCCGTCATCCCGTCGAATTTCTTACTCACAGACCTGAACTTTTTCTTCGACGCCGGCATCGCCTGGTACACCCTCGACGACTTGCGCCCCGAGCAGCCCATAGGACGCGTGCAACACGAGCCGCTGATGTCGGTAGGCGCCTCCTTGCGCATCAACCTCTTTGGCGCTTTGGTCGTAGAGCCGTATTACGCGCTGCCGCTGGCCTTGTCCAAAGAACTGCGCCAATGGCAGTTCGGGCTGAACCTGATACCGGGCTGGTAAATCGGCGCGCGCCGCCAGACCAACCCGACATCTGCAAAAAAAACGCCCCATACAGAACGAGATATTATTTTTGCGCCGTCGCCCGTACATGGGCGGCGGCGCGCCATGTCCAAAAAGAACTCACGCTCCAGATCTGCCGTCCCGCCTTCAGCGCCGAGTCAGATCGGCATCCCCCGCTGGGCGCCGCTCCTGCTGTTGGCCGCGCCCCTGTTGGTCTATGCGCGCACGCTGGGCTTCGGCTTTTCGTACCACGACGACGATGTGATCATCCTCGACGGCGCGTCGGTTCTGTCTCAGGGCTTTTCGTTTAGCAACATCTTTCTGACCGATGCCTGGCTCAAGGTCAAGACCATCGAGTTGTACCGCCCGCTACAATCGCTGTCTTACTGGTTGGATTATCGTCTCTTTGGCGCGCGGCCCGGGGGCTATCACGCGCACAACCTGATACTGCACCTGCTCAACGTGTGGCTGGCGTGGCGCCTGTTTGGGCTGTTGTTGCGCAATGAGTCGCTGGCGTTGCTTGCGGCGCTGGTCTGGGGCCTCAACTTCCTCAATACGCACGCGGTGTGTTGGATACCGGCCCGGGGCGACTTACTGCTGGCGCTCTGGGGGATCGTTTTCCTGATCTCGTGGGTGCGCCTGTTGCGCGAGCCGGAGCCTAAGTGGTTTGCATTGAACATGCTGGCCTTTGCATGCGCCCTACTCGCCAAAGAGAACGCGATGTTGCTGCCGGTTTTCGCGGGCGCGCTGTGGCTCATCGAGCGTCGGTCGGCCGCGTCGCGGCCGCTCTCGTCGCCCGCGCCCCTGGCGGCGGGCTGGGGCGCGGCGGCAATCGCCTATCTCGTTCTGCGCAGCCAGAGCATCGCTTCCGAGGGGCAGAATCTCAGCCTGAGCGCCCTGGCGCGCAACCTGCGCGTGTTGCCGGAGTCCCTGCTCAAGTGGTTCCTGCCGCTGAAATTTTCAGTCATGCCCGGCTACGACCGGCTGATGACGCTGGGCGGGCTTGCGCTTGCGGCGTGTTTGTTTTTTTTGATAAAAAAAATGCTTGCCAAGGCGCCTCAATATCGCAAGGTCGGACTCTTTGCCTTAGCCCTTGCTTTGCTCCCCCTGCTTCCATCCATGCTCTACGCGCCGCAATTTGTGTCTTACGGCTACGATTACCTCGACCACCGCATGTACTTCCCTTCGCTGGGCCTGGCGCTGTGGTTTGCCCTGCTGTGGACGCATTTTTTTGAAAAAAATCAAGACGCCGAGCGGCAAATACCCTGGGGACTCAGCGTAGGCGTGGCGGCCCTCTACTTTGGGTTGTTTGCTTTTCTGCACAACCGCCATTACCGCGACTACGAGGCTTACTACCGCAACGCGATCGCAACCAACCCCCGCAGCGGTCTGGCGCTTACCAACTACGGTATCCTGCAACGCAAAGCCGGCAAACAGTCCGAAGCCGAAAAATGGCTGAACAAGGCGCTAAGCGTGGCCCCTAATTACGACCTGCTCCAAGTGGAGTACGCCACCTTGCTCAATGAAAAAGGCGATTACGAGGGCGCGCGGGAGATACTCGACCGGCTGCTCTCAAACGCCGAAAACGTGCGAGCGCCCCGCCACCTCTTACTCTGCCACCGGGGCGTGGCGCTGGCCCGTACGGGGCGCATACCGGAAGCGATCCGCGACCTGGAGGAGGCAACCGCGCTCAACCCAAAGGAAGCCGGCTACTTTCAGAATCTCGGCGCGGCTTACGAGGATGCAAACCGAAGCGAGGATGCCATTCGCGCCTATTCGCAGGCGCTGCGCCTCGATCCCAAGCTGGCCCAAAGTCTGTACCGGCGCGGATTTCAGTACGGCAAAACGGGTCGCCCGCGCGAAGCGCTGGCCGACCTGGAGCGCGCGCTGGCGCTTGAGCCGGGGCGCGCCGAGTTACATTATTTCAAAGCGATGGCGCACAAAGATCTCGACGACCGAGACAATTATTGCATACACATGCGCCGCGCCGCCGAACTGGGTATGGCGGAGGCGACGCAGGGAGTAGAAATGTTTTGCCGATGAACCGTATGGAGCGTTTGACGTTATGTTTTTGCAGTCCTTTGCGCGCTTGTCGGTTCAGACAAAGGCGGGCAATTTTGCCATCGGCGCTCCCGTTTAGATCCGAAGTCGCGCACCTTGGATTGCCCGCGCCCAAAGCAAGCGCTCCGGGGATGGGATCTGCGCATGTATTTCACACAATCAAACGCTCGTTCATGATGAAAAAATGGTTTGTTTTCTCCTTTGGCGCTTTGGCGCTTATGGCTTTTTCTGCGGCGGTCGGGCCTTCGGGCTACGAAATCGGAGATCAGGCGGCCGACTTCTCTCTCAAAGGTACCGACGGCGAGATCCACACGCTAGCCGGCATGCCCAACGCTAAAGGTTATGTCGTAATCTTCAGTTGCAACCACTGCCCTTACGTGCTGGCATACGAAGACCGCATGATCGCCCTGCACAACAAGTATGCGCCGCTGGGCTATCCGGTAGTGGCTATCAATCCCAACGATAAGAAAATACAACCCGCCGACAGCTACGAAAAAATGGTGGAACGCGCACGCGACAAGGCCTTCCCCTTCGCCTACCTGTACGACGAGACGCAGGAGGTAGCCAAAGCCTTCGGAGCCACGCGCACGCCGCATGTCTATCTGCTCGACCAAAATAGGGTAGTACGCTACATTGGCGCCATCGACGACAACAGCGAAGATCCCGAAGCCGTCGGCGAACGCTATCTCGAAAACGCTATTGAAGCCCTCCGGACAGGCCGCACGCCCGACCCCGCGCAGACCAAGGCGATCGGCTGTACCATCAAATGGAAAAAAAATTGAACAGGCCGGGTGAATCCCGCCTAAACGCCTGACAAAGGCGCCCGGGCAAGAGCGGCTGTACATTCGTCCAATCCGGATTGGCCGGATATGCAGCCGCTCTTGTCCGACCCTTTAGCTTGAATTTTCAGAAGTTGAAAAACACCGACAAATCCGGACAGACGCCTCTGATGGCGCAGTATTATCAGGTCAAGGCGAAGTATCCTGACGCGATCATGTTGTTTCGCGTAGGCGACTTTTACGAGACTTTCGGCGAGGATGCCGTCAAGACCTCGGCTGCGCTGGGCATTACGCTGACCCGCCGCAACAACGGCGGCTCGGACATCGAACTGGCCGGATTTCCATTCCATGCCGTGGACGTGTATTTGCCGCGTCTGGTGCGCGCAGGTTATCGCGTGGCCATCTGCGAGCAGATGGAAAAGCCCGTACCCGGCAAGGTGGTGCGCCGCGCCGTGACCGAAATGGTGACGCCGGGGCTGACTACCGACGACGCCCTGCTTGAGCATAACCAAAACAACTACCTCTGCGCCGTCGCATGGGGATCTGGCGAGCGTTTCGGCCTGGCATTCATCGATATCAGCACCGGCGAATTTTTTGGCGCCGAAGCTGACCGCTCTACCGCCGACAAGTTGCTCCAGAGCCTCAAACCCGCCGAAGCGCTCATCCCCAAAAGCAGGCTGAAAGAGTTTTATGCGCTGTTTGGCGACAGGATATTCGCTTCGACCCTGGAGGACTGGATTTTTACCCATGAGTTCGGTCGCGACAAGCTGCTCCAACACTTTCAGACACAAAGCCTCAAGGGCTATGGTCTGGAGGAGCTCCCTCTGGCGCAGACGGCAGCCGGATCGGCCTTGCACTACCTGGCTACAACAGAACACCGCCGCCTGGCTCATATCAACAACCTGAGCCGACTCCAGACAGATCAATATGTCTGGCTGGACCGCTTCACCATACGCAACCTCGAACTCATCGCCCCCAATCACGAGCATGGCGTGTCGCTGCTCCAGGTGCTCGACGCTACGCAAAGCCCTATGGGCGCCCGCCTGATGAAAAAGTGGACGCTACTCCCACTGCTTCATGCCCGCCATATTGCAGAGCGCCACGAAGCGGTGGACTTTTTCCTGCAAAACGCTCAGGTTGCCGCCGATATCCTTGATCAAATCAAGCTGGTCGGCGACCTAGAACGCCTGATGGGCAAGGTTGCCGTGGGTAAAATTGCCCCGCGGGAGTTTCTGCAACTCAGCCGCGCGCTGGATGCCCTGGCGCAAATCAAGCGCATCCTCTCGTCGGATGCCTCCGGGCGCCCCGCGACCTTACTCCAACGCCTTGCCGACGGCATCAACCCCTGCCCTACGCTGCGCGAACGCATCGCAAATACGATACAACCCGAAGCGCCAAACGACATCCGCAAGGGCGGCGTAATCGCCGACGGCGCCCACCCCGAATTGGACGAATTGCGCCGCCTGACGAACAATAGCCGCGACACTCTGCTCGAAATCCAACAAAGAGAAGTGGCGGCCACCGGCATCGCCAACCTCAAAATCGGATTTAACAACGTGTTCGGGTACTATCTCGAGGTTTCTAACAAACACAAACACCTCGCGCCCGACACCTGGATACGCAAACAAACCATAGCCAACGGCGAACGCTACATCACGCAGGAACTCAAAGACCTCGAAAGCCGGATCCTCGGCGCCGAAGAAAAAATGCTCGAAATCGAGGCGCGCGTTTATGGCGATCTGATCGAAGATGCGACAGCCTATATCCAGCCCATTCAACACGGCGCGCACATGGTAGCTCAGGCCGATTGCCTCATGGCCTTCGCCCACAATGCCAGGCGTTACGGATATTGTCGTCCGGAGATCAACGAAAGCCTGATCATCGATATCCGCCAGGGCCGGCACCCCGTGATCGAGCGCCAACTCCGCCCCGGCGACGCCTACGTGCCCAACGACGTGTATCTCGACAGCGATACGGTGCAAATCATGATGATCACCGGTCCGAACATGGCCGGCAAGTCGGCTTTGCTCCGACAAACGGCGCTGATCGTCCTCATGGCGCAGATGGGCAGCTTCACGCCCGCTCAAAGCGCCAGCATTGGGCTGATCGATAAGCTGTTCACGCGGGTGGGCGCCAGCGACAACATCAGCGCCGGCGAGAGCACCTTCATGGTCGAAATGAACGAAACGGCGCTGATCATGAACAACATCAGCGACCGAAGCCTGATCCTGCTGGACGAAATCGGACGCGGCACCAGCACCTACGACGGCATCAGCATCGCCTGGAGCCTCGCCGAGTATCTGCACAACAATGGTCGCTGCCGCCCCAAAACGCTCTTCGCCACGCACTACCACGAACTCAACGAACTGGCCGACAAGCACGAACGCATACACAACTTCCATATCAGCACACGCGAAGCCGGCCAAAAGGTGATTTTCCTGCGCAAACTCAGCCCCGGCGGCAGCAACCACTCCTTCGGGATACATGTGGCGCGCATGGCGGGCATGCCGGCTGAGGTGATCGAACGCGCACGCGATATCCTATCCCAATTGGAAGCCAAACACATCGGCGAATTGGAGGCCGACGGGGCGCCACCCGTTGCTGACCTGCGCAAAAAAACCCGAAATATCCAGCCGACCATGCAGTTGCAGATCTTTGACTCGCTGGATTCTTACACGCTGAAGATACAAGAGGAATTGCTCAAACTCGAACTGAATACCATGACGCCCATCGATGCCATGTGGAAATTACAGGAACTTCAAAAAGCCGTCGTCGAAGCGAAAAAACGCCGCCAATAATCAGGATGCCGGGTGTGCAATGGCCAACTCAAAACGCCGCTCTCGCGTGTCCCGAACCTATTGGTCATTGTTTGCCTGGCCGCACATACGTTTGCCGCGTCGTTTTTTTCCTAAAAAAAGAAATGAGCGGTTGGATTATTTACGCGTAAATCAAATTCTGTATGCCATGATCTGTTGTATTCGAAAAATTGTCCCCGCAATCGCTTTTCTGCTTTGTTCGCTCGCGCTGCATGCCCAAACCCCCGCCCCGTCGCCCGAACGCGATAAGGACGTCAAGAACGAGAAGAAGCGTGTGCGAAACGAGCAAAAGCAAGAAAAGCGCCTCAAGCCCGACCAAAACGGAGCGCCCCCCGAAGTTCTGGAGGAGGAGAAGCGGCGACGCCGACTGCAGGCGCGAAACAACAAGCCCCGAAAAAGTTGAGTTTTCCTGACTTTTGCCTGACGACAGACGCATGACAACAGTCCCTCAACGCGATATGACAAAGGACGAACTGCTCGCCAACCTTGATCGGGTCGGCAGAATGGCTTCGGCGTCCAAGGCGGGCCGCATGCTGGCCAATCCCCTGAAGTATCTGGAAGCCACTCTTTTTCGCGAGTTAATCTACAGGCGTTTGAAGCGCCCAAGGCAGGTTGTGGGCCAAACATTTTTCGGGTCCAAAATGCGGCTGTTGCTGCCTTCAGGCACAGATATTTACCTCACAGGCGGCAAGTCGCACGACTCGGAATTGCGGCTTGCCCGTTTTTTGATCCAGTATCTGAAGCCCGGCGATTGCTTTGTCGATGTGGGGGCGCATTACGGTTATTTTTCGCTTTTGGCGGCTGCGATTGTGGGCCGTTCGGGTAGCGTGCATGCTTTTGAAGCGTCGCCAACCACATTCGAAGTTCTCCGGCACAATACCAGACCTTTTGGGCAGATTGCCATCCGGCGCAAGGCTGTTTCGGATACCAACGCGCAGGTTTCTTTTTTTGAGTTTCCTAATCTATACTCTGAGTACAACACCACGTCCGTTGAGCAATTTAGAGATGCGGCCTGGTATGCCGATTCTGGCCCTGTGCAAGTCGTTGTGGACAGCGTGGCGCTCGACGATTTTTTGCGCGAAGCGCAGGCGCATCCTACGGTGATCAAAATAGATGTAGAGGGAGGGGAATACCGGGTAATTTGCGGCCTGCAAAGGTATCTATCGACGTATTCGCCGATGGTGGCGATGGAGTATTTGTCTGTCCATAGGGGCAATGAGGCGCACGTCAGGGCCGCCGAATTGATGGCGGAACTTGGATTTAGCCCTTCGGCGATCGACGCCTCAGGAAAACTCTGCCGCATCGACGACCCGGCGCGTTTTCTTAGCAATCGCGGCTTGGACTCTGATAATATCGTTTTCGCAAAGATTTAAGCCTGGCCGCGCGGCGACGACCTGCTTATGACTTAGGCGCCCCATGAGTCTTCGATGGCGCCGATGTGTTCTGTCGCGCGCACGATGCCGAGCGCTTGTTCTTTTTGGCAGGTTCCACAAATGCCGTAGAGGTTCAAGGAGTGGTGAGTGATTTTGAAATTGAGCATTTCGCCTACCATGTTCTTGATCTGCTGCACGCGCGGGTCGCAGAACTCGACCACTTTGCCGCAATTGGCGCAAATGATATGATCGTGCTGCTTGTAGCCGTATGACTTTTCGTACTGGGCCAGATTTTTGCCAAACTGGTGCTTGCGTACCAGATCGCAGGATACCAGCAGTTCCAGAGTGTTGTAAACGGTAGCGCGACTAACGCGGTAATTGCGATTTTTCATGTGCACATAGAGCGACTCGGCGTCGAAGTGATCGTTGCGCCGGTAGATCTCTTCGAGTATGGCAAAGCGCTCGGGGGTCTTGCGCTGGCCGCTGCTTTCGAGATGGGTGGCAAAAATGGTCATGACTTCTTTGATGACCGCATCGTGATCGCGTTGCATGTGCGTTTTTTTCAAAAAAAATTGAATAGACGGGCGTTACCGGAGCCTATCAGAGGGCTTTAGACTTCATCATCATAAACGCCAAAGGGCGTCGATGGTTTGGCAAAAATACGCAGTATGTACGGGATAAGGTAGTTTTTTGTATTTGAATGCGGAAAAATCTCGGTTTCGACATGCCTTGGATGTACTTACCGCTTTTTCGGGACGGCGTGTGGCCTTGCGACACGGAGCGCGGGCAAAAAGCGCGGGGGCGCAGTTGGGGCGTCTGATTTTCAAAAAAAACAAAACCGCTTTGGGCGCTGAGACCCAAAGCGGTTTTTTCCTAAAACCCGAAATAATGGGTAATCAATAACGACGCTTTTGCTTCTTCTGCTTGGTCTTGAAGGTATTCCCGTCGCGATCGTCGCCGGTCGGGCTGCCTGTGCGGTCCATGGCGCAGCGGAAGCCTACGGTGCGGCTTGATTTGTCCTCGGCGAGGAAGCGCCGCGCTCCCGGCGAGAGCCAGAAGGCGCGGTCGGCCCAGGAGCCGCCTTTGATGACGCGCACGTTGTCGTTGACCAGGGTGCTCACGCCATAGCGGTACTCCACGAACGACTCTTTGTCGCCGTCGAGGAAGTTATACACTTCGGGGCGCTTGTAGTTGTCGCGCAACGCGGTCTCTGTGGTATCGGCCAATTGGTAAACCAGACGTCCGAGCGAATCTTTTTCGACGGGGGCTCCGGTCTCGGGATCCAGTACTTTGTGTTTGAATATATTGCCGCGATAGGGGTTGAGGTCGTGGTTGTCCACATCCACCAGATCGGCAGAGGTCAGGGCGCGGTAGAGGTCGGCTGTCCATTCGTTGACGTTGCCGCTCATGTTGTACAGGCCGAAATCGTTTGGCCAGTTGTCGCGCACTTTGGAGGGGAAGAATGACTTGTCGTTGAGGGCGCCGGCCATACCGCCGTAGTCGCCCGCACTGCGTTTGAAGTTGGCGAGCATTTTACCCTGATATTTGTTGCGCTTTTGATAACGCACGGTGTTGCCGTTCCAAGGATAAATGCGTCGATCGGTGATGAGTTCGTCTTTGCTATTGGCCTGATTGCCCAACAAACCGAGGGCCGCATATTCCCACTCAGCCTCGGTTGGGAGGCGGTATGCGGGCAGCAGGATGCCGTCTTCCAGACGTACGCCGCGCTCGCCTCCGGTACGGAAGTCTTTGAGGTTTTTGCGCACATCGGGGTTGAACTGGCCCACCAGATAGGCTTCTGAGTTGAAGTTGTTGGCGTCTTTTTGCTCCGGCTGCGGATTGATGATACCTTTTTTGATGAGGATCATCTCATTGACGCGGTCGGTACGCCATTTGCAATATTCGTTGGCTTGATTCCAGTTAATACCGACTACGGGATATTCGTCGTAAGCCGGGTAGCGGAAGTAGGTCTCGACGAGCGGCTCGTTATAGGCGAGTTCGTCGCGCCAGACGAGCGTATCGGGCAAGGCGCGCTTCCATACTTCAGGATAAGATTCTTTCCAAACGCGCTGTATCCAGTAGAGATACTCGCGATAGTCGATGTTGCGCACCTCTGTTTCGTCCATATAGAACGAACCGACGGTCACGCGACGCGGGATGTTGTTCCACTCGTAGGTCACGTCTTGGTCGGTCAAACCCATGGTGTAGGTGCCGCCTTCGATAAAGACGAGATTGGGCCCGGTTTCCTGACCCTTGTAATCAATTTTTTCGAAGCCGCCCCATTTTTGGTCGTTGTATTTCCAACCGGTAGTTGAGGAGGACTCCGACTTTCCTTTGCAGGAAGCGATAAGCCCGGCAAGTATTAACAGACTTAACCCGTGAATGAGCGTTTTTTTCATTGTATTAAAAAAACAGGTTTTAGAAATGAGCGGCAAAGTTAGCCATTATTCGGCGTTGCGAATTGCTTATGGTGAAAAATTTAACTTATTAGCTTATTGAAACATGCCTAAGCAGTTGTTAATCTGCGACTTGGCGCGTTTCCTTTTCAGATTTTCGCTTTGGTCCAGCATGACCGTCAAACTCATCTCGTACGTGCCGCCCGAATAAGCGGCCAGACCGGAAACATTGACGTCGTAACTCAATCCTAACTTGAATATTCCCTCCCGAAAACCCAAATGCAAGATGGCCGCGTCGGCATTATGAAACGCGTGCCGGAACCATGCGCCTGCAAAGAAGCGGTTGATCCCTAAGTACGCGCCGGCATTCAACTGCCTGAACGGCCCTTGTTGAGCAAAGAGAAAATTCGGTGAAATAAACGTCGGGTAGGCTTGTTTATTGTTTTTGCCGAGCGGGATATCCATGCCTGCGTGCAAGGTGAGGCGCTGCGGGAGGCCCCGCCCGGGGATGTTGTTGACGCTCAGCAGGGTCTCGTTAGGTCGGTTGAGGTGTTTCATGCCCAATCCGAACCAAAAGTGCGGACTCAGAAAAAGCAATCCGGCGCCCAAGTCGAGCGAGGTGCGGTTCAGATCGTCGGGCTGCGTCTCTTCGCTGATATACTGTATGCCTTGAATGGGATCCAACTGATCCGGAAAGACTAATTTGTTCCAATCTAACCAAACTTGCCGAATACCGGCATCCAAACCGAGACGAAGGCTGTAATCGCGCCCAAATTGCAAATTGTAGGCATAGGCGACGCTCGCTGTGTTTGTGCGCAAAATACCTTGGCCGGCATTGTCCCCCTCTACGTAGATGCCCAAACCGCTGTTGAGACGCTCGACCGATTGTTCGTAGTAGGCGCCATACGTACGGTAAGCTCCGCCAAAACCGGACCATTGATTGCGATAAATGACGCCCATGCGCGGCGCAAAGGCGCTGCCCGCAAATCCGGGATTGAGTTGTAAAGGCGCCGCAAAAAACTGTGAAAAGATAGGATCCTGAGCCTGGGCCGACGAAAAAAACGCTACCGTCAGGCACGCCATGGATATGAGGCGAAGTAAACTGTTTCTCATCGAGTATGTGCCTGATGCAAGTATAAAGCCGGCACGTTTAAAACGCAGGTCCGGCGCTCTTGGTTTGTCTCCATCCATAAAAGAGGCGCTTTTTTGTGGCGTAAGCACATTTTTTTAGGTTTTGAAAAAAAATGTTTTAAATTTGCGACCTATTTATTCGTAGCAAACAAATTTGTATCAACATGAAGTGGCTCAAATATCTGCTGTATCTCCTTCTGGGTCTCGCCGGCTTGGTCGCGGCGCTATCGTTTTTTGCGCAAACGGATTACCACATTGAGCGAAGCGTAGAGATCGACGCTCCGCATGCGCTTGTGTACGACCAAATTCGATACTTCAAAAATTTTGCGGACTGGTCGCCCTGGCAGGATCTGGATCCCAAAATGAAAACCGAAATCGCCGGCGCAGACGGCGAGGCGGGGGCTGTTTACAAGTGGGCGGGCAATAAAGACGTCGGCGTTGGCTCCATAACGTACCGCAGCGTCAACCCGGAGCGCATCGCTATGGATCTGGCTTTTGTGGAGCCTTGGGAAAGCGCTTCGCCTGCCGAATATCGCCTTGAGGACCTCGGCGCTTCGACCCGTGTGTTTTGGGCGACGGATATGCGCATCGGCCGTCCCTGGAATGCGTTTGCGATGTTTACGGATCTGGATCTGGCCATCGGTAAAGATTATGACAAAGGCCTGGCCAAACTCAAAAAACTATGCGAAGATCTGGCCCGGACCCGTTACGGCGGCTTTGACATCCGCGAGACTACCTTCGAAGGCGGCACGTATCTGACGACCGCCCGCAAACGCGCGTCCTTTGCGGAAACGGCGGGAATGTACGCCGCCGCAATACCCGGATTGAGACAAACGGCCGTGAAAAGCGGTTTGGAACAAAGCGGTCTGCCGATTGTCTTCGGATGGTTGTGGGATCAGGACCCTCAACAGGCCGAACGCTCCTGGGCTATCCCGATTAAAAAACCGGCGACTACGGTCAAGGGTTATGAAGTGATCGCGTGGGGGCCTTCAAAGGCCTTCGCAACCGAATACTATGGCGCTTACGAGGGCTTGGAAAAGGCGCATGCGGCGCTGCGCAATTACGTGGCGGACAGGGGTCTGAAGCCAGAAATGCCCGGCGTCGAAATTTACGAAACAGACCCTGCGAGCGAACCGGATACGTCCAAATGGCTCACCAAAGTGATGTACCGCGTCGCGCAATAAATTCAGCGCCGCGTACTGCCCTCCGTTGACGTGGGGACTGGGGGGAGAGCCGGTATGCGGCGCGCGCAGCGACTTTACAGCCACTTCACTAAATTGAGCGCTTGGCGGTGCGGGAGCATTTCGTGTTTGGGATAGACGCGGAAGCCAAATTCGAATACGCCGGCCTTTTGAAGGGGAATGTCGATCACGTAATGGAACGCGCCATTTTTCCCGCCTTTGTCTTGTAGTTCGTACTTGTGCAGCAGTTCCAGTTCGGTCTCGCTGTGGCGTTTGAAGAACACGAGTTCGACGCCGATATCCGAAGGGTGCAGGTTGGGCGCTTTGAGCGCGACTTCGGCCTTGAATTTGCCGCCGATCTCCAGGGCGTCATTTTCAACATCGATGGTTTTGATGTCGATTGCCTCTATACCCGACCAAGCCTTGATCATGCGCAACTTCCAGGCGGCTAATTGTTTGGCGCGGTCGAACCTGTCGGCTTTGAGTTTTCGCCCACGCACCCATAGCGGCTGGTAATACTGCGTTTTGTAATCGTCCAGCATGCGCTTCATCACGAATTTCGGCGCGATGTAAGCGATGGTTTTTTTGATGTGGCTGACCCACGCTTCGCTGACCCCCTGCTCGTTGCGTTCGTAGTAGGTCGGAACCACCTCGTACTCCAGAATATTGTACAAGGTCTCCGCGTCGAGTTCGTTCTGCAGGTTAGCGTCTTGATAAGTTTCTTTTTCGGATATGGCCCAGCCGGCGCCCGGCTGGAAGCCCTCGCACCACCAGCCGTCGAGCACGGAGAAATTCATCACGCCGTTTATGACGGCTTTCATGCCGCTGGTACCGCTGGCCTCTTTGGGTCGGGTGGGCGTGTTGAGCCAGATGTCCACGCCTTGTACCAGGAGCTTGGCCATCTCCATGCTGTAGTTCTCCAGAAAGATGACTTTGCCTTTGAACTTGGGATTTTGCGTGGTCTGGTAGATCAGCCGGATGAATTCCTGCCCGGCTTTGTCGGCCGGGTGGGCTTTGCCTGCAAACAGAAAAATAACCGGACGGGTGGGATTATTGACGATTTCGGCGAGGCGCTCTTCGTTGGAGAAGAGCAGCGTAGCGCGTTTGTAAGTAGCAAATCGCCGGGCGAATCCGATCAGCAACGCGTTGTCCTGAATGTTGTTGACGATTTCGAACACGGTTCGCGGATTGGCGCCCCTGCGGCTCATGTCCTGCGTAAGGGTTTTCTTGACCCAGTCGAGCAAGCGGGCTTTGAGTTTGTGGCGGATGGCGAGTATTTCCGAATCGGAGGCGTGAAGAATTTTTTCCCAATTGGCCGGATCCGCATTGTTTTTCAAGAATTGTTTGCCGAAAAGTTCAACGTAATAGTCGAGCCAGTCCTTGGCAATCCAGGTAGGCAGGTGGATGCTGTTGGTGACATATCCGATATGCGACTCCGTATGGCTGTAATCCGGATAGAGGTCTGCAAACATCTTCTGGCTCACTTCGCCATGTAGTTTGCTCACGCCGTTGACCTCCTGCGAAGTGCGTATGGCCAGCAAACTGACATTAAACGGTTCGTGTTCGTCGTCGGCGCGTCGGCGACCCAGCGACAGCAGGCTTTGCCACGGGAGATTGAGCCGGTGGGTGTATTTGAAGAGGTAGTCGCGAAGCAGGGTTTCGGAGAAGGTGTCGTGGCCTGCCGGAACAGGCGTGTGCGTAGTGAACAATTGGGTGCCGCGCACCACTTCAAGAGCTTCCTCGTAGCTCAGTTGTTCGTTTTTGATGTAGAAGGCGAGGCGCTCCAGGCTCAAGAAAGCCGCATGTCCTTCGTTGAGGTGAAACACCTCTGGGTGGAGATCCAACGCCTTGAGCAGGCGATAGCCGCCAATGCCAAGCAGCAGTTCCTGGCGAAGTCGGTTTTCGCTATCGCCCCCGTACAATTGGTGCGTGATTGAGCGGTCTTCCCAGCGGTTGTCGTCAATGTCGGTATCGAGCAGGTAGAGCTTGATACGCCCTACCCTGAGCAGCCAGGCTTTGGCCCACACCGTTCGGCCTGCCAGATTGATGTGCACTTTGACCCATTCGCCCTGCGCGTCGCGCACTGGGCTGAGCGGCAGTTGGGTGAACGAAGCCGGCTCAAGATGGTGTATCTGCTCGCCGTGCAGGGAGATTTCCTGCTGAAAATAGCCGTATCGGTACAACAGCCCTACGGCGGTCATCTTGGTGTTGGTATCGCTGGCTTCTTTGAGGTAGTCGCCCGCCAGTACGCCCAGACCGCCCGAGTACAAGCGCAGGCTTTGGTGTAGCCCATACTCCATACAGAAATAAGCTACGTGCGGTTGGTTGTTCTCGTCCTTTGGTCCCATGTAGTCCAAAAAAGATTTGTGCACCTTGCGCATGCGATCCAGAAAGCCCAGATCGTTGGCCAACTGTTCGGCGCGGTCCACGGGCATATCGTCGAGCATCGCTACCGGATTGTAGTTGTAATCTTCCATTCGGCCCGAGGCTGCGATATCAAACAATTCGATGGCGTCAAAATGCCACGACCACCATAAGTTGTAAGCGATTTCGGCAAGCGGCGCTAAAGACGCAGGCAATTTGGGCTGAATGAAGATGCGCTTTAGCCTGGCGCCGTTTTCCGTTAAATTTCCGAGCATAATTGCGTAATGATTTTTATTTGCGTGCGATTTGCAATCGACAAAGTCTGGCGATGATTCGGGAAGGGATGCGCCCCCCCGCTCATTTTGCTCCTTTACCCGTTTGCGGGCGAAGTTTTAGCGCCTGACAAGATTTCCGGCATATGCAAGATCAAATACCAGCACATCCGGCCAATCGGCCCGCAAATCTAAAGCTACAAAAGCAAACTTCGTGTAAAAAAGACAGAAAGCTACCAAAGCGGCGCACAAATCCCATATCCCTTGCTTATGTCGCTATTGCAAATGGGTTTTTCAAAAAATATGAGGATATTTGCGGCGCACAAAACACCTCCCTCACAAGGGCGTAAACGCATGCATCAAGTTGACGTAATTTTAGGCCTCCAGTGGGGCGACGAAGGGAAAGGCAAAATTGTAGATCATTTGGCCGGCAAATACAATATTGTCGCCAGATTTCAAGGCGGACCCAACGCAGGTCATACCCTGATCATCGAAGGCCAAAAACACGTCCTCCACACCGTGCCCTCAGGGATCTTCAGACCTGAACTGATCAACCTCGTCGGCAACGGCGTCGTGTTGGACCCCGTCGTATTCAAACGCGAGTTGGATATGCTCGAAAGTGTCGGCGTGGATTTCACCCGACGGCTTCTCCTGTCCCGCAAAGCGCACCTCATTCTGCCTACCCACCGCTGGCTCGACGCCGCCAGCGAGGCCCAAAAAGGCGAAGCCAAAATCGGCTCTACCCTCAAAGGCATCGGCCCCACCTATATGGACAAAACTGGGCGAAACGGCCTGCGCATCGGCGACGTAGAATCCGTCGATTTCGCCAAGCGCTATCAGGCGCTCAAAGAAAAGCATCTGCAACTGCTCAAAATATACCCCGAGATTGAGTTTGATCTCAAAGCCCAAGAAGAGGCCTGGTTTGAAAGCCTGCAATCGCTGCGTCGGCTCGAATTCGTCGATGGCGAAATATACATCAACGAAGCGATCAACCAGGGTCGCAAAGTACTGGCAGAAGGCGCCCAAGGTTCGATGCTGGATATTGATTACGGCACATACCCCTATGTCACTTCCTCCAATACGATCACCGCAGGCGTGTGCACCGGCCTGGGCGTAGCGCCGCAACGCATCGGGCGCGTCATCGGGGTCACCAAAGCCTATTGCACGCGGGTTGGGGGCGGGCCATTCCCAACCGAGTTGAACGACGAAACCGGCGAACGACTGCGCAGATTAGGACACGAGTTTGGCGCCACTACAGGACGCCCGCGACGCTGCGGATGGATCGACCTGCCCCAGTTGCGCTATGCCATGATGCTCAATGGCGTCACCGAACTCTGCATGACCAAAATCGACGTGCTCAACGAATTCGAGCAAATAGCCGCCGCTACGCATTACCGCCTCGGCGCTCAATCGCTTCAAATGCCGCCCTACGACCTGAAGCAGCCCGATCTGAAGCCCCAATGGCAAAACTTCGACGGCTGGATGTCCAGCCTGTCCGGAGCCGCCACCTTTCAGGACTTGCCCAAAAACGCGCTTTATTTCATCCGCGAACTGGAGTCTCACCTGGGGGCCCCCTTCCGCATGATCTCTACCGGGCCTGAACGCGAGCGCCTCATCAGACCGGCCTGACCACCTTCGGGCGGCGACAGACTGCCCCTGCTCAAATTGCTTTTGGTATGGAATTCAACGAACTACTCGACTACACCCTGCTCCGATTGTCAAAATACAGCTTGACGGTCGGCATGGTCGCAGGAGCGTTTGTGATTTGGCTTTCTACCTGGTTTGCGTTGCGCGTGCTCTCCCGAATACTGCTCAGACCCTCGGTCAGAGACAACGCAGACCTGGGGCGACGCCACTCGCTGCTGTTGTTGGTGCGTTATGTAGCCTGGGTGATCGCTATCCTACTCATCATGCAGGCGATCGGCATACACCTCTCCGTCCTGCTGGCCGGGTCGGCAGCCTTGTTGGTAGGTCTCGGGCTAGGCGTGCAGGATATCTTTCGCGACATCGTATCGGGTATCATCTTGCTCTACGAAGGCACCATCGAAGTGGGCGATGTGTTGGAGATTGAGGGAAAAGTCGGCCGCGTAGAAGACATCAAGTTGCGCACTTCCAAGATCTGTACCCGCGAGGGCATCTTCATCATCATGCCCAACTACAAGTTCATCTCCGAAAACGTCATCAACTGGAGCCACTACAAGGAGCGGCCGGCCCGCTTCTCGGTATCCGTAGGCGTCAGCTTCGACGCGGATGAAGAACAAGTGCGGCAAGCCTTGATAGAATGCGCTGTAGCTCACCCCGACGTGATCAAAAAACCCGCCAAGCTCATGCCCTTTGCTCGGATCATCGACTTTGCAGAAAGCCGCATCGTGTTCGAACTCTTTTTCTGGGTCAATCGCAAATTTCAGGTAGAGAACACCTGCAGCGATATCCGATACGCCATCCTCAAAAAATTCAGAGAACAGGGGATTATCATCCCATTCCCCCAGCGCGACGTGCGCATGAAGTGACTACGCAGCCGCACGCCCTGAGCCTCTCCGCCGCTTTATCATTTTTCGGGAAAAAACTGCCGAAGCGCATTTCCAACGCAAAGGACAAAGAGACGTGTTTCCCACGCAAAGGACGCAAAGGGCGCCGAGGCGTATTTTTCAAAAAAAGGGCGCGGATGTGCAGGGCGGCTGCCTTGATCCGGCTTTCTATTCGGATTTTCGCGAAAGCGTTGCCCGAAAACAAGACTATCCGTTGTCCTCAGTCGCTTGCTCAGGCAGGCTGATCAACCGAAGGGCCGCAAAACAGAGCAATCCGTTGAGCGGAAAGGTAAGAAACCCCATGTGGAACATGGGTTTTGAAGCCCAATCAATCAGCCAGGTCAATGCAGGCCCGAGCAAGCAGGCCGGCAATATCCATGCCGGGCGAAGTTGGCGGCGGGTGAACAGGCCAAAAGCAAACAACCCCAAAAGCGGACCATATGTATAAGCCGCAATCTGGAACAAGAGCGTGATCACGGCCCCCCGGCTTACTTTTTCCAGGATGATAATAATGGCGGCAAAAAGGAGCGAAAAGCCGAGATGAGTCAACATACGCAGGCGTTTTTGGCGGGCCTGCTCGCGACTTTGCCAAGCCTTTTGCGCCTCTTCGGAGGCATAGGGATCTGCACGCTCCCACTTTTTCTCGAATTGCAAAAAATCGATGCAAAAAGAGGTAGTCAGCGCAGTCAAAGCGCTATCCGAACTGGCA
>JBKBLI010000025.1:11164-18109 GCA_046296435.1 Saprospiraceae bacterium | reverse complement strand
TAAGTGCTGGCAATCAGCCCCAGGATGAAGAAGATGCCTGCCGCCATATCGAGATGAAAAAACGCGATTTTGGGGTATAGGTGGTCGGTGCGTTCGGGGATTTCGATGCCGTTCGCTCCGGCATACAGGTACAGCAGGGCGCCCAAAGTGAGAAAGGCGATGTTGATCAGCACCATATAGACGCAAAACATCAGCATATTCTTTTGCGCGTCGCGGATGTTGCGGCAGGACAGGTTTTTTTGCATCAGGTCCTGATCCAGGCCGGTCATTACGATCGCGACAAATGCGCCGCCGACGAACTGCTTGACGAAGTGGTTAGGATCGCGCGAAAAGTGATCCCAAAAGAACACCTGCCCGTAGCGGCTCTCCCTGACGGCGGCGAACAGGTCGCCCACGCCCAAACCCAAGGCTCCGGTAATATTGAGGACCGTCCAGACAACTGCTACCAAAAAGAAAGTGGTCATGATGACATCGGTCCAGATCAACGTCTTCATACCGCCACGAAACGTGTAGGCATAGATCAGGGCCAACATGAGTACGGCGGTCAACTCGAAAGGGATACCAAAATGCCGGAACACAAATTCCTGAAGCACCAGCGCGGCCAGGAACATGCGGGTGGCAGAGCCTAAGGTGCGCGACAGGAGAAAAAAACCGGCCCCTGTTTTCCAGGCGGATCGCCCAAAGCGCCGCTCCAGGTAGCCGTATATCGAGGTAAGCTGCATGCGGTAATATAGCGGCATGAGCGCCATACCAATGAACAGATAGCCTGCCAGATAACCCAGCACCATCTGAAAATAACCCAGCCCGCGGTTGATCGGGAAAACCCCGTTGGCCGGATCGCTTGCCAATCCGACCGCTCCCGGTACCGAGATAAACGTCACGCCGCTGATGCTTACCCCAATCATCCCGTACGCTACGACATACCACGGCGCTCGGCGATCCGCCAGAAAAAAACCGGAATTGTCTGCGCGACGACCGGTCAGATATGCCACGCCCATGAGCATCAAAAAATAAGCGCCGAGGATGCCAAGCACAAGCCAGGGTGAGAGGATTTGCATATACGCCCAATAAACTAACTCACAAAGGTAAGGCGATTGGCCGAGATTACTACACGCGAACGCAAAATTATAGTTTGCGGCGGGGTAAATACATGAGGCTCAACCAAATAAAAGTTTGATGGCATGGCAAAATGTTTTTTTTTAAGAAATTTAAATGCGTTTTTTGAAACGGCGCTCGTAAGTTTGCCTCATCTTTTCACAAACATCACTAATCCATTTCTGTTATGTTGCACAGATTTCCTTTTTTAAAAACGCTGTTTGCGCTCTTGTTATTTGGCACTGCGCACCTTGCACGCGCCCAGTTTACGGCCACAGGGCGTGTCACTGATCCCGCCGGGGAGGGCCTGCCCGGCGTGACCATCTTAGTATCAGGCCAGAATAGAGGCGGCTCCACCGACCTTGCCGGCAACTATCGCGTGCAGGTCAATAGCGGCGCCGCCGTGCTTACCTTTACCTTCCTTGGTTACAAGAGCGCCACGGCGCAGGTCAACGCCAGCAATCCGGTGGCGGATGTGGTCATGGAAGAAGATTTCGCGGGACTGGACGAAGTGGTCATATCCGGTCTGGCTACCAACGTCAAGCGCTCCAACCTGGCCAATTCGGTGGCTACCATCGGGGCCAAAGAATTGACCGGCGTGACGGTACAAAGCACCATGGATGGCGCCCTGTACGGCAAATTCCGCGGGGCCGAGATTCGCGCCAACTCCGGCGCTCCGGGCGGCGGCATGTCGGTTCGCCTCAGAGGCGTCACCTCGATCTTTGGCAACCAGCAACCGCTGTACATCATCGACGGCGTGTTCTTGGACAACTCCACCATCACGCTGGGTACCAACATCGTATCGGCGGCGGCCGGCGGGGGCAACGCTTCGACCAATCAGGACGATGCCTCAAACCGCATCGCAGACATCGACCCGGAGGACATCGAATCCATCGAGATCCTCAAAGGCGCCTCAGCGGCGGCCATTTATGGCTCGCGGGCGGCCGGCGGCGTGGTCGTGATCACGACCAAGCGCGGCAAATCCGGCGAAACGCGCGGGTCCTTTTCGCAGGCCATCGGCTTCAGCCAGCCCATCAGACTCCTCGGCTTGCGCGAATGGAACGAGGATAAAGTCCGCCAGGAATTCGGCGAAGCCGATGCCGCGCTCTTCCGCAAGAACGGCCTGACGGATTACGAACGCGAACTTTACGACAACCGGCCGCTGCTCGCCACTACGCGATTGGACGTGTCTGGAGGCTCCGAAAAGACCAGTTTCTTTATCGGCGCCACCTACAAAAACGAGGGCGGACTCGTGAACAACACAGGCTATGAAAAAATATCGGGTCGCGTGAATATCGGACACCGCTTCAACGACTGGCTCGACGTCTATGTGACCAACAACTACATCAACTCCCGCGCCGACCGCGGCTTTTTCAACAACTCCAACGAGAATACTACCATCGGCTACGCCCACGCGTTTACCAAGCCATGGCTCGACCTCTTCCCGGCCGAGGGCAGCAGCGACTACCCGGCCATCGACGAGGTAGGCTCCAATATTATGGAGACCGTAGCCCTGGTCACCAACCGCGAAAACGTCAACCGCTACATCGGCGGCGCCACGCTGACCGCCCGCATCTGGAGCAACGAGCGCAACGAACTCAAAGCGGTGATTCGCGCCGGCTTGGACCAATACACCTTGCGCACTACGGCCATCTTCCCCCAAAACCTGTCGTACTTCCGCAACCCGGGCACCCTGCAAGGCGTATCGATCAGCGGCAACACGATCAATACCAATACCAACCTCTGGGGATTCCTGGTGTACACCTTCGTGCCCAACAACAACCTGACCTTCCGCACGCAGGCCGGCGTTACGAATGAGGATTTTAACCAAAATACGGTCATTACTACCGCTTCGCGTCTCAACGGCTCGCAAACCAACCTCGACCAGTCCGGCAACGTGTCCGCCTTCCAACGCCGCTTCCCACAGAAAGACCGCGGCTTCTTCATCCAGCAGGAATTCAACTGGCGCGATCTGGTCGTGGCTACGCTGGGCATCCGGGCCGACAAATCAACCAACAACGGCGATGCCAACAAACTGTACTACTATCCGAAAGCCAACGCGGCCTTCAACGTACACAAGTTAGAAGGCTGGAGCCTGGCCACCGTCAGCCAACTCAAACTGCGCGCCGCCTACGGACAATCCGGCCGATTTGCCAACTTCGACGACCGCTTCAACGCCATGAACGGCACGTTCATCGGCAACTCCAACGGCTTGTTTACCAGCAACCTGCTCGGCAACACCAACGTCAGCCCCGAGCGCCAAAGCGAACTGGAATTCGGCGCCGATCTCGGCTTTCTCAAAAACCGACTGGTATTTGACCTGACGTATTACATCAAAGATATCGACGACCTCTTGCTCCGCGCCCAAATCCCCACCTCTACAGGATTCACCACTCAGGTGCTCAATGCCGGCGGATTGCGCAACCGAGGCGTCGAAATCGGTCTGGACCTCGTAGCCGTGCGCAACCCCGTCTTTAGCTGGAATACCGGCGTCAACTTCTGGCGCAACCGCTCCAAAGTGACGCGCCTGGATATCCCGGCCTTCAATACGGGCGGCTTCGCAGCCAGCTTGGGCCAGTATCGCATCCAACAGGATAAGAGCGCCACCCAGATCGTGGGCACTTACGACCGCGACAACTGCGACAACTGCGACCCCGACAACGACGGATTCGCCGTTTACGGCGACGCAGAGCCGGACTTCAATATGTCATTCCTGAATACCCTTACGTACAAAAACTTCGAACTAAACTTCCTGCTGCACTGGAAACAAGGCGGCGACGCCATCAACCTGAGCACCTTGCTTTGGGATCTCGGACGCCTCACCTGGGACTACGACGACAAAACGCTCGATCCCAGCGGCCAATTGGGCAACGGCGATTATCGCAAGGCCACCTGGTTTGCCGGCAACGCAGGCCCCTGGATCGAAGACGCCGGCTACCTGCGCTTACGCGAAATCGGCTTGTACTACAACATACCCAAATCGGCGTTCAACAACAAAGCCTTCATGCGCGTGGGCTTCAGCGGACGCAACCTGCTCAACTTCTTCCGGTACAATAGCTACGACCCAGAGGTCTCTAACTTCGGCAACAACGTGCTGGCCAACACGGTTGAAGTAACCCCATTCCCCAGCGCCAAACGCTACAACTTCCACATCAACATGAGCTTCTAAACACCTGAGATCTGGATTTTTCACAAAAAAAACGATGTAAAGACATGAGATTTTTCAAAATAAATACCCGCGCGCTACTGCTGACGCTCCTCGCCGCGCTCGCATTCGGCGCCTGCAAACTCGACGATATCGAAAACCCCAACGCCCCCGACCTCACCGCGCTCGAAAACGGCGGCGCCACCCTCAACGATCTGCGATTGCTGGCCAGCGGCCTGGAATCGGTGCTCCGCGTGGACATGGAGTTCCACTACAACACCATCAACATCCTGGGACGCGAATACTGGGACCTGCGCAACACCGACCCGCGCTACACCGGCGAACTGCTCGGCGCCGGCGGATCGCCGCTCGACAACAACGGCTTCCTCACGCTTCGGGCCTATACGCGTCACTACAAAATCGCACGCAACGCCTGGGTACTGATCAACGCCACTCAAAACTCTCCCGCAGCGATCACCAACGAACAGCGCAACGGCCTGATCGGAATGGCGCGCACCTTGCTGGCCTACGGCCTGCTACTGGAAGTCAACCGCCAATTCGACGGCGGCATACGGGTCGAAGTGCGCGACCCAAGCAATCTGGGACCATTCGTGGGTTATCAGGACGCCCTGCGCGCGATCGGAGACATCCTCGACGTGGCCAATAACGAATTGGGCAACGCAGGCGCCAACTTCCTGCACAGCAGCACGCTGGGCAATGTAGCGCGGGTGCGCCAACTCAACCGCGCCCTGGCTGCGCGTGTAGCCATGTACAAAAATGACCGCGGCGCTATGGTCGGATTCCTCCAACAAACCTGGCTGGACCTCAACGGCGACATGGACGAAGGCGTATATCACGTTTTTGGCGAAGGCGGCAACAACCTGCGCAATCCCATGTTCGTGGTGCCGAAACAAACCAAATACGTGGCACACCCGCAATTCGTAGCCAACGCCGAACCCGGCGACCAGCGCTTTGTCAAAAAAACGACCCAGTTGTCTGAGCCTTTTGCAGCCGACGGACTTTCGGGCGATGTGCAAGCTACGATCTTTGCCAGTATCACGTCGCCATTCCCCATCGTCCGCAACGAAGAGCTGATCCTCATGTGGGCCGAAGCGCACATCACATCCGATCCGGCAATAGCCGTCACCGCCATCAATGCCGTGCGCAACGCCGCCGGACTGGGTAACTACACCGGGCCTACCGACGAACAGTCGCTGATCAACCAATTGCTTCACGAACGCCGCTATTCGCTCTTCGGCGAGGGACACCGCTGGATCGATATGCGCCGATTCGGACGCCTCAATCAAATACCAACGGATCGACCGGGAGATGTCGTGCACTCCCGATTCCCGCGACCCATACTCGAAGAATAACGACTAACGCCGGCGAGGGACAATCCGCCGAAGCGTCCACTTACACAGACATCCTGCTATACCACCTGCTTTGGCAACCCCAAAGCAGGTTTTTTTTTTGATAAAAAAAGCCCTTGCAACAACGCCTTTTTTCTTTACAAAAAAATGACGCCACTAATTGTATTTAGTCTAAATAAATAACCGTATCTTTGCGACGGCATTCGCCAATTCTTTATCGAAAAAAAATATACATGACACGCATCTTTAGTCTTCACCAAATCCAGTGGCGCCATGCCTTGGCCCTTATTTATGGCGTAAGCGCGCTCATCTCGATCACGAGTTGCAACAAAGACGACGACAAGCGGCCTTTGAGCGTTCCGTCATCTTATGACGGCGCTCAGTATGCGAGCCGCACAGCCACGCAGTATGCCGTGCGCGGACAATTGAACGCCCTGGTCGCAGCGTGCAAAAAAGGCCGCACGCAAGGGGTGACGCTCAGCTTCGACACCCTCAACAACCTCTATGCCACAGCAGGGGCGCCTACCCTCAAATCGATCGCCACTCCCTACTACGACGGCCAATTGTCCGGCCCCAATGGCTGGTTGGCCGAATTGGCCAAAGCCAGCGGCGGCACTTATACGCCGGGGCCGCCCACAGGAGGACAAGGCGGCGTATTTGGCCCCTATCTTTTTGACGAAAACGGGCTCGAAATCGAACAATTGGTCGAAAAAGGCCTTTTTGGCGCAGCCCTATACAACCACGCCGTCAGTCTGATGCAAGGCGAAATTACAGAAGCGACCGTGGATCAGTTGGTCGCGATCTTCGGCGCGCATCCGGATTTCCCCAACACGCCCACTGCCGCTAAGGCCGCCAATCCCGATGCCTTCATGGCCAATTATGCGGCGCGCCGCGACAAAAACGACGGCGCCGGCCTGTACAGCCAGATCAAGCGGGCCTTTATCAAGTTGCAGGCAGCCGTAAAAGCCGGTCCCGACTACCGCCAAGAGCGCGACGAAGCGCTGGCCGAAATCAGTTTGCTTTGGGAAAAAATTAACTTCGCTACGGTGATCAACTACAGCCACACCGTCATCCGTCTGATGAGCAACACCAATCCCACCGATGCCGAAAAAGCCTCCGCCCTGCATTCGTATGGCGAAGCGGTCGGATTCACGCACGGCTGGCGAACCATTCCTGCGTCTTATCGCCGCATCACCGACGCGCAGATCGACCAGATTTTGACCCTGCTGAATGCGTCGCCCAATACGACCCCTGCGTCCTATCTTTTTATCTCCTCGCCCGTATCCCAACTCCCTAAAGCGCAAGACGTCATAGCCCTGCTCAAAGGCATCTACG
>JBKBLI010000025.1:0-11066 GCA_046296435.1 Saprospiraceae bacterium | reverse complement strand
AGCTTTACAGATACCGAAATCGAGGATTTTAAAGAAAACTGGGTGAACAAGCAAGGGCGCTGAATACAAAAATGTTAGATGAGTTTTAAACATTCCGGAGAAAAGCTGAAAGGCTGATTCTCCGGATTTTTTACATTTTACCCCTCTAACCTTGTGTAAACAAGGGTCGCAAAAGTTCAGTCCGGCGCCCTATCGCGCACAGACGACGGCCCCCATAGCTTATTGTCTTAATCCTATCGCCGCCTACATTTTCAAAAAAAAATGCACATGTATCAGTACTCTTTCATGCGCCATGCGCGCAACTTTTCATGCTTCAAACTCGGATGGATGCTGCTCGCCGTCTGGTCTGTGACAGCCTGTAAAGGCCCCAAAGACGAGGCCGAACTATTCGACCGCGGCGCGCTGCTCAACCACTACGCCCGCAACCTGATCCAACCGGCTCACCAACGCTTTTACGACGGCGTCCTGGCGCTGAACAATGATTGGGAGACCTATCGCCTCAACCCGACGCCCGCCAACCTGAGCGGACTAAAAAACCGTTGGCAAACGCTCATGGGCGAATGGCGCCTGCCTTCGATCTTCTCTTTCGGCCCGGGCGGCGAAGAGGGTTTGCGCAAATCTATCGTGGAGGAATTGGGGACCTTTCCGGTAAGCACCGCCAAAATAGAGCAGTACATCGCCGCCGGCGATACGACGTTCAACAACTTCGACCGCGACTCGCGCGGTCTGTTTGCCATTGAGTACCTGATCTTCGTCCGCGCGGGGGAGTTGGCCGACGACCTTCGCTATCAGGCGTACATGCAGGCGCTGATAGGTCATCTACTAAGAGAGTCCAAGCGCATCCGCGACGCCTGGGAGAGCTATGCGACGACATTTACGAACAACCAAGGAACCGACGCAGGCAGTTCGGTATCGCTTTTGTACAACGAGTTTGTGCGCAGTTTTGAAAGCGTCAAAAACTTCAAACTGGGGCTTCCACTTGGGCTGCGGCCCGGCCAAACGAAGCCCGAACCGCAGTTGGTCGAAGGGTATTACTCGGGTTTCAGCCTGAATCTGCTCCAATCTCACCTGGAGGCCATCTACCACGTCTATGCAGGCACGCAACCGGTAGCTAATGTCGCCGGTCCGGGCTTCAAGGATTATGTCAACAGCGTCGTCGGCGGCCCGGAGTTGGTCGAAGCCACGCTTGCACAATGGCAAAAAGTCCTCAATGCGGCCAACGCCATTCCCGCCGACATTCCACTTTCGGATCTTGTCGCGCAGCAGCACCCCTCGGCGCTCGCGCTACATACCGAACTGCAAAAGCACACCCGATTTTTTAAGAGCGATATGTCTTCGCTGCTTGGCATTTCGATTACGTTCAGCAGCGGCGACGGGGACTAAGCCCGCGCAAAGGAGTCCTTGCGGGCCATGAGAGGGCTTCGTGTGCCACGTCCAAAGGGGAGACAAAGGAAGCGCAATGGATCAGGTAATGCGGCACGCCCGCGTCCTGTTCCCTTGCGCCGCCCGCACCCTTGACGCTCGCGCTTTTCCAAAAAAACAAGACCGCCAAGCAACTTCTGGCTTTTCACGCAAAATCGCTTATGCGTGAAAGGGGGAGGGACGGGCGCGGAGCCACAGCCGGACGCTCCCGGCTTCGCTCAATCTACGTACACTACCTTTCGTAAAAGGCGCAGGCCCAGCGACACCTCGATGGCCACGTTGCGTATGCGCCGCTCGGGGATGGTGGTGGTGCGGTTAGGCCCGCCAAAGGGATCCTGAACGATGATATTGCCGATCTGCGGCGAGAAATATTGCAGCGTAAGGTCGGGACTGACCGTCACGGCGACCTGGGCGCCCACCAACTCGCCGAAAGACCACTGAGCGCCGCCGCCCACCGTGACGCCGGCGACCCAGCGGCGCACGCCGCCTTCCTGAGGATAGATGGCCACCGCCCAGGGATTGCGCGCATTGAGTTCGTTGAGGTTGGTGCTCACGGTGTAGTCGCCCCGCAATGCAAACTGATAAAAGTAGCGCGAAGCGGGTCCCCAGGGGTATTTTTGCTTGGCGCCGATTTGAAGCGAGATGTTATTGAAGCGAAACTCTTCCGAGAAGCGGCCGAACAAACCCTGCCCGGGATCTTGCGGAATAAATACAAAGCGCGTGGCGCTTCCTTTGTTGTGATATCCCAATTGGGCGTATAGGGAGGCGCGGTCGTCGTCGTTGTCCACCGACTCCACGGAGATAGCGCCGTGCCATTTGAATAGCGGCTGACGCTCCAGCGAATTGTCCCAGCGCTGGGTAGCTATTGTTGGACCAAAATGAAAAGTCCATGCCGACGACTGGGCCCCGATCCGGACGGACAAAAACATCAGAATAATAAAATACCAATTTTGCATCAACTTCGTTTTTGAATGCAAATAAAGCGCATTTACGCAAAATACCCTGTACTATCCGCAAAACTTGGTTCTCTTCGCATGACAAACCGAGCGCAAGACGCATCCGCACCTCCCATTACATTTAAAAATTACGCATATCGACGTCCCGACCTTGATGCGTTACAAAGCAAGACGGAAGACCTGATAGCTGCGTTCGGCGCAGCCGACTCAGCCGAGACCCAGATACGTCTGATGCGCCGTTTCAACCGCCTGTTTGCGGAGTTTCGCAGCATGGCCAACCTGTGTTACGTGAGGCATAGTCAAGATACCCGCGACCCATTTTACGAAGCCGAAAATACCTTTTTCGACGAAAACATGCCCAAATTTGAGGCGCTGACCACCCGCGTGAACGAGGCGCTGCTGGCCTCACCCTTCCGCCCTGCAATCGAACAGCGCTTTGGCTCGCAGATATTTGTGCTGGCAGACCTGGCCCGCCGCGCATTCAGTCCCGAAGTCGTGGGCGAACTGCAGCAGGAAAACGCCCTGAGCACAGCATACAGCCGCCTCAAATCGCAGGCGAAAATCGAATGCCAGGGCCAGACCTTCAACCTCAGCAGCATCTACGCCCTGGAGGTGTCGCCCGAACGCGAGACGCGCCGCGCCGCCGCCGAGGCCAAATGGCGTTTTTTTGAAAAAAATCGCGATCGGGTCGAGGGCATCTTCGACGAAATGGTCGCCCTGCGCACCCGAATTGCCCACAAACTCGGCGCCCCTAACTTCATCCCCATCGGATACGCGCGCATGGGGCGCTCCGATTACGACCCCGATATGGTCGCCGTTTTCCGCGAAGAAGTGCGCCGATACATAACGCCGCTGGCCAGCGAACTCTACGAGCGCCAACGCCGCCGCCTCGGATTGGAGCGCCTACTGTACTACGACGAAGAATTCAAGTTCATGACCGGCAACCCGCGCCCCAAAGGCGCGCCCGAGCAGATCATCTCACACGCGGCAGATATGTACGCCCAACTCAGCAAGGACACCGGGCGCTTCTTCGCCCACCTGCAAAACGCCGAACTGATGGATCTGGTCAACCGCGACGGCAAGATCACCGGCGGCTACTGCACCTACATCAGCAAATATCGCGCGCCTTTCATTTTCGCTAACTTCAACGGCACCTCCGCCGATGTGGACGTGCTGACCCACGAAGCCGGCCACGCTTTTCAGGTATGGATGAGCCGCAAGCAGCCCTTTGAGGAGTACTACTGGCCTACCAGCGACGCCGCGGAAATCCACTCTATGAGTATGGAGTTCTTCACCCGTCCCTGGATGAGCGGCTTTTTTGGCGAAGCCGACGCCGTCAAGTACGACTTCATGCACCTGAGTTCTGCCATACAATTCATCCCCTATGGCGTGGCGGTGGATGAATTTCAGCACCGCGTTTACGCGCAACCCGATTTAAGCCCACAAGCGCGCAACGAGATTTGGGCAGAACTGGAGCGGCGCTACTTGCCGCATCGCGACTACGGCGACAACGTCTTTTTGCGCAGCGGCGGTTTTTGGCAAAAACAAAACCACATTTTCAACTCGCCCTTTTACTACATCGACTACACCCTGGCACAGATATGCGCCTTCCAGTTTTGGATGAAAGACCGCGAAGATCACGCCCGCGCCTGGCGCGACTACGTGCGGCTCTGCAAGGCGGGCGGCTCGCGCTCTTTCCTGCAACTGACCGAACTGGCCGGCTTGGAGTCGCCCTTCAAATCGGGGGCGCTGGCGCGCATGGCCGACATGCTGCGCCAACACATGGCGGCCATCGACGACAGCGGCTTTTGATGTGGAGGAAAAAATGGGCGCGAGCCTCGGGCAAGGGCACGGCGCGGCATGATCGCATCGCTGCGGGTACGTTCCGGCCGAGCGCTTATCTTTGCGGGCTAATCTGAGGTCTATGGATAAAAAATACCTGCTCATTCGCAACGCCCGCATCATCAACCGCGGCGCCATCGCCGAAGGCGACATCCTCGTGCGCGCCCCTTACATCGAGCGGATTGCGCCCTCGATTCCTCAACCGCCGGGCGCCGAAGTCATCGAGGCCAGGGGCCTGTTCGCCATGCCGGGCATCATCGACGATCAGGTGCACTTTCGCGAACCCGGGCTTACCCACAAGGCCGACATCGCCAGCGAGAGCAGGGCGGCGGTGGCCGGCGGCGTCACCTCCTTCATGGAAATGCCCAACGTCGTGCCGCCTACCCTTAGCATCGAACTTTTGGAGGAAAAATACCAGCGAGCCGCCGCCGTATCGCCCGCCAATTACTCCTTTTACATGGGCGCCTCCAACGACAATTACGACGAAGCAATGCGGGCCGATCCGCGCACCGTATGCGGTATCAAAATATTTATGGGCAGCAGCACAGGCAACATGCTGGTGGACAATCCGCAGACGCTCGAACGCCTTTTCGCGAATGCGCCTATGCTCATCGCCACGCACTGCGAAGACGAGGCTACCATACGCCAAAACGCCGCAGCCTACCGGGAGCGCTACGGCGACGAAAATCTGGATGCCGCCTTCCATCCCCGCATACGCAATGCCAAGGCGTGCTACCACTCCTCATCGCTGGCTGTGACATTGGCCAAACGATACAACACCCGCTTGCATGTGCTCCACATCACTACCGCCGACGAGCTGTCGCTATTCGACAACACCCTGCCCTTACACCAAAAACGCATTACCGCCGAGGTATGCGTACACCACCTGCGGTTCTTCAGCGCCGACTATGCCAAACTCGGCAACCGCATCAAGTGCAACCCGGCCATCAAAGGCCGCTCGCATCGCGACGCCCTCTTCGCAGCCCTACTCGACGACCGGCTGGACGTGATCGCCACCGACCACGCGCCCCACACCCTCGAAGAAAAATCGCAACCCTATCTGAGCGCCCCGGCGGGTCTGCCCTTGGTGCAGCACAGCCTCAACATCATGCTCAGTTTTTATCACTCAGGCCGGATCTCGCTCGAAAAAATCGTCGAAAAAATGTGCCACGCGCCTGCCATTGCTTATCAGGTCGAAGGGCGCGGATTCCTCGAAGAGGGCCAAAAAGCCGATATCGTCCTCTTCGACCCTGAGCCGACCCGCGTGGCGACCCGCAACAGCCTCCTCTACAAATGCGGCTGGTCGCCTTTGGAAGGCCGCAGGTTGCGCGGCAAAATACACGCAACCCTCGTAAACGGGCAAGTGGCCTGGGATGGCCGCGGGATTAGAGAGGATGTGCGGGGCGAGCGACTGACTTTCGCGCGCTGATCGGATTAGAAGGCAGCATTGCGCAACTTATCCGCCCTGAAGGCCGTCGTCGGCAATGCCCAAAGTATGGATGCGCCCTCTTGCCCAGGCAGCTAACGCAGCCTTTGGCGCGTCTGTAAAAACATCCCGATCCACTAAACGCAAAGATATGAACCGAAATCTGTTTCTTGCACTCACGATGTGCTGCCTCTGGGCGCCTGCGCAAAGTCAAAACTTGCCGCCTAAACTGGCATATCCGCTCAGCGTCAAGCAAATCCACTGCGGACACAGCCTGACCGATCCGCTGTTTCACCCCTGGCCGGGACAATACCGATTCCTCATATACGATGTGCTGGGCGGCAATTTCGATCATGTAGGCAAGTCCACCATACCCGGCTCCTCGCTCAGATACCGCTGGGAAAACGCTCCCCAGTGGGGTCAGCCCTGGGCGCGACAGGATATCCCCAACTGGGAGCTCCTCTGTATCACCGAAAGCGTACCCTTGCACTACGCAGGCGGCGGCAACGCCCCCTGGTATCTGGAGCGCCTCAACGAACAGCGGCACTACCTCAGCCTGTTTGTCAACAACGCCTGGCTCAACGGCAACAACGGCGCCGGAGCGCCCACCCTCCTCTGGACTACCTGGACCAATATCGACAACGCTGACGGCCCCTGGCGGCCGCTCCTGGACGTCTATGAGGGCGAATGGGAGGCCATGCAGGACTACGCCAACGCCCAAAGGCCGCAGGGCGCCCCGCCGGTTTATCTCATACCGGGACACCGCATGATGGCCCGCTTGTACGACGATATCGCCCAAGGCATCGTACCCGATGCGACCTCTATCGCCGACTTCTTTTCGGACAACATCCACGTCAATAGCCTCGGCTCGTATGCCGTGGCCATGATGCACTACGCTTGCATTTACAACGCTTCGCCCGTGGGGCTGCCCGCTAACCTGCTCAATGGCGGGCCGGGCGCTCCGTCCGAAGCGCTGGCCGCATACCTTCAGAACATGGTCTGGGAAGTGGCGACGACATACCCGCGCACCGGCATCCTCAGCAGCGCCGCGACTACGCCCAACGCTTCGGTCGCCGAATTTGACTTTTCGCCCAATCCTGCCAAGGACCGGATCGCCGTGCGTATTCTTGCGAAGCATGCAGAGCGTCCAAATCCGGAAATCCGGATATTCAACACGATGGGCCAATTGGCCTACAGCGGCGGCGATACGGATATCGACCTCAGCAGCCTCCCCGGCGGCCTTTACTACATCGCGGTAGGCAACGCCGTCCGGAAGTTGATAAAACAAGACTGAAAGCAGATCGGCGCGGCGACCTGCAGAGCTGTAGGGCCAATGCCCCCGCCAACGCCTACATCTGGCGTTGGCGGGGGCGCAGTCGTCAGAAGACACGCCGCCTCACGAGGCTTACGCGCCGCGCGCTTTTCGCCCTGAGATGGGGCTTAGAGGTTTTTTTTCAAAAAATCGGTCATCAATCCATAGAGGTGCAGCCGCATGCCGCGGCCGCTGATGCTGTGGTTTTGACCCGGGTAGAACATGCTGTCGAAGGATTTGTTGGCGGCGATGAGGCGAGCGCTGAGTTCGGCGGCATGTTGGAAATGCACGTTGTCGTCGGCGATACCGTGTACCAACAGGTAGGCGCCGCGCAGTTTGTCGGCGTGATTGACCGGCGCATTGTCGGCATACCCCTCAGGGTTTTCTTCTTCGGTGCGCATATAGCGCTCGGTGTAGATGCTGTCGTACCACTTCCAATGGGTCACCGGGGCCACGGCGATGGCGGCTTTGAACACATCGGCGCCTTTCAGGATGCAGAGGCTGGACATAAAACCGCCGTAACTCCAGCCAAATATTCCGACGCGCTGCGGATCGATGAACGGGTAAGCGCTCAGGTAGCGGGCGGCGGCAATCTGGTCGGCGGTTTCTAACTCGCCGAGGCGCAGATAGGTAGCTTTTTTGAAGGCCTCGCCTCTGCCGCCCGTGCCCCTGTTGTCCACGCAGGCGATCACATAACCTTGCTGCGCGAGCATCTGAAACCACCAGTAGTTGGCCCCGCGCCACGAATCGAGCGCTTGCTGACTGCCCGGGCCGCCATACACAAACATGAGCAGAGGCAGGCGCTTGCCCTGAAAAGCTGCGCCCCGGGGTTTGATCATCCAAGCGTGGAGTCCATCTTTGGGCCAGGCGCCTTTTTGCGGAGCAAAGGAGGCCGGGATTTGGAAGAAATCGACCGGCGCGACGCCGCATTCTAATTGTTTGGCGGCCAGGGCGTCGTTGTTTTCCAAATCGCGCATTTTTTTGCCCTCTCGGGTGCGCAAAGCGTAGCGGGGCGGCGTGTTGATCGTAGAATGGCTGTGTACGAAAACCGAGAAGTCGGGGCTGAAGCGCGCCGCGTTTACGCCCGGATCTGCAACCACCTTGCGGGGTTTGCCGCCGCGCAAGGCGACGCTATACACTTCCCTGCGCAACGGGCTTTTGCCTGCGGCCTGAAAGTACAGCGTTCTGCGTTTAGGGTCATAGCCGTAAAAATCGGTCACTTCCCAAGCGCCTTTGGTCAATGCGCGCCGCTGGCGCCCGTTCAGGTCGTAGTGATAGAGGTGTCTGAATCCGCTTTTTTCGCTCTGCCAGATAAACCCCTCGGCATTGGGTAGGAAAACGGGATCGTGCAATTCGATGTATCGCTCGTTTTCTTCGAGGAGCGCGGTGGCGCAGGCTCCTGTTTGCGGATCGGCGAGCAGCAGGCGAAGTTCGTTTTGGCGTCGGTTCATGCGGATGAGCCACACCCGGCCGTCGGGCGTCCACCCGATACGCGGCAGGTAATCGCCGTCGGCGGCGGCGGCCCGAATATTTTGGATTTGGCCGTCGCGGAGGCGATAAACATAGGCGCCCAGCACGGCATTGGGCTGTCCGACGCGGGGATATTTATAGACGAATGAGTCCGGATAGGGTTTGTTGTTGTCCAGATCTATGCGATATGCGGGGACCCTGCTTTCGTCGAAGCGCAGCCAGGCGATGTAAGCGCCGTCCGGACTCCAGGCATAGGCGCGGGTGATCTCGAATTCCTCCTCATATACCCAGTCCGAAGCGCCGTTGATAATGGCGTTCTGTTGCCCGTCGCGGGTAACTTGTGCGATCTGGCCGCTGCTCAGGTCTTTGTAATAGATATTGTTATCGGCGACCCAAGCCACTTTGGCGCCGTCTGGCGAAAAGGTCGGGTAGCGTTGTTTGCGGTCAGGCGACAGTCGGGTGAGGGTCTGCGCGTCGCGGTCGAATACCCAGTAATCGGCCTGAGCGCTGTAGCGGTAAATGCTTTCCGGGTCGCAGGCCAACAGGATTTTCCGCTCATCGGCGCTGAAAGAGTAAGCGCTGAACTGGCCTTTCCAGCCGGGAGAATTCTCTACCCAAGCCGAAGCGCTGAACAACAAAGCGTTTTTTTTGCCGTTTACCAAAGTGTAAGTTTCTATCGCGTCGCCTGAGTGTCGGGCGTAGGTTCGACCATCGTTGAGCATTTGTAATCCGGGCACGCCTTTGGGCGAAAATGTTCCGTTTTGCCAAATATCCTCGAGGGTGATGTCTTTTTGAGCAAAGAGCGAAAGAGCCTCAAGCCATGCAATGGCTAATAAAAGTATCCTGGGCATGATTTGTTTTTGGGGCAAATGTAGCGCTTTTGGCGCGAGCGCTCGAAAAGTTTTGCAACAAACGCAGGGCTGAGAACTGGCGCCGCCCCCCTAAAAACCGATGTTGACAAACGCAAAACGAACGGTTTGACGTCCCGAAAATGTTAAAGTCAGAGAATACGGCCGCATTTCAGCGAATAGCGGTATCTTTGCAGCATCCAAACAAAAATCGGTGTAATTGAATATGTTTAGATTTTCTAATAAGTCTCAGGCTCCTAAAAAGTCCTCAATCGAAAATATTGAGGATGAACAAACGGAGGTGCTCAGACAAAAAGAGATGGAAAATATCGAAGGAGGGAAGACGACGACTTCTGAAAACAACATCCCGTCAGGCGACTCTGCAAGCCTTTCTTCTACCTTTCGGTTTACGATCCCCTCCTGAGGCGCTGGCAGGCTGCGCAAACCTCGGCGCGGGCGAGCGCTGCGGCGTTTCGCAGCTAATTACTTTATGCATCGACGAAGCGTTGCGCTTCAAAACACCCCAACTGTGGCTAATCATCATGGCCGGCGCTTTGCGCCTCTTGCGCCGAATCAACTACCCGCCTTGCGCTCCTTTTTTGCGCGTCCAGCGCCTCCATTTATAAGAGCCTTACTAAGGCTCGTCAAAGGCTAACCCTGTTCCATATTGCGCGAAGTGCATACCTTTGCGCGCAGGAGACGCTAATCGCGTCTGTTTAAAAAGGATTGAATTATCTGGAGCTTGTCGCTGTGGCGCTTGGCGTCTGTAGCGTTTGGTTGGTAACCCGACGCGATATCAGGGCTTTTCCTGTAGGCATCGCGATGGTGGGCCTGTACGCCTATGTATTTTGGCGCGAGCGCCTTTATTCGGACATGCTGCTGCAAGGTTTTTTTGCCGTCATGCAGGCGCATGGCTGGGTATCGTGGCGCCGGGCCGCTAAAGCAGCCGACCGACGGATCAGCATACGGCAAATGCGCGGCTCGCAGTGGGTTTGGACGCTTGTCCTGCTGGTTGCCGGGACCTCGGCGCTCGGCTATCTGACGTCCACCTACACCGACGCCGATATTCCGTGGCTGGATGCCTTCACCACATCGCTGTCGGTGATCGCTCAGATTTGGCTCAACCGGCGCTATTTGGACAACTGGCTGCTCTGGATAGCCGTCAATATCGCCTATTTGTTTCAGTACTCCTTCAAATCGCTCTATATCACAACCGGGTTGTACGCCGTCTTTTTGGTCATGGCTGTGCTTGGCTACCGATCCTGGAAGGCGCAGTTTAAAATCCAAAACCAAGGCCCGACCCATGGAGAGTTCGCAATTTGAGTGCGCCAAAGGGACCATACATGCCCTGAAGATGGGGCATGGTCCAAAGCTCTTGATCGCGCTGCACGGCTTTGCAGACCGCGCGCGCATGTTCGCCGTGCTCGAGAAGGCGCTCGGCCGGCACTACCGGATTGTGGCCTTCGACCTGCCGTTTCACGGTCAGACGACTTGGAACGCTTCGACCTTCGACCGCGAAGACCTGCTGGCGATTGTCCGACAGATCGCCCAAGCGGAGCGGGCCGAGCGATTTGCGCTCATGGGTTTTAGTTTTGGCGCCCGACTCGTACAGGGAATGCTGCCTGCGCTGGCGCCTCAAATCGAGCGCTTATGGCTGCTCTCGCCCGACGGCGTGAGCACCAAAGGCATGCGCGTGGCTGTGCGCACGCCGCTCTGGATACGCAAGGCGATATTCCGGCTGCTTCGAAACCCGCATTGGTTCCTTCGCCTTGTCCGCTTCGCCGGCCGCA
>JBKBLI010000024.1:39348-46202 GCA_046296435.1 Saprospiraceae bacterium | reverse complement strand
ACGGCTGTTGCCGGGCCGCCGCGCGAATCATGCGTTTTTGTCCTCCGGGCTGTCGTCGGTCAGTTGCTGTTTTTTTTCCTCTACGAAGTCTTTAGCTTTTTCCCAGAAGCCCTTGGCGCGCTCTGCCGCTTCCCCGGCTTCTTCGCGGACCTCGCCAATGATTTCGTTGGCCTTATCCGCCAGGAATCCCAAAGCGCTGCCGCCATGCTTTGCAATTTTTTCTTTGGCTTGCCGCACTTCTTCGAGAGCGCGGCGGGCGTTTTCGCGTTCCATATCGGCCAAATCGTCTGCTTTGGAGGCCATTTCGTTGAGTTTCTCCTGTGTGATGCGTCCGACCTCCTCGAGCTTTACGCCTGCTTTTTCTAAGAGCGATTTTGCCGATTCGGACAGGTTTTTAATGAAATCTTCCATGTGTTGAATTTTTTTTGCAAAAAGATCGGGTCGAGGGTGTGGGGAGTACGTTGTAAAGAATCGCCGTTTTTCGCAAATTCTCTACAAGTATGCACAAAAGTACGAACTTTGCATGCCTTGAGTGGAAAAAATACACTATCATGCGCAAAGAAACTGAAATAATTCTGGCTATCGAGTCCTCTTGCGACGAGACCTCGGCGGCAGTGGTGCGCGGCGGTCGGGTATTGTCCAATGTGATCGCCAACCAGGAGACCCATAGCGTCCATGGCGGCGTGGTGCCTGAACTAGCGTCGCGCGCGCATCAGGCCAATATCGCGCCGGTGGTGCGTCAGGCCTTGTCTGTGGCGGAGCTGAGCGCGCGCGATTTGGACGCGGTGGCTTTTACCCGCGGGCCGGGTCTGTTAGGCTCGCTGCTGGTGGGCGTAAGTTTTGCGAAGGCCTTTGCGCTTGCATTGGAAAAGCCTCTGATCGAAGTCAACCACATGGACGCGCACGTGTTGGCGCATTTTGCAGAGGAGCCGTTTCCGAAGTTTCCTTTTTTGTGCTTGACGGTGAGCGGCGGCCATACGCAGATTGCACGCGCCGATTCGCCTTTGCGAATCGAAGTGCTCGGGCGTACGCTCGACGATGCGGCAGGCGAGGCGTTCGATAAGACCGGCAAGTTGTTGGGACTGCCATATCCGGCGGGACCGCATATCGACAAGCTGGCTGAGCAGGGATCGCCCCGATTCCGGTTTCCCACGCCCCAAATCCCGCGCCTCGATTTCAGTTTCAGCGGTCTGAAGACGGCTATACTTTACTTCTTACGCGATGGCAAAAAAGACGACCCCAATTTTGTTGAAAAAAATATCGCCGACATTTGCGCCTCTGTGCAAGCCGCTATCGTACAAATTTTGATTCAAAAATTGTGTTTGGCGGCCCGCCAGACGGGTATCAGAGAGGTCGCAATAGCCGGCGGGGTGAGCGCCAACAGCGGCTTGCGTCAGGCGCTCATAGAAACGGGGGCGCAAGAGGGTTGGAATACTTACGCTCCGCATATCTCGTACTGTACCGATAACGCGGCTATGATCGGCATCGCCGCCGCATTCAAATACCGGGCGGGTATCTTCTGCGGACAGGATGCGGCGCCATTTGTGCGCGCCTGAGGCCAGGGGCGCTGATCTTGCGGCTGTGCAGAGTGGTAGATTTCCCGACGCTTAGGCGGTATGCGTTTCTCACCGGCTCAAGGCCTTTGTGGACGGCGCCGCCTTTTTTCGAATAGCGACAAGGATAAAGCGAGTATAGGCGCGCCCTATGCCCATACTTTTTTTTAAAAAAAGGAACCCTACTCTGAGATATGCGGACAGCGCCTTTTGCATGCATGCAAAAAACGCCTCATCTTTGTAGAGATGAGGCGTTTTAGATAATACCTTGACGTTTGATATTATTGCTTGGTCATCGTCATCGTGCAGTTGAACGACGACGACGAATAGCTGATCGTCAATGTGTTTCCGGAGATCGTACCGCTGCCGCTGATAGAGAGACCTTGTACCGTGGTTGTCGGCACCGAGATGCGATCTGGCCCAGTGATGTCGCAGGTAACGGCTACGCCGCTGTCGCCAAAGTTGCTGATGATGACTTTCGTGACATCTTGGCTGGATACGGTGACCGAGCTGGAGAAATTGCCAGAGGGAGAACCGCCGCAAACTTCAGCTACATTGTAAATTCCGAGGAATTTAGAGCGCCATTCTGTGTTGCACTTGCCTTCGGCATCTTCTTCGTAGCCGTCGTCGCAAACGCAGGCTCCAGAGAAGCAGGCGCCGTTTGCACCACAATCAACGTCTTTACAATCGTCTTGGTTACAAGCGGGAGTGAACATCAGGATCGCTCCGAGCAGAGCGGGCAAAAGAAAAAGTTTTTTGCTCATGGTGTGAATAAGTTTTGTGATGTTTAAGAAAAAATCGCCGCAAAGATAACGTTTTTTGAGCATATCTGAGCAAAATACACTTCTTAACGGCTGTTGGGCTTGTCAGCGCTTAAAAACGCGTCTATTTTACATATAGTATTCCCGAGGTGTGATTTATCCGAAAAAAGTAAATCCCCGGGCATTCTGGCGCCCTCAATCTGAGGGTGAATTTTGCGCCCAGCCCCCCGGATGAATAGGGTAGCGATGAGGCGAGGGAGTGTTCTGAGACGTCGAGTAAGCGTCCTGATGCATCGTAAAGGGCAAATGTTCGTACCGCCTGCCCGGAGGCGATAAACCATTCGCCGCCCGACGGAGCAGGGTTGGGATAGGCGAGCGTCAGCGAGTGGAGGCCGGCAAGGCGTCCGTCGCTACTGGAGACCGGGACTTCGGCGCAGCCGGTATGTTCGCAACCAAAAGCATCGCTTACGGTATAGCAGTACAGGCCGACCGGAAGCCCTTGCAGTACGGATCCGCTCTGTCCATTCGCCCATAATACGGTGTGAGGCCCGTTGCCGCCGCCGATCTGAAGCGCTATGGCGCCGTCGCTTGCCTGCGGCGATGAGGTTGGCGTGGTTGTGGCTTCGGCTTCGGGCGGCGTATATGCGTCCAAGGCTAAGAGCATCTGCACTTCGCATCCATTGGCGTCGGCGAGTATGAGGTGATGGGGGCCGGGCGCTACGACAAACAAGCTATCCGCCGCGATCTGACCCTCCTGATCCCAGGCCAGCGTCAAGGGCGGCGATCCTCCTGTAGCCAGAATTTTGACCCTGAGCGAGTCTGTTCCGCAATTCAAGGGCGCGTAAGCGCCGACGCCGCCGCTCAGGGCCTCGGGCTGCGTGATCTCGAATGTCAGGACGGCCGTATCTGGAAGGCTGTTGGTCACGCTCAGGGTATAGACCCCTGCGGGAAGGTTTTCGCGGGCAAAAAAATTGAAAGACGTATCGCTCCAATAGAAAAACAGGCCGGATGTGACGCCATAAACGCCGATTTCTGCTCTACCGGTCGCATCGCCATGACACTGCGGGGGACGCAGGATCCGGGGAAAGAGGCTCATGCTCCCCGGGTCGTCCGGAGCGTAAACGAAACTGCACAGAAAGTTTTCGCCGAAGTTGTTTTGGAGAATATCGATCTCCGGAATAAAGTCGTCGCCTAATGTATCGATGGCTGCGCTCAAATACAGTTCGAGCACATACTCAACGCCTACGGTCAGTCCGGCGCTCAGGTCTGTCGTCTGGTAAGAGCGAAAAAAACGGGTCGTATAGTCCCCCTCCTCGTAATGGTGGTACATGTTGAGCGGGAGCGATTGCCAGAGGGCGGCGGCGGGGTTCGATTTAGGCCGCACGCGATAATGCAGTTGCATGTAGCATACATTGTTGTGGCAACTTTCCCAACTCTCTCCTTCGACGCTTGCGATTTGTATGCTTTTGATACGGCCCATCCGAAGTCCGTCGAACATGGCCTGATCTGGGCACGACGCAATGCTGAAGCTGTCCAAAGTGCCGTTGATGGAGAGGAATATCCTGCTGGAGCAGCCGCCCACAAAATCATAACCGCAGGCGCGGCCTTGCGCCAGCGGACACAGGAACGCCGCGCAGAGTAGGTATATAACCGAAGGGGTGATTTGTTGCATTTTATCGGATTTTGCACAGCAAATGTAGCAAATAAAAATCACACGAGCGTTTTCTGCCCCGTTTTGCGCGCCGCATGCGTATTTTGCGAATTGCACGACTATTCGCAATCCGAAAAATCTAAAGTGAAGCGGTCGCGCCGCCCGCGCCGGGACTGACGTTTTTTTCTAAAAAAAACGAGATGGCGCGCGGGCGGCGGCACGCAGGGCTGTGGGTGCGTCCGTCAGTTTTTTTGTGAAAAAAGTTGTTTGTTATGCCTGAACAAAAAAACGCGGAGCGTCTGAATGACAGACGCTCCGCGTTGAATCAAGTCGGCAAAATCCGGCTATTGCGCAATACGCCGTTGTTTGCCCATTAGTTTGCTTTTACGACCCGCACGGTTTTGAGACCAAATTCTGAGGTCAATTCGCAGAGATAAACTCCCGCAGGCAGCGCGCTCAAGTTTTGGAAGGCGACTTCGTTGTAACCTTCGGCAAAAGTTGCTTTTTGCTCGGCCACGGTGCGTCCCTGAAGATCGAGCAGGCGCACCTGCGCCTCGCAAGCCTCGGGCAGCTCGAAGCCCGCGACCAAGGCGTGTGTAAAGGGTGTGGGGCGGGGAGCGAGGGTCTGGAGTGTGGGCATATCGTCGTCAGATTCGCGTTCGATAGCGCTCACGGGCAGGTACACCCATTCGACCGGATAGGCTGTATGCTCAATCGAATAAGCCGCCGGACGCAGCGTTTGTTCGTCGAGGCGGAGGGCCTGGCTAAGCAGCGCGCCACTTTGCAGCGCGCGGAAGCGGAGGCGATACAGCGGCGTGCGGTATCCGGCGCTTTGCGGCGTCAGACTGGTCCACACGGCACGGATTTCGCCTTTGGAGGCATGGTCGAGGCCGAAGTCGCTGGACTGTATGGGCGAGTTGGGGCTTGTAACGACGCCCTCAAAGGCCAGAACTTCCGGATCGAAGTTCAGACCAAATTGCAAAGCTGCGAGATCGGCGAAATTAGCCGCCCGGACATCCACTTGAACCGTTTGTCCTGCGCGCAAGTACTGGTCTTGCGCCGTGTAGCGCAAGATGCGATCGGACTTGAGCGCGGGGTTGATCGCCGATCCGTTTACGTTTCCGATTTTGATGCCGATAAAGTCGATGTTATCCAAATCCTGATCGGCAATAGACGTATCGATTTTTTCCGGGAAGCCCCAGGGTTGGTTGGGATTCGGGAAAACGTAATCTGCCGGAACAAAGCGCCACGATTTTTTGAAGAGGTTGATCGCGGCGTTGTTTCCTTTGAGCGCCTGGCTCAGGATGGATGCGTCTTGACTGCTGATCAGATTGTTGCCGTTGATATCGGCTGCGATGCGCTTGTAGGGCGAAGCGAACGGCATGGTGTTGTTGACGTGCTGTTGGATGCGCAACACATCGGAGGCGTCCACGCCGTTGGTCAGTTCGGCAAGGTTTGCATGGGGCTTAGAAGGCGTCACGCATATCGATCCTGTATCAGACACCGAGACCGAGTAGTAACCGTCGATATCCGTATTATCCATACCGCTTGCGTCGCCCGTCACCTCGACGGTGGCGTTGTTGACGCCGCTTCCGTCGTGTTCCCAGGTGATACGGCCATTGATCAAGCTCGTTGGGCAAGCCTCTACGCCAATATAGAAAGAGAAAATTTCAACACAGTCGTTTAGATCGTCGATCAGATAGGATAGTCTAACGATGCCGCCGCTTGTCAGACCGCTGAGGTCCAGCGTCGCATTGGATTGGTCGGCGTTGATCAGCGTCATGCCGTTCGCTGTGGAATTCTGCGTATCAATTTCCCAAGCGGGATTGACATAATTGAAGCTATTCGAGCCGCCGTGGGGATTGGCCATCAGTTCTACGTTGTCGCTGCACTCCAGCGGGCTAACCGTATAAGTGGTGATGGTGTTGCTCACCTCATTGGCTACCACGATCAAGGTCTGCCCGTTGGGACTGTCAGCCGCTTCGATGATTTTGATATCTTCTGGCGCTACGTCCCCAGTGTACGCGGGCACGTAAAGCACAAAATACGGCTCTTGCGGGTCTGTGATATTATAGACCATGAATCCTCCGGCGCGCTCTAAGCCGATGAAAGCATATTTTTTGCCGTTGATGGTAGTGATGGCTACAGCCTCCGGTTCAGGGCCTTTGTTGTCGCTGCGCGTATCGAAAGTGGTGGGAGTTCCGTTAGAGTTGAAGTTAGTTGGCGTTTGCGTAGCCAGGATGCGTTCAAAGTCGTCGCCTGAGTCGTACACGAGATTACCGTTTTCGTCCCAGATTGCGAAAGAGCGGGCGCCATATACATAGATTTCGTCGATGTCGCCGTCGCCGTCTGTATCGCCGGTAGCGTTGGTTACTGTGAGGCGGCCGAGGTTTTGGGCCAGCTTAAGGTTGGTGGCATCCGGGAATCGGTTGGGGTCGAGTAGGTAGGTTCCGGCGCCGACGCGCACCTCTTCAGAGAATCCGCTGTAGTCGCGCGAGTCGCCCTCGTTGGCAGTTACGTAGAAGTTTTGCCCGCCCACCGTATAAGCGGCAATGGCGTCGGGCTGGTACATGCCCTTCACTTTCCAGGTTTGGATGTTGATTTTGCCGCCGCCGCTGGAAGTTCCGTCCACGTCGCGATCGCTGGCGTCAAACGCGTTGTTCGGATTGCCATGATCTTTGTAACCGAGAGGCTTGATCTCGTTGACGGTAGCGGAAGCGATATCCACAATTGCCAGCGCATTGTTTTCCTGTAGCGTGACATAGGCGGTGGTTCCGTCCTCGCTGACGGCGATGTATTCGGGTTCGAGGTCTTGGGCCACTGTGGCATTGGGGCCGAAGATGCGCACGCCGGCTGCTTTGAGCGTAGCTTCCTGCGAGTTGAAAGCGG
>JBKBLI010000024.1:26095-39249 GCA_046296435.1 Saprospiraceae bacterium | reverse complement strand
TAAAAGTAGCTGTAGCGACTACGGCGCTGTTAGTGCCGCCGCTGATGTCGATAATCGAAATTGATCCTTCGGGATCAAGCGTGTAGGCTGCATTGGGTTCGCCCTCGTTAGCGGTGAGCACTTTGGAGCCATCCGGCGTGAATACAATCATATCGGGCAAAGCGCCAACTGTTACGCCGCCTACGGGCGGCAGCAGATTGCCGTTGGTATCTGCAAAAAATACCTTACCCGGATCGGTCACAACCGGCGCGGCTACGGCTATGGCTACAATGCCATTTTTGACAGCTATGCTATTGGCTTCGCCCAGGCCGGTCAGATCAATGTTATCGATGACGACCGGATTGGCAGGGTCTGCAAAGTCGATGATGTCCACCCGGCTGTTTGTCGTATTGATGGAGAAGAGACGTTGCGACTGCGGATCGTAAGCGACCACTTCTGTGCGGCCTACGCTCAGTTGTGACAAGAAGGACACGTTGAGTTCCTTAGCCTGTAATACTGCCGTAGGGCTGGCGTTGCGCACCAGCGCGTCGACTAATACAAAGCAATCAGGGTCGTCCTGACTTTCTACTTTGACGACATAACATCCCGCAGGCAAATCCAAAAATATGCCAATCGTATTTGAGAAATTTAGCGCTTCAATGGAATAAATCAGGGGACTCTGCGAAGTAGCCGTTACTTCAATAGCGCCGTCAAATTCAAAATTACAACTTTCGTCCACAATATCAAGCCCCGTCACCACAATATCGCAAGTCGGCTGTACGATTGGACAGGGGTCGAATTGCACTGTAGCGCGTGTGCTTTTGCCGGGGCTTCCGATATCGCCGCCAATAGATGTGTAGCTGCCTTCAGGATCGCCTACGCTGGAAAGGAACCACTCGGCCGCCATATTAGCGCCCAAACCTGCGGCAGTTACCCAACCGGATCTGTTTTGCGTGCGAATGGTCCCCGGGAAATTCTGGTCGCCGTAGGTGAGGCGATCAATCAGTATATCATTTTGGTCGTAGAGATTTATTTCATCGTTGCGGCCCAAGTTAGCCGTGAGTCCGCCAATGACTTTTACTGAGTTGCAAAGGTTCCAGGCATTGCGAAAAGTAGCTGCGTTGGCCTCGGTTAGGATGACCGATTCGCCGGGTTGAACCACCCCGAAGTCGCTCAGGCTCTGCGTGCCGGGGATGCGGCTGTCGTCGTCAAAGCTCCAGCCTGTCATATCAACCGGCGTAGCGCCTACGTTTGTGAATTCGACAAATTCTCCGTTATTGCCAGTGTACATGTATTCCGTGATGCGTATCAGCGGCAGCGGCGTACCTGCAAAAGTGACGTTGTCAAAACGCCAGGCACCACCAGTGGCCTGCGCGTTAACATTATTGGCCTGTCTGAACTCACCGGTCGAGGCGTAATGCGCGGCGGCGATGCGAATGCCAAAATATGGGTTGTTGTTGGCTCCAGAAATGGCGGTAAAATCAATTGTGCGGCGGCTCCAGGAGTCGCCGGCGTTGCCGCCAACAGGATTGCTCGCGTCGATGCGTCCATTATCGATTCCGCCTCGTCCGGAGCAGGCGTTGCTGTAGTTGCTAGCACTTACATTGAAATTGTTCCAATTTGCGCCGTTGTCCAATGTATATTGAATACGCACCGTGCGCGTAGCCGTATTGGAAAAACGGTGATCGTAAGTCAAGATGATGTCTTTGTAACCTTGAGTGGAAACAAAAAATTCGACTCCGCTGGATTCGTTGGTACTTCCCGGGTTGGCCGAGCCGATTTGCCAGGCGTTTTCGCCGGTTGTCTGAGAGCATCCGGCTGCGCTACCCGTAGCGGTTGCTGGGCCGCTCATACTTCCGAAAAGACCTGCCGTGCCTGTTCCTGTGGATGGCTCAGGGCTGGCTGGCGTAAAGCCGGTCTGGAAGGTCCATTGTGTGATGGTTGTTTGCGCTTGTGCTACGAATAGCGGCAGCAAAACGCTTAAACTGAGAACAAAAAAACGTAAAGTACTTTTCATGTAGGGCATTGATTTATGAAAAAGATTATGCAGGGCTGTAAACTGCCCAAGTTTGCACACGACACAAAGGTATTTCAAAGAACTGCAAATGCAATGTTAAGTTTTTGTTAGTACGGTCGCCGAGTGGCCTTCACGACTTTATTTTCATGCTTTGATTCCTGGGTTCCTTTTTGTACTAATTGACGGGCTGACCAATTTTGCTTGCAATGGGTACACGAAAAGCGGCTCAATAGCGTTGTGTATGCCGGATTTATTTTCTTTTGTCGATATATGATCGCCTGGTCTGCCGCCATGTCGATCTTGAAAAAATATTTTTTCTATGTCCTTTTTCCGCGTGCAAATTGCTTTTGATTCAGATCCTTGTCGATCTTTTTCGTCGGTATTTGAATGTGCTTCAAAAGAAGATGCCGCCGGAGAGATCATTTTTTTTAATAAAAACAAAAAAAACATGCGTCTTCGCTTTCTGGTCTTGTTCTGCGCAATGTTTGCGTCGCTATTACTGAGCAACCCGCTGTCGGCGCAGGACGGCGGCCGTTTTCCGACGGAACCCAACGATTTTGTCAATAGGTTCGGAGATTTTCTAACGGCCAACAAGCGTCCGGATCTGGAAGAGGCATATGCCGTGTTCAAGAAGGGCTACAAGTCCGGTCTTTATCGCCCTGACGAGATGCGTCGCATAGCGACGGCAAGCAATGCCATGGCCGAACAAAAATTGACGCCATATCCGCACTTCAAGGATTATGTCAACGCACTCAATGCCGCCAAAGCGCTGAGCGATACGGCTGTTTTTTCGCAGTGGCACACTCAGTTGGAGCGCGTGTTGGCCGAAGCGACCAAAGGCAAGATCAAACCGGTAGCGGCATACCTGAAGTTCAGCGCGGCATATATGGAGCAAGGGGCTATGCGCGTGGGCGAGGGCGGATCAGCCTCATGGGCCTTGCGCGGCGGGTCGCGCGCGTTTGGTTACGAGGACGGTCAGCCCACGCTGACCTGCGCCGGCTCGACGCTGATTGGTTTCCGTCGTCAGGATACCTTGCGTGTCGAAGGCGTTAGCGGCGTTTTTTATCCCTTCGACAATGTATTCAAAGGGCAGGGCGGCAAAGTAAGTTGGGCGGATGCGGGACTACAGGAGGTGTATGCAGATCTTTCGCGTTACCAGATCGACATCAATAAGGCCATATTTCGTTCCGATACGGCTTACCTGACTTATCCGCTTTATTTCGGGGGCGAACGCATCGCCGGCGCTTTGGAGCATAACGTGATCATTGAGAACAAGGCGGCTGCATTGTACCCCAAATTTGAGTCCTTCAACAAGCAGATCAAGATCAGCAAAATCGGCGAGGGCATCGAATACCAGGGCGGATTCAAACTGAGCGGCGCATCGCTATACGGCTACGGCGAGCCCGGCATACCCGCCCGATTGACGGTTTATAACAACAAGCGCAAGCGGGTATTTCTGGGGCTGGGTCAGCAGTTTATCATCAAACGCGAGCAAAGTATCGTGGGCGAAGGCATCGACGCCAAGCTGTTCATCGATGCAGATAGCTTGTTCCACCCGGCGGTGGGCGTCCGCATCGATATCCCGAAGCAGGTGATCAATCTGAACAGAGGCAACAAAGGGAACGAACGCAATCCGTTCTTCTCCTCTTTTTACAACATGAACCTCAATACGGAAAATATTATCTGGCACATCAATCGGGACTCCTTAGAAATCGGCGGCGGCTTTGCTACCGCAAAAGGGGTCGCCCAACGCGTTCAGTTTGAGAGCAGCAACCACTACGAACAGTACAAATACGATCTGATTCAAGGCACGGCGTCGCACAACCCCATCAGCACCCTATACCGGCTCTGGCTCGAAACCGACTCTGACAAGGAAGATAACGGGCGTTTGGTCAGCGACAACGATTTCGCCCGTCGGATCAACCCCAACTTCGATTACTCCAACGTTCAAACCATACTGGCGCAGATGGTGGCCGAGGGGTATATCAACTATTATTTCGACCGACACCAGATTGAACTGCGCGATAAGTTGATTCATTACGCGCTGGCCAGTCAGGGCAAAAAAGACTATGACGCCATCAACATCATATCCGAAAGCACAGGAGCCAACGCCAAGTTAGACCTGAAGACCAAAGAGACCGAAATATACGAAGTGAGCAAACTTGAGCTGAGCAAACGGCAACGCGTGGCGCTCCTTCCGGACGACAAGACCCTTACCTTGCTCAAAAACCGGGACATGCGCATGGCAGGTCGGCTCTATGCCGGTTTTGCGCTTTTTTCCGGCAAGGACATGTTCTTCGAATACGAGCCGTTTCAGGTGCAGTTCGATAAGTTGTTTTTTCTGGACTTCTTCATCCCTACAGGCGAAAAAGACGCCAAAAATCAGCCCGTCGCTCTGCCCATGAATTCGCGCATCGAGAAACTCACCGGCATTCTCTTGGTGGATGCGCCCGGCAATAAATCAGGTAAGGAGGACATGTCTATTTTCCCCTCCCTGCAATCCAAAGACTACTCCTACGTCTATTACGATTACAAGCAGACCCAAAACGGCGTTTATACCCGCGACTCTTTTTACTTCCGGTTGGACAGATTTTCTTTCGACGGTCTGGATAGCTACACCAAAGACCGCCTGAAATTCAAGGGGCGTATGTTCCCGGCCACGATTTTCCCGCCTTTCGACGAGACCATCGTCGTGCGCGACCACGACCGTTCTTTTGGTTTTGTGCACCGCACGCCTGCCGCGGGATACCCCATGTATGCCGCCAAAGGCAAATACACCGGCGAAGCAGACCTGAGCAACAAAGGTTTTCTGGGCAAAGGGAAATTGGAGTACCTCACCGCCACAATCGACTCGGAGGACCTGATTTTCAGACCCAAGCAAACCACCGGCACAGCGCGAAAATTTTTCATGACCGAGGACCGGACCAGCGCCGTCCAAGTGCCCCAGGCCAAAGGCGAGGAGGTGAGCGTCAACTGGTTGCCCTTTCGCGACTCCATGTACGTAGAGAGCAAAGCCAAAGACTTCGAATTGTTCAAGGCCCCTGGATATACCCACAAGGGCGTGTTGATCCTCACGCCCTCCGGTCTGAAAGGCAGCGGAGCCTTCGAATGGGCTGAAGGACGACTGGTTTCTAAGCTGATTGCGTACGGACCCTTTCAGGCCAAAGCCGATACGGCCGACCTGCAAATCAAAGCCCTCAAAGGCGACGATGTGCTCTTCGATACCCGCAATGTGCGCGCCGATATCGATTTCGACAAGCAAAAAGGCGACTTCAAAGCCAACACCGAAAACGCCACCACGCTGCTGCCCCTCAATAAGTACCGCACTTCGATGAACGAATTCTTCTGGGATATGAAAGGGCGCACCATTACCTTCCGCGCCGACGAGAAAAAGCCCGCCCTGTTTGTATCGACCGACCCCGCTCAGGACACCTTAGCCTTCAACGGCAAAACGGCCCTTTACGACATGAACAAAAGCCTGCTCAAGATCGGCGGCGTGGAAGTGATCAAATCGGCAGACGCCTATATTTATCCGGACGATGGCAACGTCAATATCGAGTCGGGAGGCAAGATGACGGCCCTCAAAAATTGCCGAATTGTGGCCGATACCGTCAATCGCTATCACAGCATCACCCGCGCCGACGTTGAGATCGGCGGTAAAAAATTCTACAAAGCGAGCGGATATTACCAATATAACATCACGGGATACGAGCAAGAAATATTCTTCGACAATATCGTGGGCGAAAGGCGCGGCCCCGGCTCCCCCGCGACCAAAAACGTCCTGACTACGGCAAGCGGCCTGATCAAGGAGGACGCCAATTTCCACATGGACGTCAAAACGCGTTATCAAGGCAAAATTATACTCAAGGCCAACCAGCAAAATCTTCGCTTCGAAGGCTTCGCGCAAATCGACGCCGATAAGCTCAAGGACATGAACTGGTTCAGCGTCTATACCGAGGTGGATAAAAATGATCCAACTGTCCGGATTAAAAAAGCCAAAACCATGGACGATATTCCCCTGAAAACGGGCTTTTTCCTCTCCAAAGAATTCAGCGACGCTTATCCGCGCATCCTCCAGGCTACGCGCGAAAGCCGCGACCGCCTGCTCTTCGACGCGCAAGACGTATTCAATTACGACGAAAAAAACGACCGCTTCATCTTCGGCGACTCTGCAAAAATCGTAGCCAACGCGCGGCGCGGCGCCCGCATGATTTTTGATAACCGCGTGGGCACGCTCATCGGCGAAGGACAGATCAATATCGGCAGCGAACTGCGATACATGAAGGTCAAGGCCGCCGGCCGAATCAAGACTGATTACAACAAACCCGACTCGCTGAGCTTCAAAGTGAGCGCCGAGCTGATGACCGGCATGGAGATCATTTTTCCCAAAGCCGTGATGGATATCCTGATCAACGATATCCGGGCGGCCGGATTCGACGCCATCCCGGCGGCTTACAACACCAATCAACCTTTCTATCAGATTACCCTGCCGGAATTCATCAGCGACGACAAAGATCTCGGCGAGGCGCTCAACAATCTCTCGCTCAACACGCTTGCCCTGCCCAAGAAAGACGACAAATTCACCTTCGTCATCGGACGCCACAATGTACTCTGGAACGAAGAGTACCAATCGTTCATCAGCATGGACGACCGCATCCCCTTGGTGTCCATCAACGGCGAACCCATGAACCGCGTGTTCAATATGTTTGTGGAGTACAAAATGCCCGCCAATAACGACGACCGCTTCTACCTCTACATCAAGCCTTCGCCCGATCTCTGGTATTTCTTTGGGTATCAAAGCGGCACGCTCAACGTCGCTTCAAGCAGTCCGCGCTTCACCGACGCGCTGGCAGCCCTCAAAACCAAAGAAACGCTTCTCAAAATGCCCGACGGCGATACCTACGAGATCGTATTGGTCAATCCCTCCACCGCCGACGCTTTCGTCAACCGCGTACGCTCCGGACGAAACTGACGGGGGGAGATTGTTTTGAGAGAAAGTGAAAAGGGCTTGTTGATCAGTCCTCGTTTCGCTCCGAGTTTTTCAGGATACTGTGTGTGAGGCGTTCGTAGAGTAATTGCCAGTCCGGATGTTCGCGCAGGAGTTCCAAATGGCGGCTAATGGTGTCCCTATCTCCGCGAACGGCGGGTCCTGTCTGCATTTTCTGCGGCGAGTCCTGCAAGGCTTTGGCTACGGTTTCTTCCATGAGCGGATGCAGCATTTCGAAGGGGAGATCCCTTTCGTCGAGTATTTGCTCAGCGATGGCAAAGCAATGATTGGCGAAGTTGTTGGCAAACACGGCGGCTACATGGAGCAGGGCGCGCTGATCGTCGTTCACCCGATACACCAGGTTGCCGATGATCTTGCAGATTTTTTTCAAGAATAGCAGGTCGGCGTCGCTGTTGGCATCCACACAAAAAGGGATGCGCGACCAAATGGGCGTGCGGTTGGCGGAGAAAGACTGCAAGGGATAAAAAACGCCATATCGCTCAAAAAAGGACGCTAAGACGGCGCCCGGCGTAGCGCCGGAGGTGTGGGTGACCAGCGCCGAAGCGGCATAGGGCTGTAAGCGTTCGGCGACAGGCTCGATGGCGTCGTCGCGCACCGCCATCAGAATCCAGTCGGCCTCGGGCCGCAGTTCGGCGTAGTCGGAAGTCCATTCGCAGCGCAAGGCGTCGGCCAGCGCGCGCGCCGACGTCGGATTGCGCGCGACGACCTGCGCGATATGGAGACCCTTGCTCCTAAGGCGTCGGCCCAGATGCCAGGCAATGCGGCCTGCGCCAATGATAACGATCTTTTCGGATGCGGCGACGGGCATGACTAAAACGGTTTAGGCGGTAAATCTTTGAAAATCCGATAAGGGGCCGCACTATTCGGAAAAAAAACAACCCACAAAGTGAGCGACAGCAGCAAAAAATCAGTCCACAGCGAACGCCTGTTCAGGTACCACAGTTCCAAAGCCCCTTTATAGGGCGCGATGACCTTGGCGTAGTATTCGCGGGGGTTGATGCCGGGCTGCGAGAGCAGGCGTTCTTCGTCGCGAAAGACGATGGAGCCTATGCCCGTGATGCCGGGCTTGATCTGCGCCAACGCAGCCTTTACCTCTGGGGCGTACAGTTCAAAATCGACAGGCATCTGCGGGCGCGGCCCCACGAAACTCATTTCGCCGCTCAGCACATTGAGCAATTGAGGCAGTTCGTTGATCTTGCTGCGGCGCAAGTAGCGCCCTACAGGCGTGACGCGCGGGTCGTTGCGCAGGGTCAGACTGCCCGAGCCAATATTGGGGCTGTTTTTGAGCATGGTAGCAAATTTCCAGATGCCAAACAAGGCATTGCCGCGTCCGACGCGCTTTTGGCGGTAGAACACCTCGCCTTCGGCCGTGAAGCGCAGGAGCAACATAACAGGGAGCAACAGCGGCGTGAGCAGCAGCAACAAAACTACCGCAAAAGCCAAATCAAAAAAGCGTTTCCAGTGCAGGTACATGATTCGGGCGCAAATGTCATACTTTTGCGGCGCATGGAACCTTTTTTTGTCGGAATAGCGACCGGAGCGGCGATGAGCCTAATGCTTGGCACGGTTTTCTTCGCCTTGATCCAAAACAGCGTTAAGTTCGGACCCGTCAGCGGGCTTTTCATCGCCTCGGGCGTCGTCGCGTCTGATGTGTTGCTGATTGCGCTGGGATACTTCAACGCCAACCTGATGCCGTCGGGCGGGGCGGCAGAGCGTTGGGTGCGGATATCAGGAGGCGCTTTTTTGCTCTTATACGGGATAAACAGCCTCCGCAAAAAGCGTCGGATCGTCTCACGCGAATTTGACCGCGCGAGTCCGCGCTTCCTCGCCGCGTCCGGCTTCCTGCTCAACATACTCAATCCAGCCAATTTCATCCTCTGGCTGGCGGTTGTGGCCAACTACCGCGAGACGCTGGGTTATACTGACGCGCAGACGCTTATGGCGCTGTCCGGAGCGCTATCAGCCATATTCGGCATGGAGGCGGCGATTGCGTTGAGCGCATCGCGGCTCAAGTCGCTATTCACCGATGCGCTGCTTCGGAAATTTGATATTGCAGTAGGCGTGTTGTTCGTGGGCTTTGCCATCTGGATCATATCGCCGGCAGTCACATCCCTTTAATTGTCAGACAAAAAGCATGCCCACTTTAAAAAATAAGTAACACACTAACCACTAACCACTAACCACTAACCACTAACCACTAACTAACGTCAGGGCCGGCCTCAAGTCGCGATTGCACGAAAAAACGGGTTGAGAGCTTTTTTTCGATACAATAAAAAAAGAAGCCAGATGTTTTTAGGAAGTGACGACGGCCCGCGCTTGCGTTTTTTTGTGAAAAAAAATCGTGTAAAATGGGGCGGAGTAATGCGTTTTCTGTTCAATAAGCTATCGCGCATTTGGCGCTAAACGTAAAATCTTTTTTCAGGAAAAATAAAGCACACGTATGAGGACTGTTATTGCGTTGATCTGCGCGTCTTGCTTGGTCGCCTCCTGCGCCAAAGACCGCAATACAGAACCGGAGCTTAATTTCATCGTTCGGTTCGACGCCAACCAGCCGCGGCTCAACAATTTGGGTCAGCCCGCGGCCATTCCTGCGGGCAATGCCGCGCAGACGCCGAAATTTAACGAGATCAGCATCCACTATATCGAACTGTCGCCCAATGGGCTGACGCCTCTTGGACAGGGGGCGGTAGTCTATCATGCCGACGAAGTGACATTGGGCGGCGCCCCTGCGGTTGATTTTGACCGGTCGGCCAAAGCAGAGGATGGGCGGTCAATCTTCAAAATGCGGCTTAAAGACCTGCCGCCCGGGACTTATGAGTGGGTGCGGGCCAGTGTGACGTATCAAAATTACGCCGTGTCCTTCAATATCAAGAACCTGCCTTTGGTAGGCGATCTGGACAATCAGACTGGTCAGGTTGCGTCTTTTGTAGGGTTCAACACTTATATCCGCGAAGTCAAGTTCAAAGATCGTTCTCTGGCGGTCAACGCCAACAAACGCCAGGGATTCTGGGTGTTGGATATGCCCCTCAGCGCGCAATTGTTCAGCGGCGAAGCTCCCCAGGGCGCTACTACGGTGGTCAATCCGTTGTTCGCGACCAGTCCCATTCCGCCGGGTTCGTGCGTGGTGACCGGCAAGTTTGTCCAGCCATTGGTTGTAAAGGGCGATGAAAGAGAGGATATAGAGATCCGGTTGTCTTTTTCGATCAACCAAAGTTTTGAGTGGGTAGATGCCAACGGCAACGGGCAGTTGGATTTCTACGTCGACGGGACTACTCCTCCCGAGAAGATCGTGGATATGGGCCTGCGTGGCCTTATACCTTCGTGGAAGTAAACTCGCGCGTGTCATGCCTGCAACACCGTCACAGTCCGCTCCCCAGCGCCCCGGCAATGGTGCGATTGCGCTTTTTTCTTTGGGGCAATTTGGATGGTCGTTGGCTTCGTATGGCGCGGGTAATCTGTTGGCATATTTTTATCTGCCGCAGGAGGACGGGGTTCCTATGTTTCCAACCTTCATTTATCAGGGCGGAGTATGGGGCGTGTTGACGCTGGTGGGGCTGATCAGCTTTGGGGGGCGGATATTCGATGCGGCGACGGATCCGCTGATTGCGTCTATGAGCGACCGAAGCGAAGCGCGATTGGGGCGTAGGCGTGTGTTTATGCTTGTAGGGGCCGTGCCCTTTGCCTTGAGCGGTTTTTTGCTATTCTGGCCTTTGTCGGCGACGTCTCTTACGCTCAATGCCGTATGGCTAGCGTTGGTATCGGCGGCGTATTACCTTTCGTTTACGGCTTATGTCATACCGTATAGCGCCCTGATCAGTGAGTTGGGGCACGACAGCGCCGATCGCCTGCGCATCAGCGCCTGGACGTCGGTGGCCTGGGCGCTGGGATTTGTGTGCGGCAACTCGGTTTACGCGTTGCAGTCCTTTCTCGAAGTCCGCGGTTACGCTCCCCTTGATGCGTTCAGGAGTTCTTTGGGCGGCTTACAGGCTTTGTCCTTGGCGGCCTTGTTGGCGCCGGCGTTACTGCTTGACGAGCGGCGTTATGCGCGGGCGCATGTTGGTCATGTCGATATGCTTTCGTCGTTGCGGGCGGTCTGGAGCAACGCCAATTATCGTCGATTTCTTTTGTCGGACTGTCTTTATTGGCTGGCCTTAACGTTTGTGCAGTTGGGTATGGCGTACTACGCTGTATTGTTATTGGGCTTGGACAAGAGCTATGCGTTTTACTTTGCTTTAAGCGGTTTTGTGGGTAGTTTTGCGCTTTACCTTCCCATCACGCTGCTGGCCCTACGACTGGGCAAGAAGTTGCTGATTCTGACAGCCTATGGGGTTTTTGCGGTAGTGTTTGGCGCTTTGGCAGCTTCAGAGTGGATTCCTCTCCCTCCCGCGCCCTTGTTATTTGCCCTTGGCGCATTGAGCGCCTGGCCTTTGGCCGTATTTGGCATCCTGCCTACGGCTCTGATCGCCGACGAGGCTGCGCGCGACGGTGAGCGACGCGGAGCGGGTCTGGCGGGTATGTATTTTGCCTCGCGGACTTTGATCATGAAGTTGGGTATTTCGGTGGCCAATTTGCTCTTCCCGTCGCTGTTGCTGCTGGGCAAGAGCGCGGAGAACCCCGCCGGCGTCAAGCTAAGTGCGTTGTTTGCCTTGGGGGTTTGCGTGTTGAGCGCAGGAGTTTTTGTCCGCTATCGCGAAAAGCGCTGAAGCGCACAGCGGCGGGCGGATTGCGCGCGACCCGAGAAGAGGTAAGCGGCGTTGGGATGGCGGAGGGGGCGTGCGCCTCTATTACAGGCGGCTTTCGATCAATTTGTGCAGACTCCGGTAGATGCGCGGGTGGTTAGCCAGCCACGCGTTGGGTTGGACCCATTCGAGTTGGGTGATGCCCTCTTCGGTTTGAGGGCTGAGGGGCTGCGATTCGGGCGCTTCCATTTCGAACCAGTGGGTGATTTTGAGGTTGCGTTTGTCGCGGTGGGTGTAGGTGTGGTACGTAGGGGGCAAGGGCGCTTTGATGTAGAGCGTCTGAAGCCCGGTTTCTTCGCGCACTTCGCGTAGGGCCGCTTGTTGCGGCGTTTCGCCGGGATCGATTTTGCCTTTGGGCAAGTCCCAGTAACCCATGCGGAGCATGACGAGGAGTTGCCCCTGTGGATTGCGCACCAATCCGCCTGCCGCTTCTACCCACTGGTAGCAAGATTTGAAATCTGCCCACAGGCCGTCTAAGTCGTCGGCATAGACGACGAGGCCCGCCTCATCGGGGTTTTTTTCCATGTAATCTATGTAATTGAACAGGAAGCGTTTTTTGCCGGGATAACGGACGGCCATTTTTTTTGAAGCAAAAAGAGCATTCGAATCAAGGTTTTGACCCGAACAGAGGATTAGGGGCTTGTCATTGATATATACTTCGTACATTTGCAGTGCTTTTGCGCCTTATTTGACGCTGCAAAGCAAAGAATTTGCCAATATAATGGGTTCTTTTTTTCGATAACCATCTTTTTTCATGCAACACGCCGCCGAAGTCGCGCAACATTTACTTCGCATCAAGGCCGTCAAGCTTAATCCACAGGACCCGTTTACGTGGGCATCCGGTATGTTATCACCTATTTACTGCGACAACCGCGTGGCGCTGTCTTATCCCGACACGCGCAACTTCCTAAAGAGTTGTTTGGCTGATGCCGCTACCGGATTTGGGTCGATCGACGCGGTGGCGGGTGTGGCTACCGCGGGTATAGCGCACGGGGTGTTGCTGGCTGATTTGCTCGAATTGCCTTTTGCATACGTAAGGGCGGAAGCCAAAGGCCATGGTCGCCGCAACCAGATCGAGGGCGATCTGGCCTCGGGCAGTCGGGTGCTGTTGGTCGAAGATCTGATCAGCACCGGCGGCAGCAGCCTCAAGGCGGCGGATGCGCTGCGCGAGGCGGCCTACGAAGTGGCGGGCGTATTGGCCATTTTTCAGTACGGATTTGAGAAGGCGTCGAAGGCGTTTGCCGAACGGAGTTTGCCTTTGGCGACGCTGTGCGATTACGATGCCTTGATCCGCGAAGCGCATGCCGGCGGCTACGTCGAAGCGTCTGATTTGAAGCAACTTGAGGCCTGGCGCATCGATCCGGATGGCTGGGGCGCCTTGTATGTTTGACAAACTTTTTCTTTTTTTTTT
>JBKBLI010000024.1:19560-25996 GCA_046296435.1 Saprospiraceae bacterium | reverse complement strand
CTTTTTTTTTTAATCATCTAAAGCAAAACTGTCATGCACGTGATTACTCCGGAATCTGAACGTTTTCTCAAACGGTATCTGGACAATGCCAGTCCTACAGGGCATGAATCCTCCGGTCAGAAACTATGGCTCTCCTATCTTCAGCCCTATGTTGACGAGTGGCATATAGACAACTATGGCACAGCATATGCGGTGATCAACCCTAACCAGGATTTTCGGGTGATGATCGAAGGGCATGCCGACGAAATATCCTGGTTTGTCAACTATATCACCGACGACGGATTCATCCATGTGATTCGCAACGGCGGTAGTGATTTTATGATTGCGCCTTCTATGCGCGTGTTCATCCATTTGAGAGACGGGGGTAGGGTAGAGGGCGTTTTTGGTTGGCCTGCTATACATACGCGAACGGACAAAGATGCCAATCTGTCGCCTAGTATCGAAAATATTACCATCGATATCGGCGCGAAGGACAAGGCGGAAGTGACGGCCAAAGGAATACACGTGGGTTGTGTCGTGACTTTTCAAGACGCTTTTTCAATATTGAACGATACGTATTACGTGGGACGGGCCTTAGACAACCGCATAGGCGGCTTTTGCATAGCCGAAGTGGCGCGCCTGATCCGCGAGCAAGCCGTTCAATTGCCGTATTCGCTATATTTGGTCAACTCCGTACAGGAGGAGGTTGGGCTGCGCGGCGCGGAGATGATTGCAGAGACTGTCAAGCCCCATGTAGCCATTGTGACCGATGTCACGCACGATACGCACACGCCGATGATCAGCGTGAAGAAGCATGGCGATGTGCGCTGCGGTTTGGGGCCGAGCCTGACCTACGCCCCTTCGGTGCACAACCGCCTACTTGATTTGATCATTCAGGTCGCCCAAGATTGCGAGATTCCCTTTCAACGCGAGGCTGCATCCCGCAGCACAGGCACCGATACCGATGCCTTTGCATATTCGAACGGAGGCGTGCCCTCCGCCCTGATCTCGCTCCCCTTGCGCTACATGCACACCACGGTCGAGATGGCGCACAAGTCTGACGTGAGCAACGTAATCAGCCTGATTTTTGAAACGCTCCAGCGAATCAAATATCAGCATGACTTCAGGTACTTCGACAAAATCTGAGACCGTCAAATAATAGTCATTATGCAGCACTTCGCCTGTCGCGTTAGTATAGCGCCGCTCAGAGCGGCGCCCTCCGAGAAAAGCGAAATGGTATCCCAACTGCTGTTCGGCGAGGGCGGCGCCGCACATGAGAGGCGCGACAACTGGTATTTGGCTACGAGCGCATGGGATGGGCAAAGCGGCTGGATAGATCATAAGCAAGTGGCCATTATTGATCAGGCGGATTATGCTGCGTATCAGGAGCGCTATGCGGTGAGTTTGTCTTTGGTAGAGGGCTTGATGGCCGACGACCATTTTGTTCCTTTGACGCTCGGCGCCACTTTGCCCAGGTTCGATGGTTTGCGCTGCGATTTGGGGGGCAAAGACTTTCAGTTTTCGGGCGCGGCGGTTCATCCCGGACCTGAGCGTCAAAACGGCGCATGGGTTGCCAAGATTGCCAAAAAGTACTTGCATGCGCCGTATTTGTGGGGAGGGCGTTCGCCGTTTGGCATCGACGGGGCCGGTCTGACCCAGATGGCCTACAAAGCGGCCGGCATAAAACTGATGCGGCGTCCTGAGCAACAGGTGCTTCAGGGGCGTCCCGTCGATTTTACAGAGCAGTGCCAGGAGGGCGATTTAGCTTTTTTTGATAGCGGCAAAGGCGACATCGGGCACGTCGGCATTGTGCTGGAGGGATGCCAGATCATCCACGCCTATGGAAGCGTTCGTGTGGACAAATTGGACCATTTTGGCATTTACTGCCCGGAAACCCATCGATACACACACCAGTTGCGGGTTATCAGGCGTTTATTGCCTGATAACCCGCCTGAGGATTCGGTTGTAAACGCTGTGGATAACGGCATTTCGTTGTCCGATCCCGCTGCGCCGCAAATCGCCCTCTTTGAGTAAGGTTTGTTCCTCAAGGTTTTGCATTTTGTTTTTCTGAAAAAATGCCCGCCCCCGCTGCGGCGTATTTTTTGCGTTAAGTAACAATCATGTCAAGTTCAATACTGAAACTGGCCCGTTTCAACGATGGGCCTGAAATTTTCTATACCATACAGGGCGAAGGGCGTCATGTCGGACGCCCCAGCATATTTGTACGCGCCAGCCTTTGCAACCTGCACTGCTACTGGTGCGATACGGACTATACCTGGAATTGGGAGGGAACCCGTTTTGCGCACGTCAACGACGCCATGCCTGGATACGCCAAATTCGTTAAATCGGACTGGATACACGAAATAGATGCCGGCGAACTAGCCCAGCAAATAGCCATGGCCTATCCCTGTCTCCATGTTGTGATCACCGGCGGCGAGCCTTTGTTGCAGCAAGACGGATTTGTCGCCTTGATGCGCGCTATGAAAGCGATGGACGCGCGCTATTTCTTCGAGGTGGAGACCAACGGCACTTTGGTCCCGGATCCGGAGTTCGATCTTTTGATAGATCAGTACAATGTCTCGCCCAAATTGGCTAACAGCCGCAATGCGTTGCAGTTGCGCGAACGCCCCGACGCGCTTCACTTTTTTGCAGAAAACAGTAAGGCGTATTTCAAATTTGTGATTGCAGAACAGGACGACTTGCGCGAAATGCTCGCGATTTGCAATCGCTATAAGATACCCTTTGACAGAACATGGCTCATGCCGGAGGGTAGGTCCAAAGAGGTTTTGCAACAGCGCAGACATTGGTTAGTCGAAGCCTGCAAACAATATGGTTTTAACTATTCCGATCGTCTGCACATCCAGGTATGGGGCGATCGGCGAGGCGTTTAGCGAGGAAATGTCATAGAAAATTAACACAATAAGCCACGAACCAAAAACGTTTTGCACCTGTTTCGTCATTTGACGATTGTTTTCCTAACTTTCAAAATTTATGTGATGAAAAATTGGCAAAAAGCGCTAGCTTTTGTTTTTTTGTTGGGTATGTTTTTGTTAGAAGCCTGCAACCGCGGCTACGGATGTCCCGGCCAAAATCTGTGATTTAAACCAAGAATTTGGCATCATGGCTTTGGAGTGGAAAGTGTTAGCCGATCGCTCTCAGTTAGATGAATTGCTGGTCCGTTCGCACGAACGCCTTCAAATCATCTTCAAGCACAGCACGCGTTGCGAGATAAGCGCGATTGCCAAGTATCGCCTTGAAACAGATTGGAATTTGGAAGACCAGTGCGATATCTGGTACTTGGATCTGATACAATACCGCAGCGTATCTGATCTGGTTGCCGAGTCGCTATCGGTTTCTCATGAGTCCCCCCAGATCATTTTGATTCTGAACGGCGAATCCATTCACGACGCCTCGCATCTGGATATATCGGTATCCGAGATTCGCGAAGCAATAGCTTACTCGGGTCGTTCGGCATCTATTGGCGATGCATGAAGCGATAATTTGACGGCGCAGTCGTCCATTGCTTTTGCACAGGCTCTAATTGATTTTTTGCGCTGACAATCGGCACAAACCTCTAATGGGGTTTGTGCCGATTTTTTTTGTGCAAAAAAGCTTCAGGGCGCCAACCTTACGTATAAATCTAAGCCGCAAAGGGGGACTGGCCGACGGGCGCGGGCGGGTTGAAAAAAATGCCAATAGAGGGATGAAAAAGCGCGAATACGTTTGAATTTACAAAGGATTAAAAAAAAAGTGGGCCTCTTTTTCGGCAAATTGTCGTTTATTGCAGCCTGTTTTTAATGCTTAAACCGAAAAAAGTTGCGTATGAAGCACATTAACTTAAAACATGTTGTATCGCTTGCAGGCGCCATGCTTTGCACGCTTGTGGCCTCAGCGCAAATTACCTTGCGCGGCAAGGTGATCGATGCGACAAGTGGCGAGGAGTTAATCGGCGCCGCGGTGTCGCTGGGCGGCGGCGGCGGCGCGGTGACCGACTACAACGGCGAATATCTGCTCAAAGTGGAGTCGCTTCCGGCGACGATTCGGATAAACTATACTGGGTTTCTTCAAGAGGAGATCATCGTAAGCACGGCAGAGCGACTCACCGTGCGCATGCAGCCTTCGTCGATCGTAATCGAAGAAGCGGTGATCGTCGGCCAGCGCATCGACGAAAAGCAAAAAGCTGCGCCGCTTTCGGTAGAAACGCTTGATGCCATTGCGATCAAACAAACGGCTTCGATCAGTTTTTATAATGGTTTGGGCAACCTCAAAGGCGTGGACCTCACTACGGCCAGTCTCGGATTTACGATCATCAACATGCGCGGCTTCAATTCCACCAGCCCCGTGCGTTCGCTTCAGATCATCGACGGCGTGGATAATCAGGCGCCGGGCCTCAATTTTTCGCTGGGCAATTTCCTCGGCGCCAGCGAACTGGATGTGCAAGGCGTCGAGTTGGTGTCGGGGGCCAGCGGTCCATTTTACGGCCCGAACGCTTTCAACGGCGTGATCAGCATCCGGAGTAAAGATCCCTTTTACAGCAAAGGCCTCTCGGTCTCCGCTAAAATGGGCGAGCGCGAGCTTTTCGAGGGCGCTATCCGCTGGGCCGATGCTTTCAAAAATCGCTCCGGAAAGGATTTTCTGGCTTACAAACTCAATTTCTACCACTTGCGCGCTTATGATTGGGTGGCCGACAACTACGATCCGGTATTCGGCTCGCCCGATGGCAAGCATTACACGGCTGCTGAGAATCCGGGCGGCTATGACGCCGTGAATATATATGGCGACGAATACCGCCCGCAAATGGATAACTCCGGCGAATCGCCCTGGTCCACCCAATACCCTTTGCAGGTATTTCACCGCCCAGGCTATCGCGAAATCGATCTGGTGGACTACAATACACGCAACTACAAGGCCAACGCAGGTCTGTTCTGGCGATTGAATCCGGAAAAGGAATACGACTCGCCAACGCTGGCTCTGGTGTCCAGCTTCGGCAGCGGAACCACCGTTTATCAGGGTGACAACCGCTTTAGCTTGCGCAATATCCTGTTTTTCCAGAACCGCTTAGAATTGAGCAAAAAAGACAAGTATTTTATCCGCGCCTACGCCACCAACGAAGATGCGGGAGACTCTTACGATCCGTATTTCACGGCGCTACGCTTGCAAGAAAATGCCAAGCCCGATATCCGTTGGGCGGCGGATTACAGCCAGGCCTGGTCCACGCAAGGATACCGCAACCGCATGCGGCAGTTGGGATACCCCGACCTGGTTGTGGTTCCGATCAACGAGCCTCCTTTTTTTGCCACCAGTTTTGACGGCGACGCTGCGGCCCGTTGGTTCACGGATTTTCGCGATACTTTAGCCGCCTGGCATACCGTATTGGCCGGTTTAGCCAACCAGAGTACCGGCGACGGCACCAGCGCCTTTTTTCAGCCGGGCACGCCTGAGTTCGAAGCCGAGTTTGACCGCATCACGCGCACCAAATCGGGCCGGGCCGGCGGAACCCGCTTTTTCGACAAATCGGCGTTGTACCACCTGCATGGCGAGTATAAGTTTACGCCATCGTGGACCAACTCCATTACGGTTGGCGCCAACGGGCGCTGGTTCAGGCCCTATTCGGAGGGTACGATTTTTTCGGATACCCTCATCTTTACGCGCGACGCCGGCGGCGCCGTATTGGACTCCGCTTATCGCCGCATCACAAACTGGGAGATGGGTTATTATGCAGGTTTTGAGAAAAAAGTGGCGGACGACCGCGTGATCGTCAACGGCACGGTTAGGGCGGACAAAAACGCCAACTTCGATTGGCTTTTTACCCCGGCGCTTTCTTTGGTATATACTCCGAATCGGAACAATTTCCTGCGCTTTTCCTTCTCCTCGGCTATCCGCAATCCTACACTGACAGATCAGTATCTCTTCCTCAACGTAGGTCGAGCTACCCTGCTCGGCAACCTTAACGGCTTCAACAACCTGATCACCATCGAGTCTTTGCAAGATGCCCTGCGCAACCCCGAAGGCGTGGATATAACTAAGTTGCGCTACATTGACGTAGCCCCTATACGCCCCGAAAAAGTCAAAGCCTTTGAACTGGGATACCGCACCACGCTGTGGAATAAACTCTATATGGATGCCGGATACTATTACAACATCTACGACGACTTTATTGGCTTCAACCTTGGCGTTACTGCGCAGGTCACAGGCAGTAGCCTCAACTTCAACTCAATTGAAGCGTGGCGCGTTGCTGCCAACTCCATCAACCGCGTCACCACGCAAGGCTTCAACATCGGGTTGAATTACTACTTTAACACCTACTATCAGTTGAACGGCAACTATTCGTGGAACAAACTCAACAAGCTCGACGTCGATGATCCGATCATTCCGGCATTCAACACGCCGGAGCACAAATTCAATATTGGCATTTCGGGGCGCGATATTCCGATGTTCGGACTCAAGAGCACGGGAT
>JBKBLI010000024.1:0-19462 GCA_046296435.1 Saprospiraceae bacterium | reverse complement strand
TTCAACCTGACCTACAAGTGGATCGAGGGCTTTATCTTCGAGGGATCTCCCCAGTTCACAGGTTTTATTCCCACTTATGATATGGTGGATGTACAATGGAACTGCGCGCTCCAACGAATCAATACGACGATCAAGGTCGGCGCTACCAACCTGTTTGGCCTAATGCCGCTATTCAGGGATTTGCCGGAAGGTCAAAATCGGCTGAATGCTATGTTTAACAACCGCAACTTTCAGACTTACGGCGGCCCGCGTATTGGTCGTTTGGCTTACGTTAGTCTGTTGTACGATTTCAACAAACGCTAATTCAACATTCATTTGATTTTCAAACCAACACATTACATTTGTTATGAAAAAGCTGCTATTTTTAGCTGCGCTATTTGGCGCGGGCATGCTGTCGGCCCAGACTCGATACCTCAATCCGGTATTTAGCGAAGTAGAAGTTACTTCCAATGTAGTCTATGGCCAAAATGCTACCGTGCTGCTGTTTCCAACCATTGTCAAACAGCCTTTGGTAATGGACGTATATCGCCCCAAAGGGGATACGGAAACCAGCCGTCCGGTAGTTATTTATTTTCACACCGGCAATTTCTTGCCCTTCCAGGGTCCCGACGGAACGCTTGGCTTCAACGGATCTTGCGGCGGCACCAAAACCGACTCGTCGGCTATCGAGATATGTACCCGATTGGCAAAAATGGGTTATGTAGCCATTTCGGCCACCTATCGCGCAGGCTGGAACCCGTTGGCGCCCAGCGACGTTGACCGCCGCTTCGGCATCATCAACGCCGCCTATCGCGGTATTCAGGACTTGCGCACCGCTGTGCGTTTCCTGCGTCGCAATGTGGCCGAGGCCGGCAATACCTTCGGCATCAATCCGGACAAGATTGTGGTCTGGGGACAGGGCACGGGAGGCTACCTGACGCTCAATGCGCTCACTTTGGACAACTACCTCAAGATACCTTTTGCTTCCAACGGCAAATTCCTCTACGATCACGACAACAATCCCAATACTCCGCCGATTCCTATGGTGGTAGAGCAAATCAACGGCAATATCTTCGGCACCTCGGTGGGTATCCTGCCCACCACCGGCGATACATTGTGCTATCCCAACCACGTGGGGTATTCGTCTGATTTCAATCTGGCGGTGAACTTGGGCGGCGCCTGCGCCGACTCTTCATGGGTAGATCCGGGCCAAAAGCCGCTGATCTCTTTCCATGTGCCTTACGACAACTTCGCACCCTATGCGCAAGGGATTGTGACTGTCCCGGGTACCAACCTGCAAGTTGTAGAAGTACAAGGAAGCTATCTCGTCCAAAAGCTGCAAGACCAGTTTGGCAATAACGCTTCGTTCTCTACGCAGTACATCCCCGATCTCGGCGGCAACCGCGATGCAGCCTATGCGCAGACGCCCAAACTTCAGGGCAACGACTGGTCGGCCAAATTCTCCGGTTTGTATCCGCTCGTGCAGCCTATCGTATCCCAAAACCCGATCATCTTGCCTGCGACCACCGCGCCGTGGGAGTGGTCAGGTCCGGTGCCCAACAATCCCACTTGCAGCCAAAACAAGGCTTCCGCGCTAGTTTACATCGATACTATCATGCGATTCTATGCGCCGCGCGCCTGCTTTGCATTGGGGCTACAGAATTGCATCGACGCCATTGTGTCGCAAAAAGAGCCGATTGCCGATATTGCGCTGACCATGGCGCCCAATCCGGCTGTGGATAGGGCTATCTTGACTGCGCCCGAAGGCCAACTGATCCGCCGCATAGAGGTGTTCAACAACATGGGCGCTCAGGTCCGTCTGGAGCGCAATGTGAACGCGCAGACATTTGAATTGCGTCGCGACGCATTGCCGGCAGGCGCGTACTATGTTAAGGTAAGTTTCGACGCGGGATTTGTGACCCGTCAGTTACAGTTCAACTGATTGAACTGCCAGATAAATCGGGCAACGGGCGAACGGCGAAAACCGTTCGCCCGTTGTATTTAGTTCGTAGGGGTAACAACAAGCAACAAATAAGATGAACAACCCCAAACAACTAACAACTATTCGTAAGTTCTTAAGATTTGGCAGGCGCGATCGATCATATCGCTCGTGACGTCCAAGTGGGTGACCAGGCGCACCGTCTCCGGTCCAAAGCCTGCCGCCCGCACCCCGTTTTTTTCTAAAAAAGACAAAAATGGCGCGGCGCCGCCAGGTTGCGCGACGTCAAAAATTACGATGTTGGTCTCGACATCGCGTAAATTGCGCACGTAGCGCAGTTCGGTTAAGGTGGCGGCCAATCTGCGGGCATGCTGGTGGTCGTCGTGCAGGCGTTCGATATGGCGATCCAGCGCATAGATTCCGGCCGCGGCCAAATATCCCGCCTGACGCATGCCGCCCCCCATGGCTTTTCGGATACGGCGGCATTCGGCGATCCAATCGCGGGGGCCGGTCAGTACCGATCCGACAGGAGCCCCGAGTCCTTTGGACAGACACAAACTGACGCTGTCGGTCAAGGCGCCGATCTCGCGAGTGTTCATACCGCTCACCGCCAGGGCGTTGAACAGTCGGGCGCCGTCGAGGTGGAGTGCTAGACCCAGACGGCGACACACAGCCGAAATTTGGCGCAGGGTTTCCGGCGGATAGACCGATCCGCCGCCTCGGTTACAACTGTTTTCGATCACCACCAGGCGACTTATGGGTAGCCAGTCGTGCCTCGGGCGCACGGCAGACTCGATTTGCGCGGCGCTCAGGATGCCGCGCGGGGTGTGAATCAGGTTGATGCCGATGCCCGAGTGAAAGGCGTAGGCCCCTACTTCGTACTGGTAGATATGACTCATCCAATCGCAGATCACTTCATCCAAAGGGCGGGTGTGCGCCTTCAGGGCAATTTGATTGGTCATTGTACCGCTCGGACAAAACAGAGCCGCTTCGTGGCCGATAAGTTCGGCTGCTTTCTCTTCCAGACGGCGCACGGTGGGGTCTTCGCCAAATACGTCGTCGCCTACTTCCGCCTGCATCATGGCCTGCAACATGCCCGGAGTTGGACGGGTTACCGTGTCGGATATCAGATTGATCATGTGATTTGAGTCTTTGACCAGCGTTTGTCAAAAGTGCAAAGCGTTGCCGCCCTAAGGCATTTACCCTAAAAAAGGACTTTGCAAGCAGGGCAAAGGTAAGCACACGACTCAAAATAATCTGGCTTTACGAAGTTCCGGCTGCTTTTTGTCGATCTGGCCGGCGGATAAGCCGGCTCTGCTATTTTCGCCGGTTTGGTTGTCAGGCCCGGCAGGCTGGCAGGATTGAAGAATGCGCCTAAAATCTGAAGTCAAAATTGACGTAAGGCCCCTTCAATACCTGAGATCTGCGCGCGCATAGCGCGCGCATGAGAAAAGGGTGTGGGCTTGCATACCCACACCCTTCACCCATTTGTTTCGCAAAAAGCAATATTCTCGCTGCGCGACTCGGTCCCAAAACCAAGTGTCAAGCGGGCGCTGCGCAAGGTCAATGGACCACGCTGAATCGTATCCATTCCATTTTGGATTGATCGATTTGCGCTTCAAGGAAGTATAATCCGGAGCTTATGCCTGCAGGAAGTTGAAGGCTATACATGTTGCCCGACAGTTCGGCATGCTTGGTCAAAACAATTTGTCCTTTTGCGTCCACTACGCGAAAAATGGCCTGTTTACTTTCGAGCGATTGCGGGAATTGAATGTACAGCGTTTCGCCGGTTGGGTTGGGCCATATTCTGACGCCGGTGAGCGAGATATTTTGAACCGAATTGCGGGATCCACCTGAGGCAGCCTCTACGTTTGATTCTTGTTCGGAAACAGTCGGCAGTACATTTATGACAAACGAGCAGAATACTTCGTTGCCGCAGGTATCTGCAAAACTGTAAACTATCTGAGTGGCGCCTACGCGGAATTGTTCGCCGCTGGCGGGGCCTTGCATCAGGGTGCGAATGACGTCGTTGCCTGTGCATTCGGAGTAGCCAGTCGGGAGCGCATAATTCAACATAGTCGCCTCTACGCCGCGGTTAACCAGTACATTGACGCTGGTAGGGCATGCGACTTGAATAGCGGCTTTGTTTTCGATTTGCGCCTGCAAATTATGATATGCGGCGCTCCATAGGCCGAGTACGATAGTCAGACCGAAGATATAAGATTTTCTCATGGCAATAGTGTTTTGAAATTTGAGGAAAATGCCACAAACTATACACTGCAATAATCAGTCCAAGTTTTATATATCGTGCCTGTTTCTGCAAATAAATTGTCGCTATGGCGACAAAATTGTTTTTTTAGCGGTTCACGAAGTACATAAATATCTCTCCTTTGTTGTGGACGGCAATTTTTCCGCGCGCCGTGCAGGGGTTACGATCCTTTATGGCTTCCCAGGTAGATTTGGAAATATTGATTTGTCCGGGTTCTCCGTGCTCTTCTAATCGGGCGGCCAGATTGACTGCGTCGCCCCAGATATCGTAAGCAAATTTATTTTTTCCGATCACGCCCGCCACTACAGGGCCGGTATGAATACCGATGCGCATTTGCGTAAAGATGGCTTTCGGGTTGTTTTTTTGGCGGGCTTCAAGCCATTCGAGCATCTGGATGGCCGATGCGACGGCGGCTGCGGGGTGGTCTTCCAGGGGTTTGGGTAAGCCGGCGACGCACATGTAGGCGTCGCCGATGGTTTTGATTTTTTCCAGTCCGTGTTTCTCGCAGATTTCGTCGAAGGCCAGGAAGCATTCATCCAGTTCGTCGATGATCTCTCTGGGGCTGAGTTGGGCGCTCAAACGGGAGAAGTCCACAAAGTCGGTGAAGAGCACGGTGGCCGATTCGTAGAACCGGGGTTCTGCGTAGCCTTGCGTTTTGAGTTCGTCGGCAATTTCTTCGGGCAGGATGTTGCGCAGCAGTTTTTCGCTTTTGCTGCGTTCGTTGTCGATTTGGACATTTTGTTGTTGGATACGTCGATTTTGGGCTTTGAGGCGTCGGCTTGCGCGGTTTGCCATGAACCAGTTGATACCCAGTAGGGCCAGTAATGCGATGCCCAACACGCCGGTGGTGTAGGCCATTCGCCGGAATCCGGCTTCTTTTGACCTTTCGAGGTCAGCGATGGCTTTGTCGCGGGTAAGGAGCTCGAGTTCTTGTTCGCGCGCCAGGTTTTGGGCGCGCTCTATGGCCTCTTTTTGTTTGAGTTCGGCGATCAGGCGCGTATTTTTTTCTGTTTCGAGCTTTTGGGCGGCGATACGGGCGTCTTGATTGGCTTTGAGGGTCTGGAGGATGAGTTCGCGTTGTCGGGCTTCGTCCAGGGCTTTTTGTTTTTGGAGCAGGAGGAGTTCGCTTTCGCGGCGTTGGGTTTCGAGCAGGAGGTTTTCGTTGGCCAATTCAAGACGCTCGCGTTCAAGTCTGACCTGTTCGTAAGCCAGGTCGCGTATGCTTTGCTGGGAGAGGAGGTATTTGATCTGGCCTTCGGAAGCGTTGAGCAATTCGCGCTGCTGATTGAGTTTTTGGATGCGGATTTGGTCTGCCTTTCGCAGCGAGTCCGTGGTCTCCAGATAGGCCCGGTAGTATGCGAAGGCTCTTTCGAAGTCGTACAGATCGTGGTACATATCCGCCCCGATCCGATAAGCCGTGGTGAGCAGATCGAGTTGATGGGTCGCCTTTGCATGCCGGATAGCTAATTCGTTGTGTTCCAGCGCGTTATACACATCCCGGTTGCTGAAATATACGGTGGCCAACAGATTTTCGAGGTTTGCTAATTCGCGAATGTTGTCTTCGGCCTGTAAGTCCCTGCCAGCCCGGATGAGGTACTCGATACCTTCTTTGCTCTTGCCCACATTGTGCAATGCGATGCCCAGATTGGCGTAAAGCAGAGATCGGTCAGGACATTTGACGTATTGGCACTGCAATTCGGCCTTTCGGAAGTTTTCGAGCGCCTTTTCGTAGTCGTTCAGGCGCGTATATTGACGCCCCAGGTTGTTGTACAGAATGGCGCGCTCCTCGGGCGAGCCATTCTTTTCGATAAGATCTTCGATGCGTAGGTAGTAATACAGGCTTTTGCCAAAATTGCCGTTGTACTCGTAAGCATGCGCCAATTTTTGGTATATCCTGACTAAATTATTTAGATTGCCTTTTTCTCTGCTTTGCGCCAGCATCTTTTTGTAATAATACTCGGCGCTATCGAAGCGCATGTCGTACAGGCAGGCGTCGGCTATTTTTTCCAAAACGAGTTCGTTGTTTGGCTCGAGCGCCAGGGCTTCGCCATAGTACCGACGCGCGTTGAGGTATAGCCTTTCGCTCAAAAAGAGTTCGCCCAAGGATTGGTAAACTTTCATCTGTAGTGGCTTGGGCGTGGAGTTGCCAAGTCTAAATTCCGCCTCCAGAAAGTACTGTAGCGCTTCGTCGATTTTATTCAGGCTTTTGTAATCGGCGCCCAGCATCACGGCAGCCTGCACTATTCCGTTGTCGTAGCGCATATCGCGGGCGATGAGCAACCCGCGGCGCGCCAATTCGATGCGTCGTGCAAGATTGGCGTTGCGCGCAGCCTGCTCGAGCAAGTGATCCACTTCGATAAAGGAGTAGTCCAGATCATCCGGATGTTGAGCTTGTAATCCTATGCTGAGCCCTGCGACGAGCAGGATACAAACATGCGTACGCGCAGATTTTAGGATGCTGTAGATCAACTTTTTGTGGGCGGATTGGTCCGCTTTTTTGCGCAAAAGTAAACCGTTGGTCGCAAACGCCATATCTTTACCCGCTTTTCTTTGAAAAAAAAGGGCTTTGCAAGCCGTGCGTCTGGGACTCGCTGCTGCGCCTCTCGCAGCCGTATTTGTTTTTTTTTTTTAAAAAAAACGGCGCACAAATCGCACGGGCGTTTTTCCTTTGAAGCGCTTCCGACGCGTCTTGGGGCGTCTGGCCGGAGAAGCGTGGCGTCGGCCTGTAGTTGCTCTTAGTCGAGAGAAAGCCTGTTTTTTTCTTTTTTCAAAAAAGCGCGCATACAGGGCGAATGGTCGGGCTGGCGTATGCTCTTTGGCTCTTTTTTTGAAAAAACGCGCAGCGAATCTTTATTTTTTACAGAAAAAAACAAAACGCATGGACAACAGCCGCTGGGGCATAGATCTCGGAGGAACCAAAATCGAAGGGGTGGTGCTTTCGGGCGGCCCAAGCCCCAAAGTATTGTGTCGCAAGCGCATCGCTACGGAAGCTGACCAAGGCTACGAACACATTTTAGAACGCATTCGGATCCTCGTTGGCCAAATGAGCGCCGAGACTGGCCTGCATCCCGGGCGGATAGGCGTTGGTCATCCGGGGACCTTAGATCCCTGTACCGGGCTGATCAAAAATGCTAATACAACCGCTTTGATTGGTCGCCCTTTTGATCGCGACTTGTCGGCGCTGTTGGGCGGCATTCCGGTAGCGACAGCCAACGACGCCAATTGCTTTGCCATGGCAGAGGCCCTTATGGGCGCTGCGCCCGAAATTGCTCCCAACGCCGAGGTGATCTTTGGCGTGATCATGGGCACGGGGGTGGGCGGCGGATGGGTGTTGAGGGGACGGGTATGGAACGGCAGGCAAGGAATAGGCGGCGAGTGGGGACACAATTTTTTGGACGAAAGCGGCGGCCCCTGCTATTGCGGCAAGACCGGATGCGTCGAGACGCTGATCTCCGGTCCCGCCACCGAGCGTTATTACGCCCGCACCGCTGGGATCGCCAAAAGCCTGCCCCGGATTGTGGCCGACGCGCAGCGCGGCTCCGATCCGCACGCCGTACACGCCATCGACCGCTTATGCCGCCTATTTGGTCGAGCCATCGCTGTCGTCATCAACCTGATGGATCCGGATGTGATTGTGTTGGGCGGCGGATTGAGCGCCATCGACGCGCTTTATACCCAAGGCGTATCGGAAGCGCTGCCGCACTTGTTCAATGACCGTATGGATACCCTTTTTGCGCGCCCACGCCTGGGCGATAGCGCAGGCGTTTTTGGCGCTGCCTTGCTTTGAAGCATTGCAGAAACTCCCCCCCTTGCATGTTTTGTCGCAACAACCCCGCCAGATGATCAAGTTTGACTACCTTTGCGCCGCTTTACATCCTTCTGAATAATGACGCCCAACAACTCTTTACTGGCGCGGAGTCAGAATGCCTGCGAGTTGTGCCTTGTTGCATCTGTCCCGCTTCACGCCTATCTCGTGCCCACCCGCACCGACGAAATCGACGACAATATTGTTGTACTGTGCGACGCTTGCATGCGTCGCATTTGCGAAAAGCGTTTCGACGATCCGGAGTATTTCCGCTTCCTTGCCGCAAGCGTCTGGAGCGATACGCCGGCGGTCAAGGTTTTGTCGCACAGGTTGCTCTCCAAATTGCCTGATTGCCCCTGGGCTGAAGAGGCCTTAGCGGGCGCCTACCTCGACGAAAAAGAATGGGCATGGTCCCAATCTGAGGATGCGGCATTGGCCGCTCAAGTCATCCACAGAGACGCTAACGGCGCAGTATTGCAACACGGCGACAACGTGTTTCTCACGGAAAACTTACCGGTCAAGGGCGCTAATTTCACCATCGCAAAAGGCACCAAAGTATCCAAGATCCGCCTTGTGGCAGACAATGCCGATCAGATTGAAGGCAAGATCGAAGGGACGACTATTGTCATCCTCACAAAATACGTGCGCAAAGGCTGACGACACAGGAACGAATTGGGTTGATGTGGCGCGGTCGGTCGCAGAAACTGGTATTGCGCTCCTTTTATCCCAACGGAATAAGGCGCTCCTGTGGCCGCGCCGGCGCCGGTTTGCGCCGAAGTCTGCTGCCTTTGTTTTTTTATTGAGGTGGTCTATGTGCGTTTTTCCCAGACGATCCGCTCAAAAGACGGTTCGGCATCCAAAGCATACAGCGATCTGTCGCGCAAGCGAACTTCTTTAATTGGCGTTTCGACGCCGTCAACATAGCAGCGACCGATGAAAGTCGGGAAGCCTATCAGATAAACCTTTACGACAGCATATTCGGGCTGGTAATTGCCCGTACGGACGCATTCGAGCGAGAATCCCCGCTCAGATCCCGAGGCACTGAATGCCGTATGCCGGTACTCGCCTTGAGCATATCCGTAGCCCTCGCCGGCGTCTTCGTAGAGTTCGCTCTGTTCGGCGCCTGCAGTGTAATATACGTAGAGCGTCAGCGATTCAATCGGCTCGCCGGTGTGTTGGCGCACCGGATACAGCGCAAGCACGGCGCCCTCCCGCACAAAGATGGGTATCTGGTCGGCCGTCACATTTACAAATTGTTCATGGCGGTAGGCGTGGCCCGTCCAAAAGTAATACCAAAGTCCTTTTGGAAGATAGACCAACTGGCGATGCTGTCGCGCCTGTACGACTGGGCTGACCAGCAGGTGTTGTCCAAACAAGAAGTCGCGCTCAATTTCCAGCAATTTCGGATCTTGTTCGTCGGCGAAAATCATGTGTCGGATCACGGGTGTGCCGCTCTGGGTATAGCGCCAAAAGGCGGTATAGAGCGCCGGGAAAAGGCAGTAGCGGAGTTCGATGGCGCGTTTGGCCAGTTCGGTCCATTTGTCGCCGAAGCTCCAAGGCTCCTGGTCGTTGCGGTGCAGCGCCGGATCGGCCAGTTGGGCTTCCTCCACCACAAGCGCATCGCCGGCGGCGTGTTGCCCCATACTGTGCACGCGCATCAACGGATGAAACACGCTGAGTTGCAACCAGCGAACGAACAACTCCCCGTCGGCGGTCCCGGCAAATCCGCCCACGTCTGAACCGCAAAACGCGAAGCCTGAAATGGCCAATTGGCGGCATTGGATATTGGCAATTTGCAGGTGCTCCCAATCGGAATAATTATCGCCCGTCCACACGGCGCCAAAGCGCTGACTTCCGCTGAATCCGGCCCTGCTAAGCAGAAAGGGCCTTTGCTCGGGACGAAGCGACCGCAAGCCCTCCCAACTGGCCCTGCTCATCTGTTGACCATACACATTGTGCGCCTTAGCGTGGCTACAAGGCGCGCCGTCGTAGGCATGGCGCGCGTCTGAGGGCAAGGTTTTGTGATGGACATGGAATACGGCAGGCTCATTCATATCGTTCCAAAATCCGGCAATACCAACATTCAGGTACAGGTCCTCATATAGCTTGCCCCACCACTCGCGCACGCGCTGCGAAGTGAAGTCTGGAAAAGCGCAAAAACCCGGCCACACGGGCGCTTTTACGGTATATCCATCCGCGCTTTGGACAAAGTATCCCTGCTCCTCACCTTCGTTATAGACGGCGTAGTCGGGATCCTCTTTGATCCCGGGGTCTATCATGGCCACCGTTTTGAAGCCCTGGGCTTCCAGATCGGCGCACAAAGCCTGCGGATTGGGGAAATGATCCTTATTCCACGTGAAGCAGCGGAAGCCGTCCATATAGTCGATGTCCAAATAAATCGCGTCGCAGGGGATGGATAGTTCCCTGAATCGAGCGGCTACTTCGCGCACACGTTCGTCGGGATAATAACTCCAGCGGCACTGGTGGTAGCCCAGGGCCCAGGCCGGCGGAAGGGGCGTATGGCCGGTGAGCCGCACGTATGCGGCAGCCACCCCGTCGAGGCGCGGTCCGTGTAGGTAGTACAGGTTCATTTCGCCGCCCTCGGCGCTGAGCTCGACGGCTCCGCTTCCAGCGCTGTCAAAATCAATGCAGGTGCGGAAGGTGTTGTCCCAAAAAATACCAAAGGCCGCCCCAGCGTGCAAACAGTAGAAAAAGGGCACGGCCCTGTACAAGGGGTCAGAGTCTCTGGCAAATCCGAAGGCGTCTGTGCACCAGTTTTCAAAACGCCGACCTGACAAATTGACGCCGCAGGGCTTGTCGCCCAGACCAAAATAGGCCGTTTTTTTGGCGCTCTTAAAACGATGTCGAATCTGTCGCCACCCGCGCATGACGCTTCTTTGAGCAGAATACCCCTGCTCGTCTTCTAGCATCAGCCGGTCCTCAGCATCAAAGATCCTCAGTTTCAGATTGCTTTTTTCAACCACCACTTGTATCAATTCGGTCGCAATGACAAATTCGTCGTCCCCTTCATGGAGCGTCGCTTTTATCCGCGGCGCTTGATACGCCGGATCAAGCGCGTAGGAGAAATCGCGTTCGAATCGCCCGTCCGGACTGTATCGCAGACGCATGACTCCCGCCTCCAGCGCCGAAATGCGCAACGCGCATCCGTTCCGGCAAACAAACTCGTAAGCTCCGTTTTTCCAACGGATCAAACTGAGCGCATCCGGACTAAAATTCTGGTAAACATCGTCGTAACGCAAACTGACATCTGCTTCCGCTATGGGGATCTCCACCCGCGCATCCTCCGACGGCTTTACTTCGGCATCTTGCAATTTGTCTTTATCCATAGGCCCGGCAAAGGTCGGCAAAAAATTGCGATGCGCACAAAAAAGCCGGAGAACGCAGCGGAACTCCGGCTTGAGCTATTCACAAACAAATGCCCCTTCGGCCGTTCAGGTCGTTTCCATTTGCTCGACAAACAGTTTTTCGAGTACTTTCATCAGGTCGTATGTGGTTACAATGCCCATCAGGCGGCGGTTGTCATCCACCACAGGCAGCGCGTGGAACTGGTTGGTTTTGAATACCCGCACCGCGCTTTCCAAAGAATCGTTTGGTCCAAGGCAGAGCACGTGCTTGGTCATCACATCTCGTACCAGCGTGGCGCCGAGCACCTTTTCGTTGGCGCGCTCCTCGTGCGGATTGTCAAACAAATTGCGGATCAGGCGCAGATAATCGGTGTAGCTCACGATTCCGACCAGTTTGCCCTGCTGGACGACAGGCACATGGTGAAAACCCCTCTTTTCAAAAATTTTACGCACGGACTCCATATTGTCTTCCGGCGTAACGGTTTCCGGTTTTTTAGACATTATTTTGACTACAGGCGTTACGGCTCGCATAATTGAAATGTTTGTTTAAGTTTGTTTAAAGCAAAAAACCATTCGTTCCTGGGCGCTGATTGTCTATGGTTGCTCCCGGTAATCCAGAGGATCGGAAAGCGGGAAATAATGCCGCGTGCTGGCGCACCCCTTAGCGTTTTGCTGCTCGATACTCAGATCGTCCGTGCGGCTTGTTTCAAGCCAGAGATTGCCCGATTGGCGGAACAATTGCACATGCAATCCGTAATCAGTCTCAAAAAGACGCTCCAGTTGCCACGTAGGCATCGTAGGCTCAATCATCAAAACAGCCTCTTTGACTTTCGCCGAAAGCGCGCCGAGCGTCGTATTCGGGTCTTTGATCATGTCTTCGGCTGCGCTACCTTCATATGCTCGATGCTTTTTTTGAAAAAAAACCAATTTCAAGTACGGAAACGCATTGTTGAACTGCTTTTGCAACTCCGCAATCGTTAACCCGGGACCCATTCGTAACTCAAGTGTGCTGACCATTTTCGTTCCTTTTTGTCGCAAAGTTAAGCCTGTATTAACTCCCCTGAGAATGACGGATGTCATCTTGTCAAATGATCAGACAGGCGCCATACTGCTATCTGCCGCCCAAACATGACACAAGTCGCCCCACTCCGGCCGGCAACTGCAAAAATGGCAGGAAACAACAAAGTGGCACAAAGTGTGCTAATGCACAAGCGGCTGACAGCCGCCCGAGGCTGCAGCTTTTCCAGCAAGTGTTTAACTTTTTCAAAAACAAAAATAGCTCAAGCATTATGAAACCTATCGCAGACAGAGTCATCATCAAGCCTGCGCCGGCAGAAGAAAAAACTAAAGGCGGCATTATCATTCCGGATACAGCCAAGGAAAAACCCCAACGCGGCGAAATCGTAGCAGTAGGCCCCGGCAAAGATGGCAACCTGATGACCGTCCAAGTGGGAGACATCGTCCTCTACGGAAAATATTCCGGACAGGAGATCCACCACGAAGGCGTGGACTACCTCATCATGCGCGAAGACGAAGTGCTCTGCATCCTCTGACCCCGTACCCCCCTTCAATCTTTTCTAAAAAATTAAAAAACGCATAGACAATATGTCAGCAAAGCAAATCACATTCGACAGCGAAGCTCGCGAAAAGCTCAAAGAGGGTATCGACGCCCTTGCTAATGCAGTGAAAGTAACCCTCGGTCCCAAGGGCCGCAATGTGGTCATTCAAAAATCCTTTGGCGCTCCGGCCATCACCAAGGACGGCGTGACCGTAGCCAAAGAAGTCGAACTCGAAGATCCGATAGCCAATATGGGCGCCCAAATGGTCAAAGAAGTGGCCAGCAAAACCGCCGATGCAGCCGGCGACGGCACCACCACCGCCACGGTACTCGCGCAAGCTCTGGTGACCGCAGGCCTCAAAAGCGTAGCGGCAGGCGCCAACCCCATGGACCTCAAACGCGGTATTGACAAAGCGGTAAAGACCGTGGTGGACGACCTGAAAAAACAAACAGAAGAAATCGGCGACGACTTCAGCAAAATCGAACAGGTTGCAGCCATCTCAGCCAACAACGACGAAACCATCGGTAAGCTCATCGCCGACGCCATGAAGCGCGTCACCAAAGACGGCGTGATCACTGTAGAGGAGGCAAAAGGCACCGACACCTATGTGGACGAAGTCATCGGTATGCAGTTCGACCGCGGCTACCTCAGCCCCTACTTCATTACCGACCCCGAAAAGATGATTGCCGAATATGAGAATCCCAACCTGCTGATCACCGACAAGAAGATCAGCAACATGCAGGATCTCTTACCCATTCTCGAAAAATCACTCCAAACTGGCCGCCCCTTGCTCATCATTGCTGAGGATGTGGACAGCCAGGCCCTCGGCGTGCTCGTCGTCAACCGCTTGCGCGCCGGCCTCAAAGTCGTGGCCGTCAAAGCGCCCGGATTTGGCGACCGCCGCAAAGCCATGCTCGAAGATATCGCCATCCTCACCGGCGGTACCGTCATCAGCGAAGAACAAGGCTATAAACTCGAAAACGCCGGCTTGGAACATCTCGGTACCTGCGAAAAAATCACCGTCGATAAAGACAATACAACCATCGTCGGCGGCAAAGGAAACAGCGATGCCATCAAAGCCCGTGTCAACCAGATCAAGCAGCAGATCGAAACCACAACCAGCGACTACGATCGCGAAAAATTGCAAGAACGCCTTGCCAAATTGGCAGGCGGCGTAGCCGTGCTCTACGTCGGCGCCGCTACCGAAGTCGAAATGAAGGAGAAAAAAGACCGCGTTGACGACGCCCTCCACGCTACCCGCGCCGCCATTGAAGAAGGTATCGTAGCCGGCGGCGGCGTAGCCCTCGTGCGCGCCATCGATGCCCTCAACGACCTGAAGAGCGATAACGAGGACGAGAAAATCGGCATCCAGATCGTACGCAAAGCGCTTGAGTCGCCCATCCGCACCATCGCCGAAAATGCCGGCGTTGACGGCTCCGTCGTTTTCTTTAAAGTGCTCGAAGGAAAAGGCGCGATGGGATACAACGCTCGTCACGACCGCTACGAAGATCTCAAAAAAGCAGGTATCATCGACCCAACCAAAGTGGCCCGCATAGCGCTCGAAAATGCAGCTTCTATTGCCAGCCTCATCCTCACCACAGAGTGCGTCATCAACGAGAAGCCCGAGAAAAAACAGCCAATGGGCGGCGCTCCGGGCGGTATGGGCGGCATGGATATGATGTAATCCTGCACGAGAATCCTCTCGGTTCGATAGATCATAATAATACGCACAGGTCGTTCCGCTTCAAGCGGGCCGACCTGTTTTTTTGGGGGGTAGGCGGGGAATTGCGCGAGCGTATGAAGTAGGCGCGACGCATTTTTTTAGGAAAAAACAGAAAGCGTGCGTGGGAAGGGAGGGGTGTCTCATCCCTGCTTTTTGGAAAAAAAACGCGCGTGCAAAGCGCGCATCGGATTTTTCACCCTTTCTGTCATCGAAAAGTCAAGAAAACAGGCCTGCTCAGATTCTGGCAATCTCGTGACAATAGTATGCCCGCGGCGCCTCGATCTTTGCGCCACAAATATATGCGAAATTTCTTTTTTGTTGGAGTCTTAGCCTCATTTGCCGCGGTGGGCGCGAACGCGCAGTCCATCGGATACGTCAGCGAAGGATCCCCAGCTATATTGGTATCCACCCCTCCGCCGGCCGACACAACCTGGCAAGCGTTGGCGCCCGAATTGGTAGTCACCGCCACCCGCAGCGAGCGCCAGTTGAGCCAGGTGACTGTGCCCACTCTCCTCGTAGGACAAAGAGAAATCCGTTTGTCCGGCAACGTTCGCCTCAACGAAGTGCTCCAGGAGCAGACAGGTCTTTTCCTCACCGCAGGAACCGGCAGCGGCGCCGTGGGCGGCGGCGTGTTTGGCAATGGCGTGCAGATCCAGGGCCTTTCACCAGACTACACCCTGATCCTGCTCGACGGCGAGCCGATGATTGGTCGTCAGGGCGGCATAATCGATTTGTCGCGTTTTGCAGTGGGCAATATCCGCAAGATCGAGATTATCAAAGGTCCTTCTTCGGCACTTTATGGGAGCGAAGCCATGGGCGGCGTGATCAATATCTTGACCGAACAACGCAACGACAATTCCTTCCAGACAGGCCTCCGCTACGGGCAGTTTGGCGCCACAGACGCATCTCTGTCCGTCAATCGGCGTCTCAGCGACCATTCTACCCTTTATCTGTTCGGCAATTTCAACGCCTCGCGCGGCTACGATCTGGATAGAAATACCCCCGAAAAAACACTTGACCCTTTCCATAGCCTCAGCGCCCAGGTCAAATGGACGCGCCGCTTTTCGGAGCGCACGCGTCTGGTCTGGAACAACCGCCTGTTCTCAGGTCGTCAGCAGTCCCTTTTTGCCATAAACAGCCCCGTTATCAATGTAGGCGGCTTCGGGCGCACCACCGATATCAACGTTAATCCCACTTTTATCCGCTGGATCAATGAGCGCCTCAAAACCGCTTTGCGGCTCCATGCCAATTACTTCCGTTACGACCAGGAACTAGACTTCCTCCAAGGCGCATCCGGTCGGGAAGTCTATTACCGCGACGATTTCCAGCATCTTTTTTTGCGTTTAGAGCAACAGACCGATTGGGACTGGGGCAAGGGTCAACAGTTGATTGCCGGCGCCGCCTACAACCTGCAAACCGTCGAAACCATGCGCTACCGCGACGTAAAACTGCAGCACATCGGTTACGCTTTCGTCCAAAATGAGTGGAAAATCAACCCGCGTTGGACCGTCATCCCCGGCTTGCGTTACGATTTGCATTCTGATTACGAGAATCGCCTCACGCCCAAGCTCTCTGCCCAATACCGCGCTGCGCCCCGCCTGAACTTCAACGCATCGTATGGCAGCGGTTTCAAAGCTCCCGATTTTCGGCAGTTGTACCTCTTTTACGTCAATCCGGCCGCACAGGGCTATCGGGTGTACGGCGCTTCGGAGTTTTCGCTGTTTGAGTTGGAGCGCCAGCAGCAAGAAGGTCTGGTGGCGCGTATCTTGCCGGAGGCCTATCAGATCTCGGCGCTGCGCCCCGAATCTTCGCATGGGTTCAATATCGGCGGCAATTACGCCTTCTTACGCTTGCCCCTCAAAGCCGAGTTCAACCTGTTCTACAACGCAGTCCAGGACCTGATCAACTACCTTCCCGTAGCCGTACAGAGTAACAACTCATTGATATTCAGCTATATGAATGTGCGCAGCGCATTCACGGGCGGCGCAGAATGCAACCTTCAGGGGACCATCGGCAAGCGCCTCACCTGGAGTTTCGGCTATCAGTATCTGATGAGCGGCGATCAGGAGACCTTGCGCCAATTTCGCAGCGGCGAAGTGTTTGGCCGCAATAGCCCTACCGGTTCGACCCGGCGCATGCGGCGCTCCGAATATACCGGTTTGATGGGGCGCAGTCCGCATATGTTCAACGCCAAGTTGCTCTACGAAGATCCGCGCAGCGGTTGGGGCGGCTCGGCGCGGGTCATTGGACGCAGTCGCTGGGGTGTGACCGACATTGACGGCAACGGATTTGCCAATATGGCAGAGGAGTTTGCGCCCGGCTTCGCGATGCTCAATCTCAGCGCACAGAAAGCCATTGGCAAACGCTGGACGGCGCAGATCAACGCTTTTAATGCGCTCAACCATACCGACGCGCTCCATTTGCCCCAGATGCCCGGTCTTCATTTCATGGCCGCCTTACACTGGAATTTTTCAAACTAATTTCATAATTTCTCACGAAATGTCACGCACATTAGTATTTGGTTTCGGGCTGCTCGCAGCCTTGAGTTTCTTGAGTACCTCTTGCAAAAAGGACAAAGACGATACGACCCCAGAGGCGCGCACCGTTGATTTCCTGACTACTGCCAGCCCAATGGGGCCCTTTTCGCTCTTTCAATTTGAGAGCGGCGCTTCATTGGATGCCTCTCAACAACAGACGGACAAATGGGACTTCGGCATGCGGCTCACTACCATGATTGTCAACAGCGGCTCCAGCGGCCCCGGCAACGCGGGCGTGATTATCCTTACCGGCGTGTTTGACGAGATTACCGAAGCGCCAGAAAGCGGTTACGCCGTTGATGCCGCAGGCAACCTGGCGGTCAAAGACGCCTCGTGGTACGACTATAACCCGGTCACCCGCATTTTTACGCCTAAAGCTGGCATCGTATTTGTGTTCAAGACATCCAACGGCAAATACGCAAAGATGGAGATGATCAGCGCCACGCCAACCGACGACAATGGCGCACCAGTAACGCCGCCTACCCAGCCCACGAAGATCAAGTACTCCTTTCGTTACGTCTATCAACCAAACGGAACGCGGAAGTTCTGATTGGGCTTAAAAAAAACGACAAAGGGCAAGGGCGCGTCCGCGCTTTTGCCCTTTTTTATGGGCTTCAAAAAACCCCGAAATGCCTCTGCGAAGTTCTTTGCGTCCGCTCTTCTTACCCGCGCGTCGCGCTGGAACCGAGGTCTATAATGCGGTCGCAAACAGAGCGGATCATGTCAATATCGTGCGAGATGAGCAGGATGCTCAATCCGATGCGCCTGCGCAGGTCGAGCAATAAGTCGAGAATCTTGGCCTGCGTAACAAAATCGAGCGAGGAGGTAGGCTCGTCGCAGATCAACAGACGCGGGGCAAGGCTGAGCGCGCGCGCAATGCAGGCGCGCTGGCGTTGACCGCCGGAGAGTTGGGCAGGGTAGCGCGCGGCATAGTCGGAATCGAGGCCTACTTGTTCGAGCAGTTGGCCGACGCGGGCGTTGGCCTCGCGGAGATCGGCACATAGGCGGTGTGCGAGTAGCGGCTCGGCAATGGCGTCGCCGACGCGCATGCGTGGATTGAGCGAAGCGCCGGGATCTTGATTGATCATCTGAACCTCGAGCAAAAATTGTTTGTATCGGGCAGGGGCAAGGCTCGCGACTTCCTCGCCCTGGTAGTAGCGTTCTCCTTCGTTGAGGCGATGCTGTCCGGCGAGCACGCGGGCAATGGAGCTTTTGCCGCTGCCGGAGGGACCGGTCAGACCTACTATCTCGCCGGAATCGATATGCAGATCCAGTTCGCTGCAGACGGTGTGGACCTGGCGTCCGTTGCGGTCGGCGTAGCAGATGCTCCCGCCGCGGATTTCGATCAGCGGGGTATGGGTCCGGGGGGCGGATGGCGCGGGGCGCGGAGTGCGGGCCTGGGGTGTGGACAGTACCAGTTGGCGGGTATATTCGTGTTGCGGGGATTGTGCAATCTGGGCGGCGGGGCCTTCTTCTACGATCCTGCCCTGATGCGCTACGGCAATGCGCTTACAGACGCGAGCCACAGCCTCTAAGTTGTGACTGATGAGCAACAAGGCCATGTTGCGGTTGACGGCGCACTCAACCAGCAAGTCCAATACGGCATTTTGCGCGTCTGCATCGAGGGCCGTAGTAGGCTCGTCGGCGATAAGCAATCTGGGCTTGCAGGCAAGCGCGGCGGCAAGCAACGCGCGTTGGAGTTGGCCGCCGCTCAGTTGGCAGGGATAAGCGGCGTGAATGCGCTCGGGGTCGTCGAGGCGCATGGCCGCCAGAAGCGCGAGCGATTCGCTGCGCAGAGCTTGGGGGTTGCTGAGGTTTTGATGGCTGCGCAAGGCTTCTTCAATGTGCGCTCCGCAGCGCATGACGGGGTTGAGGGCCGTGAGCGGGTGCTGAAAGATCATGCCCATGCCCCAGCCTCTGTACCCTGCCTTTTTTTCCTCCAGGAATCGGATGGGCGCCGCTCCGGCTTCGGGGTAAAACAAGGCCTCCTTGGCGCTGACAGAGGCGCTCTCCGGCGGAAGCAGGCGCATGAGCGCAAGGGCTAAACTTGACTTGCCGGAGCCTGATTGGCCTACGAGTCCGAGCGTCTCGCCGCGCGACAGGCGCAGGTCGGTTGGGTGTAAGGCGGTAGCGGGCGGGCTGCCGCGCTTGAAATAACGTACGCTTAGGCCGCGGATGTCGAGCAGGAGGTCACTCATCAGTGTAACGGGCATGTATGTGGAGGCCATTGTCGGTCCATTCTATGCTCATTTCGGGATTGTTGCGGAGCCACTGGGTGAGCGAGGG
>JBKBLI010000023.1:35970-46961 GCA_046296435.1 Saprospiraceae bacterium | reverse complement strand
GGCGGGAATTGCGGCGCTTGAAAGTCCTGAGTATATGGCCCTGACGCCGCCTGAACAACCACGGAGAAGCGCAGGCGCAGGGTGTCGTTGAAGTTGACTGCGTCGCCGTCGGCCTGGATCCAGAGTATGAGGTTAACGTCTGAATTGTCTGCGATATTGATCTCAGAGACAAAGACGTAGTTGAGCGTGTCGCCGGGGTTGATCTGTGGCAAGGGTTCGCTGACGATGGCGCCGCCGTTGACCTGATAGTTTGCTGTGGCGTCGGTGATGGCGGTGAGCCCTTCGTTGACGACGCGGATGCTAACGGCCTGATTGGCGGGTTCGCATTGGATGATAGCTGATCCGGCAGGCGCGAGGACGCCGCGCAGGCCAAGGTCAAAGGGTTGCGGGCAGTTTTTGAGTTCGCCCGGCCAGCGTATGGCGTTGGCGCGTCGGCCGGCCAAGCCGTGGTCGTTGGCGGCCCTGACGCTAAGCCAGCGCTCGACGCCCGCATTTTGGATGGGCAGGGTGTATTGATTGGCAGCGGCGGCTGTTTTTCCGATGATCTCCATGTATTTGTCGCCAAGCATATACACTTCGTATTTGAGGGTATCGTTGATGGCCTTCCATTGGAGGGTCAAGGAGTCGGGGCACACCCGCGTGATCTCCAGTTCTGTGGGTACGGGCGCTATGGTGATCGGGAGCGTGGTGGTATCGCGTTGAGCGCCGCGTATCAACATGATGTGTACCTGCTCGCTGATGATGTTGGCCGGGACGGTCCAGTCGTGCATTCGGGCTTGCGGCTGGTTGGTCAGGGTGGCGATGGGGAAGAAGGTTTCGCCGCCGTCGGTAGAATAGCGCAGGGTGAAGTTGCCGCTTTCGCCGTAGGCGTCCCAATGGATGCGTTCCTGCTGGCCCGGAACGAATCCCTCTCCTCCGGAGGGATAGGTGATCTTGATGGCGTCGGTGTCGAACTCCCAGACGATGTAGTATTGTTGCGGACCCAACGGAACTTCATAGCCTGCGATTTCAATCGTGTAGGCGCCCGGCTGGGGGTTGAGGATGCTGACTTGTTCTGCGTTGTTGAGAGAGTCGCGGCCTTTGCCGGCGGGCATGTCCAGGATGGCGGGGACAGGAGTGGGGTTCAAGAGCCAGGGTAGGTTGACGACGCCGGAAGGGCTTACGACGCGCAGGTCGAGATCGTTGACCAGGGCCCTTGACGCGCTGGCGTTGGCTGCCGGATCGGCCCAATATACCATGACGCGCAATTGACGGACGCCGAAGGGTACTTGTATGGTGTGGGTTTTGATTTCGTTTTGATCTGCGGCGCCTTCCTGCCAGCGCCCTTCGCGGATCAGATTGAGCGCGCGCCATGCGTTCAGATGTCCCCATCCGAATTTGAAGTCGGGGCCTGCGTTGCCCAGGTCGTTGGCGGTGTTGAGCATAGCGGCTTTGAGCAGCGCGCTGGGCGCGTAAGGGGCGTTGAAGCTTTCTTTGTAGGCCTGCGCAAGCTGGGCCATGCAGCCGGCGACGCCGGGCGCGGCGCCGGAAGTGCCGCCAAATACTTGATAGGTGTTGTTGGGACCTGTGGAATTGTGTTCGAATCCGTTGGCGGCAATGTCCGGTTTCAGGCGGCCGTCGTGCACAGGGCCGCGGCTGGAGGAGTTTTCGAGTTGTCCGTTGTTGCGCAGGTTGGCTACGGCCAGGCAATTTTTGGCTACTTTGTGACCTCCGGTAATGTTGCCCCAGTTGGCTCCGGCGCCGTAGTTGCAATCGCTTGTGCCGCTATTGCCGGCGGAGAAGACGTGCATCAGGCCGGGGTTTTCGAATATTTGTCTGTCCACCGTGCGCGCATTGGCTGTGTAGCCGGCGTTGCAACCATTGGAATAGGAGGAATTGGTGACGCTCACGCCTTCATTCAGGTGCAGATCCAAGGTGATGTCTTGAAATCCGGCTTCGTAATTGGTAACGAACATCCGCGATCCGGCGGCCATGCCGCGCATATAGGGGTTCAGATTGCCGGCGCCGGACATGATACCGCCCACGCCGTCGCCATGCGTGGCGTTGGCGGCGTTGGACGTGCTGAGGTCCACCATTCGGCCCTGAAAATCGATATGCGGCCCTACGGCCCCGTCGTCGCGCACCAGTACGCTGACGCCTTCGCCGGTGTATTTGAGGCCGTCGGGATGCGCTACGTCGAGCATGTTGGCGCGGTGCAGGGCGCGGCCGCGGGTATCTTCGGGCTGGCCGGGCGGCGCAATCAGTTCGAGGCCCTTGACGAATGGAAGCGCGGCTGTGTTGTTTATCTCGTCGCGGTGGATTAGTGCGGTCAGCACGCCGTCGTAGCGTCCTTGCGCGAGCACTTTGACGCCGGCCCGGGCGCAGTGTTCGGCGGCTTGCGGAATCGGGATATGCGGCCAGACCGTCAGGGTAATCTCGACGAATTCGCCCCTGACGGCCCATTCGCCATGGGGTTGCTCGCGCAGGTTGCGCGCAATCTTCCATTCGGGCAGCACCGGCGATACGCTGCGCGCATGAATGGCCGACAAAACCTGAAAATCAAATCCTTCAGGGAAGGAGGCGATGTAGGCCCCGTACGGGATGTAATCGATGATTTGCATACCCGCGCGTTCGACCAAAGCCCTTTGAGTGGCGTTGGGTACAGAGGCGCATTGCACCAGGCGGACAAATCGCCCGTTGAACAACTCTTTCGGAGTGGCCCGAAGAGCGTCAAAGCGGCCGTCAAAGTTGTTTTCTAAGAATTGTACGCCCGATTCGAAATAAACCGGATACCTTTGCTGCGCTGTTGATGAGACAACGCACAAGACTGTTATCAGGCAGGCTGCGGTGGCTGAGTAGATTTTTTGCATAACAGGATTGAATGTTTTATATTTTGAAAAGCATTCGCGAAATTGATTCATTCGAAACGCATATTGTAGCTGGCCTCAAAGTTCTTCTTTTGAAGCCAGATAAGCATGTTTTTTTGCCAAGATAGAAACAAATAGCCAAAAAAGCGTCACAAGCGAGCCTCTTAGGCCTAAAATTTGACTTATTGTTCGAGTCCCTGTATGATTTCTCCCATAGTTTGGATAGGATTTATTGTCTTGGTAGCCTTGATGATGGCTGTCGATCTTGGCGTATTCAACAAAAAAGACCACGTGCCCGATACCAAGGAGTCGCTGAGGTTTACGCTTTTTTGGATTTCGTTGGCGTTGGCTTTCAATTTGTTCGTTTATTTTGGATACGAGAATCAGTGGTTTGGGTTGGGTACCTACCCTAAGGAACCGATGGGCGGCAAAGAGGCGGCGCTTAAGTATTTTACGGGCTACCTGCTTGAGGAGGCCTTGAGCATCGATAATCTGTTTGTGATGGCGCTGATATTCGCACAATTCAAGGTCCCGCGACAGTATCAGCACAGGGTGCTCTTTTGGGGGATTATCGGCGTGTTGGTATTTCGGGGTATATTGATCGGCGTAGGCGCATGGCTGGTGAGCTATTTTGAGTGGTTGTTTTATGTGTTCGGGGCTTTGTTGCTCTATTCGGCTTACAAGATGTGGCGAAAGGACGACGACGCTCCGCAGGATTTTTACAAAAACCCCGCCGTGCGCGTCATCAAGCGTTTTTATCCGGTGACCAACCAATACGTCGCAGGCCGCTTTTTTGTGGTCGAAAAACGGCGTTGGAAAGTGACGCCCCTGTTTGTAGCGCTGATGGTGATCGAGACTACCGACGTGGTCTTTGCCTTTGATTCGGTGCCAGCCGTTTTTTCGATCACCCTGGACCCTTTCATCGTGTTTACGTCCAATATTTTTGCCATCCTCGGTCTGCGGTCTATGTATTTTGTGCTGGCCAACGTGATAGACCGTTTTCATTACATCAGCTATAGCCTGGTGGCTATACTGTTTTTTATCGGCGTCAAGATGATCCTGATTCCGATGCACATCCATGTGCCGATTGGGCTGTCTCTTGGCGTGATTGGCGGTTTGTTAGTTGCCGGTATACTGTATTCTCTTCACAAGTCCAAACCTCAGGCTTCGTGACTTGTTTCAGGGTAAAAAGGGTGCGGGCAAGGGCGCGATTTGGCAAAATACAAGAACGCCTTCGCGGCAAGCCTGCCGGCCCAGCTCACTTGTCGTAACGCGTCTTGAACCATGATTTCGTTTGAGCATCCGCAGTATTGGTATCTTGCTATTCTGGCAGCCGTAGCGCCAATGTTGATGCAAGGCTGGCGTCTTTGGCGGCGCAAGGCCCTTGCGCGTGTAGGCGGCCTTCATGTCGAGTCCCGCCTCTTCGGAGGCGTTTTTGAAGACGCCGGATTTGCGCGGCGTATGGCATATGTTGCGGCGGCTTTTTTGTTGTTGGCTGCCGCCGCTGCCGGACCCTACGTGCCCGACAAAGGGCGAGAGGCTGAAGCCCGGGCCTGCGACGTGATGCTGGTCTTAGACCTTTCGCTTAGTATGTTGGCCGACGATGCCAAGCCCTCGCGCATCGAGCAGGCGCGCTACTTAGCCTCGCGCCTGATACGCGACTTGCCGGGCGACCGTTTTGGAGTGGTCGTTTTTGCCGGTTCTGCGCAGATTCTTGCGCCTATTTCGACAGATCACGCCTTTGCGTTGAGCGCGCTGATGGAAGCAAATCCAGAGTGGATAGACCTGCAAGGCAGCAATGTCGGCGATGCGATCGAACAAGCCGCCTTTGCGCTTCAGCAAAGCAAGGAGCGCACGGCAAAAGCCATAGTGATGCTGAGCGACGGCGAAGATTTTGGATCGCAGGCGCTACGCAGCGCCAAAAATGCCGCCGAAGCGGGTATTCGTATTTTCAGCGTCGTGACGGGATCTGCCCGCGGCGCCCAAATCCCGCTCCCCCAGGGTGCATACAACCAAGTCAAGCTCGACGCCGACGGACGCCCCGTCGTCACCAAAGCTAATCCCGGATTGATGTCTGAACTGGCCAAAATCGGCGACGGATACTGCGCGCAAGGCCCCGGCGACTACAATGCCCTGTTCGGGGAGCTAAAAAAACTGCAGCGCAGTTTGGTGATCGTCAAAAGCGAAGCCTGCCGGGCCTACTTGCAGTCGTGGTTTTTGGCTCCGGCCATCCTTCTGTTTGCGCTGGAGTTTTTTACGGTTTTTTTTCGAAAAAAACAAGCGGATCCGGCCCTTTGACGCCGGCAAAGGCCAGAAGTGTCGCCCTGTGCCCGTCGTGTCCTGCGCTCAGTGGTCGCTTTTTTCCAAAGATTTTGCCTGCTCTGGCGCCGCGCCGCGGTCGTAAAAGCAGCAGGAGTGCAGGCTCTCATAGACTTTGTCGGGCGCTCTGTAGCCGGCGTTATCGTGGCCTGCGCCCGCTACGGCCCTTTGAATGGCGTCGAGCGAGGTGTGCGATGGCTCATAGCGCACGATAAGCAGTTGATCCTTGGCATTCCATTGGGCATCTGCGGCGGCGGCGCTGCGCGCTGCGCCCTCGATGCGCGCCTTGCACATGCCGCAATTGCCGAGCACTGCGAAAGTGTCGGCTTGGAGCGTAAGCGTAGTCGCTGCGGCTTTTTTCCTGACGGGCGTCTGCGCTTGCGCCGAAGCAACTGCAATGAGCGCTAAGGAAAGAGCAATGAGCAATCTTGAAAGCCGACTAACATAAGAGGCCCGGCTCGTCAAGGGTGTTTGACCTATCATGGCGATGTGTGTTTTTTTCTGAAAAAAAAGATGAGCGTCGCGCGATTCGCGCCGAAACCCGAACGACCGGCAGTACGCCTTTTGTACATGACGGGCCGTTTTTAGCTCTTTGTTAACAAACGGGCGGGATATTAGGGGGCGCGTCTTGGAGCGCGGGGCAAAGAGACCCGTGCAAGGCCATGGGCCGCCCAACCAATCCAGGCGCCAAGCAAAGCCCCGCAGACAACATCGATTGGGTAGTGCACGCCGACATACACCTGCGCAAAGGCCACTGATCCGGCCCAGAGAAGCAGCGCCCAGCGTATCCAGGGCCTTATTGGCCCAAAAAAACCGGCCAGAAACACTGCTACGGCGAAGTGGTTGGTCGCGTGCGAGGAGGTGAAGCTGTATCCCGTGCCGCAGGGCGCCCTGAGCGTTACGAGGGATCGAAGATCAGGGTCGTTGCAAGGGCGCAGGCGGGCGAAAGCAGGCTTAACCAAGCGGCTGCTGCACGTATCGGCTATCGTCACGGCCAACGCCAGGCCCAGCAGGATGCGCAGCGCGACAGCGCGACTGTAATTGAGCCAGACGGCTGAAACAACGAACAGGTAAATCGGCGACCAAAACAACTTTTCGCGAAGCAGCGGAATGATGGCTTCTGCCCACGAGCCGCTCAAGCTATGGTTGACGAGGAGGAAATATTCCTTATCCAGATCCAGCACCCATTCCCACATCTGCTCACCCTTTTTTTTCGGCGACCAAAATGAGGCGCGGCGAGTTGGCCGGGTCGAAGTCCTGCAGAGCATAGTCGCCGTAGGATGCGCACAGGCGCAATCCGCAGCGCGCAAACAACGCTTCAAAGTCAGCCGCTTCGTATAGCCGTACCCGTTCGACAAATTCGCGCCGGCCCCCGTCGGGGTACCGCACGGCGATGCGCTTGTACACGTGGGTAGCGTCGCAGCGTCGCGATATGTCGAACACATAGCCGCCCAACTCCCGGCGTTCGCTCTCGACAAGGCGCTCACGCACATAGCCGGCGTTAAAAAAATCCAACAAAAATACCCCCTCTTCTCTAAGGCCGAGGCGGACGTTCTGCAAGGTCTTGAGATGGTCGGCCTCGCGGTCGAAGTAACCAAAGCTCGTGAAAAAATTGAGAATGCCGTCGAAATATCGGATCCTGAAAGGCTTGCGCATGTCGTGTCGATAGAAGTGCAGGCCGTCATGGGCGTAATCCTGCGCCGCAGAGATGCTATCGGCCGAGATGTCCAGCCCCGTGACATCGTAGCCCTTGTGGGCTAAGTAGCGCGCGTGACGTCCTCTGCCGCAGGCCAAATCGAGCAAGCGGGCGCCTTCTGGCAGCTTGAGCGCGCGCAGCAGGCCGTCGATGGCTTGTTTCGCTTCGGTGTCGTCGTGGTTTTGATAAAGCACATGGTATGCGGGATCGTTGAACCACTCTGCATACCATTGGCGCGAAACGGGGAGGGAGTGCGAAGGGGGCGGGGCTGAGGCTTGTTGCATGAATGTTGCGGTGTTGGCAGTGTCTCTTTACGTCGGTACAGTCGGCAAAAATACGCACAATGCCGCTCTTCGGTTAATTTTTGCATTTTTGCGGCATGAAAATTTTGGTAGTAGTCGCCACGCAGGCCGAAATTGCGCCGCTTTTGACGCGTTTAGCCCCTTTTCGTAGAGGAGACGTCTTTGTCTGGGGCGGATTGCATGTCCGCGTGTTGGTCGCCGGAGTAGGACTGATGGCTACCGCCTGGAATCTTGGCCGCGTCTTGTCGGATGAGGCGCCCGACTTCGCGTTGCAAGCCGGCGTCGGCGGGGCGATTGACCGCAGTTTGTCATTGGGCGAGGTAGTTTATGTGGTCTCTGAGGCGGTGGCCGATTTGGGCGCCGAGACGGCTGAGGGAGATCTTTTGGATTTATTTGCGTTGGGTTTGACCGATCCCGACGGGCCGCCTTTTCGCGCAGGTCTCTTGCATGCGCCCCCCGCCTCTTTTCTCCGTGCGGTATCGGGAGTGAGCGTCAACGCCGTACACGGCAGCGCAGCGTCCATTGAGCGCCTGCGTCGCCGATACCCGCATGCGCAGGTAGAGAGCATGGAAGGCGCGGCGTTCTTTTACGCTTGCCTGAACGCGGGCCTCCCCTTTGCGCAAATACGCGCTATCAGCAACTACGTAGAGCCGCGCAATCGCGACGCATGGAATTTGTCTTTGGCCATCGCCAACCTAAATGAAACCCTTTGGGATATGCTGAGCCTTTTGAGCGAAGAGCCATGAGCGACTTTACACGCTACGGCGACAAGATAACCGCCGAAAACGCATTGGACGTCGGATGCCGAAAAGCGCGGATTTATTTTGGGGGACGGCCTCAAAACTTGTTGCAGCTCAGAAAGCTAAACTACGCGACAAAAGTGGTCATTTTTTTTTGTATTGCGGCAGGACGTGCCGCGCAGGTATTGTATCTTTGCAACGTATGTTCAAACCTATGCCATTGTATGTCTAAAAAAGTGCCCACGCTCGACGAAATTAAGTTGAAAGGTTTTGCCACTGTGCTCGACGCCGACCTTCAGCAACACATCAAAGGCGGCTATGTAACGGTCAAAGGCAAGCGCTTTACCTATAGAACGCGCTGGACTTCGGTGGACACCCGCGCCGAACTCAGCGAGTTTTCTGGATCTGGAGCCGATTCTGGCGGCGGATCGGGCGGGAACTGAACATATGAGCGGCAAAACGCTCCTCCTTCGCGCGGCCATCAGGCTCTCATGCGCCGTGGGGAAGGGAAAGGCGAGCGACGCATGCGCGTAGCGCGCCGGAGTCGGCCGCCCCAGCCGCAAGTCGCGCAGCCCTCATGCCGAATTGGCCGATTCGCGCCATTTTTGGCGCACTATTCTCGCAAAAGACTGCCCTTCGAGCTTGCTTCTGATCCAGGCGTCCAGATCGAGGGTCTGGATCAATGCGACGGCCTCCTGCCGGTTCAGGAGCGGCTGTATTTTGGCGTAAGTGTGTCGAAAGATGAGCCGTTTGCGCCGCTCAGATTCCGCATTCAACAATTTGCCCATCAGCGCGAAAATTTGCCGTTCGAGCTGGTAGAGCCTGTTTCGGCTCCTGACAAACCTGCGCGAGGCCCTCAGCGCAGCGTCGAGGATCAGTAGCTTGTTCGATTCGTAGTATATGATCAGCAGCATGATGCGCGCCACGCTTTGCAGATCTTCGCGTTCTACAGAGCGGGGTTGACGCATCCAGTCGTTGAGGTATCCCAGGGCCTCGTCGTAATCTCCGCATCCGAAGCAGATGCAAGCGTATTGAAAAAAGAAGCTCGCCGTGGCAAAATCATCTGCCGTATCCGCTTCGAGTCCTTGCTGGCATGCCCGCATTTCATTTTTTGCATTTTCGAATTCTCCGCAGTATATGTTTAACGCAAACAAGTTACTGTAATACTGCCTGTGTATCTTTCTGCGGTCGTCTTGCGTAATGGGTTGGAGGCGGCGTAGTTTGTCGAGCGTGGCGCGCACTTCGCCGTATCGGCGCGACAGGCCGCAGGACAGGATATAGTTGCTCAGCGCCGCAATGTAATCAGTAAGCCCCTCTCTGAGGAAGTGTGGTTTTGACTCCAGCAATTCAATCAATTGCCGTCCGGATTCATGAAACTGTTCGGTTTGTTGGACGATGTAGTAGTAGAGGTTCATGCTGCGGTAATATAGTACCTTAGCGGTGTGCGAGAGCGCTTTTTCGGGGCCGGTAAAAAGCTCAGACCTGACCAGCGCGTCCACACGGGCGCGGGCTTCGGGAGCGGATAGGCCGCCTTCTTTTTTGACAGCGAGATACAATTGGAGAAAAATGCTTTGATAGGCCGATTGGTTTTGTATTTGCTGCAGCGCTTTGTTTTCCAGGGCTTGCAGGCGTTCGATATTTTTGTGCAAAAAGTTGGCGTCCATGCGGGTGTAGGCCAGCAGTTTTTGCCACTTCACCGCTTCGAGTTGGTGCGTAAAGTACTCGTACTGTTCGGCGATGCGCATCGCTTTCTGAAGCGCTTCGTCGCAATCCTTATACAAGCCGCGCTTGAACAAGACAGAGATGTGCCGAAATTGTCTGTCCAGTTCGTGTCTGGCCCTGGCGCCCTTGTCGAAATCGTACAGCGCATCCAGCAGGGACTCGTAGAGATATTGCTTTAGGTTGGCGTATTTGACGCTCAGGCGCTCTGTTTGGCCATAGATCCGCCCAATCAGGGCATGGTCGTCTTCGATTTGCCCGGCCGCCAAGGCTTCGTATAGTTGCAGGTATTTATCCGGCTCGCCGCTCCTGGAGCGCGTTAGTCGAATGCGCATATACCTTTTTTCAGACGAAGTGGCGGCCCTGAGCAGGCGCGTTAGTTTGGCGGTGGCTTTACGCGACATGTTTTTGAGGGCAAAAATGCGATTTTTTTTGTGATTTTTCGAAAAAAATATCAAGTTCAGAAAACCAAACAATTGTCTAAAATAGACTTGTAATCGACCGAAAATCGCCACACTTTTGCAGCGATTATGGATTGTTTATAACCTGTTAAACGCATCAACCGCGCACCATGGCTAATCTTGTTACGATCGTGCCGAACCCCGAAAGCGCCACCGGCGGAGAACGCAACCGCTCTTTCGTGCGGACGCAAACCCAATGCGCCGCGCAAGACAAACCCTCCGGTAAAATCATTTTGCCGATCTTAGACGGATTCGTCGTAGAAAAATGGAAACGCATCATCTACATGGAGGCGCAAGGCAACTACACCATGCTGCATCTGGTCGGCGGTAAGGGCATGCTCATTTGCAAAACCCTGGGAGAGGTGGAGGGGCGACTGCCTATGTTTCACTTTGTGCGGATCCACCGCTCACACACCATACATCTCAAACATTTGGTCAAATACAGCCGGGGCAAGGGAGGCTCAGTGGCCCTAAGTAGCGGGGTCTCGTTGGCGGTATCGGCAGGCTATCGGGACAATTTTTTCGAATCGTTGGCGCGCTACTTTTACTGAAAAGATCCAACAAAGAAAACCATGAATCGGCGCCCCTGCGGCAGCGGCGCCGGAGCTAAGACGCACATTAAAGGGTTAGGTTTGTTACACGCCGGATGCGGCAAGCGCATCCGGCTTTTGGCTGTATGTCCGGAGCCAGCGCCCTCCGATTTTGGGTCAAATTATGCAGGCTTGATAGATTTGGACACAGGTTTGGGGCTAAATGCGCATATTTGAGCCGCCTAAGATTCGGATGGCGCCGGCGCCGCGTTTCCGCGTCTGTGGGGCGACGAAGCCATGAATAAAGAAATGCGGTTCGAATTTGTTGATTTTGCGCGGGGATATGCCATACTGGGCATTGTCCTCTATCACGCCGCG
>JBKBLI010000023.1:33285-35873 GCA_046296435.1 Saprospiraceae bacterium | reverse complement strand
TGTATCAGATGTTTTCCAGTGCGTGGATGGAGAGCTTCGGGGGGCATTTTTGGTTTGTGAGCGCGATTGTGCAATTCTATATCGTGTTTCCATTGCTCATGCGGTTGCTTGAGCGAATGGGCGCGGCGCGTTTTGTCGCTTTGTGCGCAGCCGTATCGGTCGTGTGGTGGTTGGCTGTGTGGGCCATGGGTAAAGAGAGCGCGCGCGCCTGGAATAGTTTTTTCTTGCAATTTTTGTGGGAGTTTGGGATCGGGATGGCGCTCGGCCTGCGGCTGCGCGCGCGGTTTGCGCCTTTGCCTCGCGCCCTGACCCTGCCGGCTGCTGCATACCTCCCTATTGCGGCGCTGGCGATCGGTCTGACGGCTGTCTTAGCCAAATTTGGCGGCTCGCAAGGGCGCATATTCAATGACGTGCCGGCTCTGGCAGGTTATGCGGCCCTATGTTTTGTGGTTTATGCGTTTTCCAAACGCTTTTTTCCGCCCTTGCGCGACGCTGTTTTGTGGGTGAGCGGCATCGGTTACTCGCTGTATCTGGTCCATATCCTGAGCTTGGAGGCTTTGACCCGCTGGTCGGGGCTGCCCGTTTCGGGACTGTTGATCGCCGTCTATTTGCCGGCGGCGCTGCTTGCGGGCGTCGTTTTTGATCGTCTGAGCGCCCGGCTGACGCATTTTTTTGAAAAAGGGTACAAGGCTTAGCCCGGGCCTGATTTTTTCGGAAGGGAAGGAAGCGAAAAAGGCGCGAGGCTGCCCTTGCGCTCCTTTTTTTCAAAAAATAAAAACGCGCTCCAACCTTATTTGCGTTGAATCAGCGGCGGCCGGCAAAAACTGCGCGACGCCTTGAAAGAAAACGCCTGTTGCATGCGTTTCGGTAGAGATCAGGCGCGCAGGCCAATGGCGCGAGATTAATAAAAATTGACGATATGAACAAACGATTATTCATCTTTTTGCTTTGCGGCGCCCTTGCAGCGGCAGCCTGCGCCCAAGGCTTCGAATGGGCCCTGAGCGTGGGGGGCGGGGGCTGGGAGTCCGGCCGGGCCATGGCTTTGGATAAATCCGGCAACGCGTATCTTACCGGCGACTTTGAACAAAGCGTGATGTTTGGAGGCGGCGCCGACGCTGTAACCCTGACGTCGGCCGGCGCCCGCGATATTTTTTTCGCCAAATATACGCCCGAGGGTCAGGTGCTCTGGGCGCGCCAGATTGGCGGGCCAAACTTAGATTTTTGCGCGGGTGTCGGCGTTGGGCCGGATGAAACGGTATTTTTGGCCGGCTATTTTGAGGGTAGCGTGGATTTTGACCCCGGTCCTGGCGAATTTTTTCTGAACAGCGCGGGCGACGTGGATGTCTTTGTAGCCAAATACACGCCACAGGGCGAATTGATTTGGGCGTTCCGCATCGGTAATGAGGATGTGAACGTAGCCAGCGGATTGGCCCTTGGGCCTGATGGAGATCTGTACATCTGCGGATATTTTTACGGCGCGATGGATTTCGATCCTAACCCCCAAACCCAGGCTTTGCGCGCTTCCAACGGCTCTTCGGACATCTTCATAGCGAAATACGAGCAGAGCAGCGGCGCTTTGATGTGGGCTAAGAGCATGGGCGGCGTCAATATTGAAGAGGCCGTTGCCGTGCAGGTCGATCGCGGCGGGTCGGTATTGCTGGGCGGCAATTACATTGGCGCTTTTGATTTTGATCCGGGCGCGGGCGAACTGGTCTTGCCCACTTATGGACAGCAAGATATTTTTTTCGCCAAATTTTCGCCGGATGGCAATCTGCTTTGGGCCAGGGGCATCGGCTCGCCATTTGGCAACGACGGGCTGCGCGGCATCGCATCTGATGCGGACGACAATGTGCTGATCTGCGGTTTTTACCGCGACGAGATGGATGTCAATCCGCTGATCGGCGCGCTGAATCTGCCGTATGTCGCTCTGACGGAAGCCTTTGTGGCAAAATATACGCCTTCCGGTCTGCTTTTGTGGGCCAAGGGTCTGAGTTCGATTGGGGCCAACGAAGCATGGACGGTGCATGCCGACGAGGCCAACAACGTTCATGTAGGCGGTTTTTTCAGCGCTTCGGTCAATTTTAATCCTGGCGGCTCTTCTGCTGTGCTCAACAGCGCGGGCAAGCAGGATGGCTTCGTGGCACGTTATTCGCCTCAGGGGGCTTATGTGTGGTCCGGCGCCTTGAGCGGTCCCGACGATATCATGGCCTTCGGGTCGCTGTGGTCGGGCGGATCGCTTTATTTGACGGGGCGATTTCGGGGTAATGCAGATTTTGATCCGGGAGTAGAGAATTTCAATCTGAGCGCATCCGGCAATTTCGATCTTTTCCTTGCTCGCTACGCCGCCTGTCCGGGTCTCGAAGCCGTAGCGCTTGCCGACTCGGTATCGTGTTTTAACGGGTCGGACGGCGGCGCCTCTGTATCGGCCTTTGGCGGCTCTCCGCCTTATCAATATGTGTGGAATCCCGGTCAACAAAGCGGTCCGCAGTTGAGCGGCGTGAGTGCGGGAGATTATACCGCCTTAGTGACCGATGCGGCCAACTGCGTCCTGACCCGCCGCGTACAGGTAGGGCAGCCCGCACCGCTAA
>JBKBLI010000023.1:3832-33186 GCA_046296435.1 Saprospiraceae bacterium | reverse complement strand
CGGCCGTAGTTTCTTTGCAAAACGCAGACGCAACCTGTAACGGACGGATCGAGGCCATGCCAGAGGGCGGGACGCCCCCCTACAGCATATCCTGGTCAAACGGCGCCACGGGCGACCTGATCGACAACCTTTGCCCGGGCGTCTATACGCTATTTCTGAGCGACGGCAAGAATTGCCAAATGGTCCAGAATTATGTCGTAGAACTCATCATGTCGGACGGCGAACCTCCAGCCGCCGCGCCCACGTTCCGGCTCTGGCCCCAGCCCGCCCACGCCGAACTCTGGATACGTTCGGATACAGAGATGTCGCCCCTGCGCTGGGAAGCGACCGACGCCGTCGGGCGCGCCATGCCGACGCGGATCCAGCGCGCTACTGCCGGCATCTGGCGCTTAGACCTGAGCGGCTACGCGCCCGGCGTGTATGTGTTGCGGGTCTGGAGCGCTGACGGCAAGCGCGGGGCCTGGGACTTCGTGGTGTATTGAGCGGGATGGACAGGGCAAGACCTTCAGGGCTTTTTGTTAAAAATTGCTGTAGTGCGTTTTCGCAAAGAAAATCGGTAACTTTGCTGTGTTTTTTGGCAAAGACCGATTAACGGGTGAGAAACAGCGGCAACAACGAGGCTGTGTTCAATTCGATATTCGCTTCGGTCGCGGTTGTGTTAAATGCCGCGGCGCGCCGTGCGTCAGGCAAAGAGGCTCTCGCTGAGATTTCGAATTCGTTCAGGTTTTTGCCGGTCGCTTATTTCAATTTTACCCATGAGAAAACGCTGCTTGATTTTATTGGCGACATGTTTTTGGGTAAGCGCTGCCGCCCAGCCTTGCGCGCCGGCAGACTCCGCTCGCATATTCAAATTGCTGGAAATGGCGGACGAAGCGAGCGTCATGGAGGAGGGGATGTCGCTGGCCCGCCAAGCGCTTGAAAACAGCATGCGCTGCGGTTTTCTGAGCGGAGAAGGGTGGGCGCGCCTAAAAATAGCCTTCCTCGAGGTTGAGCAGGATCCGAGCGCCAACGTCAGTCCGCTTTGGGAGCGCGCGCTTTTCATAGCCAGGGCAACCAACGACGATTTTATGCAGGCGCTCACCCACGTCCAGATGGGGAAATTTTATATGTACAACAACGATTTTGACGCCGCCGAAGCCCACTATCGCCTCGCTTTGGATACTTATTTCGAAAAAGAAAATAACCTATACACGGCAGTTATTTACAACGATATGGGTTTTTTGCAGGGCAAAAAAGGACGGCGCAATGCAGAAGCCGAGTGGTATTTTCAGGCCATGAAAAGTTATGAGGCTTTGAGCGAGTGGCACGGCTGGGCCAACTCAGCCTCCAACTACGCCAATGTGCTATTCCGGCTTGATCAAAGAGCGCAGGCGGTGCGCTATGCTCGGGAGGCTTATTCGATACACGAGCGAAACAAAAATTCTTCGGGCATAGCCACCGTTTCCGGCAACCTGACGGCGATGTACCTGCGCATGAACGATTTGGACTCGGCCATCTACTATCAACGTATATCCTTGGAGAATGCCCGTATCAATCAACAGACCAAACACCTCATCCAAGGCCATAACAACCTGAGCCAAATGTTAGATCAACAGGGCAAAACTGCCGAAGCCATCTTTGCCGCGCGCCAGGCCTTGGTCGTCGGCCTCCAAGTGGGCGACCGGCATGCCATTGCGCGGGCCTACAATCGCCTAGCGCTGTTGTACGGAAAAACAGAGATGTCAGACTCTACGGACTATTTCTTTGATCGGGCTTACCGTCTGGCCGACTCTCTCAATCAACAGGAGATCCGAATGGATATCTGCGCCGGTAGGGCAGCGTATTATCGAAAAAAAGAGGACTACAAAAATGCCTACGAGTGGTTTTTTCGTTACCGCGAAATCATGGATAGTTTGGAAGTAGCCAAACTCAGAAACAATATAACCGAATTGCAAATACAATACGAAAGCGAGCGGAAAGATGCAGAGATAGAGCGGCTGCACATCCAGGATCAAATCCAACGCTTAGAAATAGAGAAGCGCAACGCCTTGCTCAAAGGAAATATGCTCGAAGTACAGCGAAAAGAACAGGAGATTCGCTTGCTTCAACAAGCGCAACAACTCAAAGAGAATGCCCTGCTACAGCGCGAACAAGCCCTACGCGCTGAGCGTTTGATGGCCCAAAACCGCGAAAAGAGTCTCCAACTGACGCGGCAAGCATTGAATCTCTCCCGTAAGGATCAAGAGATTGCCGAGCGACACATTCAGCGCCAGCGCATGCTCATGGGCGCCGGCGTGCTCGCTGCGCTCTTTGCCGGCCTGTTTGTTTGGTTGGCGTTCAGTCGTTATCAACTTCGAAAAGACCTCCGCGAGAAAGAAGCCATCATCCGCTTGCGCAACCTCATCGCCAAGGACCTGCACGACGAAATTGGCTCTTCCCTTACGCACGTCAACATCCTGCACGAACTGACCCAGCGCAGCTTCGACAGCCCCGCTCTTGCCGGCAAATACCTCAAACAATCCACCGACGTCATCCGCCTGGTCAATGAAAACTTGAGCGAAATCGTATGGAGTATCAACCCCAATAAAGATGAGTTGTCCGATTTGATTTTGCGAATGCAACAACATGCGCGTACGGTACTCCACGACAGCGGCATCGCTTGCGAGTTATCCTTTCCTGAGCAAGGAGACCATTTGACCATCAGCATGGACAAACGCCGCCACGTGTATTTGCTGTTCAAAGAGGCCCTCAACAACCTCGTCAAATACTCCAAAGCCTCTTTGGCCCAGGTTTCACTCTCCATTGAGGGGCGCGAACTCACCTTGGTCATTGAGGACAATGGCGTCGGTTTTGATCCGAAGTCTGTAACGCGCGGCAATGGCCTGCACAGCATGCGCTTCCGGGCCGAACATCTCGGCGCCGCTTTTTCCGTTCGCGCGGCGCCCGAGGCGGGCGTACGGATTTCACTTCATTTTTCTGTCTGACGCGCACCGGCAAATTCATCAAACCGCATCCTGATGCCTCACGCCGTTCTTATATTCGAGGATGATCCCAGATTGAGAGAGTCGCTTCAACTCTTGCTTGACGACGCTCAGCGCTTCAGCGTGGTGGGCGCTTATGAAAATTGCATCCATGCGGCTCAAATCGCCATAGACGTACAGCCTGACCTGGTGCTGATGGATATCGAAATGCCGGGTATAAGCGGAATAGATGGCGTCAGAGCTATTAAATCGGTGCATCCTGCCGCCAAAATCGTCATGTTTACGGTTTTTGAGGACGATAGCAAGATATTTGAATGTATGTGCGCGGGCGCCGATGGATATCTGCTCAAAAGTATCGACCCCGCCCAATTGAGTGCCGCCCTCCTCCAAGCCATGGAGGGCATATCGCCTGTGAGTCCTCAGGTGGCCTCCCGTATTTTTCAGTTTTTCCGCACGCAGCAACAGCCGAATAACTCCTACACGCTTTCCAAAAGAGAAAGAGAGGTGCTCCAATACCTCGTGGAAGGGTACAGCTATAAAATGATTGCTGCAGCCTGTTACATTTCTATCGATACCGTCAAAAAACACCTTAAAAACATTTACGCCAAACTGCATGTCACTTGCGGCAACGAAGCGGTGGCCAAGGCAATCAAAAACCGAATCGTTTGAAAAGTACCCTAAAGGGTAATTGCAGAGCATGTTTTTTAATAGGACTTTTGCCCTAAAAACATGCTAACATGAAAAAAATCAAAGTTATCGCATCCCTCCTCTTGCTGCTCCTAGCTGGAAGCGTCCTTTTTTCCCAAAATCTGGTTCCCAACCCGCGGTTTGAAACCCTCAAATCCAGTTCGGCCGATTACGTTTACAGAAACCCCCAAATGGAGTGCTACAACAAGGGGTGTCCGGATATGGCATACCTCAATCGGTATTCTCAAGCCGAGAATTGGACCCTTTGGTTGGGCTCTTTGCTCCATGGCGCATGCGTCATGACCGAATTGGTCAAGCCCGGCGCCAATTGTGTGCCCGTCGATGCGCGCGGCGCTCTCTCCGGCAACCTGATGCACGTCAAAACCACTCACGGGGGCAGCGGCATCGTTAATGGCCAAATACCTGCAGGCAATGCAAGGGTTAAAATTTCCGCGTGGGTGTATGCCGTCAAAGGAAAGGTTTATATGGGTTACGGACCTACGGGGTCCTCCGTCGTTTCGACGACCTCCAAGCTCAGTTGTCGCTGGGAGAAGTTAGAGATCGTCAAGACGGGTTCGGAGTCTTGCAACCAAATCATTTTTTACTCAGAAAACAGCGGCGACGCTGAGTTTTATGTCGGCAACATCAGCATCGAAAAATTCTGACACCTCAGAAAGGCTCGGTGCGTGCGGATAAAGCTCCCAAACTATAATGCGCTTGCGTCATCCCTCCTCTTGGGTACAGCCTTTTTTCAAATACGCACAAAACTATTTCATCATGAAGATACTCTTTAGGTCCCTTGAATTATTCCGCTCATTCCGGCGCTCATTCATGGCCTTGCTATGCCTAATTGGATGTCTGGCGACGGCGCCATTGCGGGCGCAGGCTCCAGCCAAAACAAACGGCGTGGTCAAGGCCTCCGAAAAAATCAACCAAAGCACGCAAGAATTCAGCGAGCAAACGGCTCGAACAAGCGAAAATCTGCAACAAGCCTCCAGCAATATCCAACAGGCGGCGGCCAATATCCGAGAGTCTGTACAGGTCTTTGAACCTATTCTCCGACTCCGGCTTCGCAAAGCCGCCTCTGCTCAAGTCAATTCCCCCGCCGCCAGCAACAACGCCGCCGATAACGCTGACGCTTGGCAGCAAACCGACAACAGCGTCAGCCAGGAGTACCTCGACCAACAAATGCCTGTGACCGTCGAGGGACCGGCATACAACTCCGACGGAACGGCCAACCTGGGTAGTCAGAACAGCAAAAAATACGGATGCTATCTGGATGTCGTACGCGGGGCCGTCATGGACGATATCGACGCCGCCGGATACAGCCAATCAGTAGATGTAATTTTTACGGCCACCGACTATTTCAACGCCCAAGTCCCCATGTACGCCTTCCTCACGCCGGCGTATGTAAAAAACGACGCCTTCGCTTATAACTTTTTCAAGGGCCTGAAGTATAGAGACCGCAACATCCCGCCGGCCGCCTGGGAAGAGGTCAACGAGTCGGAGGTAGCCATGACAAACCTCACCGGCGAACAATTTGAGCGCATAAAAACCAACGCCCAGTTGGCTGCAGTGGTCAAGCAGATCACTGGATTCTCTCAAAAAGTAGAAAGCCGCACAAAATTAGACGGCAAAGTGCTCGCCGTCAAGACCGAAATGCACAACCGGACGGCTTACGGCCTGATCTATATCGTTCAACACTATGGGATTACCGGCGAAAACGGCTACTTAAAGATCAAAATCAAGGTAACCGGATTCGATGCCAACGGCGACGGCACTCCCGATTCAGGAATTTACCAACAGTACTGAATCCTCAGCTTTGCAGTTAAATCCTTCACTTATGTTTTCACTTTTTTCAAACAAAAACACGATGCACATCAAAATTTTACTCATCTCGGCGGCATTGATGTCTTTCGCTTTGGCTGCCTTCGCGCAGATCCCCGGCAAAAATATGCCAGTCCCCAACAAAAATCTGAAAACCAGCGAAGCGCTTCGCAATCCGCCTGTTCAGGAGAAGATTTTTCTGGAGGATTTCACCGAGTGGCTCTGCCCAAAGCATCTGCTGCGCGGCGACCGCGAGTTCGGCGGCAACGGTCCAAAAATAAAATGCGAAGTCAGTCTGCGTATTGGCGACAACGGCGGCAGCCTTTGGGCCGATTTTTACATCTGGGCGCAAGAAACAGTCCATGATTTCAGCACCACCGAAGGTGTTTGGAGCCGAAAGGTTTACGACGCTCCATACGGCAAACGCATCACCCGAATCGTGTCGGATACGCGCTCGCGCACACAATTTATCAGCCCTGCCGCCGGCTTCCAGTTTGTCGTACCCGGCAACGACGTTAAGGCCGGAATGGAAGCCTTCTTCAACGGAACCATCATCGAGAACGCTGTCTTGGCGGCGCATGGCTTGCCCGGCGCAGGCACAGTCAGCAAGGGAGCTATCGCCAAGTTGATCGAAACTTATTCGCAAGGTAATACTGTGGTTCGGACGCCCGCCACAGAAGGCCGATTGGTCAAGTTCTTTCACATCGTGGGCGATACCGGCGGCGACGATATCAGCACAGACGACAATTGCAACGACGATACCCGCATCGTCAAAATTGAATTCTTCCCCGCGACTGTCGAAATGATCAATAAATAGCAGACCGGCGATTTTGGAAACCGGATGAAGGGCCTTGCATATTCTACTGCGGCCCTGTAAGCAATCACAAAAGAGGGGGCGCAAGCCCCCTCTTCCTTTTTGCTGCCTGCAGATCAAAGCGACCGCGCAAACGCCAGACAGTATCCGCAGGAGACCTAATCCGCTAAGCGTTAAAAAAATCCCGGCAAAACCACATGGTTCTGCCGGGATGCGTAATATATCCCCTTGAGGAGGAGCTTCCGGCGACGCGTCAACGGCGCAAGCGCACCGTGTAGGTATCGCCCCCGGCGGTCGTCAGCGTAGCGAAGCGGTCGCACACTCCCGCGCCGTAGTCCAGCGTGCCCGAAGCGCCGCCGCGCGTCAGGGTCAGCACGCCCTCGCTGATCCACCGGCAGTTGTTGCGCTTGATAAGCGGCGAGACGATTTGAGCGCTGAAACTTTCGCCCTTACGGTTGGTTCCGCTGGCTTCGCCAACGCTGCTCCACACATCGTCGATGAAGACATTAGGCGTGTTGCCGCCGGCTATCAGGGTAAGGGTATTGCTGCGGTTCCACATGACCGACGTCCCATCCGGATAACTCAGTTTCATGCCCTGGATATTGCGCGTGAAATTCCATTGTCCCTCAGCGTTGAGGCCGTTGTTGATCCAAGCGCGCGATCCTTCCACCTGCACGTCGTCCACAAAATAGTTGTCGTAAGTCATGCTGCGTGTGCAATTGGCCGTCCATAGGGGCGCGCTTTGGTTTACGATCACTTTGCCTTTGACGACCCGACCGTCGGCGCGGGTGCAGCCGTCGGCGCCGTAATCAATCGCGATTGTATTGGGCCACACGCCCCAAGGATTGGCCAGCGTGACCGTGGGACAGGAGCCAGATCCGCCGCGGTCTTCCACGGCCAGGTCAATGTCTAAGTCGTCTTGCGAGAAGAGGTCTTCAGCCTCGGCGAGATCCTGCGCCGCAGCCTGAATCAACTCCTTGTCGCCATCTTTTTGGCAGGCGCTTAGCGACAACAGGGCCAGCGTCAGCCCCACCCATGCTACTTTGTTCATCATGCGTTAAATGTTTTTTTTGAAGAAAAAAAAAGATATTCACCGGTGAAATACGCCATTATGACTCTTGAGCGGCCCCCGGGTTTAATCCGGATTTTGTTACCGGTTTGTTAAATGTGCGGCAGATGGCAGACGACCATGAGGCGTCGGCATGACCGTCAAAATGCAGCGATGCAATCTGCGGAAAAGTGATAATTTTTTTAAATTCGATTGATCTCTGTTGTCAGAAACAAACTACCTTTGCGACATCCTTTTATTCAACAGAACACTTCAAAATTTGTCAAAAAAAAGCCTTTTTATCACTTTGCTTTGGGCGGCGCTCGTCGGCGAAGCGCGCGCTCAACTCTTCGTAGATACCAGCTACACCATCCAGCAGATGGTCGATGGATTCTTTGCCAACGCTCCGGTGCAGATATCCAACCTTTCGTTTAGCGGTCAGGGAGGGCAGTTGGCTTTCTTCGAAGGAAGCCAGTCTAACATCGGACTAAACGCCGGGCTTCTTATAGCCACAGGCGAGGCGCAAGTAGCGGTTGGGCCTAACAATTCCGGTAGCGCCTCCATGGGTTACGGCATCGGGGGCAACAACTCGTTTCTCGCCTATTTTTCGCCGAGCGCTCCTTTGTTTGACGCGGCGGTCATCTCGTTCGATCTGATTCCGGAGACGGATACCCTTTGTTTCCGCTATGTCTTCGGCTCCGAGGAGTATCCCGAATATGTGGGCAGCGTGTTCAACGATATTTTTTGTTTTATGGTCAGCGGGCCAGGCCTGCCCAATCCTACGCCTTTTGGCGTCAATATCGCTTCGATCCCCGGCTCTGACCAGCCCGTAGCGATCAATAACGTCAACGGGCAGAGCTTTTCGCAGTATTACATAGACAACGCCGGCGGTTCGACTGTGCAGTTTGATGGTTTCACGGTCCCGCTCTGGGCCAAAGTCGCGGTGCAGCCCGGCGAGACTTATCAGGTCAAAATCGGCATATCCGACGTCAGCGATGCAATTTTCGACTCGGGCGTGTTTATCAGTATTGAAAGTCTGGGCGGCGATTCGACGCTCGCCGCTTTGCCCGATTTTGCGCCGCTCATCGATCAGGACAATTTGAGCGTACAGTTTCAAAACCAATCCATGTGGGCCACGAGCTATCTGTGGGATTTCGGCGACGGCTCGACGAGCGACCAAAGACATCCGCAGCACGTCTATGTCCAGCCGGGCGAGTATCAGGTAAGTCTCCGCGCATCCAATTGGTGCTCGTCGGAAGTGCTCACCCAAACAGTCGCCGTCGGTTCGGTCAGCGCGACGGACTTGCCCGCGGACGAGGTGTTTGGGTTGTGGCCCAACCCCGCTGTCGGCCCGATCACCCTTGACTTGCATCGCAACGCCAATGCCCGCGTTCGGGTATTTGACTCTGCCGGTCGGCTCGCAATCGACGCGCTCATGCGCGACGGCGAACGCATGGACCTTTCTGCATACGGCCCCGGCTTGTATTTGGTTCAGGTCATCAGCGAGGGTAAGGCATACCATCAGAAAGTAGCGGTTCGCTGAGGTGCGTGTGTCTGCGTCCCTGGGTCTCTCTTTTTTTTAAAAAAAAAGGGCTTGGGCATGGCGATTGTACATGCCCAAACCCTGAGCCCGCACTCCGCCATTTCGTTTTTTTTCAGGAAAAAAAGGGGGGCGTGGGAGGGGCGCGTTCCGCGGGTCACTCATTATCGCGCCAGACGCGCATGATATTTTGGTAGCAGATTTTGCGCAGGTCGTCGCGGGTGTATCCCCGGCGGATTAGCTCGTCGATCAGGTTGGGATACATGCTGACGTCGGACAGGTCGGGCGGCAACGCCAGGCCCACGCCGTCGAAGTCGGAGCCAATACCTATGTGTTCGATACCGACCAAGCGGCGGATGTGATCGATGTGATCTGCCACAGCTTTGACGCCGATGTCTGATTTTTTTAGCTCTTTGCGCATCCATTTGCGCCCTTCGGGCGTATCGGCGCTGAGTTCGAGTTCCTTCATGCGGGCATTGGCGTCGAGGTAAAAGCGTCGGCTTTCGGCGCTGAGGAAGTAGTAGCTAAAGGTTACTTGTATGACGCCGCCTTTGGCGGCGATGGCCTTGATGAGGGCGTCGGGCAGGTTGCGGTTGTAGCCGGGGGTGAAGTGGCGGCAAGCGCTATGGCTGGCGATCACGGGTTTTTTGCTCACTTCGAGCACGTCCCATGTGGCTTTGTCGCTCAGGTGGCTCACGTCGATCATGATGCCGGCTTTATTCATTTCGCGCACCAGTTCGCGCCCTTTTTCGCTCAGTCCGGCGTGGGTATTGAGGGTATCGTAGCTGGAGTCGCAGATGTGGTTGTCGCGGCTGTGGGTGAGGGTGACGTAGCGGATGCCGCGCTCGTGGAAATACGCGACGTCTGCTTTGCTGCGAATGGGGGCGCCGTTTTCCATACCCATGGGCAAGGATATGAGTCCTTTATTGAAGTTGCGCAGCACGTCGTCGGCCCGCAGGGCTAAGGCAAATTTGTCGGGATGGACCCGAGCGATTTCATGGACCATATCGATCAGCGAGTCGGCCAGGCGGCGGCTCTCGTCGGGATCGCTCTGAACTGAGGCGGGGATGTATATGGACATGAAAGCGGCCGAAAGCCCTCCTTTTCTGGCGCGGGCGTAGTCGAAATCGCCTTCCGGATTGGCTAAGGCGTATTGCGTATAGCCGGGCGTGTGCCATACCTTCAGTTCTTTGAGGCGCCAGGGGAAATCGATGTGGGTGTCGATGATCGGGGTTTCTTTGGCCATTTTGACCGCTTCGCGGCTTTGGGCGACGCTCAGCAGGGCGTCGAAGGCGAGTAAAAAAATGCAAATCGAGCGCATGGGCGGATTGTTTGTATTGGATGATTATAAAAAAGACGACCCCAAAGATATGGCGATTTGTGGTTATCGATGTCACATAAACGCTTATGCCGCCCGATCTTGTTGCGCGGCGACACAAATTCGAGGTTTGCGGCTTCCTGTGACTGCAAGCGCGCACGGCTTGCGCCTGTGGCCGCGTGCGTCGCTTATTCGACGTCCACCCGTACCCCGCCTTCGGCAAATAGGTTGACCCGGATCCCGGATGGGGTTAGCAGGGTGTTTTCGACTTTGATTTGGTTGACCTTGCCTTTGAGCGTTACGCCCGGCGACAAGGCGTAGTTGGCGAGTGTTTCGTTGGTGGTTTGCAGCAAGTAGTTCATGTTTTCCTGAAGGGGGAATGTCATGGCGGCGGCCATTTGTTTGCGGATGGCGCCGTTGAAGAGCCAAGCTGCGGATTTGTGTAAGAAGTTGCGGGTTTCGACATGGAAGTCGAGGTCGCGCACTTCGACTTGGTTTTTGTCGGCGTTGAAGTGCGGTTTGCCGGCGAAGTAGATGGCTCCTTTGAAACTGCCGCTGAGTTGGGTCAGGACGATGAGTTTATCGCGGTTGCCCCAGATTTTGAGGTCCTCGATGCGGACTTTTCGGTTGCCGGAGGCGAACTCCTGGCCTACCATCATCTGGCGGGCGAGGCGTTCGGCCTCGGCGTAAGGCACTTCGGTTGCGATGCGGATCTGGAAGTCGTCGGGCGCCTCTTCGATGTATTGGAGGTTGGGCACGCGGCTATTTTCGCGGAAGCGGGGCTTGGCGCCGAAGGTGACGTCGTTGTGGCAGGCTACGGCCACTTTGGCGCGCAGGCCGCGGTGGTCGGAAGTAATCGGGGTCATCGATATAGAAAGCGGAGTGGTCTTGATCCACATTTGGTATCCTTCGTCGAGTAGGATGGGTTCTTGCAGGCTTTTCCAGGCATCTTCAACGTAGGGCTTGAGGCTGAGTTGCTGACTGACGTATTTGTCCAGCGACTCGCTGATGGTTTTTTTGCTGCGGTTGAGGGCCAGGTCGGCCAGCGTTTGGATGCTGATGTCGCCGAGACCGGTTTTTAGTCGGGGTTTGGCGAGCCACTCGTGGTATTCGATCTGGGTGCTGGCGCCCAGGGTCCAGTCTTCGCGCAGGGCGTAGGTGGTCTTCAGGCTGAGGGCGAGGTCGCCCTCCACTTCGGCGGCGCCGAGCATGAATTTTTGCTTGGCCCATATTTTGAGCGGAATGCGGTAGCGCACGCTGTTGCTTGCAAAGGAGAGCGTGATATCTTGCGCGCGGGTAGCGCGCACCATGAGGTTGTCGTTGTTGTTGTCGGTGTAGGAAAGGTCTTCGTAAAGGGGGCCGGTGAGTTGTGCGTTGAGGCGTTTGACCAAATCGCCCACGTTGATGTGTATGGGTATGACAATGTGCGAAACGAGGGGTTCTTCCATAGCTGGGTCATAGACGGCGTCGGGACGCGGCGCAGCGCCGTATCGGGAGGACTTGCAACAGTCAAACAAGGCGATCAGAGCGATGAATAGTGTTGCATGGCGTAAAAATGCGGCATTCATGGCGCGAAAGGATTTGATGTTTTAGCTGAGCCTGCGTTTGTAGTCGTTATAGCCGAACTTGCGCACGATGTGTAAGCGCCCATCCTCGCTCCAAATGGCAATGTGCGGATGGGTTACGCCGTTGAAGGTGGTGGTTTTGACCATGGTGTAGTGTATCATGTCTTCGAACACGATTTTCTGGCCGATGCGCAGCGGCTCATCAAAGCCGTACTCCTCCATAAAGTCGCCGCTCAAACAACTGACGCCGCCCAGGCGGTAGCGATGGCGGCCCTGCGACGGATCGCTGTGGGCGTCGCGCACGCGCGGCCGGTAGGGCATTTCGAGGGTGTCGGGCATGTGCGCCGTAAAGGATACGTCGAGTATGGCCGTCTGGATGCCGCCGTTTTTGACGATATCGAGTACTGAGGCGACCAGCACTCCGGCATCCCATGCGATGGCGCTGCCGGGTTCGAGGATGACCTCCAGATGAGGCCAGCGTCTGCGAAACGCTTTAAGCACTTCGATCAGGCGCCCGATGTCGTAACCCTCGCGGGTCATCAGATGCCCTCCGCCAAAATTGACCCAGCGCAGCGCAGGCAGGAACGCGCCGAAATCTCGCTCAAAATATACGAGCACCTGCTCTAAATCGCGGCTTTCGCTTTCGCACAATACGTGGAAGTGCAGGCCCTCCACGCCTTCGGGCAGGCGGCCTTCGAAGTTGGCTATGGGTTCGCCGAGGCGCGAGCCTGGCGTAGCGGGGTTGTACAGATCGGTACCTACCGGCGACCAACCCGGGTTGACCCTTATGCCCGGACTGACGCCGGGGCGGCTGCGGTCGATGCGGCTGCGGTACCGCTTATATTGTCCGATGCTGTTGAAGGTAATGTGGCTGGAATATTTGAGGATGCGGCCAAATTCGGAGGGCACATAGGCCACGGCATAAGTGTGGGCGGGGACGCCCATTTCTTCGAAGCAAAGACGGGCCTCGTTGAGCGACGATGCGGTGGCGCCTTTGAGGTATTGACGCACGAGCGGGAAGGCGCTCCACATGGCGAATCCCTTGAATGCCAGAATGATCGAGACGCCGGCTTCGCGCTGTACGCGGTCGATAATTTCAAGATTGTTGCGCAGCCGCTTTTCGTCGAGGACAAAAGCGGGAGAGGGTATTTGTTGTATGTTCATGCGTGATGGCTGAGCGAACCTTAGGCGACGGTAATCGCCGCGCGCCCGCCGCAAAGGTACGGCTTATCTGACGGATGCGCGGCAATTGCGCAGCGACAAAACTGCGCTGTGGACAAAAAAATAGCCCTCCGCCCTTTCTCGTTTGAAAGAACCAGAGGGCCCCCGCCTTCGGTTTATCTTCAATCCGCGTATGCGGACTTTGCTTTTAGTTTAGCTGATTGTTTTATTCAAGGTTTTCTATATATTTACGCAGGATTTAAGATCGCGTCACATTCACATAACGATTTTTTTTCAAAAAAATTTTGCTTGAAAGGTTCAAACCGGTTTGTTTTTCAAACCAAAAATTTTATGAGATCGTCATTGTCAATCTGCAATCAAATCAAGGGCAAATATAGGGCCAATTTTTTATATGCAAGGACTTTTTCTTGTTTTCTTAAAAAAAAAGCGGAAGCGGCTCAAAATTCACGCATCTGTCTGCACCCGACCCAAAAAATGCGGGAGAGGTGAAATCGCGACGCTTGGGCTGTCGAACGCGAGACTGCCTTTGCAGATTTTTTCAACTTAGCGTTTTGATCATGGTCATCAACGCTGCAAAGATTGGTTCGCGCCCCTCCTTGGTGACGATTGCCGGTTCCTCCTCGTCGGGGTCGTCGCTGACCGAATCCTCTGCGAGCACCAGAAGTTCTTCTACCTCAGGGGCGATGTCTTCATAAAAGGGGTCCAGGCGCTCGTTGAACGGCTGGTTGAGGCCTTGCTCCAGCACGCTATACACCCATTCTTCCGCTTCTCCGATGGCGTCTTCACTCGCCATTTCTTGCGCGCCGCCGTGTTTTTTGATGATTGCCCAAAGGCATAAAGCCAGATAGCGCAAATAGTCCTTCTCATCGTCGCTCAGTATGTCGAACTGCTCGCTGAAAAGCCAGGTAAAGACTACCGGTTGTTCGGCGGCAAATTCAGCCATACGGGCTTCAAATTGGAAATCGTCGAGGCCGTCTAATTCGTCGAGGAACTGATCGATGTACTCGGGGCTAATCGTTTGCATAGAGAGGCGGTGTTTTTTGTTTTTGAATCGGGCAAACATCGGACAAATTCGTCAGACGCGCGTGTTAAAGTCGCGATAACCACTCTGCAAGCGGCTGTTCAAAGTAATTTGTGGGATAATCGTCGGGATTGGGCGCAGGCAATTCGGCTACGCGTTGCAGGCCTTCGCCGAGGTTGAGGCGATCCTGCGGCTGGTATGCGAAGCCGGTTTTGCCGCTCAGGTATCGGGCCAGATACTCTTGTTCGCCCTGTCCCGGCGTGGGTATCAGCAGGGCTTTTTTGCCCAGCGCCGCCAAATCCATCAGGCTGCTGTAACCCGAACGGCACACAATCACTTTCGATGCGGCGAGGCAGCCGTTCAGCTCTTCCGAGGTGAGGTATGAGGCCACCTCCACGTGCTCTTCGGCAAAGTAATGCTGTCGCGCGCGGGTTTTGCCTTGTATGATGATGGTGCGCAGGGGGAGGGCGATGGCTTGCTCAACCAGCATGTGCTCCAGGATACTGCGTTGGGGTTCGGGGCCGGATAACACAATGGCCGCGTCGTATTCCAACTCGGCTTCGCGTCGGCGCATGCGCGACAAGATGCCGATAAACTTCACCTTGCGGCGTCGGCGGTTCGAGTGCGACAAATCTCCGCTCAAATTGTTCGCGCCCTCGAAATCCGGAATCCATATTTCCGAAAATCGCGATAGCGCCAGATGATGAAACCAGTCGGCAAGCCGCGCCAAAAAACGCGGTCTAAGCGGTAAGTTCAGTTGATGGCACAAGATTACGGACGGAATGCCGGGCACAAAACAGCCATATCGGTTGTCAGAAATCACGCCGCATATCTCTTGCTCGCGTACGATGCGACGCACGGCGCGGTGCTCGCGCCAAATGGCCCACAGGATGCGCGGCAACCGCGGCAAGATATTGAGCCAGATATTGGTATGCAGGTAACGTATGCGGTAGCTTGGCAATTCCTCGAAGGGTAGATGCGGAAATTCGGCCCGCAGAAGTCTCAATGCCGCGCCGCTGGAAGCTAATATCACTCGGTAGCCCCTTTCGTCGAGGTAACGAATCAAGGGGATGCAACGGGTGGCATGGCCCAAGCCCCAGTTCAGAGGGGCGATCAAAATTCGTCGGTCTTCAGAATCGGACATAGCGGGCTGACAATCTGATGCGCAAAGATACGCAATCACGGCTGACACCTGAGCCGGATTTGAGCCGCTTGAGTTTTTTGGGCCGAAAAAAGCGCTGTAGCGCCGACGCAAAGGACAATCAAAAATATCGCGTTACATTTGTCGTTCGTTTTACGAAGTAAATTAAAAACGCATGAGGAAGAAAATCAATTGGTTGCGCCTCTTAGTTTTGGCGCTCATGGTTGGAATGGTCGTTCTGGAGAGTTGTCAACTCTTCAAACCTAAGTGCGATTGCCCCAAATTCTAAGGGGGTATCGGTGCTGCACGCTACCTCAAACGGCGTTGGCGCGGCGATGAGGTTAGCCTCAGATGCTTGTTGATCAGGAAAAGCGCCTGCGCATGTTTTATTTGCCCGTGGCCGCGCTGCTCTTTCTCGATGTTACTTCAAAGAGGCGCGGGCGGAGGACGCGGGGCGTATGGCGAGGTTCTGCGCCGTTCTCTCCTGTTCTTTTTTGGCGGCAAAGATTGCTCGCAAGCGTATTTTACAGAAAAGGGGAGGGGTGTGCATCTGCTTTTTGAAAAGGAGTATAGGGCGAGGCGTGGTTAATGTGGCTTTCTGAAAGTGGTCTTCGCGCGCGCTGCATGTCGCCGCTTAACCTTTGCAGGGCGTTTCGAGGCGTCGATGCCCGTCACATTCCCCGCGCATAGGCCGCAAACCATTTGCATTCCTGTATGATTTCTTTGTAGAATTCGGTATCTTTGCACCGCGCGGCAAGTAGGTTGTAATAAGTCATGTATTCGGGCGGGAGCACAGGGATGAGTTTGCTGCCGGGCTTGTAGGGCGTGGCGGGTTCGCGAAACCACTGTTTTTGCCGGCAGCGGGCTGCCATAAAAAGGCTTTTAGCGTAGGTTTCGGTGTCTCGTGCGTTGGCGATGGCCAATTCGAAATAGCGCAGCGCGTGGTCGATCATCAGCGTGTTTTCGCGGTTGCCGGCCGGAGAGTTTTTCAGTGGGAAAACAGGGCCTTGGGGCAAGCGATTCCAGTTGTAGCCGCTTCTGTAGAAGTCGGCTGCTTTCCAGGCGTGTCCGAAATAGGACATATTGTAGTAGGCCAGGCCGATGAGGTAGTAGTATCGCGCCGCTTCGGGCTGTTTGAGCGCAGCGGCTGACTTGGCGCGGTACTCGTAGTCCATAAGCTGCTCGATGATCTGTATGCGGTTGAGTTGGAGCGAATCGCTTGCGGCCAAAACCGAGTGGACGCGTTCCCGCATTTCCTCTCTGAACGGGATGAATCTGGTCATGTATATGCGGCGCGTCTCGGGTATCTGTCGCATGACGCTCAAGGCGGCTTCCCGCTCGCCTATACTGAGCAGATGAACGCCCTTCATTTCGAGCAACTGATCGCGCACTGCGTCGAGACTCGTGTCGTAGGACATCAGTTGGCTGATGATCGTCGGGTCGCCGCCATTTTGGAGGAGATTGAGCAGGTCGTCCAGTTCTTGGGTCTGGGGGTTGTATCCGAGGGCTTTGAAGCCATAAGCAAACAAAAGGGCTTTGCCCGGGGCGCCGGCGGCGGCATATTGGGCGCCGAGCCAGTCTTTCAGGAAGGGTTCGAAGTCTGGATTGTCGCGATAGGCGGCCCGGCTTTTTATGCGGAAGGCCACAGCATCCCGGAACAAGGTGTCGCGGGGGTTGAGGCGCAGGATTTCGCCCAGAAGGCGCCAGGCGGCGATCTGACTTCTGAGGGCGGGGGTATTTTTTTTACGGTCGTCGAAGCCGGCTTCGAGGGTTTTCCAGAACCGCTCGGCGTTGTAGTGGTCGCCGGCCAGGGTGGCTGCGTATCCCGCCATGGCTGTCCAGAATGAAGGGTTGCCGAGTTTGGGGTTGCGCAGAGCTTGGGAGATGAATTTTTGCAAGTCGAGCAATTGCCGGTTGGCTGCCTGGCGCACGGGTCCTTGCGCCGGCAGTCCGTATTTGCGCTCGGTGAATTCGTTGCGCAGCAGCAGGCGCTCGAGGCGGTGCACGGCGGCGTAGAGCATGAGGTCGAGGTTGGGGTTGCCGGGGTCGAGGGACAGTAGCCCAAGCATGTCCTCGATGGATGCGCTGCGCGATTGCGCAGCGCGCAGGATGTAGAATGTGGCGCGCTCTTGGTCGGATTTGCAAAGTCGGAAGGATTTTTTCCAATCGTCGTCGTTGCGGATGGCCCAACTGCGGAAAGCTTGCTCCCGCTTGGACGGGCTATGCCGGAAGACCAGGGCAAAGCGCACGGCCGCTTCCGGATAACGCCCTGTACGCTGTAACGCGCCGGCGAGATGCGACATGATCCAGTAGTAGATGATGCTGGGTTTGCGTACATCCACCTTGGGCATCAGTTCGTTGTAGAGGGCGATGACGCGCTCTGCATCGCCGGCATAGTGGGCCAGTCTGATGATCTGAAAAGCGTATCGCAGCCGCAAGAAGTGCGATTCTGTGCGGATAAGTCTGTTTTCGCCTTCGGCGATGAGTTCGCGCATGGCGGGTTTGTCGCGTTCGGGCAGGCGCCAGCCATTTTCGGGGCCGGCATAGCGCGCTACATGAGGCTCGCACTTGCGGGTGAACATAAGATATTCGGCCACGTCTTTGCAACCGCTCTGTACGATCAGTTCAGCGAAGAGGTTGCCTTGCAATTTGTAGGGCAGGGGTTTCTTTTTCAGGGGATCTTCGGCAGCCACGCGCAGGCGCTCCAGGTCGAAGAAGTCGGTCTCATACACCACGGCCTCTATCTCCTGAGCGCTTGCGTATCCGCAGAAGCGCTCCTGCCATTCTTCGATGTTCTTCTGCTTTTCGATGTCGAGGCTGAAGTGGTTTTGCCGGTAGTATTCCGGGTAGTCCAGCAGATAGGGGGCATAAGCCGCGTTGACATCTACGATATTGGGATCCAGAAACGAGTACCCTCGGAATGGTCGGGATTGGGGCTTGCCGCTGTCCGGCGGATGGGTCTCTGAAGGTCCCGGGCCGAAGGCCATAATGAACAAGCAAAAACAGCCCATCCCCACGAGTCGAAAAGCCTGCCTCATCTTACTCCAGTCCCTTGTTGCGTTGTTGGTAAAGCAGTAGCGTGTTGTCGCCGAAATAAGCCTTGAAAGCCCTGTTGAAGGCGCCCGGACTACTGAAGCCAAGCATATCGGCGATGATTTGCGGTTGCAGGCCGCCTTTTTCCAGAAGTACCTTGGCTTTTTCGAGGCGCATTTCGCGGATCAGGTCGATGGCATCTTTGTTGGTGAGCGCTTTGAGTTTTTTGGCGTAGAGGTGGTTGTTGAGTTGCATTTTGCGGGCGATGTCCTCTGCGCTGTAGTCTTTATCGCCCATATTCTGTTCGATGAGGCGCAGGGTTTGCGCGAGGAAAGGGTCGTCCGGCTCTTGGCGATTGGGGCCGAAGTACAATTGTACGCAGCGGTTGAATGCCTCGTGCAAAGCTTTGCGACTTTCTAAAAGCCGACGCAGGGAGGCGTTGAACTCGTTGTCCATGACCGGGCGGTTGAACCACAGATCGGCGCCGGCGCGTTTGGCGTCCATGCGTCCTTCGGCGCCGTGTTTGTCGGTGAGGAGCACTACGGGTATAAAAGAGGTGCGTTCGTCCAACTTGAACCTGCGGGCCAGGTCGATGCCCGTGACGCCGTTGTTGAGTTCGGCGTCGCAGATGATCAGATCGGGCAACTGGTTGACGGCCATTTGCATGGCTTCGTGCGCATTGGCGGCGGTGTCCACTTTGAAGTCGTCGCTGAGCAATGATTTGACGTACATGACCACTAAGCGATTGGGTTCGATCAGCAGCGCCTGGCGCGTAGGGGAGAGCCGGTGCGGGTAGTGCATCTCTGCCTGCGTCTCTACGGCGCTTGTTACGGTCGTCGCTATTGCAGGGGCTTTACCCTCGGCGGCGACTTGGTCCCGTATGCGGGCTTTCTCCAATTCTATTTCGCGTTCGCGTTTTTCCCAATGGCGACGAAAGCGGGCGCTACGCCTATTCCAGACGTACAGCAGGGCAAAGGCAAGGAAAGCAAGCGCGCCTGCCGCCGCAAAAGCTTGGTCGCGCTCCACGACCCAAAAGCGCCCCGATTGGCGCATGGCCTGCTCGCGCTCCGCGTATAGCGAGTCGATGGCGGCGTTGAGTTGCGCCGTCTCGGCGCGGCGCTGGCGGGCAGCCAGGCTGTCTTTGACGGCAATCAGTAGGCTCTGGGCTGACAGGGCTTGCTCGGGCATTTTCCAGCGGATCATCTCGGCGCTGAGGGCGGCGAGCATGGCGGCTTTGGTTTCGAGCGTTGTGGTGCGCCGCGCATGGCTATCGCTTTCGTTGAGGAATTTGAAAGCGCCCATTTCGTCTTTGTTGGCTTCGTGTATCCGCGAGATGGTTCGGATCATTAGCGGGCTAAGGCGTTCGGGGTTTGCTTTCAGCATTTCGCGCAAGCGCAACGCTTCCGTCTGGGCCTGTTCAAAAGCCGCTCCTTCGTAAAGGCGCTGCACCAAGGCCTCCTGCGCGCTTATACTGTCCGACTGCGCGACGATGGGGAGCGGCGCGGACAAGCCCAGCAGGGCGCATACCATCGCAATATACCAAGATCTCGGCTTCATACAGCGCTGCAAATATAGGTAAAGACGAAGAAATGTGCATCTAAGTACCTCTGCGTCGCGATTTTTTTGTTGAAAAGATATTCAAAAGCGATCCAATCCGGGAATTAACCTTAACTTAAAATTGCAAAAGCGCTAAGTAATGGGCTTTACGTACTTTTGCGGCGAATTAGCCCATCTGAACAAACCCATGGGGAGTAAACAAAAAAAAGCGGTGCAACGCGGCGCCACCTATTCGCTCGCTTCCTCACTCATTGGTGAAAAGCGCTATCGGATTTTGCGTTTTTTCATCTTCAAAGAACGCGTATTCACCCGTTTGATGATCATTTGCTTTGCGCTGGCGGCGGTCTTGTATCCATACCCGTCTATCGCCATGTGGTTAGGCTTTATGTTTGCGGCCTATTCTGCCATTGCCAACGACTCCATTCAGACGATAGGGACGTTTATTTCCAGTAATTCGCGCAGTCCCTGGTGGTTATTGTGGTTGTACATCGGTCTTATTTTTTTGTTCACCATGGCTTACGGGTGGGTGGTCAACGATGGCGATGTGTCTTACCAGCGCCTCACGTCCAAAGGCTTCGAGAATGCGCCTACGAGTTTTCAGTTTTTGCAGATTGCCGCGCCGTTGATCCTGCTGTTGTTGACCCGTCTGCGCATGCCTGTTTCTACGACTTTTTTGCTGTTGAGCGTTTTCAGCGCAAGCGCTAGCGGAATAGGCGGTCTTTTGCTCAAAAGCATGTCGGGTTACTTCGTTGCATTTACAACAGCCATTGTGGTGTGGTTCGGCTTGGGGTGGGTATTGAAAAAAGTGGTATTCCGGGGCAAACCCCACCCGCTTTGGCGGCCTATTCAGTGGGTGGTCAGCGGAATGCTTTGGGCGGTTTGGCTGATGCAGGACGCCGCCAATATCGCCGTCTTCTTGCCGCGCAAACTCAGTCTCGGCGAATTTGCTTTTTTTGCCGGGTTTATCTTTTTTGGTTTGGGCTTGCTGTTTTATCTCAAGGGCGACAAAATCCAGAAGATCGTCAACGAGAAAACCGAAATTCAGGATGTGCGCAGCGCTACTGTCATCGACTTCGCCTACGCCATTATCCTGTATATCTTCAAGGAGATGAGCAATATACCTATGAGTACCACCTGGGTGTTCATTGGTTTGCTTGGGGGGCGCGAGTTAGCGATGTTTTATTCGTCGCATTTCAAGACCAAAATCAGCCGTACCCTCCTGTTCAAAATGATATTCCGCGACCTGCGCGCCGCCAGTATCGGCCTGGCCATTTCGATCCTTTTGGCCGTACTGATCAACCCGAGCATCAGCAAAGAGATTTTACAGCAATTCGGATTTTGATTCGCGCTGCACTGTAGCGGGCATACACAGTTGGTCGTACAGCCACTCGTGGTATTCGGCAAATTCGGGCAGGTTGTTGTGGCCTGCGCCGGCAATCAGATGCAGCGTTATGCGCTCAGGCGCCAGGCGGCGCAGCATCTCGCTCTGGCGGGCCGGGATCAGCCGATCGCGGGCGCCGTGTACGATAGCTATCGGACAAGCGACGCGGGGCAGGTAGCGATCGGTGCGGATGTGGTATCGCAGCAGCCAGCGCAGGGGCATCCAAAATCCGTAGCGCCGTATATGGTACAAAAACGAATAGTAAGGACAGTCCAACAAGAGGCGGCGCGGCGAATTTTCGGCCGCGAGCCAGGCGGCAAGCCCGCTGCCTAAGGAGCGTCCGTAGAGCGTGATGCGGTCCTCGCCGTAAGTCCAGCGCAGCCAGTTATATACTTCCTGCAAGTCGGCATACAGATTCTTCTCCGTCAGGCGTCCGCGGCTTTTGCCGAATCCCCGGTAGTCCATGATGAAAAAATCGTACCCCTTGCCCAAAAAATCTTTGGCAAACTTGCCCCAGCCTTTGATGCTGCGCGAATTTCCTTTTACATAAAATACCACCCCCAGACTATTGGGGGCTTCGAAGTGGATGCCGTTGACCGTAGCCCCGTCCTCCATTTCGAAATGCACCTCCGAAAACGGAAACGAATACCGGTATGCAAACCACTGCGGCAGGCGTTCGGGCCTGAAAAAGAAGTAATCCTGTCCGAAATAAAACAAGGCGCATAGCAGGCCGTAAGCCGCAAGCAAGGTCAAAAAAAGACTGCCCCAAAGCAACATTGCACATAATTTTCGATCAAAGATGCCCGCTTTTTTAAAATCGGACCGGATTTATTTGGTTCACAGGCTTCGGTGCGCGCTTTTGTAGCAAAACGCGAGGATACCTTGCGGGATTGCAGCCCCGCTTAACGTCTTTTTTGCTATAAATAGAGCAAACCCGCGCGAGATGCTCTACAGCGTCAAGGCGCCACACGGATGGGGTACGCTGCTTTTAGCCTGCTGCGCCCGGCCCCTGCGTTGGAATCAGAACCGGATTACTTGACAGCGGCGCTTGCCCGATTGAAGATAGCCGCAGATGATGGCCGGTATGTCCGGGTCGTAGGGGTAGGGGTTTTTCAGGTAGTCCCAGATTTCGTCGGGGCGGGGCGCTTCGTCGCAGTCCAAGGTTGCCATTCCCTGGTATGCGCCCTGGCGCACGCCAAAAACCGTTTGGGTATTGCCTGCAGGCGCGGCGGGGTCAACGATCAAAAAAGTGCCCTCAAGCCCTTTTTTGAGGGTGGCCAATGCGCGGTGCGCCCGCTCGTTGTAGTCCTCCGGCGACTCGAGGCCGATACAGGCTCCGCTACATTTACCCACGTGGTAATTGAAACATGGACTTTTGTGAGGGGCGATGCCGCACAGGTAGAGACAAAGTTCGTTGGTATCGCAAAGTTTGCTTAAGTGGGCGACGGCATGATCGGCCTTTGAATATTCCCTGAGGGGCCTGACCATTTTGAAGCTCTGATTCGGGGGCTTGACGCAACTGAAGCGCAGATACCCGGCTTCGTCGGTATGGGCATAGACCTTGCCTGCAAAACTACGCGCCCGCCGCGCCCTGTTGACGGGCGGTTGAAGGCGCTTGATCTCGCCGCTTTCAATGAGCAGGGCGGCCAGTTCGCTCCCGGTCACGGTATAGCTGAAATCGGCGACCCCTGCCCGCAGCTTTTGGCCCTTTGCGCTGTTGTCGCTGAAATGCTCATAGATCCGTTTGCGAATGTTCAGGCTTTTGCCCACATACAGTACGCCGCCGTCCGAAGCATGCAGATAATACACGCCGCAGGCTTCGGGCGCTTCGTTCAGACGCTCCGCGCTCAGCCCTTCCGGCAGTTTCATTTCCTTTATGCTTTGACGGGCCATTGACTGTATGAGTCTGGGGCCTTCGTCCATAGCGAAGATGCGTTCAAATAGTTGCGCCGTGGCCAGGGTGTCATCCAGCGCGCGGTGGCTGCGCTCGGCAATGATCCCGAGTTGTTTCTTGAGGTTGCTTAAGCTGTAAGAGGGTAGTCCCGGCATCGCTTTGCGGGCCAGCTTCACTGTACACAGCGTTTGCCGCTTGTATGGGTAGCCCAATCGGGCAAATTCCTCTTGCACAAAGCTGTAGTCAAACCTGGCGTTGTGGGCCACAAACACCGCCCCGTCGGTCATTTCGACGATCTGTCTGGCCACCTCAAAAAATCGCGGCGCGGTAGCCGTCATCTCGTTGGTGATGCCGGTCAGCATAGTGATGTTGTATGGGATACTGCGCTCCGGGTTGAGCAAGGTAGAGAAGCGGTCAAGCTCTCTGACGCCATCGTGCAACACGATAGCGATTTCAGTAATGCGTTCGAAGCGCGCTGACCCTCCGGTCGTTTCTACGTCTATAATGGCGAATAATCCAGCCATTTTGGGCTTTGTTTTTCAAAAAAAAGCGATCTTGCAGCGCAATTGCCGCCCCAAAGCGGCGCAAAGGTAGCAAAACTTTTTGTTTGGAAAATTTTTTTGTAAAAAATATTCTGTTTTTTTCCTGGTCGTTATTGATCGGCCTTACAGCGCTGACGCGCGCGACCCGTGTGCCTGATGAGCGGCCCGAGTCGGGTTGCGCGCCTGCCAAAGTGCGTACAGGAGCGGAACTGACCGAAAAATACCTGCCCTTGCTGCGCGACAAGCAGGTAGGCTTTGTGGTCAATCACAGTTCGCGCATCGGCGAGCGGCACCTAATCGACACCCTGAAGGATTTGAACGTGTGCATAAGTCGCATTTACGCTCCGGAGCACGGGCTGAGGGGAGGCGCGGAAGCCGGGGAGCGGGTGCGGGACGAAGCGGACTCGCTCACCGGCGCGCCGGTCATCTCGCTGTACAACCGCAAGAAAAAACCGCTACCCAAAGATCTGGAGGGCATTGACGTCGTGGTGTTCGATATTCAGGATGTTGGCGCACGTTTTTATACGTATATCAGCACCCTATTCTACGTTTTGGAGGCCTGCGCCGAGCAGGAAGTCCCCGTCGTGGTGCTGGACAGACCCAACCCCAACGGACACTATGTCGATGGGCCGGTATTGGATATGCGGGTGCGTTCGTTCGTAGGGGTTGCTCCGTTGCCCATTGTGCATGGCTGTACGGTGGGCGAACTGGCCCGCCTGTTCGTCGGCGAATATTGGATCCAGCAGCGGCGCCCGCTCCGCCTGACCGTGATCCCCTGCGAGGGGTACGCGCACGATACGCGCTATGCTTTGCCCACGCGCCCATCTCCCAATTTGCCAGACATGCGTTCGGTGCTGCTCTACCCGACGCTTTGCCTGTTTGAGGGTACAAATATCAGCGTGGGACGGGGTACCGAAATGCCGTTTCAGGTGTTGGGACATCCGGACTTCGCCGACATGCCTTTTGCCTTCACCCCGCGCTCCAATGCCGGCGCCCGCAAGCCGCCTTTCCAGAACAAGCTCTGTCGGGGTATGGATTTTAGGAGCATTCCACTGGACAGCCTCTATGCCATGCGTCGGGTGAACCTGCAATGGGTGATCGACTTGTATCAGGCATTTCCGGACAAAAGCGCCTTTTTTCGAAAAGACAACTTTTTTGACCTGCTTGCTGGGAGCAAAAGCCTGCGCATGCAAATCGAAGCGGGCTGGAGCGAGCAACAAATCCGGGCTACGTGGCAGAGCGATCTCGAAGCGTTTCGGAGCATTCGCGCGCGCTATTTGCTGTATTGAATCTTTAGGCCACCTCCGGCCATCCGACGCCCCCTCTTGTTGTCAGTTATTTGAAAAAAAGGAGGGCGCGTGCGCGGGAAGTGTTTTTCGCACTTTTCCCAAAAGCAGGCGCCGCCGAGGGGCGCGGCGTTGGACGCGACGACTTATCGCCCCTTGAATACCGGTTTTCTTTTTTCTATGAAAGCGGCTACGCCCTCTCGGTAGTCTTCGGTAGCTCCGGCCTGACCCTGTAGTTGATCCTCTAAGCGCAATTGGGCCTCAAAATCGTTTGAGAAGCTGCGGTTCAGGGCTTCTTTGGTGAGCGCCAGCCCGCGGGTGGGCATTTGCGCCAGGCGCCTGGCGATGGCGAGGCTCTCCTCGGCGAAGGTTTCGTCGGGCAGTACCTGCCAGATCATGCCCATGTCGCGCGCCGCTTCGGCGCTGATTTTGTCGGAGAGCATCATTAAGGCCGAAGCGCGCTGTAGGCCCACCAGACGGGGGAGCGTCCAGGTGCCGCCGCTGTCGGGGATGAGTCCGATTTTGGAGAAAGCCTGAGTGAAGGAGGCTGAGGCGGCGGCAACCACGATGTCGCAGGCCAGAGCGATATTGGCGCCGGCGCCGGCGGCTACGCCATTGACCGCCGCGACTATGGGCTTGGGCATGCGGCGTATCTTGGAGACGATGGGGTTGTAGCCCGTCGAGAGGATATCGCCGAGCGAGGGACCATGGGGATCCACGACTTCCTGCAAGTCCTCGCCCGCGCAGAATGCGCGGCCGCTGCCGGTGATATAGACGGCGCGCACCGAATCGTCGGCGGCGCAAGCGTCCAAGGCGGCGATCAGCTCGGCGCGCATGGCCTGGTGCATGGCGTTGAACACTTCAGGGCGCTGGAATACAATGCGCGCCACGCCGTCTTCGATGTCGAATTGTAAGTACATGCGTTTTTTTGATATGCAGAAAAAAATTAGCGTACGAAGTTTTCCACAACGTCTATCGGGCGGTTGCGATTCAGGCGAAAGCTCCAGGTGATCCGGCGCCAATAGTTGCCGCCGCCGTAGGCGCGATAGACGTCCTGCAGCGCGGGCGCGTTGATCAGGGGGAAGTAGAGTTCGAAAGCGCCTTCGGCCACTTCCAGCATGAGTCCGCCGCTCCACAGTAGTTGTTCGCGTAAGGGGCGCCCTTGGCCCAGGGGCGTTGCGTCGTCGAAGTAGCCGATGTCGAACCAAGGCTTGAGCGGAATGCCCAAGGGCAGGCGTCTGGGCAGGTCGGCCTTGAGGTTGAGCGCGGCGATGAAGTTGTTCGAGTTGCCGACGATGCCGGCATATGGGGCGCCGAAGGCATTTTTGAAGCCGCCCTCGGTTTGGCTGACTTGCCGCGAGAGGAGTCCTTCGTTGGCCGAGCGGCCCAAGAACACCTGATCGAAGCGGTAATCGTTGAACCCCTGCGGATTGAGCGCAAACGAACTGCGCGCCAGATCGTTGGATACCGTGCCGGCGTCCCTGCGGGTGTTGAGCAGGAAATACCCGACGAATGCGCGCGCCGTCACCTTGCGCTTGGGGCTGTAGTAGAAGTGTTGGCGCCCTTCGACCGAGAGGCGCAGGTACGATTGCCGCCGGTCGAGCGCATCCCGATAAGCCTGCCCTTCGAGGGCCAGGTTGACGACGTAAGGATTGGGCAGGGCCTCATCGGCGATGCGATGGCTTAGTTCGTGGATCCACTGACTGAGCGGCTCCAAGCCTGCAAAATTGTCGTCGCGGATGCGCGCTACATCCCTGCTGACGTACAGGGCGCGGTAGCGCGTGCGCTGCGTCCGGGCGCTCGACGCATTGCGCCAGAATAGCTCAACCTGAGGAGATATACGCGCAAATTGGCGTCGGTATGCCAACTGTTCGTTGTCGTCGAAATGAAAACGCTTGGCGCTCACGCCGAGGGTCATCTGCCGCAATGGCCCTCCCGGGTATGTGTTGTAGCGCAGGTCGGCCAGCCCTATCGGCTTCCCGCTTCCGAAACCAAATCCCGGCGCAATGAAGTATTGGAATCTCGGCGTGGGCAGCGGCGGATTGTAGAATAGCGCGCCGAGCATGAACTTGTCGTAATCGTTCCAGCCCAGCCAGGGAAGCGCGCCCAACGTGTTTTCGCGCAAACGGCCAAAAGGCGCAAAGCCCTTGATCCTAAGGGGGCGAAGGCCCGGAAACAGCCCACCCACGCGGCGGTGGTTGCCGGCCGGATAAAGATCCAGCGTAGCGCCCTCGGCATCGACGACGAAAGCCTCGGCATCGACCGGGGGGAAGACGACTGAGAAGTTGCGCTTCGCTCCGGGCGGCTCATACCATTGCGAGGCGACGATCTGCCCGCCCCTGAGGGCCTGGATCAGCACCGGGGCCGCGAGCGCGCCGCGCCGCCGCACACGCAGGTCCCACGCTTCGCCTGCGCCCCTGGCTCGCGCTCCGCGCAACGCGTAGTCGGCCTGCTTGACGGTGCGCATGGCTTCGAGGAACCAATCGGCCTGCAGGCCCGTCTCTTTCCAGGCGTTGAGCAGATCTTCCGGGTAGGGGTGGCGCATGCGCCAGACGCTGAAGTAGCGCTGCATGGCGGCGTCAAAACGCGCTGTACCTGCGCTTTTCTCCAGCCAGCGAAGACACAGCGCCGGCTTCATGTAGGACTGAATGCCGTAGGTCAGTTCGCCGAAGCGATCGGCGTGGGTGTCGGGCGGCAGGCCGCGTTCGCGGGCGATCAGCAGCGCGGCCATGCGCTCGAGGCTGCCTAATTTTTTTTCCGAAAAAACAATGTCCGGCAGCGGCTTGCGTCTGCTTCCTTGGGGATAGTACGTGTCCATGTACCTGAACTCGTAGTAGGTGTTCAGCCCTTCGTCCATCCAGGCGTGCTCGCGTTCGTTGCTGGCCAGGATGCCGTAAAACCAGTTGTGTCCCACTTCGTGGGTGATCACCTCGTCGAGCGCTTCGGGAGAGCCGCCGGATCCAATTACCGTGATCATGGGGTATTCCATGCCCCCTCCTGCGCTCAGGGCGCTATGCACTGCCGTGGCGTGCGGCCAGGGGTAGGGGCCTACGTGTTGGCTGTAGAACTCGACAGCCCTGCGTATATAGAAGGCTCCCTGTCGCCACAGTTCAGCCTCGCTACGGGTGAACATGGCCACGCAGGGTATGGCCTTGCCGTTGCTCAGGCGCGCCGTATCGCTCAGCACGAGGAAGCGTTTGTCGGCAAACCACGCGAAGTCGTGCACGCTATCGGCGACAAAGTATATGGTTTTGAGGGCGGGATCGGAGGGCGGGAAAGGATCTGCGGGGTCGTTGATACCTTTTTGGAGGATCAATGCGCGCGTCTCGTTTTCTTTTTTTTGTAAAAAAAGACGTTCTGATTCGTTTTGTAAAACTCCGGTAGCGCCGGTCACGTAGTTGGCGGGCAGGGTGATCGCCACCTCAAAACGGCCGAACTCGCTGTAAAATTCGCCCGCATCCAGATACGGCATCGGATGCCAGCCTCTGCGGTCATAGACGGCCGGCTTGGGATACCACTGGGTGATCTGGTAGGATTGCCCCACGTGCCCGAGGCGCGAGAAAGAAGCCGGTATTTTGACTTTGAAGGGGGTTGAAATGACTACGCTGCGACCCGGCGGCAGGAGCACAGGCAGTGCGACTCGGGCAATGTCGGGATGCTCGGGGTGGTACTGCCAGGTCGCCGACCTGTTGTTGACCGCAAAAGCCAGGTTTTCAATGCGGCCGCGTTTTTCGTCGGGGGCAAAGTAGAATTTGGCGTTTTTGTTGCGCAGTTTTTGGCGGCAAAACGCCGTGCGGGTATGCTTGTAGGCGTTGGGCCAGAGGTGTACCCATATCTCGGCAAGCGTATCCGGCGAGTTGTTGTGGTACTCAAAAGCGATGTCGCCGGCGAGGGTATGGAGGCTGTCGTCGAGACTGACTTCAATGCGATAATTGACTTCCTGCTGAAAATAGGGGGACTGCGCCCGAGGCGCAGGCAAGAGGGCGAGCCAGAGCCAGAGCGCGAGCATGGGACGCATTTGTTGTCTTTTCATCGTCGGCAAGTCAATTTTTTCGGCAAAAATAATAAAGCTCGGGCGAATCTGTATATTTGCGGGATCTGAAAGCCTAACAAACACCCTAATTCGACAACTTATGGCCATGCCCGACGCTTCGTCCGCCTCGCTTACCAAAGAAGACTTTATCGCCGTGGCAGCCCCTGCGCTTGAGCGTTTGAGGCGCCGCTATCCCAATCCCAAAGAGGACCTGCACGTGTCTGACGTGGTGGACGCCGAGGGCAACCAGTATGTCAATCTGGTGCAGGAAGGCGGCGGCGTGCTGGGCATTGCGCTGCTTGGCTATACGTACATCCTGGAGATGATGGGTATTCGCTTTATGAAAATGGCGGGCACCAGCGCCGGAGCCATCAATACCATGATGCTGACCGCCCTGGGCGAAAAGCACGAAATGAAATCGCTCCGAATCCTCGAGTTGTTGTCCGCTAAACCGCTGTTTGACTTTGTGGACGGCAGCGCGCTGGCGCGGCGTTTGATCAAGACGATCGTCTCCAACCAAGGTAT
>JBKBLI010000023.1:0-3734 GCA_046296435.1 Saprospiraceae bacterium | reverse complement strand
CGCGCTTCGATGGCGGTCCCCGTTTTTTTCAGACCCTACTCCTCGCCCAGACCTCCGGCCGAAGAGGAGGCTCTGGAGAGTTTCACTGAGTTGGCCGGCTTGGACGAGGCCGATCGCCTCAACCCGCATGCCCACTTCATCGACGGCGGTATGATCTCCAATTTCCCGATCAATGTCTTTTACAATCCAAGGGTGCAAGAACCGCGCTTGCCCACTTTTGGGATCATGCTCAACGACGAGGCGCCGTCTCAGAAGTCCGGTAAAGAGGGATACAGCAGCTTCTGGGAGTTTGCAGGGGCCATGTTCAGCACGCTGCGCTACCACTACGACCGCGAATTTTTGATCAAACACGCCGACTTCAAAAAGACGATTGGCGAGATCGACGTGTCGGGCATCAACTGGCTCAACTTCAACCTGAGCCATCAGGACAAGCTCGAATTGTTTCGTCGCGGCGCAGAAGCGGCGGCGCGTTTCTTGCTTGGCCCGTCTGCCGACGAGCATGCGCCTGCATCGCCTCAAGCCCCGGCATCCGACGATGATGCTTTCGAAAGCGTCGGACGGGGCGTCGGCGCGCACAAGGCTGCCGAAGCCGCTCCACAAGGCGGATTCAACTGGAACAGTTACAAGCAGTATCGCCGCAACCGCAAGCGCGAGTTAGGGATCTGAGCGCCGCAAGTCAGTTTCGGGACCGTTTTCGTCGCGCGCGGCCGCATCGGCGTTGTCGCCCGTTTGCGCGGCCGCTGCCGCATCCTCCGAAGCGGCAGACGCTTGCGTTTCGGGGTGCTTGAAATAGCTGCGTTGAAACAACAGGATGCTGAAGATACCCGTTGTGATCGCGGCGTCGGCTACATTGAATATGGGGCTGAAAAACAGGAAATCTCCGCCCCCCAACCACTCCGGCAGCGATAGGGTGAACAGCGGAAAATAGAACATATCTACCACTTTGCCGTGCAGGAACGTGCCATATCCCTGCCCCGGCGCAACCAGTTGCGCCACGCCTCCGTGATACGGCGACTCGGTAAATATCAGACCGTAAATAGCGCTGTCGATGATGTTGCCAATGGCCCCGGCACAAATCAGACTAATGCTGTAGATCAGCCCGGCAGGCATGCGCATTTTGATCATCTGCGATAGGTACCAGATTAGCCCTCCGGCCATGAGTATCCGAAAGGTGCTCAACATCAGTTTGCCGTATTCCCAACTAAAGGTCATGCCGAAGGCCATGCCTTCGTTCTCCACAAAATGCAGATTGGCCCATGGAAGTCCGAGGATTGGAACCTGCTGGTTGTATTCAAAATTGGTCTTGATATAAAACTTGAGCGCCTGATCGGCAATCAACACTCCCAGTATCAAAAGCGTAACTCTCGCGGTCGGCTTCAAAACGTATTCAGGATAGTTTGTGAAAAAAAACTCGACAAAGAAACGGCGATATTCGCAAAATCATTGTTTTTTTTATGCGCAAAAAGACAGTTTTGTGAAAAGGGGCCTTCGTGTAGGGCCGCAAAACAAAGACCCCGGCCGGCCAACAACCGATCGGGGTCTTCATTTGCGCGGCGCACGGGTGATTGAAAGGCGGGCAAAGCCCATGCCCTGCATCCGCGCTTCTTATTCTTTGTCGAAGCGCATTTCCTGAATCAACATGCCGGCGCCTACCGACTTGAAATAAACATATACCCGATATACGCCAGCGCTCGTGCTGAGACTTCCGATGCAGTACTGATCGCTGTTTTCGCGGCTGGCGCCCCTGTGCATTTGGCTGAAGCCCCGCGGCTGGTTGCCGGCAAAAAAAGTGCGCAGCACGTCGGACGCTTTGGTTTTGCTGCACATTTGTTCTTTATCTTGAATGGATATTTCGACGTTGTCGGATAAGTATCGCGTAAGGACCTCAACGTTGCCCGTCGCCAACGCATTGGCGACCGCATCAATTGTCGGGTGGCCTTGGTCGGCGAAGGCCATCGTTGGAGCCAGAATCAAGATCAAAAGCAGGTTTTTCATTGTACAAACAATTTTTAAGCGTTGTGGATGATTCTCCGCCTTTCAAAACGAAGAAATGTTAGGTATTTATTGCTCGCTAAGAAACTGTTTTGGTGAATGTTCGCTTTTGTTACGCAAATTCTACGCCAAAATAACGCCAGGTCGCTATCTTTATTTGTTAACGACCGGTTAAGCGCTTGTTATTGCTTCAAAAAGCGCAAAACCTGCGGCTTTTGGCCGGCCATTTCGACTTGAAGGTACCCCGCTCCCGTCGGCCAGCCTCCTGCATCCAGTTCGTTGGCGCCTGCGTTGAGCGTCATTTTTTGCGCCGCGCGCAGGCGGCCGGTCGCGTCGAACACCCGCAACTGCGCTTCGCCCGATTCTGACCAGTGCAGCGCAACCATCGGAGAGGCCGCCGACACCAGAGTAGGCGCCAGCCGCGCTTGCGATGCGGCGGGTTCAAAAGCCGACACCGTTTGTTCAGTTAGCGTGCGCTGGACGACGCCGGCTCCGTCGCCGCTCGTGCCGAAATTGTTGTTAACCGCATTGGCGGCGGCATAAAAGGTAACGGCGCCGGTCCCTGCTGCAGGAGCTTTCCACGCTACGTTGAATACGTTGCTCTCTTGAGCGTTGTTGTGCTCCGCATACACGCGTCCGGTCGAATTGACAGTGGCCAACTTGTAGGAAGAGCCGCCAGCGCTAAAGCCCTTAAGGTCGGTGTTGTCGCTGTTGCGCAGGCCGATCATCTGAAATCCGTAGCGCGATATGCCCGGTCCCGAGGCGTTGACCGTAAGCCGCACGACATAATCCTGGCCCGGCACATACTGCTGGACAGGGTTGCCCGCCCCATCCAGCACCTGAATGGTTGGGTTGACGATCACATTGGGGGCGTTGTGACAACTGCCGCAGGTCTGCGGCATGCCGTTGGGCTGAACCACATCGCCGGGAGCGCCCGTGTTGCCGACGTTGGCCGCAGAGGCGCGGCCCGCCCGATTGGCCGTAAGGGTACAGAGTGCGAGAAACGCAAGCGTTAAGAAGGTAACGTATTTCATAACATGACAGATTTTTGTAAAAATAGCCAATAGGACAGGCGGCGGTCTAAAAAGTTCGATAAAGTAGGCGATCTGAGGCTAAAATATTCGCGTTATGCTAATGTGCGCTAATTTTGACCCCTCAAGCACAGCTCCCGCACGCATGATCGTATCTGCCATAGCCGCCGTAGCCCGCAACGGGGTCATCGGCAAAGACAATCAAATACCCTGGTACCTGCCGGCCGATCTGGCCTGGTTTAAGCGCACGACCTTACACCGCCACGTCATCATGGGTCGTAAGAGTTTTGAAAGTATCGGTCGCCCGTTGCCTAAACGGGTCAATATCGTGGTGACCCGAAATCCGTTTTATATCGCCGATGGCATACTGGCTCTTCCCTCGGTAGAGGATGCGCTCGCCATGGCCCGCGATCATGGCGAAACGGAGGCCTTCATCATCGGCGGCGGCGAGATCTACCGCCAGAGCATGCGCTACTGGGACCGCATCTACCTCACCGAAGTGGATATAGAGTCGGAAGGCGACGCTTTTTTTCCGGAGATCGACCCCAACGTATGGCGCGAGATCAGCGCCGAGCATCACGCCCCCGATGAGAAAAATCCCTTTGCCTATACGTTCAAGATTTTGGAAAAAACTGTTGTTAGTTGTTAGTTGTTAGTTGTTAGTTGTTAGTTGTTAGTTGTTAGTTGTTAGTTGTTAGTTGTTAGTTGTTA
>JBKBLI010000022.1:43533-47793 GCA_046296435.1 Saprospiraceae bacterium | reverse complement strand
CAAATGAGCGTTGTGGGGCTTCCGTCAGGTCGCGTTTTCCGGGTGGTTCCGGTATTTTCCGTAAATCCGGAAAGCGGCTATGGCTACACAGAAGAGACCAAGGCCATGCTCAACACTTCGCACGGATTTGTCCCCTGGGACGATTTGCACCACATTGCTCTGAGTGCGACAAAAGGCGAGCACGACGGCCGTTGGGCGTTTGGTAACGCCAACAACACCCCGCGTGTGGCTCGCGTCGATCTGACGACCTTCGAAACGATCGAAATCCTGGAGATTCCCAATAGCGGAGGCAACCACTCTTCGCCTTTTATCACCGAAAATACGGAGTACCTGGTCGCCAGTTCGCGTTTTTCGGTGCCCATCGGGGGCGATGCGCAGCGCGACGTGCCAATCAGCACGTACAAGGAGAATTTCAAAGGCACGGTCAGTTTTGTGCGAGCGGACGAACCCGGCAAAATGCGCATCGCCTTCCAACTGGTCACGCCTGGCGTCAATTTTGACTTGGCGCGCGCCGGTAAAGGCCCGTCGCATGGGTGGTTCTTTTTTTCTTGCTACAACACCGAACAGGCCTACAGCCTGCTTGAAGTCAACGCTTCGCAGCGGGATAAAGACTTCATCATGGCGGTAAACTGGAAGAAGGCCGAAGAGTACGTTGCGGCTGGCAAAGCCAAACGCGTCAAGGCCCCTTACGCGCACAACCACTACGACGAGAAAACCCATACGGCAAGTTCGACCATTCTGGAGGATGTGCTCCAGTTAGATGTAAAAGAATTGAAGGACATCGTCTATTTTATGCCCTGTCCGAAATCGCCGCACGGTTGCGATGTGGATCCAACGGGCCAGTACATCGTCGGCAGCGGCAAATTGGCGGCTTTGATACCCGTTTTTTCCTTTGAAAAAATGACTCAGGCCATCGCTAACCGCGATTTTGAGGGAGATTACGAAGGTATCCCGGTGTTGAAATACGAGTCTGTATTGCATGGCGTGGTCGAAAAGCCCGGTCTTGGCCCGCTGCACACGGAATTCGACGGCAAAGGCAACGCTTACACGTCGTTTTTCGTCTCCTCTGAAGTCGTCAAATGGGATATCAAAACCCTTCAGGTGCTCGATCGCGCCCCGACTTATTACTCCGTAGGGCACTTGATGGTTCCGGGCGGCCCTACGGCCAAGCCTCATGGAAAGTATCTGGTAGCTTACAATAAGATAACTAAGGATCGCTACCTGCCTACCGGTCCTGAATTGTGCCATTCGGCGCAGTTGTACGACATCAGCGGCGATAAGATACGCCTGTTGCTGGATTTCCCCACCGTTGGCGAACCGCACTACGCCGAAGCGCTACCGGCCAGCCTGATCAAGGATAAGCAGGTCAAGTTCTTCAAGCTGGAAGAAAACCAACACCCCTATGCGGTCAAAAGCGAAGCGGAAGCCCGCGTAGAGCGCAAGGGGCGTGATGTCCATATCTACATGACTTCCATTCGCTCGCACTTTGCCCCGGATAATATTGAAGGCGTTAAAGTGGGCGACAACGTATATTTTCACGTCACCAACTTAGAGCAGGACTGGGATGTGCCCCATGGTTTTGCGATCAAGGGGGCCGATAATGCAGAGTCGCTGATCATGCCCGGCTCGACGCGTACCATCAAGTGGACGCCCAATCGGGTCGGCGTATTCCCGTTCTACTGTACAGACTTTTGCTCTGCGTTGCACCAGGAAATGCAGGGTTACTTGCGCGTGTCGCCGGCAGGCTCCAACTTGCCGATCACTTACAGTCTTGGATTGAAGCCTGAATTGCAATAGCGGTCAGGCGCTTGCGCGCTTTTTCCCCACCGCCGCCAAAGTCTTTCGCCGCTTCTTGATAGCGCTCGGAAGCTTTGGCGGCCTTTTACAAAATTATGAAAAAAATGCTATTGACAAGCCGACTGCTCATAGGAGCGGCCGCGCTGATTATGCTCGCTTTGTACTTTGTGCCCTTCTGGCAAATATTGATGTGGGCGCCTCAATATCCGGAAGGTCTTGCCATGCAAATCTGGGTGAACAAACTCAGCGGCGATGTGGAGATCATCAACGGCTTGAATCACTACATTGGCATGAAGCATATAAAGGTTGAAATGTTTCCTGAGTTCAAGGTGATGCCGTTTGTACTTGCCGGATTGATTGGCCTGGGAGTGCTGGCTGCCGCTGTAGGAAGGCAATTCGGGTTGTGGATCTTCTGCGTTGGAATTGTTGTCGCCGGCATAGCCGGACTGTATGACTTTTACCTCTGGGGGTACGACTACGGCCATAACCTTGATCCCAACGCAGCCATCAAAGTGCCGGGCATGAGCTATCAGCCCCCCCTGATAGGGTCTAAATCGCTCCTTAACTTCCTTGCCTACTCGGGGCCTGATACCGGCGGTTGGATCATGCTGACTTCCGGTTTGCTGGCAATCGGGGTTCTCATTTTCGAGTTGCGAAAAAACAAGTAAAAAATCATCTTATGGCACGTAAGTTTCATCAATATTGGCCTTTCTTGTGCGCCTTGGGCGCGGCGGCATGGCTCGGCGGATGTGGTAAGGCCGAAGTCGAGCCAATACGCTTCGGAACTGACTCCTGCGCGCATTGCAAAATGACCATCATAGACCCTAAATTCGGCGCCGCCTTACTAACCAAAACCGGTAAAACGTACAAATTTGACGACGTCAACTGCTTATCCATGTATCTCGAGTCGGGAAACCCCGGCGCCGATATGGTCGCTTCGCTGTGGATTGTTGACTTTGGCGCGCCACGCAAATACGTGGCAGCCGAAAACGCCTATCTGATAAGCTCGGAAAGAATCAGAAGCCCCATGGCCAGCCAGACAGCCGCATTCTCGGATCCGCACAAACGCGACGCGCAACTTCGGGAATGGGGAGGAGAAACGCTTGATTGGAAAACGGCGCACAGGCGCTTTTTAGAGTGAGGCGCTTATGAAAATTCACTTATATGCAGCCTTTGCGCTGCTCGCCGCTTGCTCTCTGGCATGGCCTCATACGTTACGCGCCGCGCTCATAGAGGTATCGCCCAAGGGGCCTGTCACCCGCATTCGGGATGCCGTCGAACGCGCCAACGCCTGCGATACCATCGTTGTCAGAAGCGGTTTGTACAAAGAAGGCAACCTGTTGCTGCGCAAGCCGCTTACGCTCATGGGCATGGGAGGCCCGATTATCGACGGCGAACACAAGTGCGAGCTGTTTACCGTTGCAGCGCCGAATGTAACCATCCGCGGCTTTGTCTTGCGCAATTCGGGGCGTTCGAACATGGAGGACTGGGCAGGCGTCAAATGCCTGGATGCGCACTATGCGCACATCTGCGACAATGTGCTGGAGAATACTTTTTTCGGTATTCACCTCTCCAACAGCGACTATGTCCTGATTGAAAATAATCAGTTGAGCACGTACGCCGAACAAGAATACGAATTGGGCAACGGCATCCATCTCTGGAAATGCGCCTACGCCCGAATCTTCAATAACCAAATCCGGGGACACCGCGACGGCATCTACTTCGAGTTCGTAACCCACTCGGCAATACGGTTCAACTTGAGCGAAGAAAATCGGCGCTACGGATTGCACTTTATGTTTTCGCACGACGACCAATATTTTGACAATATTTTTCGGAACAATGGCGCAGGGGTCGCCGTCATGTACACCCGACGCGTGAAGATGTACCGCAACCGCTTCACGGACAACTGGGGGGCGTCCGCATACGGCATGCTGCTCAAAGACATTTCGGACAGCGAAATATTCGACAACACCTTCAGCGGCAACACCTCAGGCGTTTACATGGAGGGCAGCAGCCGTTGCCGCTTTCAGCGCAACACCTGGACCCATAACGGCTGGGCCGTCAAAATCATGGCCAGTTGCGACGACAACAACTTCGAACAAAACAACTTCATGGCCAACTCATTTGACTTATCGACCAACGGCTCCGTCGTGCTCAACCGCATTGACGGCAACTATTGGGACAAATATCAGGGCTACGATCTAGACCGCAACCAAATAGGCGATATCCCTTACCGGCCCATCAGCTTGTTTAGCATACTGTCTGAACGCATCCCGCCGGCCATCATGCTATGGCGCAGCTTTCTGACCCTGATCATGGACAACATCGAACGCGCCATACCAGCCGTAACGCCCGAAAACCTCAAAGATAATCAACCCGCTATGCGCGCTTATGATCTCAGTTAGTCAACTCAACAAACGCTTTGGTAGGCTCCAGGCCCTCGACAACTTAAACGTTTCATTC
>JBKBLI010000022.1:37370-43434 GCA_046296435.1 Saprospiraceae bacterium | reverse complement strand
GCATCGGGACGATCCTATGCGCTCATTGGACCTAACGGGTCGGGCAAGACAACCCTTATCAAAAGCATTCTGGGTTTGGTCATCCCCGACTCCGGCCTCATCGAAGTGGACGGTGAAAATGTGCGCAATCGCTGGGCTTATCGCGAAAAAATAGGCTATATGCCCCAGATTGGACGCTACCCGGACAATATGAGCATCGGCAAATTATTCGATATGATACGCGATATTCGCCCAAATTCCCGCCACACCGACGACGAATTACTCCAAACCTTGGGGCTTACCAGCATATTCGATAAGCGAATGCATGCGCTCTCAGGCGGCACGCGCCAAAAGGTCAGCGCCGCCATCGCATTCTTGTTCAACCCGACAATTTTGATCCTGGACGAACCCACGGCAGGGCTTGATCCGATCTCGGTCGAAATTATGAAAGAGAAAATTATCCGCGAAAGAACACTTGGCAAATTATTGCTCATTACCTCGCACATCATGAGCGATTTGGACGACATGTGCGCCGAGTTGGTTTACCTCTACGAAGGACGCGTGATATTTGACAACTCCATCGAACAACTCAAAGCGCAGACCGGACAAAAACGCCTCGGCAAGGCCATCACAACCCTGATGAATACGCAAGCCATTTCCCAAAATAAATAACCTGTTTGCCTTGTTACCTTTGCTCAAATACGTTCTTTACGACCTGCTGCGCACCCGCTTCGTACTGCTCTATGCGGCGTTTTTGTTTTTCAGTACGGCGGGCATGTTCCAACTCGAGGCGGATCCGGGCAAAGTGGCGCTTAGTCTGATGAACATCCTGCTCATCGTGACGCCTCTGGTGAGCGTCGTATTTACCACCATCCACTTTTACAATTCGTACGAATTCATCGAACTCATGCTCTCTCAGCCCCTGAACAGGAGGCGCGTATTCATGGCCCAATACCTTGCCGTTGCGCTGGCGCTGTGCGCCGCGTTCTTGATTGGCGTGGGCTTGCCTATGCTGGGTTTTGGCGTAATCGCCAGCGGCCTTACCTTGCTGTACTCCGGCGTCGCCCTGACGCTTGCATTCGTATCCATAGCCTTTCTGGCGGCGGCCCTTACTCGCGACAAAGCCAAAGCCGTAGGTCTTGCGTTACTGTTTTGGTTGTACTTCTCGCTTATATACGACGCCATCATATTGTGGATCCTGTATGTTTTTGCCGATTATCCCCTCGAAAAGACCACCCTCGCGCTGGTCTGCCTAAATCCGGTTGACCTGGCGCGCATTTTGATGGTATTGCAATTAGACATTTCGGCGCTCATGGGTTATACCGGCGCATTTTTTCGTTACTTTTTCGGAGGGCCTCAGGGCCTGATCTTCACCGGCGCGATACTGATTTTGTGGATTGCCATTCCCCTGTGGTTCTCTATGCGTATTTTCAAGCAAAAAGATCTGTAATTCTATGCAACGGCAGTCGCCAAAACCAGACATCCAAAATCGAGAAGATATTATCCGTCTTATCAATGCCTTCTACGAAAAAGTAAAAGTCGATCCCGCGATCGGATACTTTTTTACCCAAACGGTCAATGTCAATTGGGAAAAGCACCTTCCGGTCATGTACGACTTCTGGGAAAATATCCTGTTTTACACCGGCACTTACAGCGGTAATCCAATGATCGTCCACAAAGCGCTGCATGAACGCAGCCCCCTTGCCCAGCAACACTTCGAACGCTGGCTGAGCCTGTTTTGTCAAACCGCCGACGAGTTGTTCGAAGGCCCCAAAACAAACCTCATTAAAGAAAGGGCTTTAAGCATTGCTACAGTCATGCAGATCAAGATCATGGGCGAATTGCCTGCGCCGCCGATTGCCGCCGACGAATAAGTCCTGCGTCCAGGCGCGCCCCCCGATTAGCCCACATTAAAAGCGCCAACCCGAAAGCCATTATCCCGGAAGCCAGAACCAACAGATGGTTGGCATACGGAATCAGTACGTAACGAAAAGACGCAATCCCCTGCGCGCCAAGCGTCAATTCGTTGAGCGCGGCGCCCGCGGCAAACAAATACAAACCATAAGCGGTCCATGGCCGATTGCGGATATAGTGAAATGAATAAGCATACGCCAGCAAAAACAAGCTGACAAACAACAACAATACCAAATGAAGATAAGCAATCACTACAGTCCGGAAACCAAACGCCAACTGGCTCACCGCCGGAATTACAGATCCTAACTGAAGCGCTATCTTGACCACAAGCGCAACGATAGAAGCCAGAAAAAGCCATTGCGATACGCGCGGAATCAATTTGCACAACACTTTGCGCCCAACAAACATAGGCCACACGAGCGTCCAGGCTCCCGCGCTCTGCATCAGCGCGCCGACCACTGTCACAGCGTAAAGCCACCAAGGCAAATCAAGCCATAGCGCCGACAAAAAATACGTCGGAACACACGACCACACAAATAGCCGGTATGTCCGCAAAGTGGGCGTCAGATCCGACCCCAACTCATAAAGACGGCTTGTCAGCAGACCCGCCAGCGCAAACAAAAACCAGCCGTTGTACTGAAAATGCAGATAAAAATATACCGATGCCAGATATATCTTCTGCGGAACCTGCTTCGTGGCCATCATGTAGGCCAGCGCAAACGTACCCAACGACGACAAAACCATAAACGCCAATGCCGCCCTAAACCAACGCGTGGCAGGGTGGTCCGCAGCAACGCGCCGCGCATCGCGCCAGAATGTCCGGGCGAAAGCATAACCCACAAAAATGAAAAGAGTAGAAAAAGCAATCGATACGGCCCCATAGCCCTGCCACATAAAGGCGCCCAACATCCCATACGAACACGCCAGATTGGCTCCAATAAGCCAATTGTATTTGCGCCCTTGCCAATGCAAAATATTTTTTTGCAAAAAAGACCCCAGCAGCACAAACAGCGTATGCGTAACCCACCCGCCAAAAGCAAAGTGCGCATGCGCATGCTGGAGATGCTTCTGATGAAACCATGGAAACTCAAAGCCTATTTTGTAGCGCATCACAAAGCCCAGCAACGCCACAATCAGCAGGTTGGTCACGCCAATCCGAAGCCACAATATCTTCATCTTGTCCATGACTCAAATAAAAATTTTTCGATTGCGTATTTCTATGTGACCTTCGCGATGCAATTTGGTCAACTTCCGAATAACGGTTTCCACGCGCAAACCCGTGAAATTGGCGATATCCTGACGGGTAAACTCCAGACGCGTCTTACACGGCTCGATATGTTTTTGTTTTTTGTAAAAGGAAAAAAAATCCATTATCCGCGCTTCCGGCGGATTGCCGACGATGTTGCGCAAAGCATTTGCCTTGCGATGTAGGCGGCAGGCAAGCAATTGCAATAAGTCGTCCTTCAGACTCGGATACTCGTCCAGCAAACGCATAAACACATCTTTACCCAAGCGCAATACTACCGAGCGCTCCGCAGCCTCCGCCGTGGCCGGATACGGCTGCTGAATCAACAGCGGAGGCTCCCCGAAACTCTCTCCCGGGCCGAACATCCCTTGAAAGAACATCTTGCCTTCGTCATTGATGTTGTACATCTTTACGCGGCCTTCCAGTATCTGGTGATAAAAACGGGGCATTTCACCCTCGCGAAACAGCGCTTCCCCTTTTTCGATCCGTTTGGCTACCGCCCCCCAGGTGAACAATAATTCTGCTTCAATATGCATAAGTCACATCATTTCGGACAAAGCTACGACCATACAACATACCTAAACAATGACCGAAATCATGCTCGATTATGACCCAACAGACCTCAGGAGCCAATATGGGGTAAGCGAACACAATAAATTTTAATTGTGTGGTGTTTAAGTGAAAAGGCTTTTTATAGGACATCGCTCTTTTCAAACAAAACAAAATTTGTGTTATGAATCGCAGTATCGCTTCTCTCGCTTTCAGCGCATGCTTCGGCACGGTAATTCAAGCGCAGCAATGGGTGTCTCTCCAATACGACTTCACCGAACAAACCGACATCCCCTACGGCGTAGCGCCCGGCTACAACGGGCAGATGGATACCTTGCGCTTAGACCTTTATCTGCCCGTATGCCAGGATTCGACCCATACCTCGCGCCGTCCGCTGGCCGTCTTGGCCCATGGCGGCGCCTTCATTGCCGGCTCCAAAAGCGAAATGGCAAGTCGTTGTCGTCAATTTGCACAAAGGGGTTATGTAGCCGTTAGCGTGGGCTATCGCTTAGGATTCGTTAGCGACGACGTAACCTGGAGTTGTAACATTAACAATTACTCCTGCGTATTCGCCACCGATACCGCCGAATGGATCCGCGCATATTACCGGGGAATACAGGACTTCAAAGGCGCCATCCGCTACATGGTCAATCGAGCCGACGAATACCAGATTGACCCCGACAATGTATTCGTAGTCGGCGAAAGCGCCGGCGCCTTCATCGCCCTCGGCGCCGCCTTTTTGGACACGCCCTCCGAAAAACCCATTGAGGCCGAAGCCATCGACCATGCCCCCAAACCCGCCGTCTTCCCGGCCATGCAGGCTTGCCCGCACAATCAAGGACAAACGTTTGCCAACTCAATACCCCGCCCGGACCTGGGCGACATCGACGGCAGCATCGAACAGCCCGGCGCGCCTTACACCATCAAAGGCGTCGGAAATATCTACGGCGGCATGTTCAGCAACCTGCTGGCTTTGGAACAGCCCGACAAATACAAAGCCGCTATTTATCAGTTTCACCGACCCTGCGACCTGCTAGTCCCGTTCCGACAAGGACGTGTTTTCTCAGGGTATTCATGGTGTCTGTCTAATTGTTTAGGTTGTTACGGAATCGCTCACACCCCTTACATGTTTGGATCCGAGCAGATCAGCATCTGGAACTCGGCCAACAACTACGGATATCCGGTTCAAAACGACTTCACAAATGTTTCCTTCCCATTCAATTGCCTCTTCGGTCCGGCAAACTGTGTGGAGCAAATCAATAATCCCTGCCACGCCTTAGACAACCCGGACTTTCGCTACCAACGCATGGCCGAATGGTTTGCGCCGCATATCTCCATCCCGATCTATTGCGTCGAAGACACCTTGTTTGTCCATACCGTCCAGCGCCCTGATCCCACGCTCCGCTTCTCTCTTCGCCCTAACCCTGCCGGCGAACTGCTCCAATTGCACAATACAGACCGCGCGCCCTTGCGGTATGCCATTACCGACAGTCAAGGCGTGATACGGCTCAATGGCGAGATCGCCCCCGGATCGTTTGCCAACTTATCCGTGGGGCATCTGCCTGCGGGCTTGTACTTTGCCATTGTGAGCGATAGAGACGGGGGGCGGGCGGTCAGATCCTGGGTGCGCAACTAACCCCCCCAAACCCTGTTCCTTCACTCGTCCCTTGCTTCTTTTTTTCTTTAAAAAAAGGGCGGATCTTGTACGCGGGCGCGTCTGGCGCGTCATTTCCCCATATCCGCCCGTTGCGACTTTTTTTCTGTAAAAAAAAGAGCGGGTCTTGTGCGCGGGAAGGGGAAAGGCGCCAGATGCGGGTCCTGAATCAGCATAGCCGACGAGTAAATCGGGGTCATTATTCTTAGTCGGGCCGCCTTTGGCCGCGATTTGTCCCATATTTTTCAAAAAAACGCCTGATTTGCCAAAAACTGCTACTTTTGCCCATCTTTTGACACATCTAATGTATTCAAAACATCGATAAAAACATGATCTTTGACCTGAAAATGCTGCGGGAATTCTACAAAAATTACCCGTCTCGCGTAGATGCCGCTAAGGCCAAGCTAAAACGACCGCTTACCCTCTCCGAAAAAATATTGTACGCCCACCTACATGCGGATAGCCCGCTACAGGAATACAAACGCGGTCAGGACTACGTATTCTTTCAGGTGGATCGTGTGGCCATGCAAGACGCTACCGCACAGATGGCCCTGCTTCAGTTCATGACCTGCGGCCGCAAAAAAGTAGCCGTGCCCAGCACCGTGCATTGCGATCACCTGATCACCGCCGAGTTGGGCGCCGAAAAAGACATGGACGCCGCGCTCGACAAAAACCGCGAAGTGTTTGATTTCCTCTCATCTGTCAGCCAGAAATATGGCATC
>JBKBLI010000022.1:7428-37272 GCA_046296435.1 Saprospiraceae bacterium | reverse complement strand
TGGCTTCTGGAAGCCCGGCGCAGGTATCATCCACCAGATCGTTTTAGAAAACTACGCCTTTCCCGGCGGCCTGATGATAGGAACCGACTCCCATACCGTCAATGCCGGAGGTCTGGGCATGCTGGCCATAGGCGTAGGCGGCGCCGACGCCGTCGATGCCATGAGCGGCATGGCCTGGGAACTCCAAATGCCCAAGCTGATCGGCGTACACTTGACCGGCCGTCTGCGCGGATGGGCCAGCCCCAAAGACGTGATCCTCGCCGTCGCCGGCATCCTCACCGTCAAGGGCGGTACCGGCGCTATCGTAGAGTACTTCGGCAAAGGCGCCGAGAGCCTTTCGTGTACCGGCAAGGGCACCATTTGTAATATGGGCGCCGAGATCGGAGCCACCACCTCTACGTTCGGCTACGACAAAAGCATGGGGCGTTACTTGCGCGCCACAGGACGCAACAAAATAGCCTTCGCCTGCAACAAAATAGCAGACTACCTGACCGGCGACCCCGAATGCTACGCCAACCCGCAGCAGTATTTTGATCAGGTGATTGAGATCGACTTGTCCAAATTGGAGCCGCACATCAACGGCCCTTTCACGCCCGACCTGGCGTGGCCCCTGAGCAAATTCGCCGCCGCCGTCAAGAAGAACAAGTATCCGGCCCGATTGGAGGTCGGCCTCATCGGATCCTGCACCAACTCCTCCTACGAAGACCTGACGCGCGCCGCCTCAGTAGCCCGCCAGGCCCAAGAAAAAGGACTCGAGGTCAAAGCCGAATACACCGTCACTCCGGGCTCTGAACTCATACGCTATACCGCCGAGCGCGACGGCCTGCTGAAGACCTTCGAACAAATCGGCGGCGTGGTGCTGGCCAACGCCTGCGGCCCTTGCATTGGCCAGTGGAAGCGCCACATCGACAACCGCGACCGCCCCAACTCAATCATGACCTCCTTCAACCGCAACTTCACCGGTCGCAACGACGGCAACCCCAACACCCATGCCTTCGTAGCCAGCCCGGAGATCGTCACCGCCTTCGCCATCGCAGGCGACCTGACCTTCAACCCCAAGAAAAGCACGCTGACCAACAAAAAAGGCGAGATCGTCAAACTGGATCCGCCCAAGGGTATCGAATTGCCCAAAAATGGATTTGCCGTAGAAGATGCCGGCTATGTGCCGCCCGCCAAAAAAAGCGGAAGCGTCAAGGTCGTAGTGGACAAAAAATCCGAGCGCTTGCAACTGCTCAAGCCCTTCGAGCCGATCACGGTAGCCCAATTGCAAGACATGCGCGTGCTGATCAAAATCAAAGGCAAGTGCACCACCGACCACATCTCTATGGCAGGCCCATGGCTCAAATACCGCGGCCACCTCGAGAATATCTCCAACAACTGCTTCATCGGCGCCGTCAACTACTTCAACGACGAGCGCAATAAGGTGTACAACGCAGAAAAAGGCGCTTACATGGAGGTGCCCGCCTCGGCCCGTCATTATCAGCGCCTGGGTATCAGTACCATCGTATTCGGCGAAGAAAACTACGGCGAAGGCTCCAGTCGCGAACACGCGGCCATGGAACCGCGCTATCTCGGCGTAAAGGCAGTCGTGGTTAAGTCCTTCGCCCGCATACACCAGACCAACCTCAAAAAGCAGGGCATGCTGGCGCTCACTTTCGCCGATCCGGCAGACTACGACAAAGTACGCCAGGACGACAAGGTCAGCATCGAGGGATTCGAGAAATTTTCGCCCGGACAGCCGCTGACCATCGTGCTGCGCCATGCCGACGGTACGGAAGACCGCTTCCCGGTCAACCACACCTACAACGCGCAGCAGATCGAGTGGGTGTTGGCAGGGTCAGCCCTCAACAAGATACGCCGCGATCTGGGCGTAACAAAGTAGTCAAACCGCCCGCCGGGCAGGGCGAACGGCACAAATATCTGCGCCATTCGCCCTGCCCGACGTTAAAATTCATCAATTTTTTAAATCGTGAAAATCTGATACAGCCCTCTCACCCAAGCATAAGCGAATCGCTGCGCTCGTTTCGGCATAGCCTCGCCGGAGCGCGCCGGCGCCCTAAGGCCACACACTCGGGAGCGAAGGGCTTAGGCCAAAACAGGAGGCAGGTCAGGTCTTGACAAAAAAATAAATATACGCATCATGAGCATTATCCGCGAAATCATTGCCAGAGAAATATTGGACAGCCGAGGGAATCCTACCGTTGAAGCCGAAGTTTGGACCGAAGCGGGCTTCATGGGGCGGGCCGCCGTCCCCAGCGGAGCCAGCACCGGCCTGCACGAAGCCGCCGAGTTGCGCGACGGGCAGGAAGACCGCTATCTTGGCAAAGGCGTCACCAAAGCCGTCAGGAACATCGAATCCGAAATTCGCGAAGAACTCCTGGGCGTAGAGGTAAGCGACCAGATCAAAATCGATCAGTTGATGATCGCCCGCGACGGCACGCGCAACAAAAGCCGACTTGGCGCCAACGCCATCTTGGCCGTCAGCTTAGCCGCCGCACACGCTGCGGCAGACGAAATTGGCCAGCCGCTCTACCGCTACCTCGGCGGCGTCAACGCACATGTGCTGCCCGTCCCGATGATGAATATCCTCAACGGCGGCGAGCACGCCGACAACGGCATCGACTTTCAGGAGTTCATGATCGTGCCGGTCAGCGCAGGCAGTTTCAAAGAGGGCCTGCGCATGGGCGTAGAGGTCTTCCACCACCTCAAAAAAGTCCTCAAGAGTAAAGGCTACGCCACCAACGTAGGCGACGAAGGCGGATTCGCCCCCGGCATAAAAGACAACGAAGAAGCCATTCAGATGGTGATGACCGCCATCAAAGCCGCCGGCTATCGCCCCTTAGACGACATAGCCATCGCGCTGGACGCCGCCGCCACAGAATTCTACGACCAGGAGACTCAGGAATACGTGTTCAAGAAATCCAGCGGCGAGCGTTACAACCGCAGCGATATGGTCGCCTATTGGAAAGACTGGTGCAACCGCTATCCCATCGTATCTATCGAAGACGGGCTGTCTGAAGACGACTGGGAAGGGTGGCGTCTGATGACCGAAGCGCTGGGGCACCGCATCCAGTTAGTCGGCGACGACCTTTTCGTGACCAATGTCGAACGCTTGCGCATGGGCATCGATCAGAAAGTAGCCAACTCCATCCTGGTCAAAGTCAACCAGATCGGCACGCTGACCGAGACCATCGAAGCCGTCAGCCTCGCCACGCGCAACGCCTACTCCTCCGTCATCAGCCACCGCTCAGGCGAAACAGAAGACACAACCATCGCCGACCTTGCAGTAGCGCTCAACACCGGACAAATCAAAACGGGATCGGCCAGCAGATCAGACCGGATCGCCAAGTACAACCAGTTGCTGCGTATCGAGGAGGAACTGGGAGATTCCGCTACTTACCTGGGCAAGTCTCTTTTCGGCCTTTGAACTCGGGATCTATGGACGCCGTCGTCTCGCATTTTGTGTCCTGGCATCCGGCTGCGCAAGCCTTTGCGGCTACGTTGTTTACATGGGCAGTGACGGCGCTGGGCGCCTCTTTGGTTTTTTTCTTCAAAAAAATCAACCAACGCATCCTGGATAGCATGATGGGATTTGCGGCCGGGGTGATGATCGCAGCCAGTTTTTGGTCGCTGCTCGCCCCCGCCATCGAAATGAGCGAGCAGGTGAGCGCGCTACCTAAATGGGCGCCTGCCCTGATCGGGTTCATGTCCGGCGGTATGGTCCTGGCGGGAGTGGACAAAGTGTTGCCCCACCTGCACCCGGGTCTGGCCCTCAGTCAGGCCGAAGGGATCAGCACCAAATGGCGGCGCAGCGTGCTTTTGGTATTAGCCATCACCATCCACAACATACCCGAAGGTCTTGCCGTAGGCGTAGCTTTCGGGGCTGCCGCGCAAGGATTCCCCGAGGCGACTCTCGGGGGAGCCATCGCGCTGGCCATCGGTATCGGCTTGCAAAACTTTCCTGAAGGCGCTGCCGTATCGCTGCCGCTGCGGCGCGACGGAATGCGGCGCAGCCGCGCCTTTCTCTACGGGCAGGCTTCCGGCATCGTCGAACCCATCTTTGGCGTGATCGGCGCCGTAGCGGTCATGCAAATGGCCGCAATACTGCCCTACGCCTTATCTTTTGCGGCGGGGGCCATGATCTTTGTCGTAGTCGAAGAACTCATACCCGAGTCTCAACGCTCCGGCAATACCGACCTGGCCACCTTGGCCACCCTCATAGGTTTCAGCGTCATGATGACGTTAGACGTAGGCCTAAGCTGAACGCTGCGCCGCTTTTGGCCCGATTTTTGTAAAAATTTTTCTTAACAAAAAAACAACGCAAATTTTACGCTGTTGATTTGTCAAAACCAACTACCTTTGCATCATGATAATTTTAAAAAATCTTGCGGCATGTTGTTGTTGTTGTGCGGCCGGTTCGCCGAAGCCGAAGCAACGCGCCATGTCTGCAAGTTAGGTAGTTCAAAGTCTTGCAATGTTGCGCAAAAGCCCTTCGGCCCATACAGCCGAAGGGCTTTTGCTTTTTAAACGCTTTTTTTGAAAAAAATAAACATGAGTCAGCATTCCGAACTTCTCGCCGAGCCTTCCTTGCTATCGCGCCTCCGCCAGGTGGAGGCGCATATTGGCAACACGCCGCTACACCCCATCACGCGGATTTTTCAGAAAAAAAATGTAGCCCTGTACGCCAAACTCGAATGGCGACAGCTATCGGGTAGCGTCAAGGCCCGCGCCGCATTCAACATCGTCAGTCAAGCAGTACGTAAGGGCCTTCTCCATCCGGGCAAAACCCTGCTCGACGCCACGAGCGGCAACACAGGCATCGCCTATGCCGCGATCTGCCGCGAACTGGGGCTATCCGCAACGCTATGCCTACCCGAGAACGCGTCGCCCGCCCGCAAAAAGATCCTGACCGAGTTGGGCGCACAGATCATTTTGACTTCCCGCTTTGAGGGTACGGACGGGGCTCAGGAGGTAGCCAAAGAGTTAGCTGCAACCTATCCGGAGCGATATTATTATGCCGACCAGTATCGTAACCCCGCCAATTGGCAGGCGCATTACCACGGAACAGCCCCCGAAATCATGCGCGAAGCGCCTGCCATTACACACTTTGTAGCAGGCCTCGGTACCACAGGTACGTTTACGGGTACCGGCCGGCGCCTCAAGGCCGATATGCCTCATGTCCGACTCGTCGCTCTCCAGCCCGATTTTGCCCTGCACGGATTGGAAGGCTGGAAACACCTCGAAACGGCGGTCGTCCCTGAGATTTATGACCCGATCCTGGCCGACGAAATCCTGGAGGTCAGCACCTCCGAGGCTTACGAGCTGATCAAATTGGCTTGGCAGTTAGAGGGCTTGCAACTCAGCCCCTCGGCGGCGGCCAATCTTGCCGGCGCGATACGGGTGGCAGAGCGATTAGAGTCCGGCGTAGTTGTTACCGTAATGGCGGATAATGCCGATAAATACGAAGAAATCAACAAAAAACTGAATCTAATATGAGCCTAAAGATTGATCCGGAAGCCCTTCGACTTATGGTAGCCGACGCCGAAGAGGCTTTCCCCGATGAGTGTTGCGGATTCGCCTTCGGTCGCGAAGCCGACAACTGCCGCCATATACTGGAGGCCTTGCCCGTCCACAATGCCAAAGAGGGCGACAAACGCCGCCGCTTCGAAATCGCGCCCCGCGACTACCTGCGCGCTGAGCGTCATGCCGCCGAACGCGGATTAGAACTGCTCGGCGTATATCACTCACACCCCAATCATCCTCCCCTGCCCTCCGAGCACGACCGCGCCGCAGCCCAACCCTTCTTTTCGTATCTGATTTTTTCAGTTCACGATGGCCGGTACCAAGAACTGCGCTCCTGGCGGCTGAATGACGCTGCGCAGTTTGACTCCGAGACGATTCAGGGGCCCGACGAAACATAGGCGCGGGCAAAGATAACAGGGCATGCCCCCTGATCAACGACGTATTTAAAAAAAAAACACAATCAAAATACTCAATCATGGCAAGTATCATCATTCCTACGCCTTTGCGCAAATTTGTAAACAACGCCTCGCGTCTGGAGATCCAGGCCGACACCGTCGAAGCCGCCATCCTCCAGATCGCCGCCGAATATCCCGACATTCGCAAGCATCTGCTCGACGAACAAGGGCAGGTGCGCGCATTTCTCAACCTGTTTGTCGGCGACGAAGATGTGCGCGACTTGCAGGGCGTGCAGACCCCGCTGGTGTCCGACGCCGTATTGAGCATCGTCCCGGCCATCGCAGGCGGCGCGGACGATTACCGCGATGTCCAGTTCTCCCGCGAAGAGTTGGCCCGCTACAACCGCCATATCATCATCCCGGAATTCGGCATCGAAGCGCAGCAAAAACTCAAAGCCGCCAAGGTGCTGGTCGTCGGGTCGGGCGGCTTGGGTAGCCCGCTGCTGCTCTATTTGACAGCCGCCGGCGTAGGCCAAATCGGTATTGTGGACTTCGACGTGGTGGACGACAGCAACCTCCAGCGACAAGTGCTCTATGGCAAGGACGATGTGGGCCGTCTCAAGGTAGAAGCCGCCCGAAAGCGACTCGAAGCCCTCAATCCACACATTCGCTTCGACATCCACAATACCCGCCTGACTTCGGCCAATGCGCTGGATATCGTCTCGCAGTACGATGTCGTGGCCGACGGCACTGACAATTTTCCGACCCGATATCTCGTCAACGACGCCTGCGTGCTGGCCGGCAAGCCCAACGTTTATGCGTCAATCTTTCAGTTCGAAGGACAAGTATCGGTATTCAACTACCGCAACGCGGCGGGCGAACTCGGCCCCAACTACCGCGACCTGTATCCTACGCCCCCGCCCCCGGGCCTCGTGCCGAGCTGCGCCGAGGGCGGCGTATTGGGCGTATTGCCGGGTATCATCGGCAGCCTTCAGGCGCTGGAGGTGATCAAAGTAGTCACGGGAGTGGGGGAGCCGCTGAGCGGCCGATTGTTTAGTTTCGACGCGCTTTCGTTCGGATCGCGGATTTTCAAGTTGCGCCGACGGGCCGACAATCCGCTCAATGGCGAGCGACCCTCAATCACGGCGCTGATCGACTACGAGCAGTTCTGCGGATTGAAGAATCCAACTGAAATGCGGGCGGTCAAGGAAATCAGCGTAGAGGAGTTCTTGAGTCTTCAAACAAGCGGCGAGCCGTTCCAGTTGGTCGATGTGCGCGAGCCGCATGAGTATGCTATCGCCAATCTGGGCGCCGAATTGATTCCGCTGGGCACAGTGGCCGAACATGCGGCGCGCTTCGCCCGCGACCGCAAGGTGGTGGTGCACTGTCAGGCAGGCGTGCGCAGCGCCAAAGCCATACGCGCCCTCGAAGATCAGTTTGGCTTCGACAACCTGTACAGCTTGCGGGGCGGGATTCAGGCCGTTTTGCAAGCCCCCAAACCTGCAGAGAGCCACGCATGAGCGGCCCGGGCGCGCGGCTACAGGCTCGACGCGGGAAAGAGGCGTTCTTAGGGGCGCTCCTCTCGCCCCTTGCCGACACACTTTTTACAAAAAAATTATTTCATCACACAACATAAAAAGTTCTTCATCATGAGTTTGCGATTAGGCGATATCGCCCCCAATTTCAAGGCCCTGACCACCGAAGGCGAGATTGACTTTTACGAATATCTCGGCGACGGCTGGGGGATTCTTTTTTCGCACCCCGCCGACTACACGCCGGTATGCACCACCGAACTCGGCCGGACGGCTGCGCTGCAAGACGAGTTCGCACGCCGCAATACCAAAGTGCTGGCCGTGAGCGTGGATCCGATCGAATCGCACCGGGGATGGGTCAACGACATCAACGAAACACAGCGTGTCACCGTAGGCTTTCCGATCATTGCCGACCCCAATCGAGAGGTAGCTACGCTGTATGACATGATTCACCCGAATGCCTCGGAGAATTTTACGGTGCGATCCCTCTTTATCATCGGCCCCGACAAAAAAATTAAGTTGATCATCACCTATCCGGCCTCGACCGGGCGCAACTTTGTAGAGGTGCTGCGCGTGTTGGACTCGCTGCAACTGACCGCCAAACACAGCGTGGCCACGCCTGCCGACTGGAATCACGGCGAAGATGTGATCGTTGTCCCGGCCATTTCGACCGAAGATGCGATTGCCCGCTTCCCCAAAGGCGTCAAGGTGGTGAAGCCCTATCTGCGCTACACGCCGCAGCCGGACATCGAGTAAGCGGCGGCGGCAGGCGCGCGGACAGGCGCAGTCTGGCAATTAGCGCAAGGCAGCTACATGCGCGCTTGCGGTTTTGGGCAAAAAGCGGCGCCGTACCGAGCAATCGACGTGCGGCGTCGCTTCTTTTAGACCGATCGGGCAATGCGACAGATAATCAAACCGTTATGAGGAGCGCTGTTCCGCGCGTCTGGTCCACACCCTCTACCCATGCCCGTTTTTCGAAAAAATAAAGCGCATGTCTCTGCCTCTCTATGAACGCCTGCAGGAGTCTGCCGCATACCTGCGCAACCGCTGCAACTTTACGCCGCACACCTGTATCATATTGGGTACGGGGTTGGGGGATTTTGGAGAGCGGGTGCGGGTTGAGCGCCGCGTTCCCTATGGCGAAATACCTCATTTTGCGCATAGTACGGTAGCGAGTCACGCCGGGGAGTTGTTGCTGGGTCATGTGGGCAATGAGCCGGTAGCCGTCATGTCGGGTCGGCTGCACTACTACGAAGGATGGAGTATGGAGCAAGTGGTCTATCCGATACGCGTAATGCGCATGCTGGGTGTTGCGCGGTTGATCATCACCAACGCTTCGGGCGGCATCAATCCGCACCTTCAAAAAGGGGATATCGTAGTGGTCCGGGATCATATTAATTTGCTGCCCGAGAATCCGCTGCGCGGCCCTAACGACGAGCGGATCGGCCCTCGGTTTCCGGACATGTCCGAGCCTTATGATGCCGCGCTGCGCGGCCAAGCCCTCAGCGCCGCGCGGCGATTGGGTATTCGGGCTTCAGAGGGGGTGTACTCGGCTTTGCAGGGGCCGCAGTTGGAAACGCCCGCCGAATACGCCATGCTACGCGTGCTGGGTAGCGATTGCACCGGCATGTCGTCGATACCGGAAGCGTTGGCGGCCCGACATGCGGGCATGCAGGTGCTGATGCTGTCGATGGTAACCAACGTGAGCTTCCCACCTTCAGCCGTGCGCTACACTACGCTAGAAGAGGTCATCGAAGTGGCCCAAGCGGCGGGTAGCCGCCTCTCTGAGTTGATAGCGGATATCCTTTCTGGCTCCCGCTGAGGTCGCCATGTCAGGCACTTTAGCAAACAATATTTCTTCTTTTTGCGGCGGCTAAAAACCAATGTATTGGCCCCAATGAGCCAATTAACAATTTTTTAATGCCTTACAAGCCTTTTTTTTAGCGCCGTCAGGCTTTTTCGCTTTGCGCGTTGGCGGGGTGGTTGTACTTTTGCCGCGTTAAAAAGACACTTTGTTGTATTCCTATGGATATTCGCCGAATGCTACCAGGCATCAGACACGCTGAAAGCGGCGCTTTCTTCCTTATCGCAGGACCCTGCGCTATCGAAGGCGAGCAGATGGCGTTTGATATCGCCGGTCGCGTCAGTGAGATTTGCGATCAATTTCGGATACCGTACGTATTCAAGGGCAGCTACCGCAAGGCCAACAGAAGCCGGGGGGATAGCTTTACCGGGATCGGCGACGAAAAAGCCTTAGATATCTTGCGGCGCGTGGGCGTTCATTACGGCATTCCGACGACGACAGATATCCACAGCGAACCCGAGGCGGCCCTGGCAGCCCAATACGTGGATGTGCTGCAAATACCGGCCTTTCTCTGTCGTCAGACCTCGCTGCTAACTGCCGCCGCCCAAACAGGCAAGATCGTCAACATCAAAAAGGGGCAGTTTCTCGGTCCCGAATCCATGCGCTTTGCCGCCGATAAGGTTCGGGAGGCGGGTAACGACAAAGTATGGCTGACCGAACGCGGCACGACGTTCGGCTATCAGGATTTGGTAGTTGACTTTAGAGGCATCCCCATCATGCAGACGACCGGTTGTCCTGTCGTATTGGATTGCACGCATTCGCTCCAGCAGCCCAACCAGCCCGGAGGCGTTACGGGCGGCAGGCCGGAGTTGATCGGCGCGCTTGCTCGCGCCGGAGTAGCGGTAGGCGTCGATGGGCTATTTATCGAAACGCATCCGGATCCGTCGCGCGCGCTGTCGGACGGCGCTAACATGCTTCCTCTGGACAAGTTGGCATCTTTATTAGAAAAATTAGTCGCATTACGTCTGGCGCTTACATCCATTGAGGTTTGAAGCGCGATTGGCGGTTGTTGGATACGCTTTTTAGCTAGAAATCGTCAAAAATAAAAAAATGCGCAAAGTAATTGTAAATCATACCCTAACTTTACCGCCGCTTAAAAATCGTTACGAACAGAGAAAAAAACGATAATCTATGCGCCAAAATGCTTTTTTTTACCCAACCGTACGCCAAAAAAGGATGCGCCTGCATCTATATAGGAGTAAGGTGCAAAGAGCAGGTCTTGCGCTGTGATTGTCGCTAAAATTTTGATTTCACAAACATCTTAAACATTTTTGTTAACCAAAATCAACGCAGCATGACAGCAGCAAAACCTACGCAGACGAAGCAACAAGGAGGAACTTCGCTCGCTTCTATCTTACCTTACATCGTTATTCCGCTCTGCTTTGTAGTGACGGTACTTTTGTTCAAGTACTATTTCGGCGCAGGCAAAAACTTCGTTGACGGCGACAACACGAAGGATCCGCTTCCGGGCAACTACATCGGTATCGTCTATAAAGGCGGTTGGGTTGTGCCGATTCTGCAAGGCCTTCTGCTGATGTGTTTGGTATTCGGTATTGAGCGCTTCATCGCCATCCGCAAGGCATCCGGAGCCGGCAACATCGACGGGTTCGTGCGCACCATCAAAAGCTACCTGGATCGCGGCGATATCGCTACGGCCATCAGCGCCTGCGACAAGCAAAAAGGCTCGGTAGCCAACGTAGTTCGCGCCGGACTGGAGAAGTACGCCGAAATGGAAAAAGTAACTGGAATGGAGAAAGATCAAAAGATCATCGCCATTCAGAAGGAAGTAGAAGAAGCTACTACGCTTGAACTGCCCAACCTGGAGCGCAACCTGAATATCCTGGCCACTTTGGCCTCTATTGCGACCTTGATCGGTTTGTTCGGTACGGTACTCGGGATGATCAAGGCCTTTGCGGCCCTTGCAACGGCAGGCGCGCCTGACGCAACCGCGCTCGCTACCGGTATCTCTGAAGCCCTGATCAACACAGCCCTCGGTATCGGTACCTCGGCTCTGGCCATCATCTTCTACAACTTCTTTACGGGTCGTATTGACAACATGACCTACAGAATTGACGAAGCAGGTTACAGCCTTACCCAGACTTTTGCTGCGCGCAATCATTAATGCTTGCGATTGCTGCGGCCATAGTAGCGGTAAAAAATAAAGTAAAAAATAATCAAGGGGCGGTATTGCCAACAAGCGTCCATACGCAAGACAATACCGCCCCATTATCAAAAAAACAAAATCTATGCCGCCTGATGTTGGCCGTATGGCAAGTATGTCCGGCATCCGAAAAGCGCAGGTTCAGATTTTGTGACAAAATTAACTGTTTCACGCTAAATCTACAGGAATATGCCCAAGCATAAGCCCAAACGTGGCGCGCCTTTTATCGACATGACCGCTATGACGGATGTGGCCTTTCTACTGCTTACATTCTTCATGCTTACAGCCAAAATGAAACCGGCAGAAGCGGTTATCGTCGATACGCCATCGTCCGTATCCGAGACCAAACTGCCCGACGCAGGTACGCTGATGATATTGATCTCGCCCGAAGGTACCGTTTACTTGGATATGACGGGTCAGCATACGCGCTACAACCTGATCAAATCGATGAACGAGCAGTATCCTATGGGTTTGACAGAAGAGGATATGCTCCAATTTAGCATCGTCGGCGGATTCGGCGTGCCGCGCGCCAACCTTGCCCAGTGGCTCAGGATGGAACCGCATGAGCGAAACGCCGTCAAAGTGCCCGGTATTCCTACGGATAGCACCAATAATGAACTTGGCCCCTGGCTACACAACGCCCGTCTTGAGCAGGCAAAATTGAAGTTGCAGGGTTCCGTATCCGAAGATTACGTCATCGTGATCAAGGCAGATAAGGAAACGCCTTATCCGGACATCCAAAAGGTTATCAATACCCTGACAGATGTGAATATCAACAAATTCAACCTGATCACCAATCTTGAGGCCGCGCCAGAGTAAAGCGCGCACAACAAGCGAAACTTCATTTTTTTACCATAAAAAAGAAAAGATATGGCTGAAATTAGTCAGGATGGCGGCGGGTCGAAACGCAAAGGCGGTAAGGTACGCTCCAAAAAAATGTCCACCCGTATCGACTTCACGCCGATGGTGGATTTGGGCTTCCTACTTATCACCTTCTTTATGTTGACCACCACGCTCGCAAAACCGCAGATCATGGCCTTGGTAATGCCGGAGAAAGACGTCAAAAAAGATGATCTCGAACCGGTAAAAGAATCCAAAGTGCTCACCCTGCTGCTCGGCGGCAATGACAAAGTCTATTGGTACGAAGGTATCACCAACCCGACCCTCGACTCGACCGATTACTCGGCCGAAGGACTGCGCAGGGTGATTCTCGACAAGATGGAAAAAGTAAAGGGAGTCTTTGGTCTGGAAGATTACGAAGATTTTAAAACCAAAGAGCCGCGTAAAGGATCTTATCTCAACGTAATTATCAAGCCGACGAAAGATTCTAGGTACAAGAATCTGGTCGATGCGCTTGACGAAATGGCTATTAACAAAGTGCGCTATTATGTTATTTTAGACGTATCTGAGGCAGAAGAAAAGTTTATTGCCAATCCGGCGGCAGGACTTGATTTCGATCCGGATAAGCAGGCTGACGCTACATCGAAATAGTCGGAAACATTTTAAAACGCAGAAACATGGCAGATCAGAATATACCGACAAAAGTCTATAACGATACTTTCGATATCATCTTCGAAAATCGGAATAAGGCTTATGGCGCCTATCAATTGCGGAAGGCTTATCCCGCAATGCTCACCCGGGCATTCCTCTATGCGCTTGGGTTCGTCTTATTGGTTTTTGGAATACCGCTTTTGATTAGCGCTGTTCGAAAAGCCTTACCTGAGAAGAAGACCATCGACGTCATCGCCGAATTGGCGCCGCCGCCCGATATCGATCCCAATCAGCCGCCCCCGCCGCCCCCGCCGCCTTTAGAGACGCCCCCGCCGCCTACGCGCTCGACGGTCAAATTCGTGCCGCCGGTAGTCAAAAAAGATGAAGACGTGCGTGAAGAGGAGCCGAAAAAAGCTATCGAAGAACTCAAGCAGATCGACGACGACATTGGCAAAGAAACCAAAGAAGGCAACAAAGATGCCTTGCCCTCGCTCAAAGACAACCCAAGTCTCGACGATCTGCCGCCTGAGCCCGTCAAAGCGGCGCCCGAAAAGATCTTCGAGACCTTCGACATTCAGAAACAGCCCAGTTTCCCGGGCGGCGAAGCAGAGTTGATGAAGTTCCTTCAGGAAAATATTCAATATCCGCCCTTAGCACGCGATAATAATATCCAAGGCCGCGTGGTACTGACTTTCGTGGTCGGAAAAGACGGTAAAGTGAGCGATGTGCAGGTCGTCAAAGATATTGGCGGCGGATGCGGCAAAGAGGCCGTCCGCGTGGTGCAGAGCATGCCTAAGTGGATCCCAGGCGAAGCCAACGGCAACCCGGTTAAGGTGCGATATACGCTTCCAGTGATGTTCCGACTGGCTAACTGATCAAAAGTTTTACGATGAATTTTTCAAACGGGCGCTCCCTCTTGAGAGAGCGCCCGTTTTTTATAACTAAAAACGCTGCGCCGCGCCCCGTCCTGCACAACGCCCAAGTCGTCTGCGCGCAACACAACATGTCAATAGGGAAAAGAGCGAACCGTGAGAGTAGGCGCAACAAGGATGAGTGAGAGCGCAATTAGCCGCTTTTAAGCCCATTCTCCACAAATGTGCGCATCGCCTTAGAGCGGTGACTAATTTCATTCTTGACGGCATCGCCCAGTTCGGCAAAGGTACGCGCATACCCATCCGGCACAAACACAGGGTCGTACCCAAACCCTTGATCCCCTGCCCGCGCTTCGGCAATCCGCCCTTTACAAACACCTTCAAACAACTGTTCGCGCTCGCCGTTCACCAGCGCAATAACCGTCCGGAACTGCGCCGAGCGATCTTCATGGCCCTCCAAACGCGACAAAAGTAAATCCATATTGGCTTGAGGATCGCGCGAATCACCCGCAAAGCGCGCCGTATGCACCCCCGGCGCTCCGCCTAATGCCGCCACTTCCAACCCCGTATCTTCCGAAAAGCAGGCATAGCCGTACCGGTCGCGCACATAGCGGGCTTTGATCAAAGCGTTTTCCTCAAGGGTAGCGCCGGTCTCCGGAATCTCCTCAACGCAACCGATGTCCGCAAGCGTTTTTACGACATAATCCTCGCCCAGTATCTGCATGACTTCGCGGGCCTTGTGCGCGTTGTGCGTAGCAAAAACCAGCGTCGTCATGCGTTAATCAACGTTTCGACAGGGAGAGGGATTTGGGTGTGAAGCAGGTCTTGCACCGTCTCGCGACGCCGGATCAGGTGCGCTTGCCCCCCTGTAAGGAGCACTTCGGCAGGGCGGGGGCGCGAATTGTAGTTAGAAGACATCATCCATCCGTAGGCGCCAGCATTGTAGAAACAAAGCACATCGCCCTCCACCGTCTCGGCGATTCGCCGATCAACGGCAAAGGTATCTGTCTCGCAAATATTGCCCACCACCGTATAGATACGCGGCTTGAAAGTCGGTTCAGTCACGTTCACAATGTGGTGGTAAGCGTTGTAAAACATCGGCCGGATCAAATGGTTAAATCCGGTATCCAAGCCTATGAATATGGCCGAGGTCGTCTGCTTAACCGCCGTACATCGCGCGAAAAACAACCCGGCTTCGCTTACCAAAAACTTGCCCGGCTCGAACATCAGGGTGAGTTCGCGGCCATAATCCTTGCAAAAATCGACAAACCGCGCGCTGAGCTTTTCGCCCAGTTCCTCAACGTCGGTCTCTATGTCGTCGGGTTTGTAGGCCACTTTGAATCCGCTGCCCAAATCAATGTACTCCAGATCGGGGAAGCGCCGCGCCGCTTCAAACAGGATTTCAGCCCCTTGCAAAAAAACGTCCACATCCAGAATGTCAGAACCGGTGTGCATGTGCAGGCCTACTACCTTCAGCTTTTGACTCTCTACAATGCGCAGCACGTGCGGCATTTGGTGGATGCTGATACCGAATTTGGAATCGATGTGCCCTACGCTGATCTTTTCGTTGCCGCCGGCCATCAGGTGCGGATTGATCCGAATGCAGATAGGGATTTCGCTATGACGAAGCCCCCAATTTTCGAGCATGGGTATAGCGTCGATATTGATTTTGACGCCCAGATCGGCAGCTTCCTCATATTCGCGCATGGCCGCAAAATTGGGCGTAAACAGTACGTCGGTTGGCGCGTATCCCGCCAACAGTCCCAACTTCACCTCCTCGATCGAAACGCAATCCAAGCCCGCGCCCCAATCTTTAAAGAGTCGCATGACGCTCAGGTTGGTCAGCGCTTTACAAGCGTAATGTATCCTGAGGTGAGGCCATGTAAACGCGCGAACCAGGCGTTCGTACTGACGACGCATCACGTCGGCGTCATAGACGTATAGCGGCGTGCCAAACTCGCGGCACAAAGCGAGCGGATCAATGCCGCCGGGCAACATGTATTTGTTGTCGATTAGCTGCAAAATGCAAAAAATTTTTGAAGAAAAAATGAACAAAAAGACGTTTGACCAGCACGCACGAAACGCAGGGCCGCTATCTAACCGGCATAGCTCTTACAAGGGGGTTTGACAACCAAAACTTTTTGAAAAACAAAAGCCGACTCGACGAACACAAAAACGCATTCGGGCATTAAAAATTTTGTCTGTCTCTATATTGGTTGCGCGCTTGAATACCGTACAATTTTTACAATGTAATTACTTTTGCACAAGCGTAACCAGACGTATGCGTCAGGAGTAACTGCCGGTACAAAATAATCAATAGATGCTTAAATACTTGCCGATCAATATGAGTGTGCGCCCCGCTAATTTTCGTCGCGTAAAATGTAGCGTGCGAAATCACCATGCGCTCGCAGGGATATATCTCATCGGCGTGTTGTGGACATCCACAGCGCATGCACAGACCGCCGATCCCGCATTCTACGACAACCGATACGCCATCTTTACCGCCAACAATTACGGTTTGCGCAAAGGCGAGGCATACTACCAAAACAGCATGCTGCTTTTCAATCAGGCTTACTTCGGCTTTTCGGATGCTTTCAGTTGCGGTTTTGGTATCGTCCCTTCATTTTTGTTCGGAGGCGGAACGACGCCGGCATGGTTGAATCCCCGATTCCACCAGTCCATTGCGCCCGGCCGCTTTGCCATAGGGGGGGGCGCTTTCATCGGCGGCTTTTGGGGCGAGAATCTGTCCGGGTTGAATTTCATTTACGTATCGGCTACCGCAGGCTCGCCCGGCAGCAATGTTTCGCTGCATACCGGTCGGGGAGTATTCGGGCGTCGGTTCGCCGGCAAAACGGCTTTAGGCATAAGCGGCATGCATCATTTTAAATCCCATTTGAGCCTCATCGCCGAAAATTACTTTGCCGACGATATTGGCATCGCCTCGATGGGATTGCGCCTCAAAAGAAAAAAAATCACAATAGACGGCGTAGTCATACTCCCTGTAATTGAGGGCGAAGTATTTGAGCTATTGCCTTGGTTTAGCTTGATCGTCCCATTTCGGATAAATATGCCCTGACGCCGCCGCAGTCTGGCTCCTATCCCGCGGCGCGGCCCCTTTGGCCCCGCTCGGGTCTTCTCCGCTGCGCCGGTTTATTTGCACAAACAGAAGCCCCCTTGGTCGCTCTTGTTGACGCGGACTTTGCGACCGCGCGATTAGCGCTTTGCTACAAGGCCGGCTGCGTTAATACTTTTTTAACGCCTTCCGCTACAATAAACCCCGTAGCATACCGGTTAAATATCTGAAAATTCAATTTTTGTTGCCCAAGGTTGACCCACACAATACCCGGGCGCGCCAAGTTGATTTTTTTCAATTCAAAAAACCGCTCATCAACCACACGCTTACCGCATGATTGGCTTTCTCAGAATAGTTTTTATTTGCGCCGCAATCTTCACAGTGCACCCTTGGTTGCGCGCACAGTGCGTGCAGGGCGATTGTAAAAACGGCCAAGGCACTTACATTTACCCATCCGGCGCCAAATATATCGGACACTTCAAAGATGGCGAGATACACGGCATCGGCGTCTGCTACTATTCAGACGGCAGCAAATACCAGGGCGAATGGAAAAACCGCTACCCCGATGGCAAAGGAACCCGCACCTACAGCGACGGCCATGTCCGCACGGGCAGTTGGCGCAAGGGCAAACCTGTGGACGACAAAGGCAATCCCGTAGCCGAATATGTGGTCGTCAAGCCCAATGCCCGCCAAGACGACGGCACGGATATACAATCCGGCTGTATCAGCGGCGATTGCAAAAATGGCGTAGGGGTGTTCGCCTATCCTGACGGTAGCAAATATGAAGGCGCTTTCGTCAACGGAAAGTTTGAAGGCCAAGGGGTCTTTCATTTTGCCAACGGCGATATATACAAAGGCCAATTCCGCGCAGGGTATCCCGACGGCTTCGGCGTCAAGACAAGCGCCGACGGCTCGGTTGAGAGCGGCCAGTGGAAACAGGGCGAATTTGCCGGCAACCCGCTCTCCAAAGACGGCATAGCCGGCTGCGTGCAGGGCGACTGCGAAAATGGCACTGGCGTGTATGTCTTTAAAGCAGGCGCTGCCCGGTATGAGGGCGAATTCAAAGACGGCATGCCCCACGGCAAAGGATTCTGCGTATATGCCAACGGCGACACTTATCAAGGCGAATGGAGCGAAGGCGCTTTCAACGGCATGGGCGTACTCAAAAAACGGGACGGTACAAGCGTAAGCGGTTATTGGAAAGACGGCGAATTCGCAGGAGTCAGCGACCCCTCTGCTCCCGAACCTGCGCCCGTTGCGCCCACGCCCTCCACCCTCACCCTGCCCAAAATATGGGCCGTGGTAGTCGGCGTGGCCGCCTACGACCACATGCCCGCTTTGCGATATACCGACGACGACGCCTACCGCTTTTACGCCTTCCTCAAAAGCATCGAGGGCGGCGCCTTGCCCGACGCGCAACTGCGCTTGCTGATCGACGAAGACGCTACGCGCGAAAATGTCCTCGGAGCGCTCAAAGAAGTGTTTGACATGGCCGGCCAACAGGACCTCGTGGTCTTTTATTTCAGCGGCCACGGTCTGAACGGTTCCTTTTTGCCCATTGACTTCGACGGCTTCAACAACAAGATCGGCCACGACGAAATCGCGAATCTGTTCAACAAATGCCGCGCCCGCTACAAACTGTGCCTGGCCGATGCCTGCCACTCAGGTGGCTTGTTTGCCATGCGCTCTACGGGCGAGGAGCCTATCCTGACGCAGTACTACCAGACCTTAGCCAAGTCCGTTTCGGGCGCCGCGCTGCTTATGTCTTCCAAGGGCGACGAGACCTCTTTGGAGTCCTCAGGCCTTCGGCAGGGCGTATTCAGCCACTTCCTGATCCGGGGTCTCAAAGGCGAAGCCGACAAAAATAAGGACAAGATCGTTACCCTTCAGGAACTGTACGATTTTATATACCACAATGTCCGGACGTACACCGGCAATCGCCAGAGTCCGGTGATCAAGGGCGCTTTCGATCCGTCGATGCCTGTAGCCATCGTGCGATAAGCGTCGGGCCCCGCATGTCCGGCGTCCGCGCTACCTTGTTTTTTAAAAAAAAAATGGCCGACGACGGGAGGATACTGCGCTGCATATCCATATCCGGTCGCCCGCGCTCCTTAGCTTTTTTGAAAAAAGGGCAGGGGGGAGATTTACGAACTCAATTTTTTCAACGCAAGGCGATTGATTTTGCCCGAATCATTTTTGGGCAACTCCGACACGAAAAATATATCGCGCGGAATCTTGTATTTCGCCAGGCGCTCCCGACAGTGCCCCATCACAGATCCGATATCGGCGAGCGCGCCGGGTTTCAAAACCAGGTAGGCCCGACCGGCCTCGCCCCACTTTTCGTCGGGCACGCCAATGACAGCCGCCTCGCTCACATCGGGATGCGTCAGCAATACCCGCTCAACTTCTGCCGGATACACATTTTCGGCGCCGGAGATGTACATGTTTTTGAGGCGATCCACTACGTACAGGTATCCCTCTTCGTCGGAGCGCACCAGATCTCCGGTTCGGAACCACTCGCCGCTGAACGCGGCGCGGGTAGCGCCTGGATTCTGCCAATAGCCCGGCGTGCACATCGGTCCCGCTACCCAAAGCTCGCCTGCCTCGCCGGACGCGCAGTCGCCGCCCAGATCGTTGACGATGCGGGTTTGCACATAATAGTTCGGGCGACCGATACTACCGCGTTTGCGCAGCGCATCGTCCTGGTGCAGCGAAGTGAGGTTCGGGCCGACCTCCGTCATTCCGTAGCCTTGCCGGATCGGAACGCCCTTGGCTGTCCAGGTCTCGATGAGGGGCAGCGGCATGGCTTCGCCGCCTACGATGGCGTAGTGGAGATCGGGGAATCGGGCATGGGCGAACGCCGGTTCGTCGGCCATCATCTTGAGCATGGTTGGCACTCCGAACAAAAGTGTGCAGCGCTCGGTTTGCAGTAATTCCAGTACCAGCGCCGGTTCGAATTTTTTTAGGATGCAGGTGTAAGCGCCGTGGTGCAAAAAAGGCGTGGTGAGTACATTCCAGGCGCCGGTGTGGAACGGCGGCGCAAAGCTAAGCGCCCGGCTTTCTGTATTGATGATAAGCGACATGGCCGTGTTGATGCTGTTCCAGAACAACATCTTGTGCGTGTAGAGCGCGCCCTTAGGGAAGCCGGTAGAGCCAGACGTGTAGAGTATAAATATCGGATCTTTGGGTCCAAATTGTAGCGGCGCAAAGGATGCGGCGCCTTTGCTATGGCGCCAGATTTCGGCAATGTCTTCAAGCGGTCGGCGCAAGGGTCGTTTGGCGCGGCCGAGCGCGCCGGCTGCGAGCGCGGTATATTTTTCTTCCGCAAAAAAGAGCGCGGGGCGCGAGTCCAAGAGCATATACCGCAACTCAGGCGCGGCCAGGCGGTAGTTGAGCGGCACGATTACAATGCCGCATTTTTGCGCAGCCACAAAAAGAATCAGATATTCGATGCAAAAATCGGCCAACACGGCCACTCGGTCTCCTTTCCGGAGACCATGATTTTGCGTCAGGGCATCTGCCAACGCATTGCCTGCGTCGTTGAGCGCGCCGTAACTGATCTCGCGCTTCGTTTCCCACTCCTTCAGCGCTATTTTGTGAGGAGCGTAGAGCGCCCAGCGGGCGCACCAGTCAGTCTGATATAGCGTGTTCTGCATGCTTAACGTATTTGATGTCAGTGCGCGTTTCGGATGGCTTAGCCCATTTCCTGTGGAGATATTGCATGCGGGCCGGGGGTGAGTTAGACCGCGCACCCTGCGCGCAAGTCCTTAGGGCATGCCCGGGCGCAGTATTTTGTTGGTTCGAAATGCGTTCCTTCAGCGCCGGGGTCTTGTGTCAGTCTATGGCTGCTACATCCTGAACAGCGCAGCGGCGAAAGCAAGCCCGCCGCCCGAGCCGATGAACATGCACAAGTCGCCAGGACTGACGCGCTGCTCTTCCCAGGCCTGATTGAAGGCCATGGGGATACAAGCAGAGCCGGTGTAGCCGTAATGGTGCATCACTGTGACGGCGCGCTCGCGGGGCGTCTGGAGCCGGTCCATGGTCTCCCAAATGGCGTTGATGTTGATCTGGGTGATGAAATAGTGTTGTACGTCCTGGGGTTTGACGCCCGCCCTGCGACACATCCCGGCCGCCATATCCGACCACATTTCAGGATTGAGTTCTTTAGGGAATTTTTTGACAAACTGCAATTGATGTCCATGGTTGGCAATCAGTTCTGCCGTTGCGGGCATGCGTGTCGCGCCGCCGTAAATACCCATCCAGTCGTGGTATTCGCCTTTGCTGCGCAACTCGCTGCACACGAAGCCCCGCTCCCGACCCTCGCCGGCGCACAAGACCGCCGCTCCGGCGCCGTCGGCAAAAAGCGTGACCGTTTTTTTGTCTTCCAGATTGAGGTATTTACTCATGGCATAACCGCCGACCACCAGCACCTTATTGTAATGCGGATCGGCTTGGATGTATTTCGCTGCAATGTCCAGCGCTGTGACGAAGCCGGCGCAGGCGGCATTGACATCGAACGTGCCTGCCCGCCGCGCGCTGAGCCGGTGTTGCACTACGGCCGCCGTCGAGGGCGATACAAATTCGGGCGTATCCGTTGCCAGGATGATCAGATCTAACTCGTCGGCCCGGATGCCTGCGCGTTCCAGCGCCAAAAGCGAGGCGCGTTCGCACAGATCTGCGACCGACTCCTCGGGAGCGCACCATCGGCGTTCATAAATTTGCACGTTGTTGCATAGCCAGGTATCTACATCCTCGCCAAGCAGATCGTTGAAAAAGGCGTTGGTTACCACCCGTTGCGGCGCATAGGCGGCGACCGAGGCGATGTAAGCGTTTCTATCAGACATGTTTGCTCAAGCGTAATTTGGCGACGGCGGTCGGCCAGTTATCGTTTTTTGTTAGAAAAAAATCTGCTGGTAGCTTGCTTGCGGCTTTTTTTTAAAATAAAGATGAGCCGGTGAGCAGGGAGTGGGCGATGCGGACCAGTCGTTACAACATTGGCGCGGCGCTTAGGTTTGGTCGGGGTTGAGCAGATATATCGTTTTAATTTTGGGTATTCAGGGGGCGTCACGCCTGCGGTTTTTCAAAAAGAAATAAGGCGACTCCGGCATACGGGCCGCCCTATTTCTTCATTCATCAAATCACTAACCCAAATGGCATGTTGTCCATTATTGTTGAGTTTGGCTTGTCGCAGTTGCGGCTGGCGCCGCTGAGTCGCGCCTCCTGAGCGGGGCAACACAACGGCGCAGATCCCTTACGGCGTGTGGACACGCGCCGGATTACCTCTTTGTCGCAAAGGCAGGCAAATCGACTTTGACCTCTACCGAATACAACGGGGCGATGGCCGGCGAGCCGATGAATTCGCGTACCTCGGCGTTCAGCACATTGACCACTTGGCCGGATAGGGTCAGGTATTTGCCGAATTTGTATCCCAGCGAAACGTCTAAGTTGAAGAAGCCGCCCAAGGGGCCGTAGTTGAAAGAAGTGCCGACGCGGCGGCCCTCGATGACCGGGCTTCCGGCGTAGATAAGGCTTTCGTTAGTAGCGGCCGCTACGTTGATGCCGCTGAAGAAATCATAAGCCTGTACCCAACGTCCGAAAAGCCCTCCGAAGAGGCGACTGCCCGTGTAGTTGAGGCCTACGCCCAGCTTATTAGCGGGCGTATTGATGGGCAGGTCATTGACGTCCACCCGTCCGTCTTTGTTGCCGTCGTTGGCCAGGTCGTCCTGGTCTAAGTTATAGCCAAAATAAGAGTAATTGATCAGGCCGCTGATTTGCCGCGTGAAGGCATAGGACACCGAAGCGTCGAATCCATAAGTCTGCACCCGACCAAAATTGACGTACGACAGAGCGGTGCGGGCGCCCTGTTCGGCGTTCGGGTCGTTGGCCGTGATGGGCGTGGTGGTAGTCAATTCGGAGATGGGCTGATTGCCTCGGCGGGTAGCATAGGCGGCGATGCGCGCTATCGGCGGCGTCGCCGGATTGTTGTCGTGATCGAAGAACTCGCGGTCGGGCGCCACATTGATGGCCGGGCTGAGGAAGTCCTGGCTGAAGTTGTAATAAGCATTGGCATCGACAAACAGTTTTTTGCCGATCAGGCCCTTGTAACCGGTTTCGATGGTCTGGATTTTTTCGACGGCCAAGGGTTTTACCTGATATTCGTTGACCACCATGTTGGTCTGGATATCCACTTCTTTGATCGTGAAGCCCTCGCCGTTGCCGAGCAGCAGACCGCCGAAGATGTTGGCCGAAAGGTTGAGGATAGTTGGCGCGGCAATTCCCTTGCCGTAAGTCAGGCGGGCTGCGCCGTTGTCGCCGATATTATATACCAGGCCGGCTTTGGGGATGAAGTTGAAGCCGTACAGATCGTGGTTGTCGGCGCGGGCGGCGGCTACTACGCGCAGGTCGCCAAAACGGCGTTCCAACTGCGCGTACAGGCCGTACTGGTTGATAACGATGACGCCGTTTTTGTCCAGCAGATAGGTGTTGTTACTGTTGGCTGCGTCGCGCTGGTACTGTACTCCTGCGATATAATCGAATAGGTTACCCAGCGAATTGTTGTATTGTACTTCGGCGTTGAGGCGTTGCGATTTGTCCTGAAACAAAGCCCCGCGCGCCAGTTCTATTCCGCCTCCCGGGAAAAGCGGGTTGCTCAACCAGAATGAACTGAGCGATTTGTCGCGCGCCTGTTGTTCGGTGAAGAGCGGGTTGCCTTCGCTGTTGCGGGCATTTTTGAAAGAGTGGTAATTGAGCGTGCGGCGGTTCATCGCATAGGTGGAGTCGGTACTGCTCCAGGTGTTATAGACGTTGGCAAAGAAGCGCGGCGATACGTAGCGCACTTGCGCCCAGCTCACGCGCCAATCGCGGATCTGGTTGCGTCCGGCATTGGTATTGCCGATGTTGTTGCTGTTGGAAGCGCCGTAGCCGACGATCAGGTCCGACTTGTCGTTCACGCTGTAATAGACCTGCGCCTCGCCGGCCCAGTGGTCGAAGTTGCGGTTGAGCAAGTATTCGGGGTATTTGGCGAGTTCGATGTTGTTCGCCACGAAATAGACGGTGTCGGTATATTCAAACTCTGTGCCTTGGGTATATTCGCCGGAGATTTTGTAAGCGAACTTATCGTTGAGTTTTTGGGCATGGCGGATACGCCCGCTCAGGACGTTTTGGTTGCCGGCGCCCAGGGCTACGGTAGTGCCCTGATACACGCGCGGATCTTTGGTGATGGTGTTGATCAGGCCGTTGTGGGCGTTGGGACCGTACAAAGCCGAGGAGGGGCCCAGAATCACCTCGATGCGTTCAATATCCTCTTTGACCGTAGTGCTCAGGGCGCCCAGCGGCAGGCCGGTAGCGATCAACGACGAGAAACGGTTGTCGTTGATCTGTAGGTTTTTGGGGTTGAACGCGCTATTGAAGCCGCGCGCATTGACCCCAATACCCAGCACGCCGGAGCGCACATAGTCCAGACCGCGTTGGCGACCCAGCAGTTCTGCTACGTTGAACGACGGCAGTTGGCTGATTGCTTTTGCATTGACAATCGAGATTGTGGCGGGGGCGTTGGTTACCTTTTCGGCCCTGCGCGAAGCTGATACCACCACCTCGGCGCCTTGTAGCGAAGTTGGCTCGAGCGCTACGTCCATGCGCGTCGTACGGCCTTCGCCAATTTCCACCATCATGGATACGCTCTGGAATCCCAATTGCGAGAAGGTTACTTTGTGAGACCCAACTGGCAGGCTGAGCGTGTATTCGCCCGCGCTGTTGCAAAAGGCGCCGTTGGACGTCCCATCCTGAAAAACGGCGGCGCGTACCAAAGGCTCGCCGCTCGTCGCGTCGCTCACCGTGCCGGTAAGTTGGCCGCGTTGGGCCGAAGCTGCGCATGCAAGGGCCAGCGCCAGCCAAAAAGTCAACATCTTTTTCATACGTTTGAAACAAGTTTAAATATACAGAAATGGTGTGATGATGAGCCTTGGGCCAAACTCCCGCGTAGCCCAAGGCGATTAATTTCGTTGCAAAAAGTCCGCGACCGCATCATTGATCGCCTCCGCGCATTCCCACTGTAAGAAGTGGCCGCAACTGGGAAGGAGCCTCAGCGTCGCCAGCGGCAGCCTCCCCGCGCCTTTTTGGGCTACCTCGGCCGTGCTCAAGGTCTGATGTAGCAGCCTGTTAGGGATCAGGTAATCGCGCTCTCCATAGACGACCAGAGCCGGTATCTTGATTTCAGGCAGCCGCTCGAACACCGGCTGGCGTAACATGCCCATCACGCAACGCGGTATCATATCGCAATAAGCGGCATACGCCTCCGGGCGCTCCCGAAGGGCCATGCGTTCGGCAATCATAAACTCCGCATCTTCGGGAAACCTAAAAAAATTGATCTCAAAATTGCGCCGAATCTGATCCGGCGGCGTATTGCGCAATACCTGCGGCGTATAGACCATCTGAAACCACGCTTGCTCCTCAGGCGTAAAGGTCTCAAAGCCCGCAGGCGCCAACAGCGCCAGGCCCGACGCAAATCCCGGGTACTGCTGCGCGGCGTACAGGGCGATCTGGCCGCCCATCGAATGTCCGACCAAGATAGGATTGCGCGCCTCAATCGCCTCCGCAAACTCGCGCAACACCCCTGCAAAGAACGCCATGTCGTAGGCGTGGTCGCCCCCGTCCGAAAGCCCGTAGCCCGGCAGATCCAGCGCGATACAGCGATTTGAGGCGCTCAGCGCCGATATATTCTTGTCCCAGGCCTTGCGGTTGCTGCCCAAGCCGTGTATGAATATGAGCGAATGCGTGCCCTCGCCCATTTCATGATAAGCGATGCGAAGCCCGGAGGCGATTTTTACATAGCGAACAGACATATCATTCGCAACTTGTTGGCCGTAGCCGGATATGAGAATGAAGCAAAATAAACTCGTCAAAAGGCATCTCATACTTTTGCTTTTTTTTGAAAAAAATAAAAAAACAAACCTGTCAGCGATGCGGCGATGACAGCGATGGCCGCCGCTACCGCCGGATTGCGCACCGCCCCCTGCGTGTAAGGCGTCAAAGCGCCGTAATAAACCGAAAAGTGCGTCACAACGGCTACCGCCGAAGCTGCAAAAGCCGCCCTGTGCGGCGGGTCTTTCATCAGTATGCCCAGCAGCACAGGCACAAATGCCGCAGAGAAAAAGGCGTAAACGCCATTCTGAGCCAAAATGCCGACGCTCAGATTGGGATAGAGCAACTGGTCGCGGCTCCACACCACAGTCGCCGCCGCCAGCACGGCAACCACTGCCCGGTGCAAACGCTTCATCCGACGTCCCTCGCCCTCGCTCCAGCCCAGCAGCGGAGCAATCAGATCGTTAGTGAATGTAGTTGAAAGAGATTGTATCAACCCCTCCAGCGTCGAAAGACCTGCCGAAAGCAGGCCCATGATCACCAATAGGCCCAGAGCCATCGGAAAAGCATCCACCACGTAAGTTGGTATGATTCCGTCCATTTTGAGCGCAACGCCATCCAGCGTCAGATCAGGAAAGCGCAGCCTCACATAGAATCCCGTAAACAGCACCGCAAAAAATAAGGCCTGCGCGCCAATGGCTATGGCCAAGTAGCGGTTGACGTCGCGCTCATTGCGCAACAACAGCGAACGGGTGACGATGTGCGGCTGGCATACGATCGCTATGCCCACGACGAAATTGCAAAAAAACACCTCAAACCAGTCTCTAAATAAAGCGCTGCGCGGATTGACCGGCTCCGTCAGCAAGGGGTCGATAGCCGATAGTCTGGCCCAAAAACCCGAAATCCCCTCGCTGAAGTACCCGCGACCTGAATAGAGCATAGTCGCCGCTACCACCAACATCAGCAGCGCCTGAATCATGTTGGTATATACCAGCGAATTGGCCCCGCCAAACATCATATATCCAAATACAAAAACTACCAGGCCCAGCAAAACGCCCAACTCGCCCACGCCCAAGGCCTGTGCGATGACTTTGGTCATCCCTACACAAATCAATACGATAAAAGTCAGTAGCAATAAAGACAAAAAGGCAATCCATTGCGAAAAAAACGGACTTTCGTAACGCTTTCCCACCCATTGCGACAAGGTGAGCGCCTTGACCGACGAGCCAAAACGCCGAAACCGATGCGTCAGAACGACCAGCGACAACACCAGACCCAGCGGCAACGCAATCGACATGGCCAAAAAAGCGCTCCAGCCGTAAAGGGCTACAAACCCGGGATTGATGATGAACGTAGCCGCGCTGGTGGTGGCTGCCGCCAAGGATAGTCCAACAACCAGCGGCGAAAATCCGCCGCCGCTACCCAAAGCATAATCGCTCAGCGAGCGGGTCCGCAGCGCGCCGCGGATCACGAAAAACAGCAGTACCGCAGCATATCCCGCCAATAAAAAGGCCGTAGCCCAAAACCAGTCACCCTGTCCACGCATAAGCTTGGTTTATCTTTTTGGCAATAATAATCTGCTTATCGCAAGATTAAAGGGCATTTCTTTTGAAAAAAGCACCCAAAGAAATGACGAATTGCACATCCGCCAAACAGCAGCAGAAGTTTTGTCGGGGGTGACTAAAACGAGAAAAAGAGAGATTTTTTTTTGTAAAAAATTGATAATCAAAAATTTGTAAAAACCTAAAAAAACGCGACGTTTCTCGCGCCCATGGACCTAAATAATGAAAAATGCTGCAAATAGACCCGACTTTGTGCGCGTTAATCCGCATCGCCAATTGTCAAAGCCGACGTGGTGCGCCCGAGCAAAAGATTGCTGTTGGCATGGCTGAGATGTCGCTGCGACAAGCGCGTGAGTTATTTAACATCAACAAAATAAAGACACATGCAAAGATTTAATGGAAAAACCGCCGTGGTAACCGGAGGATCCAGCGGTATCGGTAAAGCGGTTGCGGCGCGCTTCCTTGAGGAGGGCGCCCGCGTCGCTATCTGGGATATAGACCAAAAGCGCAGCGAAGCGCTGCGCCAGGCCTGGTCGCAATACGGCGAAGACCGCCTCCGCTTTTACGCCGTCAACACGGCAGATCTTTCGTCCGTTGAGGCCGCCGTAGCCGACACGCTGCGCGATTTTGGCGCCGTGCACATCCTGATCAATAATGCCGGTATCACCCGCGACGCAAGCCTGAAGAAAATGACGCCCGAGCAGTGGCGGCAGGTCATCGACATCAACTTAAGCGGCGTTTTTTACTGCACAAAAGCCCTCTATCCGCACATGGAAGCCCAGGGATGGGGGCGCGTCATCACGGCCGCCTCGGTCGTGGGGTTGTACGGCAACTTCGGACAGACCAATTACGTGGCGACCAAAGCGGGCGTCATCGGAATGACCAAAGTGTGGGCGCGCGAATTCGGGCGCAAGGGCGTTACAGCCAATGCCGTCGCCCCCGGATTCATACACACCGAGATGATGGATACCATCCCCGAAGAAAATCTTGCAAAACTGCGCGCCCAAACCCCCATACCGCGACTTGGTCGCCCAGAAGAGGTTGCCGCGGCCTATGCCTTTCTTGCATCGGACGAAGCGGCATTCATCAACGGCGCCATCTTGAGCGTTGACGGCGGGTTGACTACGTGAATCGCCGCCGCACACGCTGTGGAGCCCGATTTTTTTTGTGAAAAAGGACGGGGGCGCATCCGACCCGTCGCGCTGCATGCCAATGCCCGGCTGCCCGCGCCTTTTGTTCTTTGGGAAAAAAGGGCATGGGCACAGGGGGGGATGTTGCGTGATATGTACGCGCTCGGTTCGCCGGCGCCCTTTGTTTTTTTGGGGAAAAAGGGCGCGAGCGCAGGGGCGACAAATGGACCCGCTTAACGGTTCATGCCGATCAGGAATTCCTCGTTAGAACTGGTGTTGCTCATGTGCTTTTTGATAAACTCCATGGCTTCCTCCGGACGCATATCCGCCAAGTGATTGCGCAGGATAAACATGCGCTGGAGCATGTCTTTTTCCATGAGCAGTTCTTCGCGGCGGGTGCTTGATTTGGTGAGGTCGATAGATGGGTACAGGCGGCGGTTGGCCAGGTTGCGGTCGAGCTGCAATTCCATATTGCCGGTGCCTTTAAACTCTTCGAAGATCACCTGGTCCATTTTGGAGCCGGTATCTGTAAGCGCCGTAGCGAGTATGGTCAGCGAGCCGCCATGTTCGATGGCCCTTGCCGCGCCGAAGAATTTTTTGGGTTTTTGCAGCGCTGTAGCTTCTACGCCACCTGAGAGCACCTTACCCGATGCAGGGGCCACCGTGTTGTAAGCGCGGGCCATGCGCGTGATAGAGTCGAGCAGGATCACCACGTCATGACCGCACTCCACCATGCGCTTGGCTTTTTCGAGGATGATATTGGCGAGGCGTACGTGGTTTTCGGCAGGCTCGTCGAAGGTAGATGATACGACCTCGGCGCGCACGCTGCGCTTCATATCAGTCACCTCTTCGGGACGCTCGTCTATCAACAGGATGATCACGTAGCATTCCGGGTGATTGCGTGTGATGGCGTTGGCAATGTCCTTGAGCAGGAATGTTTTGCCGGTTTTGGGTTGGGCTACGATAAGGCCCCGTTGTCCTTTGCCGATGGGCGTGAACAGGTCTATCACCCGATTGCCGAAGTCGCGGCCGGTAGAACTGGTCAGCAGATTGAATTTCTGGGTTGGGAACAGCGGCGTAAGATAATCGAATGGCACGCGGTCGCGCACGTCTCTGGGGTCGAGGCCGTTGATACGGGTTACTTTGAGCAGCGCAAAGTATTTTTCGCCCTCTTTTGGAGGGCGGATCGGGCCTTCGACGGTATCGCCGGTGCGCAGGCCGAAAAGCTTGATTTGTGAGGGCGAAACGTAGATGTCATCCGGACTGGTCTGGTAGTTGTAGTCTGAGGAGCGCAGGAATCCATAGCCGTCGGGCATCATTTCGAGGGTGCCTACCCCTTCGACAATGCCGTCAAGTTCTACGTCGAAACGCTCTTTGTTGGG
>JBKBLI010000022.1:0-7328 GCA_046296435.1 Saprospiraceae bacterium | reverse complement strand
ACGGCAGGCATGACCTCAGGCTCCGGCTGGCGGGACTGGGGTTGTTTTTGCGGCCGGGGCATAGGTTTTGGGATGACGATCTCCTCGCCGTCTTCGTCTATGATGACCGTCACTTCGGGCTCGACAACCGGCGTCTTTGCCGGCTCGCTGTCGGGCGCGTGGTGCTCCTGTGTTGGTTGAGCTTCCTGAGGGCGATTATCGCGTTGGGGCTGGTTTTTCTTGAAGCGGTTTCGGTTGCGCTCGAAGCGTTCGCGCAATTTAGAATTGGCCTCTTCCTTAGCCGGCTGCGACGCATCGGTTGTTTGCGCGGACACCGTGGGTTTAGATATAGCTTCGCCGTCTGTTGGTTCCGAAGGTTTGGCCGGCGCTGCGGCGGGCTTAGCCGAAGACGGGGTCGCTTGTTTAGGAGGGACGGCAGGTCTGGGGCGCAGTTTTGCGGCAACGCCGCTGGCCTGAGCGACCTGCTCCTTCTGTTTGGGCGCATCCTTCTCCTTAGCGGTTTTAGGGCTTGAGGGCGTATTTACTACTTTTCTTGAGCGGCGCCCGGTTTGCGGATTAGGCTCTTCGACCATAGGCACAGCCTCCGGATTGTTGGATTTTTCGGAGAGCGCCTGCTCGTCTAATATTTTGTAAACCAGATCTTGTTTGTTGTATTTGTGAATGTTTTTCAAGCCCAGCGATTGGGCGATTTCTTTGAGTTCAGACAACAATTTATCGTTGAGTTGCAGTATGTCGTACATGGCTTTATTAGAAAGCGGTGTTCCAGTTAAAGATTGAACCGGCGGTGAGATGCCGTGAGTTTAAAGGCGTGCGCGAGGCGGAAAAATGTGTTTGAAGACATAAATTTTGAGCTGCCGACTTACGCAAGTATAGTGTAATAGCGTGTTGCAAATGCGTTTCTATCAGGAAAAAACTTACAGAACTTGCTGCGACCTGCCGTTTGATAACCGCGCCAATCGCCTCCAAGGAGGCCTCTGTCAAGCTCAGGAGAAGAGAAAACTGTACCCGGAGGACGTCGATAGAACAAGCGGAAAACTCGTGCTCGTAAGAGGGCAAATGCTAAGTTTTTCGAAAAAATCGGCGCAAAGATAGTTCAGTTTTTGAATTTAGCGTTACTTTGCGGCAATTTTTTTAGAAATCAAGCAAATAAACGTATCACACTTGCGCTCATAACAATATTTAACGCCTGAGCCGTCATTTTGTTGCTTTGCAGCAGCAATTCGGCATTTTGACGCGGGCGTTGGGTTTATGAGCGCGCTTTTCAGTTCTTATCGCTCTTATGCTTCAGGTAAAAATCATCCGCGACGAAAAGGCCCGCATCGCGGCCGGATTGCGCAAACGCAACTGGAACGAAACGCGGACGGCCGTCCTCGATCAGGTTATTGAAGCGGACGACCGCCGCCGCGCCGTCCAAAAACAATTAGACGACCTGCTGGCCGAAAGCAACCGCTACGCCAAAACAATCGGTCAACTGATGGCCCAGGGTAAGCGCGACGAGGCTGAAGCCGCCAAACTCGAGGTCGGAGCGCTCAAAGAGCGTATCAGAAGCCTCGAAGATGAAATACAGGCGCTCAAAACACAACTCGAAGAACTGCTGCTGGGAATCCCCAATTGCCCGCACGCAAGCGTACCCGAGGGCGCTGGCGCCGACGACAACGAAGTATTTAAGGATTGGACGGCGCCCAAGCCTGCCCTGCCGGCCGATGCGCTTGCGCATTGGGATTTGGGCAAAAAATACCGCCTGTTTGATTTTGAAGACGGCGTCAAACTCACCGGCGCCGGATTCCCTGTATATCGCGGCGTGGGCGCGCGCCTGCAGCGCGCTTTGATCTCCTTCTTCTTGGATGAAGCCATCGCCGCAGGTTATGAAGAAATTATCCCGCCCCACGTCGTCAACGAAGACTCGGCGCGCGGGACCGGCCAATTGCCCGACAAAGAGGGGCAGATGTACCACTGCGAACGCGACGGACTGTACCTGATTCCAACAGCCGAAGTGCCCGTGACCAACCTCCTGCGCGGCGAAATCGTTCAGGAAAAAGACCTGCCGATCAAGTTTACCGCCTACACGCCCTGCTTCAGGCGAGAGGCGGGGGCATGGGGCGCCCACGTGCGCGGTCTGAACCGCCTGCACCAGTTTGACAAAGTCGAAATCGTGCGCTTCGAACATCCGGAGCGCTCCTACCAAGCCCTCGACGAAATGGTGGCGCATGTCGAGGGGATTATGCAAAAACTCGAATTGCCCTACCGCATCCTGCGCCTCTGCGGCGGCGATATGGGATTCGCCGCTGCGCTGACCTTTGACTTCGAGGTTTGGTCGGGCGCCCAACAGCGCTGGCTCGAAGTGAGCTCTGTGTCCAACTTCGAAACCTTCCAAAGTAACCGCATGATGGCCCGTTTTCGCAACGCCGACGGCAAAAACGAGTTGCTCCACACCCTCAACGGTTCGGCGCTTGCGCTGCCGCGCATTCTGGCCGCCCTATTGGAGAACAACCAAAGCCCACAAGGCATACGCATTCCCGAAGTTTTGCACCCCTACACCCACTTCAGAATCATCGCATAATAACAACTTTTTGTCTGGAATTGTGTTTTTTTTGCGACTTTTGCGTCTAAACACGGCAAGCTAAAAAAATCACTTCTCAAACGCACCTTCTGAGTCATGGCATTTGGACTTATCATCATCAGCGGCATCTTTACGGTCATCGGTATGATCATTAGCGGCACGCTCAAAAGCAAATTCAACAAATACAGCCAGGTCCCCCTTCAAAACGGAATGACCGGCGCAGAAGTAGCCGCCGCCATGTTGCGATACTACGGTCTGCACGATGTTCAAATCACCCACGTGCAAGGTCAACTGACCGACCACTACAATCCCCAAAACCGTACCGTGAACCTCAGCGACGTGGTTTACAGTAGTCGCAGCGTAGCGGCTGCGGCCGTAGCGGCCCACGAATGTGGCCACGCCGTACAGCATGCCACGGCCTATCCCTATCTACAGATGCGCTCCAACCTGGTCCCAATCGTCAATATTGCCGCTTCCATTCAGCAGTATCTCTTTATGTTTGGTTTGGCCGGCATGGGCCTGATGAACAACCCCACGATCATGATCGTCGTGTTAGCCGCTTTTGGCGCCACCTGTCTGTTCAGCCTGGTGACGCTTCCGGTAGAATTCGACGCCAGCCGTCGGGCTTTAGCCTGGTTAGACGAAAGCGGATTTGCGCGCGGCGCAGAGTACGACGGCGCCAAAGACGCCCTTAAGTGGGCCGCCATGACCTATGTATCCGCCGCGCTGGCCGCTCTGGTGCAGTTCTTGTACCTGTTGATGCTTGTGTTGGGCCGCAGAGACTAAGCTGCGCTTCGCTAAAGACAACTAAGCCCGGAGCCTCATCGCCCCGGCGCAATGATTTTGTAAGCTCGAAAAGCGGTTGCCCCGGCTCGGACGGTTGGAGCCGCTTTTCGCTTTTTTTAAAAAGAAAAAACAGCCCGTCCGATTGCTATGCTCATAGGAGTCCTCGCCGACGAACCCCAATCCTGGATTGCGCGCGAAATTGAGCGCACGGACCTCGGCGGCCATGTTGTCAGGTTCAACTCCGCTCAGGACCTTGACGAGGCCCTGTTGCAAGGCGACGTGAGCGCGGCAGTGCGCTTGCTGAGCGCACTGCCCGTCACGCAGCCGGATGGTATCGTCATCGCCGCGCTGTCAGAGCGCCGCTATCCATCAGGCGCTTTGTTGGTTTCGGAAAAAAATGAGCGCGGGGCGCGGATCTTAGACGCGGCGAGCGCGGCGAGCGTGTGGGTGAGCGATCCGCTTGTGTCGGCACAGTTGCGCCAAATCGCTCCAGCCTTGCGTCTTTTAAGCGGGCCGCGTCCTGAGATTGACCAAACAGCCGAAGCCATCCGCTCAGGGCGCTGCGAGGCCGCATACATCGCAGAATGGGAATGGGAGTTGAGCGAAAAGCGGACGGAAGGTCTCAAAGTCATAACTTTGCACCCGCTTGAGGTGACCCCGCGGCCCGGACAAGGCGTTTTGGCCTGGCAAACCCACCGCGATAATATCACCCTGCGCGAGCGCCTGCAGGTGGCGCATCGCAGCGACGCCGCAGCGCTTACCAATGTGGAGCGTCGATTGGCCCGAGCCTTCGATGGCCGCCCGGTTTGCGCGTTTTGTGTTCGCGACGCGCAAGGATATTATCACGCGTTCGCCGCATTGGCCGACGACGGAATCCTGAAGCGCGCCAAAGCCTCTCAAAGCACTCACGTAGGCCTCGCCGAAAGGTTATTCGCCTCCTTGAGCGCCAACTGATACTCCCATAGTCGCGGTCCAAGCCCATGCCCCGCGCGCACGCCCAAGTCCTCAGTTCGCCTCACACCCTTGCTGCAAGCCCCGATAAGTCGATTGAATCGCAGTTTTAAATTAAACCCTCGTGGAATATAACGGCAAACTTTTCGGAGCCATTTTTGGCGTTTTGCTGGGCGTCCTATTGCGTTCGCCGGGTATGGTAGCCGTGGGTTTTTTCCTGTTCTCAATGCTGGGCCACTGGTTGTACGACCTGCCCATGGCCCAACGGCGTTTCAACTCCGACGCCGCCCGCCACAACAAGCGACGGGGCGAGTTTCTGTACTTTCTGTTTGCCATGGGCGCCAAGATCGCCAAAGCCGACGGCAAAGTATCCGAAAAAGAGGTGCAATATATGGAAACCTTGATGCGCAGCCAATTGCGCCTCACCGATCGCCTGCGCAAGGAAGCCATCCAGATATGGAGCGAATCCAAGACGTCGCCGCAGCCTTTCGAGAAGTTAGCTTTGGCTTTTTTCAACGCCTTCAGTTCGGAGCGGCCAAAGATTCTGGATATGATGGACATTCTGTTTGCCATCGCCGCTTCCAACGGAAACCGACACATACATCCCGCTCAGGAAGTCCTTTTGAAGCAAGCGTCGGGGATTTTCAGGATACATCGTTTGCAGTACGAACGCATCAAAGAGCGGCACTTTTATACGCCTCGCCAAAAATTAGCGTCGTGGAATGCGCTTGATCCGCACTACGCCATACTCGGCGCGCAACCCCACGAATCCATGAGCGCTATCCGTAAGAAATTCAAGGCGCTTGCCTTGGAATGGCATCCCGATACCAAAGCTGCCAAGGGCGCTTCATCTGAAGCCTTACGCCATGCCACGGCAAAGTTCCAGCAAATCAACGAAGCCTACGAGGCCATCAGCAAAGCGCGGGGCGAGTAGTCCAGGGTCGGCTCCGCAGAAATTCGCGCCGGAGGACGGCGCTTGTCAATTTTGAAGCCGGTTATGATAAGCTCACGCGCTCACTCCGGCCGCGCGCTTTTCGCACACGGCTTCAGCCAGCCACAAGAACCCATCGAAAAAGGCCATCATGTTTTTTTCGAAGTTCGCATCCGTCAACTCGCCCGACTCGTCAAAGCGCTGACTCACAGAGCCTACCATCAGCATCTGCGGCACAGGATAGCCGCCTACGCCCAGCACCAACTCCTGCATATTCATGGCGGCCCGCATGCCGCCCATGGCGCCCGCGCTCACCGAAGCTACGCCTACCGCTTTGCGGCTGAATTCGGACTCCTTTAGATAATCCACCGCGTTTTTGAGCGCCGACGTGTAACTCCCGTTGTATTCAGGCGACACCCAAATATGAGCGTCTGCCAATCGGATCTCCTGCGCAAACGCTTCCAGACCTATGGGCGGGTCTGGATGGCGCTGCAAGGCCTCCTCGAATATAGGGAAGCGATAGGCCGCGAGATCAAGCACGACAGCTTCGTGATCCGAATTTCGGGAAATGTATTTTTGAAGGGCCAGCGCAACACGGTGGGATTTGCGCTCCATGCGGGTGCTGGCCGACAAAATAGCGATACGCATGCGTATGGGTTGTTTTACGCGCTTTTCAAGATAAAAAAGTGTTTTCTTAACAACTTGCGACGACCTTGTGTTCAAGAGTTGTCGTATTTTTGCGCAGTGGAATCGATCAGCGCAGTTTTTTTGGATCGCGACGGCGTGATCAACCGGCGTTTGCCCGGCGAGTACGTGCGGCGTGCGGAAGAGTTTGAGTTGTTGCCCGGCGTGCCGCAAGCGCTGGCCCTCTTGCGCCGACTGACGCGGCGGCTGATCGTCGTCACCAATCAGGCCGGTATCGGCAAAGGATTGATGAGCGAAAGCGAGTTGGCGGGCGTCCACGAGCGCCTGCGCGCACTTGCTCAAGCGGCAGGCGATATAGAATTTGACGCCATCTACCACTGTCCGCACACCCCGCAAGACCATTGCGGCTGCCGCAAACCCGCCACGGGAATGGGCGAGCGGGCAAGCGAAGCGTTTGCCGATATCGTATTCGAAAAAAGCTGGATGGTTGGCGATTCGCTGACCGATCTGCAATTTGGGCGCCGCCTGGGTATGCGCGTAGCCCATATCAAGGGCAAGGAGGAGGAGTTGGGGGCGGTTGAGACCTTTGCCCCGGACGCTGCGTTTGACAGTCTGTTCGACTTCGCAAGATGGATTGCCGCGAAGGTCGGTACAGACCAGGCGTCTGCCGAAATCTGCCCTGCCAAACCACAATCCGCTCATACAAATCCTTACAGCGTGCAAGATTTGGACTCCATTCGCAGGGCCATCGCCCAAAGTATCGAAGTTAAGCAAGCGCTCTTGGCCGATCCCGATGTGGTTGGGCGCCTCCTCGAGGCGGCGAGGGTCTTGGTAGCGTGTTTCCAAAACGGCGGCAAAGCGCTCTTTTGCGGCAACGGCGGCAGCGCGGCCGACGCGCAACATCTTGCAGCCGAGCTATCCGGCCGTTTTTACGTCGATCGTCCTCCGCTTTACGCCGAGGCGCTTCACGTGAACACCTCATACCTCACCGCAGTAGCCAACGATTACAGTTTTGAAAGCGTGTATGCCAGGATGATCGAAGCGGCAGGCCGTCCAGGCGACGTCTTGATAGCCATCAGTACCTCGGGCAATTCGCCCAACGTGCTGGCCGCCATTCACAAGGCCAGAGAAGTCGGTATGCGCGTGGTCGGTATGACTGGGCGCGGCGGAGGTAAAATGGCGCCGATCTGCGACATCCTTCTGCAAGCCCCCTCGGCGGATACTCCACGAATTCAGGAAGCGCACATCCTGATGGGTCATATCTTTTGCGAATACGTTGAGAAGGCTTTGTTTTGACGAAAATTGCGCTTTTTTTAAAAAAAAATTTCCGATTAAAAATTTGTTCGTACTTTTGCAACCCGATAAATACTCTTTTCGTTGAAAAAGGGAGCCAATCCGGTTCCCTTTTTTGTTTGTCTTTTTTGGAAATGGAACTCGGCGCGCAAATAGAAGCCC
>JBKBLI010000021.1:29527-50227 GCA_046296435.1 Saprospiraceae bacterium | reverse complement strand
GGCGGATCGCAGGGGTCTTGTGCGATTGCGGTTTGCGCAAGCCGTAACATACACAGCGACAGGAGAATGAAGTAGCGCATAGGCTCCATTTATTGTTTGATTTTGATGCGGGTTACGCCCGATTTAGCTTGCAGGATATCGCCCTCTGGCATCGAAACTACGATTAGGTAATAATCGCCGGAAATCCAGTTCATTGGAATTGTAATTTTTTCGAATACCGTTGTTTTTGCATTGCCGGGGAAACTACTGTACTGTCTGTTCAACAGTTCAACATCGCTAAAGTCCCAAACAGCATCTTGCGACAAATAGACGCGCAGTTCAGCCCGCAGCGAAGGGTCGTCAAAAATGTTTTGCAGGCCGATAGACAGAGAGACGCTTTCGCCGCTGGCGTAGGTTTTTTCTTCCAGATCAAGCGACGATACCAAAAGATAAGCCGGACGACCTGCGGCCAGGCGTTCGGTGGCCGACAAAGATAATAAATCCTCCTGCGCCACTTTGTTGTCTTTGCGCAAGTATCCTTTGTCGAAAGCGCTCAAGGGGGATTTGTCGCGGTCGGACAAAGCCATCACGCCATAATAATACTCCTTACCGCGTTCGGCGCCGTAATCGCAAAACCAGGTGCTTTGCTGCGGTTTTTCCGTTAACTCAACCATGGATCCGCCGCTTGGATCTAAAGCCCGGAAAAGCCGGTAATTGTTCGCTTTTTCGCAGGCATCCCAGCGTACCAATACAAACTTCTCATAGATTCCGTCGCTGGCTTCTACCTTTGTAGGCTGTCTTAACGCAGCTTGCGCAGCCGATCCCATTTTTTGAGAAAAAGCCTGCGCGTTAAGGATTAGCATGAACGCTCCAGCAAAAATTTTCAAGTACAGCATAGCTTGGAATTGTATTTTAGTCCATATCGCACAATTTTCGATTTGTTACCAGAAAAAAAATGTGCGTTAAAAAAAGTAACATAAACGCCGTTTGCCGATATGATGTTGTCATTTCGAAATAGGCATTGCGGGATAAACAGATCAACGAGATTTCATGAAATTGAGTACACAAGAGATTCTGGAGGGGCTTATTGCGCAAAAGCCGGATGCGTTCAGGCATCTATATCGCGAATATGGCGACATGATTATAGGTCATGTGCGCAAAAATAGCGGTAGCGAGGAAGATGCGCGGGAAGTTATTCATACAGTTATCCTCAAGTTCTGGAATATCGTGCGCGAGGGTCGCTACAACGACCAGGGAAGATTGGGGGCTTTCATTTATACTTTGACGGCCAATACCTGGCGAGACGAGTTGAGGCGCCGTAAAGTGCGCATGTCTGAACCTCTCGATCCGGCAAGACATCAGCAGTCGGATGAAGACGGAATAGAAGAGGCTATCGTCAGAAACCGACAAATTGAGGCCATTCATCAATGTTTGCCGCAGTTAGCGTCGCCTTGCAGCGAGATCATACGCTTGTTCCACCTTGAGGAAGTAAGCCTTCAGGATATTGCCGTACAGATGAATTACGATTACAACAATTTGCGAAAACGCATTTTTGATTGCCGAAAAAAACTAAAGAAACTTGTTGAAGATTTCATGAAAAAAAACACGCATTCAATAGACATCAGTCATGGAAAATAACGCATATGAGGCCATGCAGGAAAAAATTCGCCGCTTAGTAAACGGCGATCTATCTCCTGCTGAACAGATCGACTTGATCAATCAGGCGCGGCGCGATCCTGAATTGGCTAAAGAGATCGAATTTAGTCGCGGTTTGGCGCTGACCTTACGACAGCCTGAAATGACTGCTGTAAGCGCGCTCATCGCGCAAACCATTCGCCAAGAAGGGTTTCCGCCTCCGCCCGCCCCCGGCCTTACAGGCATGGTCTGGAAATGGATTGCCGGTATCATGGGCTTGGCATTGATCTCTGGCGGATTGTTCTGGGCAAGCGCCTCCGGATTTTGGGACAGCCGCGAGCAGCGCATAGCCAATAGGTTTGTGCAGCCGCTCGAAAACATTCTACACACGCCCGAAGTGCGGAGCGACCTAATCGACCTCAATGCGGGATTGACGGCTTATGAGCGAGGGCGCTATGCAGAGGCAATACCGCTTTTCGAGCGTCAAATGCGCAATCAGCCCGACAACAACGTACGGCTGTATTTGGGAACCGCATACATATTGGCCGGCCAGCCGGAAAAATCGATCGGAATGTTGGAAATCGCCGCCAACTCCCAGGAGCTTCCCATCCGCGAAACAGCCTTGTGGTATCTCGTTCTGGCGCATTTGAAACTTCAAGACCCAGAGGCTGCTCAAGCTGCGCTGAAACGAATGGAACCCTCGGCGTTCTATGCCGATCAGGTGAGCCAACTCAAAACCCAACTCGAGAAATGAACGCGGTATTTATATGGCGAAGTAGTTTCGCCCTACTTTCCCTGATCCTGTCTCTCTGCGCGCATGCGCAGAGAGCAGGACTGTTGATAGCAGATGCCAGATACGCCAAAGTGCCCCTGTTGCCTTCGTACAGCGGCGTCAAGTATAACGAAGCCCCCATTCGGGTCAGCCTTCGCAAGTATTGTCCGGTGCCGGGCGACCAGCGCCAGACCGGCGCCTGCGTAGGCTGGGCGGTAGGGTACGGCGCGCTGACCATCATGCAAGCCATTCAAGAGCAAAAAACCGATCAGGCGGCAATCACACGGCAAGCGCGCTCGGCGGCTTATGTGTACAACCAGATCCTGCCTGATTGGAAGGATTGCGAGCAAGGCGCCTACTTGGAAGACGCCTTGGCCTTGGTACAGCGAGAGGGAGCCTGTCTGGAAGCTGAGTTCCCTTTCGACAAATTTGGCTGCGTGGCGCAGCCCGACGAACAGTTGCGCGCAAAAGCGCGAAGCGGGCGTATCCAAGATTATGCAGCCGTCTTTGCGCTGGATGAAGAACCCAAAAGCAAGATCGGCAAAGCCTGTAAAATTCTCGCCACCCAAACGCCTGTAATTGTTGGACTGGCGGTCGCCAAAAGCTTCTTCGACCTGCCGCCCGGAGCAGGCTATTGGGCGCCGGGGGCAGAAGAAGAGATCATCGGTTTCCATGCTTTGGTACTGATTGGCTACAACAGCGTCGAAAGACAGTTTGAATTTCTCAACAGTTTTGGCGCCTCTTGGGGGCAGGGCGGGTTCTTTCGCCTCAACTTTGACGACTTCGCCCGCTTGTGTCGTTATGCCTACGTCATGGCCCCGGGCGTCGCCGAAGACCAATCCCCTGTCGCCCAAACCAACGATCCGGCCGGAGGCGGAAGCGCGCAAGAGTTGAGCGGCGAGTTTGTATTTAGGCGACCGGCCGGATTTGTTACCACGTCGTCGGGCGAAGAATTGCCCTACTTCGAAGAGGTGGGGGCACACCATCTGACGACGGACCCGCCGGGACTATACCGAACGGAGCGCGAATATTTTGAGGTAGGAGAGGTATTTCAGTTGGTAGCGCGCAATATCCCCCGCGGTCGGTATGCTTATATCTTCAGTCAAAGCCCCGACGGTTCGGTCAACATACACTTTCCTCGCCGTAGCGAGCGTTTTGCAGGGGCTGGATTTGTGCTTGAAAAAACAGCCGAGATCGTCATTCCTGCCGAAGATCTGATGTTGCAGATCCCTGCCGCAGGCGAGGATTATCTTTGTATCATATACAGCATGCAGCCGATACCTGATTTCGAGCGCCGGGTTAAAGTTGTCGAACTTATGGGCGCGAAGTTTTTTCCGGAAAAAGTGAACGAAGTTTTTACAGATATGTTTCTTCCCCCCTCGCACATACTCTACGAACGCAAACGCATGGCTTTCAATGCCAACGTCAATTCCGGCAAGGGATTGGCAACTGCCATATTTTTAAGGGTGGAAGCCCGCTAAAACGTCCTTTGGATAAATATGAAAGGTCTTGCCTTTGTCCGATTGCTTATTTCTATGGCCGCCTTGTCGTGCGCAGCCCCTGCGTTGCGCGCCCAATCGCTTGGACTGAGCGATACGCCGCCCCATGAGCGCCTGACCGGCTCCGGCGGGCAGGATGTCTTTCGCAGTTTGGCTTGCAATTGGCGGGGCGACATCGCCGCCGTCGGATCGGCCTCGCGTGGCGCGCAGGGCGGCGAAGATGCCCTCTTGGTTATATTTGACGCGCAACTCAATCGCATCACCGAGCGCCATATTGGCCGGCAAGGCGACGACGCGGCCAATAGTATCGTCGCCCTGCCCGACGGACGTTATTTGCTGGCCGGTTACTCCTCATATCCCGGCGCGCGCAGCACGCAGCGAAAACGTTACTTCGGCAAACGCGACGCCTGGGCTTTAATACTGGATGAACGGGGCGAGACAGAGCGCGAACTGCTCGTGGGCAGCGCCGAACAAGACGAATTCACGGCCGCCGTCGTTTCTCCCAACGGCCCTATCTGGATCGCCGGTAATTGGGGCGACCAAGCATGGATACTCGCCGTGGATGCAGACTTGAAAGTGATCTGGGAAAAAAAAAATCAGTATCACGGTCTCAAAACACACGTAGAAACTGCCTGCGCAGGCCCCGACCAAACGCTCTGGGTGGCAGGGTCGGTCGTCGAACAAGGACAAAAACGCCTCTGGCTTGCCGTATTCGACGTCCAGGGGCGCGTGATCATCGAGAAGATTTTTCCGGCCTCCCAAGCCGAAACCGCTACCGCCATCGCCCTAATGCCCGACAAAAGCATAGCCCTGGCCGGCAACCTGTTCCATCCGCGTTTTCGACAAAGCGCGTTCGTCGCCCTGCTGGACCCGCAAGGGGTGATGCAGCATTACGAAATGCTGGGCGGCTACGAATTCGACACTCTCGACGCCCTCTTGCCTGCCTATAACGGTCAGATGCTCTGCGCCGGAACAAGCTCCTCCTTCGAGCGCGGTAGCCGACGCGCCGACGCCTGGTTGGTCCGTATGGACAAAGAATCTGATAAGCCGTTGAAGTCCATATATCAAGGTTCCAAATTGGACGACGCCTACCACGCGCTGGCACAGCACCCCGACGGGCGCATCCTGGCCGCAGGCTACACCGACAAACAGGTGCTCAAATTCAGACAGGCCTGGCTTACCCAACTCAACGCTCCCGCGCCGACCAGCGAAACGCCCAAAGGTGAACTAAAACTGCGCGCCGGACAACCCGTCTTTCCGGGGGGAGGCAACTTCGCAGCGCCGGGCGAGCGCATCTGCGTGCCGCTTTTTTTGCAAAATGACAACAAGCAAAGCGTAGCCGGATTGCGCCTCAAAGTTACGTCGCCTGCCGACCAACCCAACTACCTCAAATTGCCCGGCGAGCGGTCAGTATGGGCGCCTCCCGCCGCCGCCAAAGCAAGCACCCCGTTTTCCCTGCCCCTGCGCTTTGACCCTACTACGCCTTCGGGCGTGCAGACGCTCAGTCTCCAACTCTACCGATACGAAACGCCAATCGGCGAGCCTATCACGATACAGATTCCCGTGGGCGAACAAGTCCGCCCCGCCCTTACCCTCGCCCTCTCCCCGCAAGATACAATGCTCACCGTGGGGCAGCAGGCTTATCTCCTTGCCCGTATCCACAACAACGGATTGGCCGGAGCGCAAGACCTGCGGCTGGATTTGACGCTCCCCGAAGGCCTGACCGGACCGGCCCAAATCAATCTGGGCAACATAGCCGCCGGACAGACCCTGCAGTACAAGTTCCCGGTTTTGCCTGAACAGCCGCTCGAAAAAACCGAATTGAACGCGCGCGTGAGCGACGGCGCCTTATTGCACAGCGCCGGAGCTCAGGCTTTCGTACGCGCGCGCGCGGCCGCCAAACCCACAGAGTCATCCGCCGAATATTCGGTCGTGGTTTGGGTATATCCCAATCCAGATCACTTCGATCGACAGGAAATCGTATGGACGCAAGAGGAACTCACCGTGCAAGTCAAAATTGTATCCAATCGCCCGATCAACAAACAGCAGTTTTGCATTGAAATCAACGGCGAACCCTGCGGCGATGGCGTCAAATTTGAGGAGGTCAGCGCCAAAGGCGGACGCAATAGCAAAACCTTTTCTCAAACCGTGCGCCTCAAACCCGGCGATAACCACATCACCGCCAAATTGCGCACCCTCGAAGGGGGCATCGCCAGCGAATCGCTCAAAGTGCTCTATGCGCCCTCCAAGCCCAATCTGCACATCCTGTCCATCGGCATCCATAGTCCGGATCTGAAATTTCCGCCCAAAGATGCCCGGGATTTTGCCCGGATATTTGCCGCTCAACCTTCGACAGCCTTCGGTAAGGTATTTGTCGATACCTTGCTCACCGAAGCCCAGACCACCAAAACCGAAATCCTCAAAGCCTTGCGACGACTGCAATACCGCTATGCCGATCTACAGATCCAACCCAAAGACGTACTGATGGTTTTTGTCTCCGCCCACGGATTCAAAACGCCCGACGACCAGTTCCGGATCGCAGCCGCCGACTACGATGGACCTTTCATGCAAGAAACCAGCCTCGATTTTGAGCGCGAACTGGTCAATTACCTTCAAGACGTGCATTGCCGCAAAATATTCCTGATCGACGCCTGCCAGAGCGGCAACGCTTCGGGTGAGGGCATCGCCCGCATTGCCAGCCATCAAAAAAACCTCAACCTCATCGCATCCTGCCAGGCAAGCGAATTTAGTTATGAAGACGAAGCATGGCAAAATGGCGCTTTTACCCATGCATGGATCAAGGGCATACAGGCTTTCACCCAAAAACCGACGTCCGTCGATTTAGATGCCGATGGGCGGCTGACCTTGGGCGAGTTGTTCGCCTTTGTCCAGAAAGAAACCCCGGCCTTGGTCGAGAAAAAACGCCCCAAGCCCAAAACCTCTCAAAAGCCTGTTATATTTGCCCAGCATCACGTCCAAAATCTGATTCTTTTAGAAAAAAAATAAACCGCCATGCTTTTTTGCCGCACAGCCCTTCCGCTATGGATCATTCTTAGCGCGCTTGCCTCTCGTCTCGCAGCCCAACAACTACCCTATCAGACCCAGTTCAGGCAAATCTACGCATACATCAATCCGGCGGCGCTCAACAGTGATTATTTCCTATACGAATACAACCTCTCCATCAACGCCGCGCAACGCCTGCAATGGATCGCCCAGCCGCAGACTCCCCGCACAACGCTCCTCTCTCTCGAATACATACACCGCAACCAAGGCTACGGCGGCTCAGGGTTCAACCTCTTGGGAGGAGCCATACTGCTCCAGGATCGGGTGGGACCGCTTAGCACGTCAGGAGGCTATGCGCGCATCGCAGCCCTCACGGGCAAGGACCCCTACCTGGGTACGTTCTCTGTAGGCTTCAGCGTTGGCGCCGCCAACTACCGAATCTTACACGACCGCATCGTTTGGGAGAGGCCAGACGACCCCGGCATCCCGCTCGAAGACCTGAGCGTCACACAACCCGAGATCGGAATGGGCGTTTACTACTTCAAGCGCATTCGCCGAGGGCGTCTGCGCGGCGACAACTTTTACGCCGGCCTGTCAATTCCCCAACTCTGGGGCGCCAACGTGCTGATCCCCAGCGGCTCCTTCCCTTTCAACCAAACGCCCCTCACCCGCGTGCCACACCTGTACCTGACCGGCGGCTGGTATCACTTCTTCAACGAAGACAGCTTTCTGGAGCTATCCCTCTGGGCCAAATACGTGGCCAATGTGCGCACAAACATACACCTTACAGGTCGCTTTCAGCCCATGCGCACTTTCTGGGTGGGTGGCGGATTCAACATCAACGGATTGGCGCACCTCGAAACCGGTCTGAACCTGCCCGGCTTCCTGTTTGAAGATGGCGCCGTTAAAATCGGCTACGCCTTCGATTACAACATCAGCGCCTTCGAACTCCCGCTCGGTTCGTCGCACGAACTGCACCTTTCCTTCCTGCTCGACGCCGGCCGCCGCCGCAGATAACCCCCGCTCTGCGTAATCGAGAGAAAAAAGCATGGACAGCGCAGTTCCGGCTATTACATTTTTTTTCCGCAAAGCGCGTAAAGGTTGGGTGCAAAAACGTGTTTTGTTTAAGAATACAAGCGCCCCGCGTGTCGGAGCCTTGGCCAGCCCATGCCCATCGCACGCGCCCGCCTAAAGAGGCTGCCATTTTTGGAAAAAAATTTTTTTGACGCGGTAACATGACCCGACGCTTGCGATATTATGGCAAAGATCTGTTCTAAAAACATCACAAACAGTAAATTGTCATGAACACTCAAGTCAAAAAAAGCTTCGCCTGTAAAAATATCGGGTCCTACGCGCTGAATACAAATCTGCTCGAAACCCATACGCCTCAAGCCGGCGACGTAGGCATTTTTCGCGTGGTGAACGCTTGCGGTAATTTCCTTCTGGGGCCCGACCAGAATGCACGCACCCTCTTCAACGGAGACCTGATCATGCTGGCATTCGGAGCCCGCTATGCCACCAGCCAATACGAAGGCTATGTCCCCAGCGGACCAGTCGTCAACCCTTGTCATTTGTTAGGCCGCGGCGGCGTGGCCGGATATCTGGCAAGCCGCAATCCGACGTTCAAGGGCAGCCCTGCCTCGCTCGAGCTGGTCGGCTATGCTTGCAGCGCCAGCGGTAAAGTACTGAATACCATTCGCTACAACGCGCTGAGCAATTTCAATCCCTTCGACAAGAGTTGCAAGGTTATTCTCTCGGTAGGCTCATCGATGGATAGCGGTAAAACAACCACAGCCGCCTATTTGTGCGGCGGACTGGCCAAAGCGGGCAAACGCGTGGCTTTTGTCAAACTTACCGGCACCGCTTTCCCCAAAGATCTGGCGCTTAGCTTAGATCGCGGCGCGCACTTCGCGGCAGATTTCACCCAATATGGCTTCCCCTCTACCTATTTGCTCGACAAAGAGACGCTGCTCAAACTGTATCAATCGCTGATCCACCACGTGCAGATGAAAAGCGCAGCCGAATATGTCGTATTGGAAATCGCCGACGGCGTGTTGCAGCGCGAAACCCAAATGCTACTCAGCGACGCCACATTCATGAGCACAGTGCACGCAGTTATGTACTCCGCAGGCGACAGCATGGGCGCAATCTACGGCGAGCAACTCCTCAGAAGCTGGAACATCCGCCCCTTTGCCGTCACAGGGTTGTTTACGGCATCCGAGTTGTTGATACGCGAGACAAAAGATCGGATCGAAACCCCTGTGCTCAGCCTCGACGATCTATATAACGGACAAGCCGTCGCCCTGCTCGAAGCCATCGAGCCGGAGTACAACTGGCACGAGGGCGAAGGCTCCGACGAACAACAACTCAAATACGCCTGAGGTTTCTTTTAGTTTTGGGTCCAATCCCATGGACATGGAGGGGCGTCGGCTGTGCGCCTCTCCTTTTTTCAGAATATATATCGAAGGATCCCGCGCCTTTCGGATAAGCAGCTAAACAATGGCGTGAAAGTGGAAGTGGAAGTGAATGATGGTTAGTCAGGGAGTGGGCGTCAGCCTTGGGCCGCGCCCACACACCTTTTTCCGCGCTTTTTTTCAAAAAACAACAAAGATTACGCCCAAGCTCGACGCGCCCCGCCTTTCCAAAAAAAATGCGGCGCAATGGGTGGAAGCACGGTGCGGAAAGAGTGCGGTATGCGCCATTCTGCCGCCACTTTCAAAAAAAACAAAACGCAAATCCGATTTAGATGGATTAAATGCGTAAAAAATTTTGAAAAAATCGCTTTCGTAGGTAATAAACATTCGAACCATGACAAATTACAAACAACGCTGGGCCGCCGCTTTTAGCTTCTTGCTGTGCGCCGCTCTACTTTGGCCTATAACAGAGAACTTCCGCGACAAACCGCGCGACAATTTTCCGCTCTCCTATTTCCCTATGTTCTCGCAAAAACGGGGCGCCACTTACGAAGTGTACTACATTCTCGGTTATGACGCGCAGGGCAGAACGCGCTACCTCTCGCACAAGCTGGCCGGAAAGGGCGGCTTGAATCAGGTGCGTCGCCAGTTGCGCAAATACGACAAAAAGGGCGAGGGTGTCGAACTGGCCCGCCGCGTCGCCAAAAAAGTCGCTAAAAGCGCCGACGAATCCCTGCGGGATATTGTATCCGTTTCCTTCGCAAAAGGGAAGTTCAACTTCGACCAGTATTTCTTATACAACAACAAAACGCCCAAGCGCGAAACAATTATTGCTTCACACAACGTTGACCGACCATGAACAAGCTCTTAAATGCACTACATCGCTTCTGGTTTGATCCAGCGCCGGCCGGACGATTGGCCTTTGTCCGCATCCTTACCGCCGGCTACTGCCTTTGGTACCTGCTGACACGCCACAGCCATTTTACGGCATATTCAAAAATCAGCGCATCGCTGTTTGAACCCGTTGGTCTGGCCGCCGTGCTCTCGGAGCCAATGCCCGAATCCTGGGCGCAAGCCCTCTACTATGCCACGCTGCTCGCAGGGATAGCATTCCTTCTGGGGTGGAAATTCAGAATCAGCGGTCCCGCCTTTGCGCTCTTGCTCATAGCCGCCCTGAGCTACCGCTATTCATGGTCCATGATCTATCACGACTTCCATATCGTGGCGGCTCATGTCTTGATTTTGGGCCTGAGTGCTTCTGCCGACGCGTGGTCTTTGGATCGCAGGAGCGCCGACCCCAAGGCCTCGCACTGGCGCTACGGCTGGCCGATACGCCTGCTCTGCGCAGCCACAGTGCTGACTTATTTTGTTTCGGGCGTCGCCAAAATTCAGAGCGAACTGGGCTGGGGATGGATGAGCGGCGGCGAACTGAAATTGCAGGTGGCGGCCGACGCCTTGCGCAAAGAGGTGCTGGGTGAATCGGGCACGACTTTATTCAAAGTCCTTTATCCATACAACTGGATTTTCACGATCGTCGGCTTGTTTACTTTGATTGTCGAATTGGGCGCACCCTTGTTTTTGGCCAACAAGCGACTGTCTCGGTTGTGGGCCGCATCTGGATGGCTGATGCACTGGGGGATTTTTCTGATCATGGGCATTCGCTTCCGGTATCAGATGTCGGGCTTGGTATTTTTATCCTTTTTTGACGTCGAAAAACTACCCGGCTACTTTGCCCGCCTTTGGCGAAATCTTGGCGCGCGCCCCGAAGCGGCTTCCGCTTCGGCCGCTTCGGTGGTGTTGTTCGACGGCGCATGCAATTTTTGCAATGCGTGGGTGCGGTTTATCTTCAGGCGCGACAGCTCAGGGCGCTTCAACTTCGCCTCGCAGCAGTCGGATCAGGGCCGCAATCTGTTGGCCGCCCATGGCGCGCCAAACGACCTTTCCACCCTAATCCTCGTGGCCGGCGACGGACGCGTATATGTCAAAAGCGAAGCCGTGTGGCGCATTCTGGTCGCTCTGGGCGGCGTGTGGCGTCTGGCTGCCTTCATGCGCGTACTGCCTGTAGGTTTACGCGACCGGGCCTACGACGCCTTTGCGCGCAACCGCTATCGCCTCTTCGGCAAAAAGGAAGTCTGCGAAATGCCGCCGCCCGATTTCGGCGGCCGGGTCCTGGGCTGAGGGGAAGGATGATGGACGCCGAATGGGCGAACAGGGGAGAAGCGCGTCGCAAGCCCGGTCCGAACAGTGCGCCGGTTGACGACGTCAGACGCGTCCAGGGTTATCCGGTTTTCAGATTTCTGTAAGACCCGGCCCTGCGTCTGCTCCAGGTGAATTAAGCGCGAGAAACCTGATGCGGGAATGATGGACTATGCGCTCGGTCGCCTAACGCGAAATTTGCGCAAAAAACTTCGCCCAAAAGCAACTTGACCCTGTTTGCCAGATTTTTTGACCCGTCGGTAATCTTTGGTTCGTCGAATTTGTTACAGATGCGTATTTTTTCAAAAAAAACGCATCCCAACGGTATGTCAATCTGGACCGCTAACGAACACAGCCTCGACGCTACGCTGACCTTTGCCAACTTCAGTCAGGCCTTTGCCTTCATGACCGAAGTGGCCTTGCTGGCTGAAAAACACGACCATCACCCTAACTGGCGCAACGTGTGGAATACCGTAGAGATCCATCTCAGCACCCACGATGCAGGCCATATTGTGACGGACAAAGACCGCCGTCTGGCGGCAGATATTGAGAAAGTCTATGCGCGTTATGCAGTTCCGCGCTAACTTGCGCTTCAAAACTTCCCGCATTCATGCACATCGAGTCTAAGCTACCCCATGTAGGCGAGACGATATTCAGCGTCATGTCTGCCGCCGCGCAGCGCTACGGAGCGGTCAATTTGTCGCAGGGATTCCCCAACTACGATCCGCCTGAGCGGTTGATGGCGCTGGTGAACGAGCATATACGGCGAGGCGCCAATCAGTATGCGCCCATGCCCGGCCACCCGCTCCTGCGGCGGCGTATTGCGGACAAGATGCAAGCGCTTTACGGGCTGTCGCTCGATCCGGATGCGGAAATAACGATCACGGCAGGCGCTACACAAGCCCTGTTCTGCGCCATTGCCGCCTTGGTTCGGCCGGGCGACGAGGTGATCCTGCTGGAACCTTGCTACGACTCTTATCGACCTTCGGTCGAGACGGTGGGCGGCGTTGCCGTGCCTTACGCATTGCGGGCGCCCGATTTCAGACCCGATTGGGAGGAGATTGGGGCGCTCGTGACGTCGCGCACGCGCTTGATCGTCGTCAATACGCCGCACAACCCGACGGGCGTCCTGCTTGAAGACGCCGATATGCGGGCGCTGGAGCGCTTGTTGGCCGATACGAACATCGCCTTGCTTAGCGACGAAGTATACGAGCACCTGATTTTTGATGGGGCTACTCACCGTCCCGCATTGTGTTATCCGGGGCTGCGCGATCGTGCGTTTTGCATATATTCGTTTGGCAAGACCTATCACAACACCGGCTGGAAGACAGGTTACTGCATTGCGCCGCCCACCTTGAGCGCCGAATTTCGCAAAGTGCATCAGTTCAACGTTTTTTGCGCCAATCATCCGATGCAGGCGGCGCTGGCCGACTTTCTCGAGGATGCGGAAGCTTACCTCTCGCTGCCCGATTTTTATGAGGCCAAACGCGACCTGTTTGCCGACCTGATGCGCGCCTCGCCCCTCTCGTCCTTGCCCTGTCGGGGTTCTTATTTTCAGTTGTACAGCTACGCGCATCTGAGCGACGAAAGCGACCGCGATTTTTGCATGCGTCTAACGTGCGATTATGGCGTGGCGGCCATTCCGATGTCGGCGTTCTACAGCGATGGGCGCGACGAGCGCCTGATCCGTTTTTGCTTCGCAAAAACGGCGGATACGCTTCAGGAAGCGGGGGCGCGTTTGTCGAAACTAACCGCATAGCGGCGTGCAAAGTGGCCTGCAAGCGGCTGCCGTCTGGTTTGCGGAATGGACAAAATATACTTGCGACAACCATTGGCCAGGAAATTAAGCGCGCGTTCGGCGCGCTTTACTTGGGGTCGGAACACCCTCTGCGCGCATATAAATCATGAACAAACACGAATGAGAGACCTGATCATATACGCCGGAGCGGCAATCTTTGAGATCTTCGGCTGCTTCGCTTTTTGGAATTATTTCAAACTCGGTAAGTCGCCGTACTGGTTGCTGCCGGGTATGCTTGCCTTGGCGGCGTTCGCCTGGTTGTTGACTAAGGTAGAGGTCGAGTTTGCGGGAAGAGCGTACGCCATTTACGGCGGAATTTACATCGCCGCTTCTCTGCTGTGGCTGAATCTCGTCGAATCCCAAATGCCGGACAAGTGGGACATCATCGGCGCCGGCGTTTGCATCGCGGGCGCTTGCGTCATCCTTTTCATGCCGCGCTGAAATGCAGGAGTTGTTGATTTTATTTGCAACGGGCTTTGTAGCCGCCGTCATTTCAGGCGCCGCGGGCTTTGGCGGCGCGCTGGTTTTGTTGCCGGCCCTGACGGCGATCGTTGGCCTGAAGGCCGCCGTGCCGATTCTGACCATCGGGCAGATATTTGGCAATGCATCCAGGGTGTGGTTTGGGCGGCGCGAACTGAAATGGCGGCCGATTCTTCTCTTTCTGTTGACGGCGATTCCGCTATCTGTGTTGGGCAGCGCTTTGTTTGCCGACGTCGATGGCGACAAGGTCAAAATTGGGATTGGCGCATTCCTCATTCTGCTCGTTGCGTACCGGAGGTCAAAGGTCAGAAAAATAGCGCTGGGCGAAAAGGGCATGTTGCTCGGCGGCGGCTTGACCGGCTTTTTGTCCGGATTGATCGGGAGCGCCGGGCCGCTTGGCGCCGCTTTTTTTCTGGGCCTTAACCTGACGGCTACGGCTTACGTGGCCAGCGAGGCGTTCACGGCTCTGGTCATGCACCTGACCAAGGCGCTGGTGTACAAGCGTTACGCGTTGATCGGACCGACGGAGCTTTACTACGGGCTTTTCATCGGCTGCGCCATGATCCTGGGGAGTTGGACGGGGAAAAAAATCATCGAGCGGCTGAGCCGGGAAAAATTTATCCTGCTCGTCGAGACCTTGCTTGTCTTGTCCGGACTTCAACTCGTCTGGACCGCCGTATCGTAAAGCCTGCGCGAAGAGGCAGCCCTTTGGGTTCGCAAAAGCGCGCCATCGGGTAAGATCGGGCGATGACGCGCGCCGCCGTACATTACGCCGATCCGTAAGTGTCGCCGCTTCCTTTTTCCACGCTCAGGCTTTGTTGCCGGCCAGTTCGTTTTTCAGAAAATCAATGACCCGGATCTCTACAGGATCCACCTTACGGGCTTCGGCCAGCAAAACAGACAGCCAATCGCCAAAATGGGTGAGGTACAGCATGCGTTGGAGCAGCGAATCGCCCTTGGCGCGGATTTCGGCCGTGGCCCCGGCAAAGTGTGAGGTGATTTCTCGCGTGATGCGCATGCGCTGATGCACCCGGGCCGACTCTTCGGGGTCGCGGAGCCACAGCACGGCTTTGTCGGGAGCCTGTTCCGTCCAGCCCACCAATTCGTTGTGGTTCATCTCCGGGATGACATGGTGCCAGCAGAGTTGCTTGGCATTTTCGTTGATTTGCTGGCGCCAACGCAGGGCAACGGGTTCCAAATGGTCCGGCGCGTAAATGATGGGCATTTTTCCTGCGATGCTGTTGGCCAGTAATTGGGCTTGATTGCGGATTTCGGTCGCCGACTTAGATAGCAGGCGGCTTGACTTTTTCAGTTCGGCCAGCATGCTGCGCTTCAACACGCCATGGGCCGCCAAGACGCCTGCCTGAGCGCCGATCGAAAAGCCCAGACAGGCCCGCGGACTGCTCCAGCCCGAGGGTAAGGCGACGGTATCAAGGCCGTGGGCGCGGGCAAAATCCGCCAGTTTGCCTCCCGAGGTGACGCAGACCACCGTCGCGCCGGCCGCGTGCAAGCCCTCTGCGGCCTGCAGGGTTTCTTCCGTATTGCCGGAATACGACGAGCAGATGGCCAAGACGCCGCTACTACCGGCCCACACCGGCGCGTCGTAGCCTTTGTGAACGAATACGGGGGTCTTGGCTTGCGCGGCGCACCAACGCTGGATATAATCGGCGCCAATGCCGCTTCCCCCCATGCCGCAGATCAAGACATGACGAAGGGGGCGGGCTTTGCGGCTGAGCGCGACTTGTCGGGCGACTTCATAGGCTTCGAGGAGTTGTTGCGGAAAGTCCGCGATCATTTTTCGCATTTTCTCTGTCATTTATGGCGTGAGGGTCGGATGGGGCCTGACGCGCAAAGGTAAGCAGCCGGGCAGTACAAGCAAGACAAAAATTTATCCCCGCTTTTTTTAAGGAAAAAAATGGGTGCGGGATATATAGGCGTTGAACGCTCCCGCCCCCATGCGCGAGTATCCTTCGCACAAATAACAACTGCCATTTTGGGCGGGGCGTACATTTTGGAGCGATTTTTGCCAGAAATTGAAAAAATTGCCCTGAGCGTTTGGATGGCGAGCAATGTGCTGCTTCTCCTTTGCAGAGGGGCATCTGATCGATCGCCGGGATTGACAAAAAGAAAGGCCACGCCGCTTTTTCGGGTAAAAAGAGACTTAAAACACGCGATTTTTGTTCTTCTTGGTCGGAGACGCCAAAACTGGCCGGCGGTCCATACCGCGCGATTCTTTCATTCCCCCAAATTCCGAATCGTATTTTGGGTATTAAATTCAGTCAAACATGTTACACCACCTCAGCACAGAAGGCCCTGCCGGCGATCAACAAACTGCCAAAATGTCGGCCATAGAGCGCGATGCCTGGCTGCTCGACGATTACTCTTTCCACGTGGTGAAGGTCGCCCAAACGGTAAGCCGTGCCGTGACCAATATCCGGCGACTGGCGGCAAAGTCCGCCGCTGGCGATACGCAACAAGGCAACGGCAGCGGATTCGTGATCAGTTCGGACGGCTTTATCGTGACCAATAGCCACGTTGTCGAGGGCGCCCAGATGCTGGAAGCTGCGCTGCCTGACGGACGCAGTTACCAGGCCAGGGTTGTGGGCGACGACCCGGCCACCGATATCGCCGTGCTCAAGATAGACGGCGTCGGGCTGCCCATCGTCACCTTCGGGCCGAGCGATAAGGTGATGGCCGGCCAGATCGCCATCGCCATCGGCAACCCCTACGGATACCAGTACTCGGTGACTGCCGGAGTGGTAAGCGCGCTGGGGCGCACGCTTCGCAGCCGCACCGGACGTCTGATCGACGATGTGATCCAGACCGACGCCGCCCTCAATCCAGGCAACTCCGGGGGGCCTTTGGTCAGTTCGTCGGGCCAGGTAATTGGGGTGAATACCGCCATCATTCGTCACGCGCAAGGCTTGTGTTTTGCGGTAGCGTCCAACCTGGCGCAATACGTAGTCGGTCATCTGGCGCTCAATGGGCGCGTGCGGCGCGGATTTTTGGGCGTCAGCGCGCAGACCACAGGACTGCCGCCCCGGGTGCTTGATTTCCTGCGCGCCCATCAACTCCGGAACGAGGCCGCCGTCATGGTGCATGCCGTTGAGCCGCAAAGCCCCGCCGCATCAGCCGGGTTGGCGGCCGGCGACCTGTTGCTTCAGTTAGACGAAACGCCGCTCAACTCTTTGGACGCCCTTCACAAAACCCTCGACGAGCAGTCCATCAACCGGCGTTCGGCCTTGACCTTCTTGCGCAATCAAAAAATCATCACCGTAGATATTTACCCCGCCGAGCTATGAGGCGCCAGGGGCGGGTTCGCTTGCGCGTCCCACTCTGGCGGCGCTCAGTCAAGCGGATGAATCAAAATACCGCTTTTGATGCGCGGCTCGAACCAAGTGCTCTTGGGCGGCAGGGTCTGGCCTAAGTCAGCCAGCGCCATCATGTCGGCAGGCGAGACGGGGTGCAGCCAAAAGCCTACGCGGTCCTTAGAGGGCTTCATGGCTTTTTTGATCCCTGCGATGCCTTTAATGCCGTCCACATAAGTGATGCGGGTGTCCGTGCGGACGTCGGTGATCCCCACAATTCCGCTCAGGATATACTCGTTGAGCAAGGTGGCGTCGAGCAAGGGCGCTTCTCCGGCCAGTTGCGCAAGCAGTTCGGTTCGCCAGCGCAGGCTGAACCACTCTTTGCGGATGCCCATCACCATTTCGTGCTTTTGCAGCGGCCGGCGCGGCGCGTCTAAGGGCTGAATATCGAAGTATTTGGACAGATCGGCCATAAACCGCGTCGGAGTAATCTGAGTTAACGCTTCTACGACGCGGTTGTAGTCCAGTATATCCAATTGGTCGGATGCGAAATAAGCGCTGAACAAGCGGCCGTTATGGTCGTTTGACGGATCCCTTTCTTGCGCGTTCAGGCGCGCCATGGCTGTGGTACGGTGGTGCCCGTCGGCGATATAGGCGCAACGCACGTGCGCCTCAAATAGCGCTTGAAGCCGCTCGATGTCTTCGGCGCTGTCGATCGCCCATATTTTGTGGGTTTGGCGGCTCGATTCCATCTTCGCCACGATGATCGGCTCTCCCTGGGTCGTGATGGCTTTCAGTTGGTTGCTGATAGCCTCCACCGGCGGATACGTGAGCAGGACCGGTTTCAGGACCGAGCGCCATTGAGCAAACAACTCCATCTGCTGCTGTTCGCGTTCGCTCAGGGTGTTTTCGTGCTTTTTTATCTTTCCGGAAAAAAAATCCGACAGTGCATTCGAGACAATCAGCCCAATGTGTTTGCGCTGATGCGCCTCGATTTGATAAGCAAAAAGCGACTCGCGCTCCAGGCGTTCAAACAGTCCATTGCGCCTGTGCAGGTCAAAGTCATGCTTGATGCGATCGCAAAAGGCTTCCGGCAAAGCAATTCGGCTAAAATCTGGCTTCAGAGCTTGAAAAGGTTGAATCCTCATACATAATGTGAAAAACAGCGTAAAAGTAGGCAATTTTGAATGCGGGATACGCAGATGCAACAAAAAAACGTTTTGAAGACGCGTTTGGCAAAAATATGCCATCTTTGCAGACGCTCAAAAACCGTTTTGTCGTATTCAAAGCATGTTGCCCGACTTTTTTGTAATCAGACGCCTTTGGGCTTTGGCTGCCTCTTTGGCCCTTTCGCTTGCGCTTGGCGCTCAAAGCGCCGCCGAATTGGAGCGTAAACTCAAAAGCGCCGCTTCCAAGGAAGAGCGCCTGACGCTTAGCTATGAGTTAGCTCAAAAATATATGAGCGGAAACCCCAAAAAAGCCGCTGAATACGCCGATCAGGCATCGCGCCTGGCTACCGAACTCAACGACCGGCGCCGCGAAACCGACGCTACGCTGCTCAGCGGCGAAGCCTTCTACAGAGCGCGCGATTACAAAAACGCTTCCGCGCGATATCTCTCCGCCTGGAACTCCGCCCGCAACTACGGCCTGCGCGAACCGGCGCTCAGCGCCATCGAAAAACTGCAAGATATCGCCAACAAACAAAACGACCTCAAAGAAGCCCTCAAATGGAGCAACGAAGCCATCGCATACCTCAAAGAGAGTGGGGGAGGGGGGCGCAGCGGCGGCGACGCCCAGCGCCGCTTAGAAAACCGGCTCGCCGCCCTCGAGGCAGAGAACAGGACCTTGCGCGAACAAATCAAAGACCTGAGCGGACGCTCCCAGTCCTTGGAGTCAACCTACAAACAAACCGAAGCCGCGCTGCGCGAGGTGCAGGAAAAAACACGCGCCGAGGTTGATATCCGCGAACAAAAACTCAGCCAAATATCGCAGGAAAAGCAACGCACCGACTCGCTGTTCAAAGCCAGAGAGCGCCTCATGGAAAACCTGAGTAAGGAGCAAATGGCCAACCAACTGCTCATCGCCCAACGCAACGAAGAGGTCGAACGCCAGAAACTCCAACTCGCCGAGGCAGAACTGCGGCAAAAAGAGAGCGAAAACCTGCGCAACGTATTGGGGCTGGTGGCGGGCGTAGTGCTGCTCCTCGCCCTTTTGATCTACATCCGCTTCGTATCTCAACGCCGTATGGCCAAACAACTGGCCCGCACCAACGCCCAGATCGAGTCGGAAAAAGAGCGCAGCAACCGCCTGCTTCTCAATATCCTGCCGCCCGCCATAGCCGAAGAACTCAAGGCCTACAACAAAGTGAAGGCCCGAAAATACGAGCAGGCCACCGTGATGTTTATCGACTTCACCGGATTCACCAAAGTAGCCGAAAGGCTCAGCCCTGAAACCTTGGTGGAAGAGTTAGACTATTGCTTCAGGGGCTTCGACCAAATCATCGAGCATTACCGCATCGAAAAAATAAAAACCATCGGCGACGCCTATCTGTGCGCCAGCGGCCTGTCTGACCGCAATGACAATCCATCCGACATGATCAAAGCCGCCTTAGCCATTCAGGACTTCATGCTGCACACCCAAGCCGTGCGCATGGACCAGGGCTTGCCCTTCTTTGAGGCCCGCGTGGGTATCCATACCGGGCCGGTAGTGGCCGGCGTCGTAGGCGTCAAGAAATTCGCTTACGACATCTGGGGCGACACCGTCAATGTGGCCGCCCGCATGGAAGAAACCTGCGACCCGGGCAAGGTCAACGTCAGCGAAGACACCTATGCTTTGGCTAAGTATGACTTTGAGTGGGAATATCGCGGCCGCATCGCTCCGAAAAATAAGGCCGCCATGGATATGTATTACGTTGTCGGCATCAAAAAATATTGACCCAGATCACCCGTGCGGTTCCTGAAACGCACCGGGTAAGCGTACCGGATAGAGGTCGCGCCGCGCTGCCCCGCATACCCACGCCATACCGCTCACGCTCCTGCGCTTGGTTGCCAGCGCCTGCTTTGCGCTGATCTGTCGAAAAAAAATTGCCGGTCAGCACATGCGCTGCGCTCGTACTCAGATCCCGTACAGCCGCATGAACTCCGCATAATGCGGTTCGCTACCGAGCGCCTGCGGATTGCCGACCATGATGAGGCGTTCGCGGGCGCGGGTGAGCGCCACGTTCATCTTGCGGTCAACACCCTCGGAGGACAGACTGACCAATTGGCGCATTTGCAGCGGCGAATGCACACAGCATGAAATAAGGATCACGTCGCGCGCGCCCCCCTGATAGCGTTCAACGGTATCCACCGTAAAGTCGTCGGGGTTGAACCCCCCGGCGATCAGGCATTCGCGGATTTGGGCGATCTGCGCGCGCCAGGGCGTGATGACGCCCACGGAGGCCGTCTCATCGCAGCGGCGCAGCGCGCCAATGATTTGCGCCACCGTTTCCGCTTCAGCTTTGCAAGTCTTGGCGTTGGGCAAGGCCTCCGGATCGACAACCGGTAAGAATACCACGCGCTGCGCCCCAAGCGCTTTCTCTACCCGCGCTTCGCTTATGCCCCCGCCCACACTGTTT
>JBKBLI010000021.1:28000-29427 GCA_046296435.1 Saprospiraceae bacterium | reverse complement strand
GGCGAGGCCCCTGGAGCCGGGGCAGGAGGGCGCTGGAGCAAGAGGGCGCGCTTGCCTGCCTGCGCAGCGGCCCAGGCAAAGAGGCCGCGGTACATGCTGGTGAAGCCAGCATCCATGGTGTCCGGCTCGGCGCGCCACGTGGCGCCGCCGGTCTCGAAGTGCCGAAGGTTGGATTGCCGGTAGCGGAGTTGGATATCGACCCGATCGGCGTCTATGTGCGCGATATATCCTTTGATTACCTGGTGGTCGAGCACCGACTGCTCAGGGTCGGTCGCAGGATAGAGGGCCACGATATCGCCCACCCGAAAGTTGGCCAAGGGGTTGGTCGCGGCTGTTTTTTTGAAGGCGATGCGCGCGTCGGGGCGATCGGCGTGGTTTTCAACGATCTCCAGTTCGTTGAGTATGTTGAAGCTGCGTTCCTTATCCGGTAGGTTGCGTCTCCAGAGCGCCGCCTGTCCGCTTGTTTGTTCGTCGTTCTCAACGCCGGCCTTGGCTATCCAGTGTTCGCGGGCTATGAAGCCGACGAAGGCCAGCAAGTATTTGCGCTCGACGGAATCGAGTTGCGCATACGTCTTGGCAAAATCCGTAAAGTCTCGCGCTAAGAAGCCGACGCTATATTTGTCCGAAAGTTCGCAAAGGCGGCGGATGACAGGCGCGTCAGACGTGCCCGGTTTGATTTGCATCAGCAGGCGTTCGATGGCCAGAATGCGATTGCGCGCCTGAAGGGCTTCCCACTGTTCGGGGGCTACGGTGGGCGCGAAGCGCAGCGGGGAGTTGTGGGCGCCGGAGTAAAGGATGTATTTGGCGGCTTCAGCGCCATAGACCGAGCGTATGAGCAAGTCGTAGAGCAGCGTTTGGGTGAAGTGGCTGCGCTGGATACCGTAGCTATTGGGCCGAAACGGCTCTCCACTTTTTAGTTCGACGATGTGCGCGCCGCGTTGGTTGCGGCAAAAAAGGTCTAAGCGCCCCTGCAGTCCATATTGGCTGCTGTAAAAAGAGGGTTCGAGCGAACTGTGTTCGGGGTCGATGCCTTGTAGCGCGAAGCCTTCGCGTGCCATGTGTCGGAGGCGCAGGTAATGCCCCTGGGCTTTTTGTTGGATGTCGCGCACCTGCGCATCGTTCAGCCCGGCATAAGCCAAGGGATACAGCCCGAAAGTCTCTTTGAACAAGGTAGGGAAGTCTGCCTCCGGTTCGTGGAGCAGCCGATCGAGGAAGTGGTTGGCGATATTACCGAGCAAGATGGGCGGGGTGAGGGCGTAGGGCAGGAATTTTTTGACCAAGTAGGAGTAAGGCTCTACGCCGCTGTCTTTGAAGCACTCGGCAATGGATGATACGTCGATCAGGTAGTCTGGTTCGATGACAATGGCGCGGGGGAGCAGGTAGTCGCCGTCGCGCGCGGCGTCGATCAGGCTGAGCATGATCGGAAA
>JBKBLI010000021.1:24202-27900 GCA_046296435.1 Saprospiraceae bacterium | reverse complement strand
GGTTCGATGACAATGGCGCGGGGGAGCAGGTAGTCGCCGTCGCGCGCGGCGTCGATCAGGCTGAGCATGATCGGAAAGCGAAAGACGCTCCTGAGCAAACGGACGCTTTCGTTGAAGTTTTCGTTGCGGTCGGCCAGGTCGTAGCGCGCGCGCAGGATCCGATCCGGTTCTGAATCGGCCTGCACCTCTATGCACTGTTCGTCGGGCAGGTCGCGCAGGGCCAGCGCGCGCAGGGTTGGTTGAGCGGCTTTTTCTGCGCTGGCATGGCTGGGTGTATAGCCGTCGTCCCGACCCTCCCACAGGGCGCGGATGGCGTCGGGGGGAGCGAGGCCGGAGAGCTGGGCGAGGCTTTCGCACAAGACCCGCAAGGCGCAGGTCAGGTCGCTTTCGCGCGCAGGTTTTTCGGGGCTGATGCGGCTCAGCCTTCTGCGGAAGTAGTGGGCGCGGCCAATCAGTTCGGGTGGGAAGTGAAAGACCTGCCCGACGTAGCTTATGCGGGAGAAGAGTGTGCTAAAGATCAGTTGCTCGCTTTTGACGGCTTCTGCATACAAGCGCTGCATCAGGTCGCCGAGGGCGCGCGTTTTTTCGGTGTACGACCATGCGGATCGTCGGGCTATCCTTTCAAATTCGGCATAAAGCGCCGGCGCAAGCGATGCGATATGGTCGTTTGTCGTGGGCAATGGGCGAGCGGCGGATTATTCGTGAGGCAGGATGACGGCGGCGGCTTCGCCGAAGCCCACCCGGCGAGATCCGGATCCGGCCGATCCACGCAAGATGACCGTATCGCCGTCCTCCAGAAAAGTTCTTTTTACGTCGTCGTAGAGCGTCAGCGGATTTTTGCCTCCCCAGGTCAGTTCGAGTAGCGAGCCATAAGAGTTTTTTTTGTCGCCGCTGATGGTGCCGGAGGCCATCAGGTCGCCTACGCGCACGTTGCAGCCATTAGAGGTATGGTGCGCCAACTGTTGGGCCATCGACCAGTACAGGTATCTGAAATTGGAGCGGCACACGCAGGTTTCTTGTCCGTTTTCGGGCTTGATCCAAACTTCGAGTTCGATGTCGTAGTGGTTGGGACCTCGGGTGGTCAGGTAGGGTAGCGGCTCGGGTCTTTGGATGGGGCCTTTGACGCGGAAGGGGCGCAGGGCGTCAAGCGTGACGATCCAGGGCGAGACGGTGGAGCAAAAGTTTTTGCCAAGGAAGGGGCCGAGGGGTACATATTCCCAGCGTTGGATGTCGCGCGCACTCCAGTCGTTGAAGAGCATCAAACCGAAAATGTAGTCGGGCGCCTCGTTGGCGTCGATAGGCATGCCCATAGGGCTGTCTTTACCAATGACGAAGGCCACTTCTAGTTCGAAATCGAGTTGGCGGGTGGGGCCGAATTGCGGCGCTTGGTCGGGTTGTGTCGTGGTTTGGCCAGCCGGCCGGCGGAAGGGCGTGCCGCTGACGACAATAGACGAGGCGCGCCCGTGATAAGCCACCGGAAGCCAGCGCCAGTTGGGCAGCAGGGGATTGTCGGGGCGAAACATTTTGCCCACGTTGGTGGCATGCTCGATGCTGCTGTAGAAGTCGGTATAGTCGCCAATGCGGATGGGCAGGAGCATGGCGACCTGCGCGCGGTCTTTGAGGATGCGGTTTGCCGCCTCCGGCGCTTCTTTGGCGCATAGCCACTGCTGCAGTTTGCGGCGGATGCGCTCGGCATGCGCCCTGCCCATGGCGATGAATTCGTTGAGGGTGTCCTGCGCGAAAATTTTTGTGTAAAAACGCTTTTTCCCAAAAATATCTGCTTCGGCGGCGGCGACCATGTCTATGACGCGATCGCCAATGGCGACGCCTGCCCTAGGGCTTCCGTTGCCTTCCCGGAACACCCCAAAGGGAAGGTTGTAAAGCGAAAAGTCAGAATTTTCGGGTATGGGTAGCCAGGATTTTAATTCTTGCATGGGCGAACATGACAGGTTTGGCGACAGCAGCTCAAAGCGGCTGTGATTCTGGGCGCAAATTTAGCGTTTTTCACAAAAGCGCCACTTTTTTAACGCATAGACGTCGTTCCTAAGGGCTGACCTGTTTTTTTGACGTAATTTTGCAGCCCTAATTCAAAAACGCAAGTACATGAGCGAAAATAAGCAACAAGGCCCCGCTATCAATATCGAGCTCTCCGAAGAGGTGGCGGAGGGCATTTACTCAAACCTGGCCATCATCGCGCATTCTAATTCGGAGTTTGTGTTGGATTTCATCCGTTTGATGCCGAATGTGCCCAAGGCCAAAGTCAAATCGCGCATCATTTTGACGCCGCAACACGCCAAGCGTCTTTTGTATGCGCTGAAAGACAACATCAGCAAATACGAGGCCCAGTTTGGCAAAATCGAGGGCCAGGAACATGCGCAGTACCCGCCGATGAACTTCAATACGCCGCCGGCGCAGGCCTAAACGAGGGGGCTTAGCGGACCAACTCCACGAAGTAAAAGCAAATTGCCGCGGCGCAGCCCATGCACACGATCATCATACCGAAGCGGTTGGCTACAAAAAAGACCATGCCCATTACAACATAGCCCAGCGCAACCCGTTCGGCCAGCATTTTGATCTGTTCGACGGGTATTGAGGCTGTTTGCTGCAAGACCATTACGGTTATTGCCCCGCCGATGAGCAGCGTCACAGCGACGAATCGGGCTAAGCGCTTGAGTTTGCGTGAGGGCTGCATACGGATTTAGTTGACGCTGAGATAGGGCATGGCGCGGGCGATTTCTTCCCGTTTCAAGGCGAGGATGTTGAAGATGTCTTGCGTTGAGGCATAAGGTCCGTGTTGTTCGCGAAAAGCGACGATGAGTTCGGCCTGTTTGCGCGTAAGATATGGGTGCGCCGACAGCGCGGCGACATCCGCGGTATTGATATTCAGTTTGCGCAGCGGCGCGCCGCCCATCACCAGCATGGGTCGGATCTGCCGGTATATCGAGTCGGGCAGACCGTAGGTTTCTGCAACCTGTTCAATCTCTGCGAAGCCTCCGAGTTTTTCCCGGAAACGGATGATCTTTTCAGCGCGCACGGCGCCTATTCCGGGCAGCCGCACCCAGTCGTCGATCTGGGCCTCATTGACGTCCACCGGCCCGCCGCCGCCGCTTTTACCCATGCTTTCGCCGCCCGAGGCCATTACGGGGCGCGGGTCTTCGGCGGGTTGGTATGCGACCTGGCGCTCCTTAGGCGCTATGCGCAGGTAGGGCGCCAAGCGCTCAAAATCTTCGGGCCTCATCCCATAGATCTTGGCAAAATCTTCCGGTTTGCGGAAGACGCCTCCCTTGTCGCGGTATTTTTCGATGCGGGCGCCCAGCCACTCAGGCAGGCCGAGGCGCGCGAAATCGGATGCTGAGGCGGTGTTGGGATCAAATTCGAAGTATTCGACGCTTCGCTTTTGGCGGGCCTTTTTTTCAGAAAAAAATGCGGACTTATCGGCGTAATCGCGCTGTTGCGCGCCGATGCGGATGAAGGGGCGCAGGCGGGCGTATTCTTCTTCGGAGAGGGTATATATCCGCTGAAAATCCTCCGGGCGGCGGAATTTGCCGCCTTTGTTCCGATAATTTTCAATCGAGCGGGCTGTTCGCGCAGAGAGTCCGAGCAAAAGCAGGTCGTCGTATGATACCGTGTTGGGGTCAAAAACGAACAACTCCGAAACCGCGATGTTGGGCTGTCGCTTTGCCGCAAGCAAGGCCCGG
>JBKBLI010000021.1:4210-24103 GCA_046296435.1 Saprospiraceae bacterium | reverse complement strand
AAGTCTGACTTTGCCGCTATTGCCGGTTTGGCGGGATGGGGCGCAAACAGGCGCTCGGAGGAGTAACTCGCACAAACCAGCAGGAAAAACAGCGCAACGAAAATGGTCAGCGACACCCTTTCCGCCCGCGTAAAATGCAGCCAAAGGGCGGTCGCCGCACGCGGCAAGTGAGATCTTTGTTTCTTAGCCATGTGCTGTCAGCGTTTTTGGGTGGCGAAAATTGCTGTCGAATGCAAAGTTAACAAAACTGCCCGCACGCATATAAAAAAGGGTGCGAAGCGGTCGCTTTTTTTATCAAAAGGCGCTTTTGGGCGGCAGGCGGTCGAAAGGTGCGCCCGCAAATGGCGCTTAGACGCGCCGGCAAGCGCCGGGAGCAAGGTCTGCGGCATGCCAGATGGCGGTCTTTGCGACTCAAAAATCCATTCGCAAGCGCAAGTTGACGCGGCGCCCGGTGAGATAATTGGGTACGGCGTACTGTATGTCATTGACGGTTCGGATCCACACGTTGGAGGCTTCGTTGAATACTTTGAGCATGTTGAAGATCTCGAGGCCGGCCCAGGTTTGACGCGTAAATCGGAGGAAGTGGCGGGGTCGGCGTTCGGCCCAGTCGCGTTTCCAGAGCAGGAGGGAGAAGCCCATGTCCACGCGGTGATAGGGTTCGAACCGGTAGGGGTTGCGAAAAACGATGTTGTTGTCCGGAATGCCGAAGGGCAGGCCGCTACCCACCGTGAGGTTGAGATGCACGCGGACGTTTTTATTTCGGCGCAAATAATCCTGAAAAAACATGGACAGATTGAACAGGCGGTCGGTAGGTCGGGCTACGTCGCGCACCTCGCCGCCCGTGCGCTGGCCCCTGACCCTGCCCCGGTGTTGCACGCCGTCGAGCGCTTCGCGGGTGCGCAGCAGCGAGAGGTTGATCCAACTCTCGGCGCCGGGGACGAACTCGCCATTGAGTCGCAGGTCGAGGCCCATGGCGTAGCCCCGCGAATCGTTGAGGCCGGAATAGCGCAGGCGCACGTTGTCGATCTCGTAGGAGACCAGATCCCACAGGCGTTTGTAGTAAGCCTCGGTGATGAGGCGCATTTTGACGGGGCGTTGTTTGCCCCACAGAAAGTCCCAGGTAAAGCCGCCTACGATATGGGCCGACTTTTGGGCGCGCAAGTCGGGGTTGATCCGGCCCTCGAGGTTGCGCAATTCTCTGTAAAAGGCAGGCTGATAGTACAGTCCGGCGGCCAGACGCCAAGAGATATCGCGGCGGCTATTGAGCGGTTTATACAGCCACTGCACGCGGGGCGTGGCGAAGAACTCGCCATTCAGATCCCAGTATTGGGCCCGAACGCCTGCGGTGAGCTGCGTTTCGCCCACGCCCTCGCGCCGCCAGGTCCATGTATCCTGAAAAAAACCGGACAGTCGTTGGCTCTGAAGCGCGTTGCGGCTCTTCAGGACGCGGAGCATGAGCAGTTGGGTCGTGTCGTAGGGCAGCGCGTAAAGGGCCGAGTCCAGGCGCTCCCATTCGTTGATGCGGTCTTCGATTTGTTCCGTTTGCCAGCGGAGCGACCACTGGAGGAAATGGCTGCGTATCAATCCGGCGTCGCGGTCGTCGCGCTGAAGCTCTATGCCGCCCAGATAAGCCGCGTTGAAAACATCGGCGGTGAGGTAATTGCGCACCCAGGTCTGTTGCGTGCCGGTACCCAGCACATTGACGATTTCGCCGAAGTTGTCAGATCCAAGCGCGGATTCCAATTGCCCCAGCAAGTAGTATCCGATGATGTCGAAGCGTTCGTTCTCCTGACTGCGCCAGGCCGATGCCAGCAGCTTGTGATAGACGGGATTGCGTTCGCGGTCGGGCAGGTAGGTGAGCGAAATCCCGCCCATGGCCTGCGTAAAATCATCGACTTCCTGGCCTTCGAACACGGTGCGCAACTGTAAAGTGAAGTCGATCAAGCCAAAAGCCCGGCTGAGGCTCTCGGGGATAAAGCGATAGACTGAGCGGTTGAAATTGCCGATCAGGCCCAGTTGCCAGTCGCGGTTGAGGTCATAGGTCAGGTAGGTCTGGATGTCTGTAAAATCGGGAACGTATTCGCCGCGCACGTCCAGGCTACCCAGCAACAGGCGGGTGGTTTTGTAGCGCGCGCCGACCAGATACCGAAAACGGCGGTAGTCGGCGCTGTTTTTGCGCAGCAGGCTTGACCCTTCGATATGGGCGGAGGCGCCCAGCATGCCCGCGCTGGCGCTGTAGCGCAAGCTGTCGGGACGCTTGTACTTGATGTCGAGCACCGAAGACAGCTTGTCGCCGTAGCGGGCCTGAAATCCGCCGGACGAGAAAGACAAATCCCGCACGAGATCAATATTCGGAAAACTCAGCCCTTCCTGCTGGCCGGCGCGCACAAGTTGGGGGCGATAGATTTCGAAGTCGTTGACATAGACCAGGTTCTCGTCGTAGTTGCCGCCGCGCACCTGATACTGCGAACTCAACTCGCCCCCGGCGCCCGAATTGAGGCCGAGCGCAATGTGGGGCAAGATGCTTTCGAAGTTGCCCGAAGCGCTGGGCAGCAGTTTCAGAGCCTCGATGTTGCGCTCGCGCACCATGCCGCCGTCGTCCAAGCGTCGGGTGGTGATCACCACTTCCAGATTGCTTTCGGACGGGGCCAGCAGCACATTCATCTCAAACACTGATCCCGGGGGTAATGCCGGTATATCCTCCTGCGCGTCTTTGTACCCTACGCGGCGCAATTGTAAGGCGGTTTTGCGTCCGGCGGGTATGGCGATGGAGAAGCGCCCTTGCCCGTCTGTCACGGCGCCCGTCCCGCCGCTCACGCCTACGCTTACAGCCTCAATCGGGCGGTTGTCGGCGGCGTCGCGCACCACTCCTGAGATCAGAGCCTCTTGACCCGTGGCGTCATATTGCGCGCAAAAAATCAGGGCAATCCAGAAAAAGAGGGGCTTGTGTAGAGCTTTTTTTGCAAAAAACATGGCGTATTCTAAACAAAGCGCGGCCGCTGCCGTTATGTTGCATATTTTTTTGTTTGTTTATAGTTCTTGGGCGGGTGCAGAAATGCATTTCCGCCCATTTTTTTTGGAGCGCCCGCCATGCGTTTTCAATCAAGGGCGTCCATAGGGTTGCGGGCGGGCCTTCAAATCCGGCTGCCAAATGCCCTAGGCAGGCCCCATTGTCCGCGCCCGCTTGTCCATTGCTCTCGCCCCGGACGGCGACTACGCCCACAATGAGGAAAGCGCGCGCAAGGCCCAAATCAGTGAGGCCTATTTGGCGCGCAAGCGCACGATTGGACAAACCATTTCCTCCAGACTGATACCGCCGTGCTGGAAGGTGTTGCGGTAGTAATTGTGGAAGTGGTTGTAATTGTTGGGATACAGGAAGAAAAAGTCCTGCTTGGCAAAAATGAAACTGGAGCTGAGGTTGGGGCGGGGCAATCCGGCCTGTTTGGGATCCCTCACGGCCAGCACGTCGCGGCTTTCGTATTGGAGGTTGCGTCCCACCTTGTAGCGCAGGTTGGTGCTGGTATCGCGGTCGCCGATCACCTTGGACGGGCTTTGCACCCGGATGGTGCCGTGGTCGGTGGTGATGAACAGTTGCACGTCGCGCCCTTCGAGGCGTTGAAGGGCCGTCCAAAGAGGGCTGTGTAAAAACCAAGAGCGGGTGAGCGAGCGGTAGGCGCGCTCGTCGCCGGCCAATTCCTTGAGCACTTCCATCTCTGTGCGGGCATGCGATAGCATGTCGATGAAATTATAGACCACGACGGTCAGGTCGTTGTTGAGGTAATTCAGGATATTGTCCTGAAGTTCTTTGCCGGCATTGACATTGGTTACTTTGTGGTAGTGCCACTTGATGTTCTTGCGGAACACGCGCTCGATCTGTTTTCCAAGGAAAAAATCCTCAAAGAGGTTTTTGCCGCCCTCGTCCATGTCGTTTTTCCACTTGTCGGGGAATGCCTGTTCGATGTCGGCCGGCATCATTCCGGCAAAAAAGGCGTTGCGGCTGTATTGTGTGGCTGTGGGTAGGATGCTGTAGAAGTAGCCTTCCGACTCGGTGCGGAACAGTTCGTTGACAAACGGTTCGATGACCTTCCATTGGTCGTAGCGCAGGTTGTCGAGCAAAATGACAAATGTAGGCGTTCCGCCGCTTACGTGTGGGAAGATATGCTTTCGCATCGCCGAATGCGACATAACGGGGCCGACCTCCTTGTTTTTATCCACCCAATCGAAATAATTCTTGCTGACGTATTTGCCGAATTCGGTGTTGGCCTGCTCTTTTTGTTGGGCCAGGATATCGCCTACCTCCGCCTGATTGGCGTCGAGTTTCAGTTCCCAGTTGACAATCCTGCGGTAGGCCTCCACCCATTCCTCGTGATCCAGCCCTCCGGTGATTTGCATGAAGATATGGCGAAAATCCTGCTGGTAGTCCATGGCCGTTTTTTCGCGGACAAGGCGTTTGTTGTCGATGATCTTTTTGAGCGTGAGCAGGATCTGGTTGGGGTTGACGGGTTTGATGAGGTAGTCGGATATCTGGGAGCCGATGGCCTCCTCCATCACGTGTTCCGCCTCGTTTTTGGTGATCATCACCACGGGCGCTGCGGGGTTGATCTCCTTGATTTTGGGCAGCGTTTCGAGACCGGTCAATCCGGGCATGCTTTCGTCTAAGAATACGACGTCGATATCGCCGCTTTGCTCCAGATAGGTTTCGATGGCGTCGTGGCCGTTGCTGGCCGTGAGCACTTCGTAGCCCTTTTGTTGAAGAAAAAGGAGATGGGGTTTGAGCATGTCAATCTCGTCGTCAGCCCAGAGGATTTTTATTTTTTCCATGATGTGCGATGCGATTAAAGGCTTTGTGTAAAAAGAGGCGTGCAAATATAGCTCGGATAGGCCGCATTGCGGCAATCAACCCAATCTGGGGCGCTCAGGGCGGCAAAAGCAATGCGCGAACGCTGACCCGGTTGCAGTTCGCTGCATTAACTGCGCTTAGCCCCAAAAAATTGCCCCGCCTCTGCGCCCTTTTGTCGATGCTCGATTTTTTGCGGGAAAGAGCAGATTTAGTCGAAGGCTTTCTTATCTAAGCGATAGCGTTGGCCGTAGGTTTGCAGCCAGCCGTAAAGTCGGCGCGCGTCGGCGGCGTGAAAGAGTTCGGAGCCGGGGGTGATGGTGGCGGCGCTGCCGCAGGCTACGCCAAAAGCGGCCATCTGGCTGAGCGACATGCCTTGACTCATGCCCCATACCATGCCGGCCACCATGCTGTCGCCCGCTCCAATGGTGCTGACAGGCTTGACCATCGGAGCGGGTATGTGTTCGAAATGGTCGGCTGTGACGAGCAGGGCGCCTTGCGGGCCGAGGGAGACGACCATTACCTCGCAGTAGCCTTTGCGCACCAATTCGAGGGCGGCGTCATCGACCTGATTGATCTCCAACTGATCTACGCCTGCCAGGGCGCTCAGTTCCGCCAGGTTGGGTTTGATGAGGTAAGCGCCCGAGGCGAGTCCTTCTCTGAGCGCTTTGCCGGAGGTATCCAGCACGAATCGGGCCTCGAGTTGGCGGGCGCATTCGGCCACTTCGCGATAGAAGTCGGCAGGCAGGCCGTCGGGCAGGCTGCCGCTGGCGACGAGGATCGAGGGCTTGAGCGCGCGTATCTGCTCGAGGCAGGCATCGGCTTCGGCCCGCGAGAGAGTGGGAGAGGGGAGTATGAAGCGGTATTGCATGCCGCTGTGTCGATCGGTCACGGAGAGGTTTTCGCGCAGCGAACCGGCCATGGGCACAGGCGCTGTGCGGATGGCCAAATCCTGAAGCAATTGGTTGAAAAGCGGCCCGTTGCCCCCTCCCGACGGGAATACGGCTGTGCTGTCGGTATCTAAACGCTTGAGCGCTTTGGATACGTTGATGCCCCCTCCGCCCGCTTCGGAGCGGAGGGCTTCGCAACGTATTTTGATGTCTGGCGCTATCGCCGCCGCCTCAGCGCTTTGATCGATAGCGGGGTTGAGTGTCAGGGTGACGATCATATCGGCCTCATTGTCGCCTCGGGTTGCGGCTTTACATCCCCATATCGATTTCTTCCATGCGCAAGTTTTTGCGGCGGAAGAGGGAGACGTCGAATTTGCCGAAACGATACGCAAAGTTAAGTCGGAAAAACTGAGGATCGCGGATATTTCGGGTTTCCTGAATGAAAATCACGGAGGAGGTGTTGGATCCGTTGAAGCGCGAGCGGAAAACATCCTGCACGCTCAGGGTCAGGCTGGCTTTGCGGTCCCAGAATTCTTTGCGTGCCGACAGATCTACAAACCACTGAGGGATGGTAAAACCCTGCGCGGTGGAAGAAGGGCCGCCAAACCAGCCGCCGCCGCCGCCGCCTCTCCGACCGCCGCCGATCGAAATGGCTGCGCGGCTTTGATATGTGCCGGATAACTGAAATGTGAGGTTGTTTTTGAGGCGGATATTTAGATTTTCTTTGACGAACCAACTGAATTGTTCGTTGCGCAGGTTGGCTTCGACATTGGTGGCGTCCACGATGGAGTTGTAAACGTTGGCGTTGGAGGTCAACTCAAACTTTTTACCAAAGGTGTTTTTGATCGTCGCTTCCAGGCCGTAGGCGGTGCTCGAATTGGAGTTGGCAAAGCTGGACACGATGGTGTTGCGCTGCAATTCTTCGTTGAATTCGGCAAACTGATAACCGGTGATCAAGTCGGTGGTGCGCCGGTAGTAAATCGTGGCCAGAAGGTTGTGGTTGCGGTTGAATATTTTTTGATAAGACATCTCTGCCAGCGTGGTGAATTCGGGCAGCAATTCGGGATTGCCCCGAGATACGAGCAGCGAGTCTGAGAAATCGGGGAAGGGGATGAGTTGGAAGAAGCTGGGGCGGTTAATCCGCCGCGAGAAGTTGGCCTGTATGTTGTCGTTGTCGTTGATCTTATATGTGACAAATACCGAAGGAAAAAGGCTGAGCGGATATTGGTTGCCAAAAGTGGAGTCCGTTTCGAACAAGCGGCCTCTGTACACCGAACTTTCGGCGCGCAGGCCGGTTTGGAATCCCCATTTTTCGAAGGAGTGGTTGTAGTTGATGTAGCCTGCATACACCTGATCGAGGAATCCATAGGAGTCGGCGAATCCAAACACCCTTTGATAAGCTTCGCTGGTGAAGTCGTATTGCGAGTTGATGTTGTCGCTGCGGTAGTTGCGGATAGCGGCGCGGGCGCCGGTTTCGATTTTGCGCTTGGCGTCGATGGGACTGACTAAGTCTGTCTGGAAAGTGCCGTAATCGCTGCCGCCTTCGGTCTCCTGGCGTTGCCGCGTTTCGCTGAGCGGGCTGTTGAAGTATTCGTTGCGGAAAAAGCCGTCGTTGCCGCTTCGGATGCGGTTGAGGTTGACGTCGGCCGTCCATTCTTTGCCCTCTTTGGGGAAGAGCCGTTTGTAAGATATTTGGCTTCCGATGTTTCGGAACCAACGCTTGTTGTCCACGTCGCGTTGGATGGAAGATTGGCGTATCCCGCCGACGAACAGCGAGTCGTTGTTGATATCGATATCCTCGGCATTGTTGAAATTGCCGCCGGTAAAGCTGCCGGAAAAGGTGAGCGTATTGCGGTTGTCGATAAACCAGTCGAGGCCGCCGCGCGCGAAGGCGAAGAAGCCGGTATTGACGCTGTAGTTTTCTTGCAGCACGTTGGTGAAGGGGTCTCCGAAAAAGTTTTGGCGATTGGTCTCGGCGTTTCGAATGCTTTTGCGTTGGTTGTAGTTGCCGGCGAGGAATCCGTTGAGTTTACCTTCGCGCGCATTGATGTCGCCGCCGAGGTTGGCCCGGCCGCGCATGTCCACGCCGGCGCGTATGTTGCCGTTGTAGCCGATGCGGCGTTCTTTTTTGAGTACGATATTGATGATGCCGCCGCCGCCGCCGGATGCGTCGTATTTTGCCGATGGATTGGTGATCACCTCGATGCTTTCGATGGCGTCGGCGGGTATCTGGTCGGGCGTGAGGGGGCTGGGTCGCCCGTCCACAAATATTTGCGGGGCTGCGTTGCGCAGGGTGATGTTGCCGTCGATATCCACGATGACGGAGGGCACGTTTTTCAGGGCGTCTTCGCCGGTGCCTCCGGCAGTTACGGCGTCTTTATCCGGCCGATAGATTTTTTTGTCCAAGGCCAGGCTGAATTGTTGGGCTTCGGAAGTGATGGTCACCTCTTTGAGCACTTCGGTAGATATCTTGAGGCGTATGTTGCCCAAATCTTTGTCCACGGCGCCGAGGTTGGGGCGTCCATTTTGTCCCATTCCGGCGCCCATCGCAAAACCGAAGCTCACTTTTTGCTGATAGGCTTCGTAGCCGAGGTAGTTGATTTTGAGGGTATAATCGCCCATGGGCGAAAGATTTTCGATGCTGAAGTCGCCGTTTTCGCGGGTGAGTTGGCCGCCTACGACCATCTCGCGGCGTTGGCGCGTGGTGCTGTCAAAACGCATAGCGGTCAATTGGACGGAAGCGTAACCAATCCCTTTGCCGGTTGCGTCGTCCACGACCTTGCCATAAAAACGGGCGATATTCATCTGCGCGGGGTTCATGCCGCCGGGGCGAACGCCGCCGGGTATCTGAGCCTGAAGGCTCCAGCAAGTCAAAAGCCCAAGGGCGGGAAGGATAATCTGGCGAAAAAAGGGCGCGAGCCGAAAGTTTTGCATATTGCGTGAAAAAAGTGCAAACAGTGTGGATGTATGATAGTGATTGCGTCTGTATGAGCTTGAACGCTCAACCAAACTTTGCATAAACCTCAGGAATTGTCATGCGGTTGTCATGATTCGACGATAGAGTGCGAATTATCTACGAAGGTTGCGTTTCAGGTGAAAAAAATCATCCGAATAATAGCGCCTTGAGCGCGGCGGCCTGCTTGTCGTTGTCGTATTCGGCTTCTAAAAACCGGGCGCGTTTTTCGATTTGCGCCTCGCTGAACGGCGCGTTGATGAAAGCCTCGACGCTTTGTCGGATTTCGTGCGGCGTATTGCGCACGATACATAACGGGGCCAAAGACGACCCCTGAACCATGGCTTCGTTGACGATGCAGTGCCTTCCGCGAAACAAGGCGTTGATGAGTTTCAGTTTGATCCCCGCCGCCCGAAAACTGATCATCAGGTTGATTTGGGCGTCGCGTACGAGTTGGTTCATCAAGGCGTTTGGCGGATCGGCGATGAGTCGGATGTGCTCATAAGGAGCGACCGCCTGCCGGAGGCGCGCCGACGGCGCCATGCCGGCGATGACAAAGGGAACGCTCAAATGCGCAAAAACCTCTTTGACCAGCCAAAGGGCGGCGCGCTCGTTGTCGGCTACGCTCAGTTTGCCGTGAAACAAGACGTATTCGCCCCGTCCGCTGAGACACTCAACCCGGTTGTTGGGGTGAAATGCAGGCAAATAGACGGAAGCTCCGGGCTTCTGGGCCTCATAATAGCGTTGGTCGGCGTGCGAAAGGGTGAGGATCAAGTCGCTATGGCGGACGACTTTGGGTTCGATTTTGCGGAGCCGCAGACTTTCGATAAAAAAATACGCCTTGTGCAAAGCGTTTTCTGCCGAGGCGCTTAAGCCCTCGTAGTATTGCCACTCCACATTGTGCATTCGAATCAACTTCTTGCGCCCGCGCAGTCGGCGGTGTCCGATGAATCCGGCGGTGTGCATCCCTTCAAACAAAATCGGGCATCGATCCTGAGACAGGCGACGCAGCAGGTCGGACGGCATTCGCGTGCGCATGATGAATGGCAGCGCCGACAACTGGCATATCCAGGAGCGGCTGCGCGGGTAATAATGCACCTCGCTGCAGAACTTTTCCAATTCGGGCTGGGGGCTTCGGTCTCCATAAACAAAGCAGTGGAGGATCACCTTCACCCCTTGCGCATGCAGGGCTCTGAGTTGGTGAAACACGACGATGACGCCGCCGTAATTGGCCGGAAAAGGAACGTCAAAAGAGACTAAATGGAGATACATGGGTTTCGGACAAACCCTGATAACGTCCCCGAGGCCGCTGTTTATTGTTCAAGGTGAACTGTTTTTCGGGCGATACGAGCAAGATGCTGCGCGTTAAAAAAAAATTAAAAAAAAGCGATCGGAAATTTGGTCGTCTCCTTTTGGCTAACGTACCTTGCAGTGCTTTTTAGCACGTTTCACGGGTTTTTTATTATTCACAAAATTGCACGAAAGTTATGAACATTACATTCGATGAACTGCGCCGCATCAAACATTCGCTTCCGCAAGGCAGCGTATCACGGATTGCTTCCGAATTAGGCATTGAAGAACAAACAGTTCGAAATTACTTTGGAGCGCATGATTACGAACACGGTCAACTGGTTGAGTTTCACGTTGAGCCGGGTCCTAACGGCGGTATCGTGCACATTGAGGATTCCCGTATTATTGAACGCGCCCTTCAGATTCTTGAGGAGCAAAACGCGGTACACTAAGCTGGCCTGTTTTCGATCCGAAGGCGCGTCGCCTGAACCGTCATTCCGCAAAACGCGTGGAGTGACGGTTTTTTTTGCGCATTCCCCGGCGCAAAGTAAAGAAATAAAGCGTGTGCGCGAGGCGTGGACGATTGTGGACGGAGAAGATTTGGCGACAGCCGAACGCGCAACTTTTGAACTGTTAACGCAAGGAAAAGTCCGGAGCAAACAGATCGCTCCGGACTTTTTCTTGACGGCGCTTAGCGCTGAATGCTGAGCTTACGGGTATGTGACTGTTCTCCGAAACGAGTCTGCACCAAGTACAGCCCCGGAGGCAGATGCGCTACTGACAGGGTGGCGCGGTTGTCCCCTTTGGACATGTTCTGATGGGCTTGCGCGACTAAGGCGCCCGAAGCGTTGAAGATGGCGATCTGCGCTTTACCCTCCTCCGCTACCGGGATTTCGACGGTCAGTTCGTCGCGGGCCGGGTTGGGCCACATTCCGAAGCCGAGGTTTTCGATGATCACCGGTATCTCGAACTCCTCAACCGGGCCTTCTGTATCGCCGCTTTCGCGCCAGTTGCTGCCGCTCAGGCTAACCCTGAGGGTGTAGCATTGGGTGTTGCTCCAGGCGCCGTTGTAACCATATACGTAGGCGTAGTAGTTGCTCGACACGGTCGGGTTGTTATTCAGGATGATGACTTCGTTTTGTGTGCCGGCGTTTTGCGAGGTAGCCAGCAGGCTGCTATTGCGGTAGAGTTGCAGGTCGTAATCTAAGGGCAGGTTGTACAGTTCGACCTTGATGTTGCGCTGCGCGCTGGTATTCGAAAAGCGGTACCAGTCTTTGTCGGTCGAGGAGGCAATTTGCGCATTGAAGGCCTGGTTGACTGGGATGACCTTGGCGGTATTGCGCGTATTGTTGGCCTCGTAGGCGTCGCTGCAATTGGCTGTAAGCGTAGTGAAGGAAGCGGTCGTCGAGTAGTCGCTGCTGCCGCCGCTACAGTTGGCCCTCACGCGATAATTGTAGGTTGTGTTGGCGCTGAGGCCTGTGAGCGAGTAGCTGGTAGCGCTCAGGTTTCCGGTGGTTGTCCAGGTGTTTCCCGCAGCAGTTTTCCATTGTACGTTGTAAGAACTGGCGTTGGCGACGGCGCTCCACGACAGGTTGGCGCTTGTAGTGGTGATGTTGGTCGCATTGAGTCCCGCCGGAGTGTTGCACCCGCCGCCGCCCGGCGGGTTGCATCCGGGCGAGGTGAGGAGCGAGTTGCGCGCTCCTCCAGACAGCAGGACTGCGCGCATGCGGTTTTTCTGGCCCGAACTGAACATGTACATACACGCGTCATCGGTGTAGTCCATGTAGTTCATGGTCATTTCGAGCGGATTGCCTTGGCAAGTAGAGTAGTGCGGATAGGCAGGGCAGCCGTAGTTGGCTGCGTTGTGTACGGGGGTATCGTCCACAAAGTCGCTGCCGCAGGTGGCGTCGCCCCAGATATGCCTCAGGTTGAGCCAGTGGCCCACTTCGTGCGTGGCCGTGCGTCCTTTGTTGAAGGGCGCCTTGGCTGTGCCGATTGTGCCAAAAGCCTCGAAATTGATGACCACGCCGTCCGTGGCCGCATTGCCTCCCGGGAACTGAGCGTATCCCAGGATCCCGTTTGTAAGTCGGCATACCCAGATGTTGAGATAGCGGTTGCGGTCCCAGGCGTCCAGACCGCCTTGGCTGAAGTACTTCACCGCATTGTTGGTGCTGAACCCATTGACCGAAGTCTGGCGGCGCTGAATACCGGTGGTGGCGTTGCCGTTGGGATCTTGCGTTGCGAGGCAGAAATTGATCTCGCAATCGGCCGTTACGCCCTGAAATGGCGCAGGTACGTTGGGCGCGTCGGCATTGAGCTTGCGAAAGTCTTCGTTGAGTACGTCCAGTTGGCTCATTATCTGAGCGTCGGAAACATTCTGCGTGCTGTTGTAATACACGATGTGAAATACCACAGGAATGGTGATCACAGAGCGCCCGCCAGCTTCGCCGGAGCGGATAAACCCTTCGGTGTGACGCTCGATGGCTTCCATGCGTTGGACCATGTCCGGATCTTCAAGAAGCATTTGTTGGAGATACTCCATGGTAGCGCAGTTACGGTCTTGGGCGAAAGAAACGCCAGCCGACGACAACAGAAGGGTCAGAAAAAGGAAAAAATGACGCATAACAGTTCAGGTTTAAGCAATTATTTTTTAAAAAAAAAAGTGTTGCAAATGTACGCGAATTTTCGCTTCGCAAAAAAAAAGTACGTTATTTGTGGCCCATTGGTTTTTTATTAACAAAAAAAATCCTAATGGATGGCATTTGCATCGTAACTTTGCATTCTGTATGCGGCAAAAATCGCTAAAAATTATCGTGTGGCTATGGCTTTTTGCCTTCGCTTTTACAGCGACAGGCATTAGCTTGCATCGCGTGTATTGCTTCTGTACAGATCGTACGAGTTGGTCGCTGTTTCAGGGGCATCTGGACGACGAGTCTGCGGGTTGCAATGAAGCGAGATGCTGTTCTTTGCAGATTGCGGAGGCGCCTTCTTGCTGCCTCAAGCCCCGCGCCCTCGATCCACATCCCGCGCAGGCCATCCCCGCCTCGTCCGACGCTAAGTCAGGGGTCTCCTGCGCTTCGGAAGACCACGCCTGCAAGAGTTGCACGCTTGTGAGTTACAAACTCAAAGCGGACTTTTTGCCCGATGCGCTCAAGACGATCAAGTTCAATTGTCCGGCGTGGTTGTACGATACGCCGTTGCTTCGCAATTGGGTCCGTCCAGCGCTTTGCGCCCATCCTATCGACCCAAGCCGGCCTTATCCGCCTCCGAGTGGTCGCGAGCGCTGTATACTGCACGAGTTGTTCCTGTGTTAGACATGGTCATGGATCGGCCTGAATAAGCAGGCCGGTAATTTTTTGATTTATCCCGGGCGTCGTTTTGCCCTGGGATCTTACCGATATTTTGCCAAAACTGATATAGCTGCTTATTCTCCCCTGTCGAACGCTTTTCAAAGCGATGGGCACAGTAGGCAGGGGAGGAGGCTTAAGGCCCCTTGGTTTTGGCTTTTTCAAAAAAAAGATGACTATGTTTTTTTTAAAAAAAAGTATAATATCAACGGCGCTGGTCTGCGGCCTCGTAAGCGGTATTCTTGCTCAGGATACGCTCCTGTTGCGCGGTATCGCAGCTTTTGAGACAGAAGAACGCCTCATTGGCGCGGCAGTCTATTGGAAAGATACCCGAGTTGGAACCAGGACCGATACCTTGGGCCAATTCGTCCTGCCCCACCGCGCTACGCCTGGCATATTGACGATTTCGTATCCGGGCATTCCAACCCAGGAGATCGAAATCCTACCCGACGAACACGAAGTGTGGATTGAGGTGAGCGGCGGGCTGACCCTCGGCGAGGTATCGGTCGAAGCCAGGCAATTTGATACGCGCACCTCTACTTTGAGCAACCGCAATGTAGAGCGCATCACATCCGGCGAGTTGAAAAAAGCGCCTTGCTGCAATCTATCCGAGAGTTTTCAAACGACGGGCGCTGTCGATGTGGTTTATGCCAATGCCCTTACGGGAATCAAAGAGATTCAAATGCTGGGTCTGCGTGGGATTTACAGCCAGTTTATGTTGGAGGGAAGGCCGACGATGTACGGCATTGCCACGCCCTTCGCGTTTGAGTATATTCCGGGTTCGTGGCTTGGGGGGATCGATCTGGCCAAGGGGGCCAGTACCGCTCGCAATGGCGCGCAGGGCATCACGGGCCAGATCAATGCCGATTTGGTAAAGCCGCATACCGATGCCCCTGTGTTTGTGAATCTGTTTGCTTCGAGCGAGGGCCGCGGCGAGGTCAACTTACACCTGAACAAGCGCCTCAAGCGCGGTTGGGCTAACGGACTGCTGTTGCATGGCAGCGCAGTTCAGAACAGATGGGATATGAACGGCGACAACTATTACGACTCTCCGTCGCGCAGACAACTCAACGGATTGTATCGCGTTTTCTATGAAACGCCGCAAGTCTGCATCGAAGTAAACGCGCATGCGCTGACGGATGCCCGCTTTGGCGGCCAAATACGGGCGCCCGAAGGTATCGAGCGCTTCGGTATCGAGCACCGCAACCGCCGGGCAGAGTTGTGGAGTAAGGTGGGGATTAAATCTTTGGGAGGCAAGCCTTACAACCAAATAGGCAACATGGCATCCGTTTCGTGGCATGAGGCTGCGGCGACCTACGGCCGCAATAACTATCAGGCTGCGCAGCGCTCGGTCTATTGGCAAAGTCTGTATGAGACCATTCTTGGCACGACCAATCATCAGATCGTGCTGGCCCCTAACTTGCAATACGACCAGATCGCAGAGCGGCTCAACGAAATATCGCTCGACCGTACCGAGTGGGCGCCGGGGCTGATGGGCGAATATACTTGGAGTCGCCCCGACCTGCATACGGGCATGTCCGATCTTGCCGTAGTTGTAGGGATACGCGCCGATTGGCACAATCGCTTCGGTTGGCAGTGGTCGCCGCGCGCGAGCGCGCGCTACAACCCCGGGCCTAATACCGCTTTTCGATTGTCGGGCGGGCGCGGCTTTCGCTCGCCCAATGTCGTGGCCGAGAATTTCAGCCTGCTGGCATCTAACCGCCGTTTCGAGTTTGCCTCGCCCATTGGCCCCGATGTGGCCTGGAACTATGGGCTGAATGTGACGCGCAATTTTAAACTGGCCGGTCGCGAAGCCGCTTTCAATTTGGATCTATACCGCACAGACTTTGTGCGCCAGGCAATAGCCGACGTGGAAGAAGACCCTACGGCCGCACTTTTTTACACGATCGTGGGCGGGTCGTACAGCAACAGCCTCATGGCCGTCTTACAATACAATGCGGCGCCGGGCTTGGACCTCAAAGCGGCGTACAAATGGAGCGACGTGCAGATTGTCTATCGCAGCGGCGCCCGGGTCGAGATGCCGCTGGTGGCCCGACATAGGGGGCTGATGAGCGTCGATTATGTTACCCCCGACAAGCGCTGGGCCTTCAACGCACATGCGCAATTGATCGGTTCGCAACGCCTGCCCGACAATAGTCTGCTTCCGGAAGGCCTGGCCGACGACTTCCCCGAGCGTACGCCTTTTTATCCGATCTTTAATGCGCAGATTACCCGCACATTCAGCGATGGGCTGGAATTATACCTCGGCGGCGAAAATCTGTTGGGTTATCATCAGCATGCGGCCCTGATTTCGCCCGACGACCCCTGGAGTCCGTATTTCAACGCTTCGCAGGTGTGGGCGCCTGTCATGCGGCAGGTCGCTTATGTCGGCTTGCGTTACAAACCCTTGTAGTTGCCCTTAAAAGCCCTGGGGAATCCGATAGCGGCGAGCGCTGCGGCGCTGATGTGAGGGCAAAAAAAAAGCGCAGTTCTCTTTTGAACCGCGCCCGGATTTCCCGTATATAATCTCATGAAAAGTGTCTGCGACCGTGGTCAATAAACTGCTTGCGTTTGATTGACAGTACAAAGGTGCGATGAGTTGTATGCGCAAAAAAAGACAAAATAGCGCGTTTGTTGATCGAGAAGCATCTGATTTTTTTGCAAATAATTGTTTTTCAATGTGTTGCATTTTTTTTTGTTGAAAAAAAACGTCTCTAAGCGGATGCCATTCACTCAAAAAAAGTGCAAAAAAAGTGGCTGACTTCTTATTTTTTTTTAAAAAAAAAGCTCCGGCCTGACATGTCAGCCTGCCCCTTGCCCTACATTCGCGCGGCGGGGGGGGTGTCTGCGAAAACAGTCCGGAGATTACGACCGGAGGCGGCGGTTTGCCGCCCCGGTCGCAGCATTTGTCAAGGGCCTGTCCTTTTGAAATCGCCGGCTTTGACCACGTTCATCTTGTCGTGGCTGAGGTATTTTTTCATGGCGGCATTGACCTGCGCTTTGCTTAGGGATTCGACTTTGCGTTCTAAATCGGCATCCCAGGCCATGGTGCGTCCGAAAGAGAGGTAGTTGCTCAAGGTTCCGGCGATGGCCGCATCTGAGGAGCGGCCCACCTTGCGGGATTTGAGCCAGCCAGACTTGGCCGACTCCAATTCTTCGTCGGTAAAACCTTCATACACTACCCTGTCGATCTCTTCTTTGAAGGCGCTTTCGAGTTTGCCGACATTTTCGGGATTATAGATCATAAAGGCGTTGAAACTCGCGTTGGCGTCGCGCTCGGAAGCGTTGAAACTGCCGCGTACGGTGTAGCTCAAGCCATCTTTTTGGCGAATGCGGGTAGCGAGTCGGGAGTTGAGGAATCCGCCGCCGATGATGTATCCGCCGATGGCTACGGCTGGGTAATCCGGATCGTCGTTGCGCATCGGGAAGCGGTATCCTGCCAGATAGACGGCGTTGGCCTTGTCCGGCGTAATGATTTCCTGGGTTTGGACGGCTACGGCCTGAGCCGGCGACTCGATGCGTTTGTAAGGTTTGGGACTTTTCCAGTCGCCAAACGCCTCTTTCAATACTTTTTCGATTTCGACGGGATCAAAATCGCCCACGATAGCCGCCGTGGCGTCGCTTGCGCCGTAGAAGCTCTTGTGGAAATCCCGTACCTGAGCGATGTTCATCGCTTGAATGGCAGCTTTCTCCTCGGCGAAGGTGCGCGTGTAGCGCGGGTCGTCGGCGGGGTAGGGGTTGAGCGTGCGTTGAAAGGCATTGCCGGCCAGGGCGTTGGGATCCGATTGTTGTTGCTCGATCGCAGAGAGTTGTTCGGCGATGAGTTTTTCGAATTCCTCTTGCGGGAACGACGGTGTGCGGAGCATTTCGGCGGCCAGGCGGATAGCGTCGGCCAGGTGCGCGCGATCGGTTTCGATGTTGACAGTCACGCCTGTAGCGCCGCCGAAAACATTGATGCGGGCCTTGAGTTCATCCTGGCGCTCTTTGATTTGTTGGCGGTTTCTTTTCTGTGTGCCCTTGTCGAGCATGGTTGCGGTCAATTCGCCGGCCACGGCCTTGCCTTTGAGGCTGTTGAGATCGCCAAAGCGGAGGCTGATGGTTGCGTTGACGGCGTCTCCCCGGTTTTCTTTGGGCATCATGGCGTATTTCATGCCGTTGGTCAGGGATTTACGCATGGTGCGTTTTTCAATATTCTCGGGGCTGGGGTCGAAGTCTTCGCCTTGCGCCATGAGGGCTTTTCCCTTGTAATTGGCGACCCGTTCGGCCAGGTCGCTCACTTCTGGTATTTCGACGCGGTCGGGGGCAGGTTCGGGCAGGAAGACGCCGATGCTGCGGTTGGCGGGCTTAAAGTAGTAGAGGGCGACGCGGGCCACGTCGGCGGGCGTCACCTTTTCCAAAGCGTCGCGGTACATGAACCCGAGGCGCCAGTCGCCTTGCCCGATATAGTTGCTCAGCGCAAGGCCGACACGGTCGCTTTGTTTCATGAACAGTTCGAAGTTTTTGAGCAAGCGGGTTTTGGCTTTTTCGATCTCTTCTTCGGTAGGCGGATGGGTTTTGAGCGATTCGATGGTTTCGAGCAGGATGCGCTCCGCTTCTTCGACGGATTGTTCCTGGCGGAGTTCGGTCCAGAAAGCGCAGACGCCCGCCTCGGCGAAACCCGAAGCGTTGCCGCTTATGGATACGGCTTTTTTGCTCTCGACGAGGGCCTTGTAGAGGCGACCTGAAGGCTCGTCGGACATGAGGTTGGCCAATACGCTGAGCGCGGCATAGTCCTGATGCGCGAAGGCCGGTATGCGATACCATGCGGTGACTACCTGTACGTCGCCTACGCGGCGCAGGATGAGGCGGCGTTCGCCGTCCTGTGTTGGTTCGCGGGTGTAGGTGGGGATGAGTTTGCGCGCAGGACGCGGTATTTTGCCGAAGTATTCGTTGACGAGGTTCAGGGTTTTGGCTTCGTCGATTTTGCCGGCCACTACGAGTACGGCGTTGTCCGGCTGATAGTACCTGCGGTAGAAGTCCTGAAGGCGTTCGATGGGCGCGCCTTCGATATCAGATTTTTCGCCGATGGTGGACTGGCCGTAGTTGTGCCACTGGAATACGGTACCCAGCATGCGTTTGTAGAGCACGCCGAAGGGCGAGTTTTCGCCGCTTTCGTATTCGCTGCGCACGACGCTGAATTCGCTTTCGAGGTCTTTGCGGGCGATGAAGGAATTGATCATGCGGTCGCTTTCGAGGTCTAACGCCCAGCGGAGATTGTCCTCGGTGGCTTCGAAGGTTTCGAAGTAGTTGGTGCGGTCAAACGAGGTGGTGCCGTTGGGTCGGGCGCCGCGTTCGCTTAGCTCCTGCGGAATATTGGGGTGTTTGGGCGTGCCCTTGAATACGAGGTGCTCGAGCAGGTGAGCCATGCCGCTTTCGCCATAGCCCTCGTGGCGGGAGCCTACTTTGTAGGTTACGTTGACGGTGATGACCTGTTTAGACGGATCCGGGAAAAGAAGCACCTCCAGTCCATTGTCGAGTTGGTACGCGTTGATCCCTTCTACGGAAGTAAGGTATTTGACTCCCGGCGGCATTTTGACCGGGCTTTGGGCTTGAAGGCCCCATGCGGCTATCCATAAGGCCGCGACGATGGTGAAACGGTTTAGCATATTTCAGTGACTGATATTGTTGAAAAAAAATGGCTTGCTGTTGCATTGGCGCTCTCGGGGCTGGCGGCGCGGTTGCGGCGAAACGAGCAAGGCTTGAGGCGCGCGTTGTCGGTCCAAGGCGCGCAAAGGTCTTGCTAAAACGTTATAGACAATAGAAATAGCGTGTTGGTTGTCTGTTAATCAATTTTCGGCGCTGAGGCTACCCGCAGCCTTTGCCCATTCCCGAAACCCTGCGCCGCCGTCGTCCCGTTTGGGCTGTTGTTTGCTTTGGGCAACCTTGGTGTTGTTTTTTCGAAAAAAGGATGCGCAAAGGGCGCGGGGATTTCTTTTTATATCGCCCCGCGCCTTATTCCTGGATCACGAATACGGTTCGTCGGTTGGTTTGGTGTTCGGCTTCGGTACATCTGGAGCAAATACAGTTGACGGCGGGCTTAGACTCGCCGAAGCCCTGAGCGGACAGGCGGTCCGGGTTGATGCCTTTGCCGATGAGGTAGTTGACGGCGCTTTGCGCGCGTCGTTGCGAGAGGGTAAGGTTGTAGGAGTCCGAGCCTCTGCAGTCGGTGTGGCTGCCGAGGAGGATGCGGATATCGGGATTTTGTGCGAGCATAGAGGCTAAGCGGTCGAGCGTAGGCTCGGCGTCGGGCCGGATGTCCCATTTGTCGAAGTCGTAGTAGATGTTATCGAGAATGATTTCGCGGTTGACATATTTTTTGTCGAGCACGATTTCGAGTTCGAAGACTTGTTCGGGTCTTTGGGGGTCGGGAGCGAGGCCGCGCGAGGTGAAGGTCGCCGTGTTGGCGAGATAGCCTTTCATTTTGGCGTTAAAGGCGTAGTCTGTTTCCGGTTTGAGTTCTAAGCGGTAAAGGCCGTCTTCGCCGATGAGGGTCTGTTGTTTTTTTCCGGCGATTTCGATTTGGAGGGTAGCGCCGGT
>JBKBLI010000021.1:0-4112 GCA_046296435.1 Saprospiraceae bacterium | reverse complement strand
TGAGCGGCTTGCGTCCGATGATGCGGCTGTTGGGATCGTCGGGTACGCTGAATATTTTTTCCAAAACATATACTTCGAGGACGATGCGGGCGGGAGCGGCGGGCAGGGTGTCAGGCGGTGGGGTAGGGCGCGGTGGCGGGATGCGTCGTTCGAAGCGGTAGATATCGTCGCCGCCGCGTCCGCCGGGGCGGTTGCTGCTGAAGTATCCGCTGAGGATGAGGTCGCCGGGTTTTTGGCCCTGTCGCTGTTCGGCTACCGCGAAGGCGAAGTCGTCGGCGCCGCTGTTGAGGGGGGCTTTGAGATTGAGGGGCGGCGTCCAACCCATTTTTTCGACTTTGTGACTTCTGAAGATGTCGAGGCCGCCCATTCCGGTGTGTCCGTCGGATGCGAAGTAGAGCGTATCGGCGTGCAAGGAGGGGAACAGTTCGTTGCCGGCAGTATTGATGTTGCGCCCGAGGAGTAGGGGGGCGTCCCATTGGTTTTCGATGCGGGGGTTGCGCTTTGCGGCATAGATATCGTAGCCGCCCCATCCTTCCGGATCGTTGGCGGCGAAGTAGAGGGTAGCGCCGTCGGCGGAGAGTGCGGGGTGCAGGTAGTTGACGCGCTCTTTTTGAAAGGGTAGGGGAGTGGGTTCAGACCAGTTGGGGCCTTCGCGTCGGGCGTAATGGATTTTGCAGAAGGCGTCGTCGCCTTTGTAGGCGCTGACAGTGCGGACGAAAAAAATCTCGGAGGCATTGGCGCTGAAGCACGCCGTGCCTTCGTGGGCTTCGGTATTGATGGCGGCATCGAAGGATTGGGGGCTGGCGTTTTCAGGCGAGACGATGTACAGGTCGGTAAATTTCAGCCCTGTCCAGTCGTATTTCCTTTCGCCCTGACTCATGGCCCTGTCGCTGCTGAACACAATACGCCCATCAGGCAGGATGACCGGGGCGAAGTCGTTGGCGGGGCTGTTGAATGGGGCTTGCTCTATGCTCCAGCCTTCGTAGGGTATTTGCTTGATCCAGTCTTCGGCGATGGTGCAGGCCGTGATTTCCTTACGGTATTCGTAGGGGCTGCCGATTTCGATGCTGAGGTTTTTGAACGCCTCCCGGGCTTCGGCGTATCGCTCTGCGTTTTTGAGCGCAAAGGCATAGGCGCGGAGGGCTTCGGGGCCATAGTTGTCGCGCGTGGCTTTGTCGAACCATTGCGCGGCTTGTTCGAATCGGCCGGTGCGTCGGTAAGCGTCACCGATTTTGTAGGCCAGCGGGCCGCGTTCCTGGCGGGATTTGGCTTTGCCGTATTCTGCCTGTAGCATGGGTATGGCGCGGTCGTATTGTTTGAGATCGTAAGCCGTCGGGCCGTCTTTGACGGGCAGGGTATAGGCGCAGGCCCACAGGGTAAGCGCTAAACCGAGCGCAACGGCGGTTAAGACGGCGGATGCGTTTGGGTGTGACGACATGGTTAACTTTTTCAAATGAAAAGCAAAAGGCGCGACTCTAATGACTTTTAACGCATTGTGGCGTACTAATAGATGTACGACAAACGCATTTTTTGTCGTTTAGGCAAAAGGTATATAAAATTAACCAGTTTCATCGCGTGCCGGACGACCTGATTTCCCTGCTTTTGCCCCCAAGGTTCAAGGTCTCCTCTTGAGATGTTGCCTCTGTCCCAATTGCTTTTTATTGCTTATGCATCGTTTTCGAATCTTTTCTACGGCGCTAATGGCTGCCCTTGTATTGGCCTGCTCCTCTTTGTACGCGCAACGAGAGGATGAGTTGGTGGAGCGCGGCGTCGAAGCGCTTGACGCAGAGGCTTTTTCTCCCCGACCGATTGACACGACCCGAAAGGTGACGACCATCGCTTTTGGTTCGTGCAACAAACTCAACTTGCCGCAGGACATGTGGCCGGCAATCGCCGAAAACCAGCCCAACATCTGGATTTGGCTGGGCGATATTATATACGCCGATACCAAGGATCCCAAAGAGCTGGCGGCACACTACCGAAAACTCAAAACGCTGCCGGAATACAAAAAGTTGCGCGCCCGCACTCAGGTGATCGGGATTTACGACGACCACGACTACGGCATCAACGACGGCGACAAAACCCACCCGACCAAAGCGGCGGCCAAGAAGTGCCTGATGGACTTTTTGGATGTCCCCCTGTCGGCGCCGGTGCGCAAACGCGAGGGGGCGTATCAGTCCTATACCTTTGGTTCGGGCGCGCAGAGCGTCAAGGTCATTTTATTGGACACCCGTTACTTTCGCGATGAGTTGACGCCCGATCCCACCAAAAAGCAGCGCTATCTGAACAACGAAACCGGTTCGATACTTGGCGAAGCCCAATGGACCTGGCTTGAAAATGAGTTGCGCAACAGCCGCGCCGGTTTGCACTTGCTTTGCTCCAGCGTCCAGGTAATTCCATCTGAACACCCCCATGAGAAGTGGGCTTTTTTCCCCAACGAACGCAAACGCCTATTTGCCTTGCTTTGCGAGACAAAACCCAAAAATCTGATGATTCTGTCAGGCGACCGGCACATGGCCGAAGTGTCGAAAATGGAACTCAATTCGCTGCCGTATCCGCTCTACGAGTTTACTTCGAGCGGCCTGACGCATGTGCGCAGCGGCGATAGCGAGGTGAATCACTTTCGCACCGGCCAATTGTATGTTCATCGCAACTTTGGTTTGTTGAAAATCCAGTGGGACGGCGGGCGCCCGATAGTCAACATGCAAATTCGGGGTGTGAAAAATGAGTTGCTGCAAGAAATTACGGTGCGGTATTGAGCGGCGCGCGTAATTTTGTGGGATGAACGACTTGATTATCCGACATATCGAGGCGCTGATTTTTGCTTCGCCGCAGGCAGTGTCCGCCGCCGAGTTGAAAGCGGCGCTCGATGAGGCGCTTCAAATCGAACTTGCACCGGAGTCTATATCCGAGGCGGTCGAATGTCTGCGGGCGCTGCATGCCGGTTCGGACAGCGCATTCGAACTGGTTGATATCGCCGAGGGCTATCAACTGATGACCAAAGCGGCCCATCATCATGTGATTGCCGCACACCTTCGCCAGACGATCAAGAAACGACTCTCGCAAGCGGCGTTGGAGACTCTGGCCCTGATCGCGTACAAACAGCCGGTGAGCAAATCGGAATTGGAGGAGATTCGCGGCGTGAACTGCGACTACGCGATCCAAAAACTTTTGGAAAAGGAACTTGTTGTAATCAAGGGAAGAAGCGAAGGTCCGGGCAGGCCGCTGCTTTATGGCACGTCTGAGCGCTTTATGGATTATTTTGGCATTCGCTCGCTCAACGATCTTCCCAAATTGAAAGATTTCAAAGAGACAGACAACAGCATTGGCGATTCGCCGGCGGTCGAAGAGGTCGCCGCGCCTTAAATCATAGCTTGCACCCATGGCAACAGATAAACCGCTTGTCAATCGCGTGGCCGCCAGCGGCCTTACTACGCTGGATCTGGAGCAATTCTATCCTCAGGGAGAGATCTGCGGGTTCGATCTGAGTAAGTTTCTATTCCGGGAATTGCTGTTGCGCGAAAAGGACTTTCGCGAGGCCATGCAAGCCCACGACTGGAGTCAATACGCCGGCAAGCACGTGGCGGTATATTGCGCCACTGACGCGATCATCCCCATGTGGGCGTATATGCTGGTGGCGAGCTATCTGGCTCCCGTGGCCGCCGACGTGATTCAGTGCGCGCCCGAGCGCTATGCAGAGTTGTATTTTTTGAAAAAACTGAACGCTGTCAATCCGCTGGATTACGCCGATAAGCGGGTGGTCATCAAAGGGTGCAGCGACAACCCTGTGCCTGCCCTTGCTTATCTCGAGATTACGCGCTTGCTCCATCCCCATGCCCGTTCCATTATGTTTGGGGAGCCATGTTCGACGGTGCCGGTTTATAAGCGACCGGTCGCTTTGACGCGGGAGTAAACGTGGGTAGGCTTGGATGCGGACTTATTCCTATTTCTTGATCTTTTTTTGTTTTGCGCTCATTGCGGAGCCGCGGCGCTCTCCTGATGCGCGAACGGATGCTTTGGCGATGTGCTATCGAAAAGCAGAGTCAACGGGCAAATGCACAGGAAGCGCTTACTGTACGGCTTGCAAGACATGCGAATACTGCGCTTATTGT
>JBKBLI010000020.1:39766-50705 GCA_046296435.1 Saprospiraceae bacterium | reverse complement strand
TTGTCGAAAAGCCAAGCAAAATGTCACTTTCAGCGTCAACAACAACACGATACATTCTGCTGAATAGATCTGTTGACCTCCTCTCTTGTTCGGTCCCTGATGGTAGCGACTCCCAGATATTGATTCGTCAATCCACAGCGTCAGGCTGCCCCGACGCTTTAGCCCGGCGTTGTACGCTGACCAGTTCGTGACTTTGTAGCGGTCTTTGGGATTGTTTGGGATTGCCAATGTATCTATCTTTGTCATGAGCCGGGAAGTCCTTTTTTTTGTTTCGGAACTCAAAGGCACACTTCTCGGCTCGCTTTTAAGCCTATGACCTAACCCATCAAAATCAAGAATTCATGCAACAAAGCCTATTCAAGAAAAAAACACCAGAAAAGCGCAGTATTTTTGTGTTAGACAAGGACGCAAAGACATACGACCCAAAATGCTGTATCAGGTCAATCTGGATACGCTGGCGCCGGCAGGCATACGCGAAAGCGCGCAGGAGGCCCCGACCGGAGTCGAGCCCTGCCGGGGCCTCCTGCGCAAAACGTCAGCACGAGGCTCAACGCAGGAGCAAAACCTCACCTTTATAGGTAGCGGTATCGTTGTTCGGGAAGCGCACTTGCAGCACATAGATATATACGTCGCTGGGCGAAGGCTTGCCGTTTTGTGTGCCATTCCAGCGGTCGGCGCTGTTCTGAGCCTCGAATACCTTCTGCCCCCAGCGGTTGTAAATCACAAAACTTTCAACGTTTACTTCGCCGCCATAGGTCACGATATCGAAGGTTTCGTTTACCTCGCCGTCGCCCGGGGTAAAGGCGTTGGGGATAGCCAGACAACGACGCACCTGATAAATGATGGAGTCCGAGCGCGTCGAGCATCCTTCGGCATTGGTGGCAATGGCATAAAACGAAGCCTGTTCGCCGGCCGCCGCTGTGGGGCGAATGGTCAAGGAGTCCAAAGACGCGCCTTGAATCAGCACGCCGTTTTCGTACCAGGCTATCTGTACGCCGGTAGTGGGCGAGTAATCTAACTTGAGCGTAACGGGGGCGCCTTCGCAGATCTCCAAACCCGGTTCGGGATTGCCGCTCAGACTGATGATCTGTGGCGGGAAGAGAGCGATGACTAAGACGCTATCGATCTCTTCGCATCCCGGCCCGTATCGCAGCGTTGCAGTATAAAAACGGCTTTGGGTAACGGTGACGGATGTATTCGGACCGCTCAGGCCGCCGGGATTCCAGGTGACTGTACCGGGCGAACCGGTAGCCACAGCGCTCAGGGGGACTACGGCGCCTACGCAGGCGCTGATATCGTCGCCGGCGTCAAGAGCGGCCTGGAAGACGTTGACCTGCGCCGAATCAACCGAGACGCATAGCGCGTTGCGGGCCTCTACCAGATACTTCGTGCCGGCCGTCGGGCTAACCTCGGGCCGCGCCTCGCCGCTGATGAAGCCAGGCGGCTGCGAAGTCCAGGAGTAGCTCACCCCGGGTTCCTCGACGGTGTTGAGCGTCACGCTTTGTCCAAAACACAAATCTGCCTGTTCGATAACGCCGCTCAGGTCGGGCGCGGGGAATACCGTCACCGGTATTGCGGCCGACGACGGACAGTCCGCGTCTTTTACCTCGACCAGATATAACGACGTTGTATTGGGCATGGCCGTGGGGTTGAGACAATCGGTACAAGACAAATTAGGTCCCGACCACTCGATAGTATAGTTTGGCGGCGCGACCGTGACGTTGAGTTGGACGGTTTCGCCGGCGCATATTTGCGGCGGATCAACTGTCAGGACGAGATCGACGATTTCGCCCACTTTGACGAATACGCTACTCGAATCGACGCAGGCGCGGTTGAAGGACTCGCGGATGTAGTTCTGAGATACGGTGGCGATGACCACCATGTTCCAGTTTTCGAGCGGCGTGAGTTGTCCGCCGGTGGGGAACCAACCGTGAGAGATATCAGGAAAGTCGGCAGGTTCGTATATCGGTGAGAGCAAATAGATGGTATCGCCCGGGCAATACACCGACTTATCCGGGAAGCGCTCGATCAGCAATGAAGGCAAGGAGTCAACGCGCACGAGTATGGAGTCCTGAGCTATACATCCGTTGACTTCGTAGCGCACCCGATAGGTAACCGTTTCGCCGGGGGCCAACTGCACGTTAGGCCCCGTAGTCGTTGAAATGCCAAAATTGGGCGTCCACACCGGCGTAGAGCCGCCGGGCGGCGTAATGACGGCATTGATCAGGAGGGTATCGCCTAAACACATCTCGCGGTAGTTGTCGCCCGCCTCAATATCGGCGGCAATGATGTTGACCACGCTTTGAAACGTCTGCGAGCAGTACGCATTGGCGCTGGTGACCGTCAAGGTGTAGATCGTCGTGGCATCGGGCGTAGCGACAGCCCCGGATACGTTGGGGTTGTCCAGATCTGTGGCGGGCGTCCAGGCATAGGCGCTGGAGTTGGGGGGGAGTATTTCGGCCAGCAAGACCGGAATGTTTTGACACACTGTCGTATCCGGGAACACAAATCCGGGTAAAAATAGCGTATCAACCGCAATGGTGACCTGCGCCGAGGCGATGCAGCCGCCGGCTTCTACCGTTACGGTATAGGTAGTCGTGACGCTTGGCGTAGCTATCGGGGTCAGGCTGCCGGGGTCGTCGAGGCCCGTTGTGGGCGACCAGGTAAGCCCGGAGCCGTTTACATTATCTACAGCCGTCAACTGGACGCTTTCGCCCAGACAGATCTGCGTATCGACGGCGGTGAGCGTAATCATGGGATCGATGATTTTTACAAAAACCTCCGCCGTATCCACGCAGATGCCCACATTGCCGATCACGCGCAGGAAGATGTCTTGCGCAGGCGTGATGGTGGGATTGGCGATAAAAGGGTTGCTCACCGCTCCGGGAGGCTGCCAGAAGTATTCGGTCGCTCCTACTGCCTGCAATTGAAGCGTAGCGCCCGGACAGACGAAGAGCGTATCGCCGCCCAGGATATCTACAACCACATCGTCTGCAATTTGGATTTCGAGCGTAGTATAGACCACTTGCCCGCAGCCAAAGTTGTTGGTCAATTGGATGATGATGGTTTCCGTACCTTCAATGATGCCGTCGCTCAACACCGTGAGCGGGAAAGAAAATATGGTTTCACCGGGCAAAAAGGTGATTGTTTGCGGCAGATTGAGCAGATAGTCCACTCCCGGCGTAGCCGTTCCGCCAACCACAACGGCGTAGGAGAGGGTGTCGGCAACCGGCTCGGGCAATTTGATGATCACCTGCTCATCGGCGGCGCAGTCCTCTATCAGATATTCGAGTCCGTTGGCGAAGCTCAGCGTCAGTTCGGGAGTTCCGCCCAAAATCTCGGACACGAATACGCCCGAATCGAATACGCCGTCGCCCCGATCGGCCACAGCCAATTTGAGGCGGTAAGTATTGCAGGGAATCACCTGCGCCCGGGCGGTGAGGCCTTTCTTTTTACCCAGAAAATCGGAGGTTAAGCCGTCGTACTGCAAGCCTTGAGCGTTGTAAGGCTGCTGGCCGATGGTCTGGTTGTTGCGATAGTATTGCCAGTTGTTCAGGTGGTTCACGCTGTTGATCTGCATGGGAGTGTTAGTCCCGGGGATCAGGGCGATGTTTTGCTTGGCGCCCAGGCCCGGTTGGCCGGCGATGCCTGGCCCGGAGATGAGGAATGCAAAAATATCATTAAAACTGGAGCCGACGTATTCGGGATATTCTTCCGAGCCGAATACATACTCAAAGGTCAGTTCATTGGTAGCGGCAAATACGTCCAACTCAATGATACAAGCGTCGAATGAGGGCTGTCCGTTTCCTTGCTGCTGCGACAGGATGTCTAATTCAGCATCGCCCGGAAATGAATTGTTCACCCCTGCGCCGCCTTGATTGTTGGGTCCGGGGACAAACAGGGTCTGGCCTGATGTCAGCACCAAACCGTTTTTTAGCCCCAGGTCGTTGTTGTCCGTAGGGTACGAAAACACGCCGTAAGCGCCTGCGGCGCAGTTGACGGATACTACGCTGACGGTAGTGGCCGGCGAAGCCACAATATCGGCAATGGTGGTCGGCGGCGGATTGTTGACGATCGAGATCGGGACAGGAGCATCGGGGCAGGGTTCGGCGCTACACTCCCAGGTAGCTTTAAAACCGTCCAACTGGGTCATGGCATCCGACTGAAAGCGGATGGTCATGCACGGCCCCGAAGCGCGCACCCGGTAACACACGCTGCCGCCGCCAACGGGCTGATTGAACCCGCCGCCATTGATTTGACCGATCACCGGGGATGACGTATTGGCGCCGTTGAAGAACGTCAGCACTTCGCCACCGACGCCGAAATTGCTGTTTTCGATGTTAAAGTATTCAAAAGTGAGCGTGATGCAGGCTGTGGGCGCGCTCGGGCATATCGTAAACGCAAAATCCTCATTCGGCCCGTAGGGATCGTCGGGGCCGCCCGTATCGAAAATCGTACCCGAACATAAGCTGCTGCTGCCTTGGTCGATCGTAACAATCGGCGGAATTTCGTCCACGCATAGCGTAAAGTTACCCCAGTTGGGCGCGCCTGACACGCTGTAGTCCGATACCCGCAAAAAGTACTGCGCATTGGGCGTAAGCCCTGTCAGATCGATAAACAAGGAGTTGTCGCCCAGGTTGGCTTTTACGCAAGCCAAGAGGGCCAGGCCATCGACCTCGCAATCGCCGCGGTAGATGGCCAGTTCAGGATTCTGGATCGAATTGACCGTGACGCCGCTCAGGGTGATCCGAAAGTTGAGCAAATCGGTCGGGCAGGTAAAAGCGAACCAAACGTCGCGAAACGCAACGCCTGTATTAAAACAAGGGGGATTGTTGTCGAAACCAATGTTCGAGGGGGTTGCGCCAACGTTGCTGAAAGTATCGGGCGGGCACGCCGGAGCCACGCCAAGATCGATTATCCCTCCGCAGTCGTCGTTGAGCGGCTGGGCTTGCATGGCGAGCGAGAAGAGAAGGGTCAATGGGAGGAGCGTGCAAATTTTTCTCATGTAATAAGTGGTCATGTTAATCATGCGGCGACGATCTCTGGTCGCTTTCAAGTCCCAAAATTAGATAGACGCCGCCAATCTGCGAAAAGCGGCTTGGATAATTCGCTTTTTTTAGCTAAAAACGGCAGTTTTTGTACCTTCGCCCATCAATCAAAAACAAATCATGCGTTACTTACTCGCATTTTTGGTCATCGGCGCCCTCTCCGGATCCTTGCAAGCCCAATCCGACATAGAGAAAGCGCTACAAACCCAAATGATTCTCGCCAAACCCGGAGACACCATCTACATTCCGGAAGGAAAACACTACCTGTCCAACACCCTCTGGCTCGACGGCAAACAGGACGTCGCCATCATAGGCGTCGGCGCCGAGCGCTGCGTATTGAGCTTCGCCAAACAAACGCAAGGCGCCGAAGGCATCAAAGTAACCAACTCGCAGCGCATCACCCTGGCCCGATTCACTGTCGAAGACAGCAAAGGAGATCTGATCAAAACACAGGCATGCGACGACCTGCTCTTCGCCAACCTGACGGCACGCTGGAACGGCAAACCCAAAAGCAGCAATGGAGGATATGCGCTCTACCCCGTACAATGCCAACGCGTGCGCATCGAGCGCTGTACCGCCATCGGCGCTTCCGACGCGGGCATCTACGTGGGCCAGTCGGACAGCGTGTGGGTGACGCGCTGTTATGCCAAACACAACGTGGCCGGTATCGAGATCGAAAACACGACCAACGCCTGGGTCTGGAACAACATAACCGCCTACAACACAGGCGGAATACTCGTGTTCGACCTGCCCGATCTGCCCAAAAAAGCCGGCGGCAACGTGGCCGTCTGGAACAACAAAGTCGTGGCCAACAACCACCGAAATTTTGCGCCCAAAGGCAACATCGTGGGCAAAGTGCCGCCAGGCACCGGAATCATGGTGTTGGCTACCCAAGGCGTCGAAATCGCCGGCAACAGCGTATTCGACAACCGGACCGCTTCAACAGCGGTAGTGAGCTACTACATCACCGAAAACCCCCTCAACGACAAAGATTACAAACCCTGCCCGCAGCAGGTATATATACACGACAACGTCTATTCGGAGGGCAAACGCCGACCCACCCTACGCAACCGCCTCGGCATGCTGCTCCGCTTCAAATTTGGCCGAAAATTGCCGCACATCATCTACGACGGCATCGCATGTGAACAGTCCGGCGGCAACAGCGCACCCGCCCTCTGCTTAGGCGCCAACACCAACGGGACTTTCGCCAACCTGCGGGCCGACAACAAGTTCAAAAATATCAGCCGGGACACCCAACCCTATCGTTGCGAGTTGCCATCACTCATCCCTTCCGACAACTATGAGTAATCAGCTACTGCGCGCAGCCCTGCTGCCTGCGCTCGCGCTCTGTATCGCCGCTTTGCCCGCGCCCCGCCCCCGCGTCCCAACAGCCAGCCCCCCCCCGCAACGCCTGTCCGGATTCGGTTTTTTTGAGGGAAAAATTGCCGATCTCAAACCCGCCCAACGCGTCTGGGCTTACGAGGTCAATGCGCCCCTCTTCTCAGACTATGCCGAAAAAGCCCGATTTGTTTATCTGCCCGAAGGCGCCGCCATGGAGTACAGGCCGGATCACGCCTTCGATCTGCCTGTCGGGGCCGCGCTGATCAAAAACTTCTACTACCCGCATGAAGCTGCCGCGCCTGAAAAAGGCCGCCGCATCCTCGAAACCCGTATCCTGCTCAAAGAGCCTGACGGCTGGAAATCCCTGGAGTACGTCTGGCGCGACGACCAAAGCGACGCTCTCTTGGATGTGGCCGGAGCGACCATGCCCGTATCCTGGCGCGACGCAAGCGGCAAACTCCGCCGCATAGACTACGCGGCGCCCAACCTCAACCAGTGCAAAGGCTGCCATGCCTACCGCAACGAAACCGTACCGCTCGGTTTCACCGCCCGCCAACTCCACCGCCCAACGCCCGACGGCGGCGAACAACTGGCCCAATGGATTGCCCAAGGAGCGCTGCGCTTGCCTCAGGGCCTCACGCTGAGCGAAATCCCCCGGCTGGTCGATTACAGACTCGACGACGCCGCGCTCCTCGCCCTGCACCCTCGCGCCGACCCGAACTCGCTCCCCCAACTCCGCGCCCGCGCCTACCTCGACGGCAACTGCGGACACTGCCACAACCCGCACGGCGCGGCCAATACCAGCGGCATGTTTCTCGACATTTATACCGACGATCCCGCTCGGTGGGGCGTCAACAAACCGCCCGTGGCCGCAGGGCGCGGCGCCGGCAAGCGCCGCTTTGGCATCGCCCCCGGCAAGCCGCACGAAAGCATCCTGCTCTTCCGCATGGAAAGCAACGACCCCGGCATCCGCATGCCCGAACTGGGGCGCTCCGTAGCGCACCGCGAAGGAATCGAAATCGTCAGCGCATGGATCAAATCGCTCCGTTGAATACGCTCAACTGCCGCGGCAGGATCATCGACCTCGACCGCCCCCTCGTCATGGGCATCCTCAACACAACGCCCGACTCCTTTTACGACGGCGGACGCTACGCCGATACAGACGCCGCGCTGCGCCAGGCCGAACGCATGCTCCGCGAAGGCGCCGCCATCATCGACGTCGGCGGCGCATCCTCCAGACCGGGCGCCGACGAGACGCCGCCGGACGAAGAATTGCGCCGCGTGCTGCCCGTCGTCGAACGCCTTGCCCGCGAATTTCCGGACGCCATACTCTCCGTCGATACCTGGCGCGCATCGGTGGCTGAAGCAGCCATTGAGGCGGGCGCAGGTATGCTCAACGACATATCTGGCGGCGCCTTCGATCCTGACCTTTGGCCCCTCATCGGACGGATCAACCGCCCGCAAAAAGAAGGCGGCCGAGGCCTCAGCGTGCCATACGTCCTGATGCACATACAAGGTCACCCCAAAACCATGCAAATACAACCCCGCTATACCGATCTGCTGACCGAAACCACAGACTACTTTTTGGGAAAAATCGCCGCGCTGCGCGCCCTTGGCGTTTCAGATATCGTCATCGACCCCGGATTCGGCTTTGGCAAAACCCTCGAGCACAATTACGAATTGCTGCGCTATCTCCCCCTCTTCGCCGTACACACCCAACTCCCCGTACTCGTGGGCGTATCGCGCAAATCCATGATATGCCGGCTGCTCGGCGTCGCACCCGAGCAAGCGCTCAACGGCGCCACAGCGTTACATATGTACGCCCTGATGCAAGGCGCCGCCATCCTCAGGGCGCACGACGTCAAACAGGCCATAGAAACCATCCTTTGCTTTGAGGCGGCGAGCGGCAAGGCGAGGCTATCTGACCGCTGAAAGCGCACGCGAGCAACCGTTGCGAGCGACTGCCGGCCCCAGCCGTCCAACGCCGGGCCGCTCAAATATCCGTTCATGCAAAAAGCCCTGCCGGCTCAAACCGACAGGGCTTTTTTACGGTCAAAAATATTGATGTTGCTTAGGCCGCTTGGGCGCTACGGGCGGTGCTTTGCTTAGCTACCGAGTACACTACCAAACCAAAACCAATTTTGTTGACGGCATCAGCAATATTGTAGAAAAGGTCCACATTGCTCGACTGCCAGCCAAGACCAGTGTTGAGCCAGCCGCCGGGCATACACATGTAACCAATAGGATAAATGGCCCAGCCCACCAGCACGAACCATGCCAGAATACGCACGCCTTTAACTACCTCCGGATTGCCCGAACGATCCGCCAATTGCTTTACTTCGCCGAACCAAGCCGCATACAAAATGTACAGATAGCCAATGGTCGAAAGCGCGCCCCAGATGAAAGAGTGCGACGCCGAACCGCCTTCGGGGTTGAAGGCCTCGCCAATGTAACCGGCTACCAACATCCAGGCCGAGGCAATGATCAAACGCCACAGCAAACCTTGCGTAGCGCCCGCAGCTTTGGTCAGCAGGTAAAACTCTACACACATCAGCGGCACCGTCAAGGTCCAGTCGATGTAACGCAGCGCCGTCGGATTCTCGCCGGTAGCGGCATAGTAGTCGCGCATGTAGTAATAGTGTACTGCGGCAATGCCGGTGATAAGGCCCGAAACCAGCAAAGACGTCTTCCACTTTTCGCTCACTTGCGAGCGCTCAAAGAAGAAAAATACCGATGCGGCGAACATGGCCATGTAACCGGTGAAAAACGTAAAAGCGACAGGATCATCCTTCGGAATGACAAGTGCATCAAGAAGCATAGTAAACATGGTTTGTTTAAAATTTTGTGATGAAATATCAAATTTGATTAAACAAACGCAAGCTGTCCAACTTTTGTTCAGAAAACGCTAAAATAAGTTAATTTTTTTTGAAAAAAAATTTTTTACACCGCAATTCAAAATATAAAAATGCCAAAATTGAATTATCAGATTTTAATTTTTTAAAAAAAAATTAAAATCGAGATATGTGAAATTATCGCAAACCGCCAGCAAACACTTGCCATCGGATCGCATCTAAATCGTTCGCGGATTTTTCAAAAGCGAAGCGCGCAACAGGCTAAAAAATAACGCTATGCATTGCAGCAACGCCCGGATTGGCGCAAAAACGCTCCGTGAACCCGCCCGGGCCACAAGCGCGCCGCGGCGCAATGAGGCATTTGCCCAAAGACCATCGCAAGGGGGCAAAGCGCATGCGCATCTCGCCCCCTACCTACGCCATCTTTTTCAAAAAAAGCGTCGGAGCTACAAAGCGGCAGGAAGCGACTACCGGGCCACCGTCAATTTGCGGCCCTCTGACAACCAATTGTCGCCCCGCATACGGTACAGGTAAACGCCCGGCGTCCAGTCGCGCGTGTCTATCCATACGCCGCCTTGTTGGCGTGGGTCGGTCGCCAGAGCGTAAACAAGACGCCCATAAGCGTCGAATACTTCCAAATGTGCGCGACCGGGAGCGAGGGCAGAACTGAGGGGCGACGCCCAAGAGATCCAGGCCCCCTCGCTGCTGGGATTGGGCCGGCTCTGGGCCAGTTCGATCAACGGCAATTCGACCCACCCGACCATGGCCGAATCAAAATAAACTGCCCGCAGATCATCGAAGTAAAAGCCGTCGTACTGCTCGAAACCATCGCTCGAAAAAAGGACTTTAATCTGGAACGGCTTGCCGATGAAGTCGCTGATATCCATGGACTCCAAAACCCATTCGGACTGAAAGCCGTCATATATCGGCGCGCCTGATATCTGCGCATCGGAGCCGTTGCGCGAATATTTTCCGCACAATGTGCGTCCATACAGACCGTCAACCTGGGTAGCTTCGAAGATCACAAAATCGAACTCCGGCTGGATACTCCATCTGGCCCAAAAGCGCAATTCGGCGGCGACGGCTTTGGAAGGGATGCCGATCGGGTCGCTTACTAACTCCCGAAAGGAGTTTGGGGGATAATTCCCGTCCGGAGAATCCGTAAAACTGTACGGCGGCGACACAAAATGCTGTTCGCTAAGCCCCCAACTGCCGCTCCATCTGGACGGACTCTCGCCGCCGGAGCTTTCGAAGGCGTTGACCGGGGCGCCGCCCAGCGTCCGGTATATCGTATCGCGGAAGACGTAGTTGGCGCTGGTAAGTTGCAAGACAAACGCCAGTGGGGTTCCATAGGCAATATGGCCGGGAACATGGACGTCAAACTGAAATTTTTGGGTTTGATTGAGTCCGGGGTTGAGTACAAGAGGCGCGGGCGCGGGCACGTCGGGATGCAAGGGGATGAGCGTGAGCGTGAAGCCGCCCAGCGCCTCTCCAATGCGGCGTATGCGGAAGGGCATAGCGACGACGCCGGTATCGATCACGCCCAAGCCGAGATCATCCGTCTCGGCATAGACCAAGGCAGAGAGCGCCGTAGCGAGGTTCAGCCAGATGCAGTCGCGGTTGAGCGACTCGATCTCAAAGGGAGAGGGCCAAAACCAAGGCCCTACTTCCGGCGTAAAGGCGTAGCACCCCCCTGCA
>JBKBLI010000020.1:23009-39667 GCA_046296435.1 Saprospiraceae bacterium | reverse complement strand
GCGTACATCCAATCGTCGGATACGCCATTGACGGCATAGCCAACCGTCTCACTGGCAGTGCCTGCGAGGTATTTGTTTTCCTTGGTGAGGAAGCTGCGCAGCCTGACGAATGCCGAATCGGCCGTCAAATCACTATACCCCCAGGGGTTTATGAGCAGGTTGCCGAAGGTGTGATAATTCTGCACCACGCGAAAATTGTGCGCCAACACAAAATCGCGAATCATCTGCGTCTCAGGCTCTGAGAACGGCGCAGGCCCCCGATAGGTCTGCGCATTGGTATTGGGAGAAGAGCCTTGGTTGTTCAAGCCCCAGAAATAGCCGTAATTGCGGTTGAGGTCCACGCCATAGGTTCCATCGCCGTTGTCGCGGCGGTTTTTACGCCACATGCCGCCGCCGTCCGGATTGGTGAACTCGTTATAGACATAACCGTCAGGGTTCAGACATGGAACGAAGTACAATTCCATATTATCCACAATGGAGCGAATGCGGGCGTCGTTAGCGTAGTTTTCCAAGACATACCACATGAAGTACAGCATCTGCGAAAGGCTGTTGGGTTCGCGGGCGTGGTGCAGGGCGGTGTAGAGCACCTGGGGCTTCGACTGATCCATCTCCGGATTGTTGGAGATGCGCACCCACCATATCGGTCGCCCCTCATGGGTCAGTATGGTATCGCTCAGGGGGCGGCGCGCCGAGATCAGATGCGGGTATTTGGACTTCATCTGATCCAGCACATCCAGCATCTCCTGCAACGTGTGATAGCCGCCCATCGATCCGTCCGCGTAGTTCGCAGGCGCCGGAAAAGGGAAACCAGGCTTGCAAGTCGCGCTACGCGCTTCGGCCTGCGGCTCCCTATCTTGTCGGGCGTACCAATCCTGCAAATCGCTGATCAGCACTTCGCACGCAAACCCTGCTTCGCGGGCCAGGTTCAACTCCTCGGCCGACCAGTCCGTCACAAAGTCGGCGCCCGGATGCAAATGCCCGTGATCCGTCTCAACACCTAAGGCCGCCAGATCTGTCATGGTTTTAGGGCCGCTTAGATCCACGCGAACGCGGTAATAGCGATCCAACATTTGAGCGCCGGCGAAAAGCGGAACAGACAGCAAAAAAAGTAAAAGACAAGAACGGCCGAAGAAACCGGCGCATCGCGCGAGAAGAGACATAACAATCGTTTTAGATCACAAATTTACGAAAACCGAGCTTCCAGACCGCATAAAAATACGGATTTGATGCTTTTGGCCAAAACGCGCGACAAACAGATCCCTCAAGTTTCTGGAAGCGGAGCGCGGAGCGGGTCAATGCTCTCCGCACAGGCAAAATGCCCCTCGGGGCAGGATTTCTTACCGTGCAGGCCGCAGGGGCGGCAAGTCAAGCGCGCTTCGGTTTGCAAAACGAATGAACAGTCGGACAAAGGCCCAAACCCAAACTCGGGAAGCGTGGAGCAAAAAACCGCGCAAACGGGCGCATTGACTGAAGAAGCCAGATGCAGCGGCGCAGAATCGTTGACGTAGCACATCGCCGCGCGCGACATGAGGGCGGCCGAAGCCAACAGACTGAGTCGCCCTGCGAGGTTGACGCCGCGCTCCGGCCCAGCCGCCTCTAAGAGGCGCGCGCACAAATCGCGATCCTCAGGCCCGCCGATGAGGGCGATGCGGTATGCGCCAGGGATCAGACGCGCCAGTTCGATCCACTTGCGCTCGGGCCACTGCTTGGTGGGCCACACGGACGCCGGCGCCATCACGACAAAGGCGCCCTGCCCCCATGCCCCTAGCTCTTCAAAGTGTTGTTCTTGCGGATAAAGGCGGGGACGCGCCTCCCGAACCGATTCAGGCGCAAGGTGGGCAACCAGGGCCAGATTGCGCTCCGTCTCATGCCCTTGCCCAATGCGATGCGGGATTTTTTTTGAAAAAAAAAGGGATAAAGGGTTCTTGTCAAAACCTACAGTGTATCGGGCGCCGCAGGCTATCGAAAGCAACCCCGACGCTGCAAAACGCTGACAATTGATCGCCCAGTCGTAGCGCTCGCGGCGCAGTTGGCGAATAAGGCGCAACAGATTGACGTACTTACGCCTCTTTTTTTGCCAAACCCAGACCTTGCCGACAAAGGGATGCCCCTCGAACAAACGCTCGCATCCAGAGCGCACCAGCAGGTCGATACGGGCTTCGGGATGGGCGCGGCGCAGGGCCTCGGGCACAGGCGTGGCCAAAATGACGTCGCCGATAAACGCGGTTTGAATGACCAGTATCTTCACGCCGCAAATGTAGGAATAACGATGCGACAACTGCATCATTTGCGCGCTTCAGCAGGTCAAATAAGCCTCAAGGAAGCGGCCGCCTTGCAACCGACGACAAAAGCGCGTCCATACGCCAACTTTTAACGCAAAAAATGCACCCATACTTTTTGGCCGGCCCCCTGTTTCAAAAAAGCCAAACGCGCCGCCCAATTCTTGCAAACTCCTTATGTTTGCGCAATATTGTCCTCGCATCGGAACGCCCACCTCAAACGGGCCGGACCGCCGGACGCCGACGCCGACCATAAATCGGATTTGACTAAAGATGAATGAATGCCAATCGCGTTGATTATCAGCTAATAAGAAGGGTTTTAAGCGCCATTTCACCCATTTCCTCTCAAACGGCTATAGCGCTTGAGCCTGCCACGCGAATCCAAAACTTCGAAAAAGGGGAGATACTGGAGACTGCCGGGCGACACGTCAGATATCAATTTGTGGTCATAAGCGGAGTAATTCGCAAGTTTTTGACCAACGCCAAAGGCGACGAATTTACGATTGATTTTTTTTGCGCCGGGCAGGTCATCACGCCCACCTTACTCCGATCGGTTGATTTTGTGTCTTTTGTCAATCTGGAGGTCATCAGCCTGCAAGCCGCCGTCATGACGTTTTCGCAAGAGCTAATGGAAGCCACCATGCAGGGCAACAAAGACCTGGAGGCTTTGGGCTTCAAAGCCATCATGCACGACGCCTACAAACGGGCCGAAAGAGAGAAAATATTGCTCACCGCCACCGGCGCCGAAAAGTTGGACTGGTTCAGAAAGTACTACCCCAACTTAGAAAACGAAGTCCCGCACTACTACATCGCCTCTTTTCTCGGGCTGACCCCAACCTCGCTAAGCCGCCTGCGGACGAAAAAAGGATAAGCGCAAGCAAAAGCATTTCTTGCCAAATGTAAATGAAACTCGCCGCGCCGACGCCGAACTTTGCGCCAAATTAACGTAACGACGACATGAGATCCATCATTTTAGTAGCCGCTCTGTTACTTTTAGGGTGCCAAAGAATAGACGACCTCGGCGCGCTGGTACCCCCAACGGTAGATCAGGATGCAAATCTGCCCAGCATCAGCGTTAATGTAGCCGGCAGACAAAGACTCGTACACGTACGCACCTTTGGCAGCCCGGCCAACCCACCTTTGTTTATTCTGCACGGCAGCTTTACCGACACGCGCCCCTACCGCAACATCTGCGAGGCCCTCGCCGACAAATACTATGTCGTCATTTGGGACCAGCGCGGTTGCGGGCTGTCCGAACGCATCACCGAAGATGAATTTACACTTCAATCGGCTGTGGACGAAATCAACGCCCTGAAAGCCATCTATGCCCCCGACCGAAAGGTAACAATCGTCGGCCAATCGTGGGGAGGAGGACTGGCTACGCTTTATACATCCCAAAACCCCGAAAAGGTAGAGCAGTTGCTGCTCATGGAGCCCATGCCATTGACAGGTGATGATATGCAAAAATTGTTTAAGACCATCGTGCAGTTCCGCTACGACAACGGCACATGGAACAACCTCGCCCGCCACGGACAAGCCATCAGCCCACAAGACCACGAGCAAATCGATTATCGCGCCATGATGATCCTCCGCAGCACGATGACCAAAGGCTACCACTGCGACGGCAACAATCCGCCCGAATGGCCTATACACCGGGTAGGCGGATTCCTGGAGTACGTGCGCAACAAGCGGTTGGGCAACCCATTGTCCGGCTTCGCGTACGACTTCACTCAGGGCATTCAGAACTACAGAGATACGGTGCTGATCCTGGGCGGATCCTGTAGCTCCCTGGGCTATGCGATGCAACAGCAGTATTCCAAACCACACTTCCCCAATGCCGAAGTGGTAGAAATCAAAGATGTCGGACACCGGATGAATATGGAGAAATTTGATGAGGTAATGTCGGCTATTAAATCATTTCTAAGGGCGTATTAAATGAAAAAAGCAACCCTTTTTTTTCTCTTTTTGATGTGGATACAAGTCCGCGCTTGTGCCCAAAACTATTTCGGCTTGTTGCACGAAGGCAGGCAGGTGCTTTCAGCAGGCGTAAATGCCAATCCCAACCTCAACGCCAATGCCGATTACCTGTTTGGCTTTGATTATCAGGGAAAAACCTTGGAGCGCTACGGCATCATAGCCCAGGCCAATTTCCCGATCTTTTCGCAAAAAGGCTTTGACTTTGATTTTCGTGTGGGAGCAGGAGCTTTGGTGGCTTTTTCCGATAAATTCAAATCCATTGCAGGATTAAGTTGGAATTTATCCCGCACCGCAGACCTCAACGGGCGATACCTGCATTCCGGTTTTAAAATAGACCTACTGCCAGGCTATTACGGCAGTAAATGGGTATTTGCCCCACATTTGGCACTGAATTATCAGCCTTGGATACACATCCAGCACAGCGACTACGCGATTGAAGCCTTTCGGGATTTGTATCCCAACAACGACGGGCAGTATCGAGGGCCTAAAGATGGGTGGTTTTACCAAAACCATTTCACCCTGCAAGCGGGCGTTGGAGTCGCCTATTTGAGACCCAACTGGCAACTCAATCTCATCGCAGGTTTTCAGCATCAACCCAACCGCCTGAGCGTGGTAGCGCTCCCCGACATCGGGATCTTGCCTTTCTACGGTGGCCTCAATTTTGGCTATGCCATCAAAAATCAATAACGCCATGCGCAAAAAAATCGCCATCATCGGAGCCGGCATTTCAGGCCTCTCGGCAGGAATATTCGCCCGCATCAACGGATTTGATGCCACCATTTACGAAATGGGGCAAAAAGCGGGCGGCGTATGCTCGTCGTGGCACAACCGGGATTACTACGTCAACGGCTCCATCCATTGGCTGGTAGGGTCGGCGCCCGGTACAGACCTGTACGACTTGTGGCATCAGTTGGGCGCGATAGAGGGCAATACCTTCCACAATCATAGCAGCTTCATTGAATACCAAAACATCAACGGGCAGGAAGTCCATTTCTATACGGACATCCACCGGCTGAAAAAACACTTTTTAGAGCTATCCCCTGCCGATGAAGTGGTGATTGATGAATTTGTAAAAGCCATTGAAACCGTAGCTAACAACTCCTTCCCTTTGGACAAAGCCTTTGAATTGCTCAACGCCTGGGATTGGACCAAAGCCCTGCTTTCTAACCTGCCTTTTGTCATGGCAATGGGCAAGTACAACCAAATATCTATCAAGCAATTTGCCCAAAAATTCCAATCCGATACCCTGCGATTAGCATTTGAAAACTTCTGGGCTTCGGAAATGTCCATGACCTTCTTTTTGATGCAATTGGCGTATGCCTACAAAGGCACGGCCGGCTATCCGCTGGGCGGCTCGGGCAAGTTTGTAGCGCGCCTGGAAAAACGCTATCGCGAATTGGGCGGAAAAATTGAATTCGGGCAAAAGGCGACTAAAATCCTCACCGAAAACAACCGAGCTATGGGCTTGGAAATCAACCATAATCAAACCATCTTGGCCGACTATGTGATCTCGGCAGCCGACGGGCACAGCGTTTTGTTCGAATTGCTGGGCGCGCAATATGTGGACGAAAAAACCAAAACCGCTTACCAAACACTCAAAACCTTCCCATCGCTGGTCTATTTTTCGGCAGGCGTAGCCCGTGTGTTTGACGAAATTCCCCCTTCCATCGTTGGCGTGAATATCCCTTTGGCAGCCCCCCTTCAAGTAGGCAACTACACCCACCAACGCATCACGTTTCAGATTTACAATTTCGACCCAACGCTTGCCCCACAAGGCAAAACACTCATCACGGCCATGGTGGATACGGACTATGAATTTTGGAAAAAATGCTACGAACAAGGCCAGGAAGCCTACCGCGCCGAACGCCAACGCGTCAGCGATGCGCTCCTTGAAGCATTAGAAAATGAACTTGGAAACATCAAAGCCCACCTCGAATTTGCAGACACCGCCACGCCCATCACCTACAAAAACTGGACGGGCAACCACAACGGCAGCTACGAAGGCTGGTTGCCCACGCCCGAAGCCACAAAACTCAAATTGCCCAGCCATTTCAAAGGACTGAGCCACTTTTATATGTGTGGGCATTGGGTCACTCCCGGCGGCGGCATGCCCCCTGCGGCCTACTCGGGCAGGGACGCTATTCAACTTATTTGCCGCGACGAAAAAATCCACTTTAAAACCAGCGAGTTGTGAAAGCATACGCCCAATGGGCCATTACCCGCGTCATCATCCCTGTGAGCTGGTTTGCCTCATCGGTGTACGTCACAAGGCTTGCCGTAGATAATGCGCATATCGAATTTGCCTTGGGGGCTTTCGTGCTGGTCATGTATGCGATAGTCGTCGATTTTCCACGGAAAAAATCATAAACAACCGCACGCGATCGCCCCCTATTGGCAAGGCCAATACGCCAGGCCCCGCAGTCGGCATAAGCTGATCGCTTAGATAAGCCCGCGCCGCGCTTCAGACGCAGATAATCCATTGTCACCCGATATGGCGTTGAAGGGGTATGCCCGAGCGATGCTTTTTCGCAATCGGGGATGCCCCGTCGTATCTTTTGCTAAAACAATTGCAGGCCGCAAAAAAAATCTCAACGCTCTCGTTACAATTTTCCATTACATTTGCCTCGCTTTTTGTCACCAAACTTTTTCCAACCTTCAATCATGAGTTTACGCTACCCGTACTTCATCCTTTTTCTGCTGTTTTTCGCCTGCCAAAAAACAGACCGCTACGCCGCGCCCAACCTCGAAGCGCCCGATCCGGCGCAATTGGACGCCTTCATCCGCGAAAATGTGGAGCAAACCGGTCAATTCCTCTGGGAGTGGGCCAGTAACGAACAAGTCTGGACAGCCATCGCCAACACCGACTACGTCATGTCCGTCGGCTATCGGCCGGCAGGCGCCGTCGGCGTCGAGGATCGCCTGCACCTCATCGACATTGCCGAAGCCGAATGGCTGGAAGCGCGTCAAAAAGTGCTGGACATGACGCTTGCGTCCGAGCGCCGCCTCAATCCCAGCCTGAAAGAAGCCGACCTCTTTGCATTCGAAGAAAACGGCGTGCTGCCCGTCATGAACCTCTATGTGCGCAACCCCGAGACGATAGCCCTGCTGCGCGCCTCCGACTATGTACGTTACGCAGAGCCAACGGCCTACGAACCTTACTGCACCCAACCCAAAGACCGCTCAGGCGGGTCGGGCTGCGGCGGCAATACGCCCGAATACGGCCTCAGCACTCCGGCTGACTACCTCAACATCGCTCCCGGTTGCAAGCAATCCTGGAACCACGCTTACCACAACATCGCGCAAGCATGGGGCAACAGCACAGGCTCGGGCGTAAGCATCGCTTACATCGATACCGGGGCCAGCGACGATCAGGAAAATCTCGGTCAGGACTTCGCGCAAGGCTACTCCGCCGGCCGTTACATCGAAAAATACGTCACCCTGCCCAAAACCAACAACGGTCCCAACGAAACGCCCAACGACCTCTGCGGACACGGCACCTCCATGATCGGCGCCGGCGCCGCGCCCAGAGGCTCCGACGGCGCGGCTGTCGGCATCGCATACGGGGCAAACGTCGTCTCCATCCGAGCCGCTGCCGATGTCTATCTCGACGAAAGCCGCGAAGTGACCGGAGTATCCAACGCTTTCGTCCTGGCGGGCAACCACGGCGGCGTGCGCATCATCAGCATGAGCATGGGCCGCATCAATTCCTCCTCGCAGATATCCGACGCCGTCAAATTTGCCTACGGCAAAAACAAAATGATTTTTTGCGCCGCCGGCACTTCCTTCTGGTGGTCGGCATGGTTTGCAGGCGTCATCTTCCCGGCCAATATGGCCGAGGCCATCGCCGTGACCGGTATCCGCGACAACCTGACCTCTCGCTGCGGCAACTGCCACTCCGGCAGCAAGGTCGATTTCGTGCTCGTCATGCAAAAAAACAGCAACGGACGCGTACCCCTATCCTTGGCCGACTACGGCGACACGCCCTCTACAGTGGGCGGCTCCAGCGTAGCCACAGCCTCAACGGCGGGCATCGCAGCCCTGGTATGGGCCAAGTACCCGGGCTGGACGCGCACGCAAGTGTTCAACAGGCTCAAATCAAGCGCCAACTACTTCCCCAACCGACACAGCCAGTTCGGATGGGGCCGCATCAACGCCCAGACCGCTACCCAGTGACGTAGCCCAACATAGCGAGCGGGGAGCGGGCGCGCGTCATGCGCATGCCCGCTCCCCGCTTTTTTTTTGAAAAAAACAATCGATCAAAAGCAAACCCATTTCAGCATCCGCAAGCTCCTAGCGCCCAACCTGCATTTGCGTAAAAAAAAAGCAAAAGCCCATCGCGAGTCAACTCCCGCTCGCCCACGCTTTTTTTGAAAAAAGGCGCCGCAGCGAGGGGCAAAGGCATGCGCCAGCGCATGCAAGCGCGTGCGTCGGGCTACACGCTACAAAATGCGCCGTTTTCGACCCATTTAATAAGCATGACGCGAGTCGGCCACCCGATACGCTACCCAGGCGCCCAAAGTCAAGAGCGAAGCGGCGACCATCGGATAGGCGCCATTGACGCTGTTCAGGTAGCCCGCGATAATGGGCGGCAGCGCCTGACCCACCGAAATCATACTCTGGTTGATACCCAGTATTTCGCCCTGCTCTTGCGGCCGCGCCGTTGACGATATGACCGTCGTCAAATTCGGCGATGTCAACCCCTGAAACAGCGCGATGAACGGATTGACAAAATACATCTGCGCGCCGCTACGCGGCAACAGCACCGCAGCCAGCGCCGCGCTTTGGAACAAGATCGACCAGCGCAATATCTTCTGAGGAGCGATCCTGCCTGCCAATCGACGCACCACCACCCCCTGCGTAAACACCAACCAAAAACCCACCCAGGCAAAGAGCATCCCGATATCTCGCTCCTGAAAACTAAATTTCTGGATCATAAACACGCTAAAAAACTGCGTGAAAAATGAAAAACCCAACGAAAGCAACAGCGAAACCGCAAATATACCCCGCAGGTGCGGCAGCGAAAACGCATGCTCAATGTTGCGCACTCCCGTAAAAAAACTAACCGGAGTAGGCCGCCGCTCGGCAAGCGTTTCGTCAAAACGCGTCTGGACATAGGCCAAATTAAGCGCCGTCAATACGGCGGTGAACCAAAACGGCGTGGCGTGACCAAACAAGGGGCTGAGCGAAGCGTCCGCCAAAATCCCGCCAATAGCAGGACCTAAAATAAATCCGATGCCAAAAGCCATACCCACCAGCCCAAAGTATTTGGTGCGGTTGGCCGGCGTAGCAATATCGGATAGCGACGACATGATGATGCTGATATTCCCGCCCGTGAAGCCGGGAACCAACCTGCTGACAAACAAAAGCCAAACATTGGCCGTATAAACAGACCAACCCAACAACAAATAACCCAAAAACGTTCCGACAAGGGATATCTGCAACATGGGCTTGCGGCCGTAACGATCGCTCAGAGCGCCCAATATCGGCGCGCCAAAAAACTGCATGATCGGATAAGCCGCTACCAGATACCCGTACATCACGCTGCGCGCCGCGGCCGAAGTGTCGGCGGGCAGAATACTCGTCTGCAGATCAATGAACAAAGCAGGCAGAACCGGTATCACAATACCGACGCCGAGCATATCCAAAAAAACAGTCAAAAAGACCACGCCAACCGGCGAACGTTTGATCAATGCCATACGGCAAAGGTACGACAAAAGCCGTTCGCACTAACTTTATCGTGTAAATCTCCGCACCGCTTTCATGGCTGGCCGATCGCGCACAAAAAAAAGAACAGACAAGCGAAAGGGCGTTAGGCGCGCGCCTCTCCCTTTCGCCTGTCCGTTCAAGGTCTGTTCAATCTACGAATCAGGGCAGGATTACCTTGTCTATGGCGTGTACAACGCCATTTGAACCTTGGACATCCGTAGCGATGATGTTGGCTACCCGGCCCTTCGCATCCGTAATCTTGGGACCGCCCGTCAGTCCAATCGTAAACGTACCGCCTTGGAAAGTAGTGACGCTTTGACCCTCCGTCAGCGCTGTAGAGCGCACGTTGGCTCCGTTGACCACATGGTACTGCAATACGGCGTTGAGCGTAGCCGCCGGAATATCGTTCAGACTCGCAGCGCCCAACTCCTGCAACAACGCCGTAAATGCGGCATTCGTCGGAGCAAAAACCGTAAACGGACCGTCTCCCGACAAGATTGCCGGATAATCTACTCCCAGATCGCTACGCGTCAAGGCTTGCACCAACACGCTGAAATTCGGGTTGTTCAACGCATGGTTGACCACCGTAGGCGGCAGGATCACCGCGTCAATGATGTGCACCACGCCATTCGAAGCCTCCACATCGGCTGTAGTTACATTGGCAGTATTGTTGAAGCGCACGCCCGAAGCCGTGTTTACAAACAGACTAATGGGGTTGTCGGTACCCCTGAACGTTGCCAGGGTATTGACATAACCCGTGCTCAAGTCTGTTGATTTGGCGACCCCGGATACCACGTGATTGCGCAAAACCTGCGCAAGCACATCGACGGGGATGTCCTCCAGCCGGCTCACCCCCAAGGCCTGGAGCAATTTGTTGAAAGCCTCATTGGTCGGCGCAAGCACCGTAAAATTCTGGCCAGGAGCGTTCAGCGCAGAAACCAGATCGGCGCGTTGCAAGGCCGCAACGAGTGTGCTGAGATTGGGTGAAGCAATGGCCGTCTCGACAATCGTGGGGAGGGTAACACCGTCGTCCGTATCCTTGCAGGAGGGAGCCGAGAGCGCCAGAGAGAAGAGCAAGAGGGCAAAGCCCGGAATGAAAAACTTCATAACTTCTTGTGTGATTTTGTTAATTAAATAAAAACTAAACCCGCCCCAAGAGCTTTTGTTTAACTTTTCGAGGCAAAGGTTTTGTCAAAATTTGACAAAACACACAAATATCACCAAGATTTGATCTCAATCAACACACAATTACCTCCATGGAAGTCGCTTAATTGCACCTTGGCCTCATCCCATGTCGGCGCTCTGAACTTGGGCCTGGCCTGCCGGCTAAAGCCATATGGCTCCGTCGGGACGCCCATTACATTGCGGTCGAGGCGACCATTGCGGTTTTTATCCTGATAGCACATAAAAGCATATTCGCCATCCGGAAGATCTGACAGGCTCAATTCGATGACCCTGTCCTTGCGCGTATCAAGCGCCAACACAAAATACCGAAACATGCGCGCTTCGTTCATGTAAGAGCCGCGGCTGTCGTATATAGCAACCCGAATATCTCCTGTGCGCTCAGCGATACCCGTCACGCGAAGGCAAACGGCGGGAGCCAAAGCCCGATCACCGGAAAATATCGTGGCTGTGGGTTTCGATGGCTCTACGCTCGCGCCATCGCGCGCTGTAAGATCAACCGCATCCCGCCGTAGCGATATGCCGAACTCCGCTTGCTTCGCTACCAGATAACGCGACTCCGGGCACATCGCAAACGGACCTATTGCCCATGAAAGACCCCAAAATGCCCCTGCCAACATACCCGCTAAAATCAGGAAGAGGAGCAATCCAAGCGTTCCAACTGGTATTTTTTGATGAATTGCAAGCATAGTCGTTCAAAATCGTTTACATCGCTGAAGCCTTGATCGGCAAGCGCTTTGAGCCAAAGTTCGGGTTTGTCAGGCGCTTTTTTGCGCAGGCGGGCATACTCGTCCAAACCGACAACCCAAATGCTGAAATCCCGAAAACTCTCCCAAGCCGTTCCGTATTGTTTGTAGCACCTCTGGTCGATGACTTTTCTTTCGCCGTCCCAATCCTTGTTGCAGGGCAAGGCAAAAAAATTGTTGCCATCGCTCGCGCACAAGCGACTCCCGCCAATGCTGTTGTGATAGGCGCAAGCTAGAATGACAGCGGCAGGAATGCCAAACTTCTTTTGCTCCGCCAACGCAACTTTGCCAAAACGGGCAACAAACGCCGCTTCTACTTGTTCCGATATTTCCGGAAACATAAACTTGGCGCCTACCGGCGCTTCGGCAAGCAGCCCCAATTCCTCGCCTGCATCGCTCATTTTGGCAGACTTGGCCATCGTCGGCATTGCGCCCTTTCCGACCGACTTGCTGAGCGCAGCGTAGAGACCAAGCGCTAAAAGGCTGAACAAAAACCAATTCTTTGCGATGAAACGCAAACTGACAAGTAAAATCTCTTTCATAACGTCCTATTTATTGATGGTTAAGCGCAAAATAGAACGCAAATATAGTACATTTTGTTTCAAACAAAATGTTTTTATTTTTTCTGCATGCTTTGCAACAGGGGCGCGATAGGCTTGCCTGAGCAGCCGCTGGGCAAACCAATACGCAACATGGCGGACAGTGTGGGCGCCACATCGGTGATCTCTACGCGCTCGTGCGTCTCTCCAGACGGTATGCGCCAGCCGTACCACAGCAAAGGCACATGCGTGTCGTACGGATAGGTCGAGCCATGCGTCGTACCGCCGCCCCCGAGATAATCCTGCCCGTCGTGCCAGCCCGGCTCCAACTGAAAAAACAAATGACCGCACCGCTTCGGATTGATGCCGCGCTTGATCAGCGGCATAAACGGATACCCATCGCTGATCCGCTGCAAATCGCTCACCCGATAGACTTCATAGACGCCTTTTTCGCGTCTCAACTGACGCGCAACGAAATCAATCGCTTCTGCCATCGCCACATGACCGGCGCGAATGGCAGGCTCGTCGAGCCATATTTGCTGATTGCCGATAAACTTGACGATGGGCTGTTGGCAGTTTAAACTATCCTTGGCGAGGCTGTTCAATTTTTCTTGCAGCGTCGCTTCTGAAATGGCGCCATGCGGAAAACCCAGCGATTTCATGTGCTGGGGCGTTTCGCAGGCGCCGTGGTCGCCGGTCAGAAAAAGCAGAAATTGGCCCTCGCCAATATTTTTTTCTAGGAAGTTGATCAGGCGCTCAATTTCCAGATCAAACCGCAAGTACATGTCCTCAATCTCTGCGGCGTGTATGCCCACGCTGTGCCCGCAGTGGTCGGTCGGCGAAAAACTCACGCACAAAAAATCAGTATCAGGCCCTTGACCCAACTGATAGCCTTTGATGGCTTCCAGCGCAAAGTCTAAGGTAAGCGTGTTGCCCGCAGGTATATTGCGAATCACCTTGTATCCATGCTGTTTTTTCATGTCGGCCAGATCATAGGGAAAGGATCTGCCCCCAAAAACGCTCGACTTTTTGTCGGTATAATAATTTGAAAAGTTTGTAAAACTCTCTCGGGCAGGCGCCAGCGGCTCCCATGTCCCCGATAAATACTTCTCGACCAATTTCAGGTCGTTGAACCGGTTGACCCAGGCAGGCAATTCTCCGTCTTTTTGGTAAAAACTGCTAGTGATCCAATTGCCAGAATTGTCGTCGAACCAATAGCAGCCGTTTGCCAGACGGCCGGCGGGCAAAATTGCGCCGCGGTCTTTCATACAGACGCTCACGACTTTGGACCGAAAGTTGTCCGACAGGCGTAACTCATCCGTAATGGTGGTCGTGATGAGCGAGGCCGGCGAGTGCTTGCCCACGTCCTGATTGGCTGCGCCGCACCCCACGCACTGAACTTGCTTATCAGTCGTGACGTAGCGCTTGCCCGCCCATTCGGGATCCCACCAGTCGTTGCCCACGATGCCATTGACCGCCGGAACAGCGCCTGTGTAGATAGCGGCATGCCCCGGACCGGTGTACGTTGGCGAGTAATTAAAATGCGCATTTTCGCACGAAAAGCCGCGACGGATCAGTTTCTTAATCCCGCCTTCGCTGTACCGGTCCCAAAAGCGGTACAGGTAATCATAGCGCATTTGATCGGTCACGACGCCCACAATGAGCTTTGGCCGTTCTTTTTTTTCGAAGGATTGGCCCCAAATACAGGTTGAGCCGGTCAGGACAAATAAGGTGAGAAGAAAAAAACGTGTCATGAGCATATTTTTTGCTGATTTTGAAAACGCTTGCAGCGCATCCGAACTGGCGGCTGTCGGCTTTGCGCCTCGGGTTGTTGTTTGATGTAATTGTAAAAATACGGCCGTACATTTTTTATCCGCGAAAAAAAGCGCGTGAAACGGATCTGCGCCATTTTTGCGACTCTGCGCACGCCGCTCCGACCTTTTTTCAAAACAAAGGCCTGCCGCACCTGCCCATCTTTTCGAAAAGATGACAGAACTGCGCCAGACAACTTTACCGCGTTATCCGGTCGGCGACTTGTGGACCGGAGCGCGGATATGGGGGTGCGCTTGTGGCGCGCGCATGCGCACGCTTGACGTCCGCACTTTTTTTTTGAAAAACACCGCTGAGGCGTCTTCAGCGCGCAATGGCGCGGCGGGACTTGCGCCAAAGTTATGGCGCATAGCCCCCGGCGCGGCGCGCATGAAGCCGGACCTACAACCCATTAACGCGATTAGGCTTTACAATCATTTACGGGCCAGAACAAGCGGCGCATTCCGGGTCAAAAATAACGTTAAGTTAATTTTCGCAGGCGCTTCGGAGCGGGCATAGAATTCGGGCGCTGGGGAAGGCTGGGCGCTGTTTTAAGGCATGAACCAGCCGTCGTCGCAAAAGAAAAACGCCTGCCGGAACAAACCGAACAGGCGCTTTCAAGTCGGGGCACCAGGATTCGAACCTGGGACCCCCTGCTCCCAAAGCAGGTGCGCTACCGGGCTGCGCTACGCCCCGAAAAGGGCGGAGAGTGCGGGATTCGAACCCGCGGTACAGGTTTTCCCGTACGACGGTTTAGCAAACCGTTGGTTTCAGCCACTCACCCAACTCTCCTGTTGGGGCCGCAAAGATACGGCGATTTTTTCAGCGAGCGCCTTTTTTCGCAAAAAAAGTTTTCAGTAAGCACATTTTACTTGTTCACGCTCATCCGCAACTCCTTTTCTAACTTCTCTACCACCTCTCTGTAAGCCGGATTGACGTCCATCATATTGTGGACCGACTGCACCGAATAGATGACGGTACTGTGGTCGCGTCCGCCAAAAGCGTCTCCAATGGCTTTGAGCGATTGCGGCGTGAGTGTCTTGCACAGATACATGGCCGTTTGGCGGGCAATCACGATATTTTGCTTTCTGGTGCCCTGCTTGAGCTTGTCGGCGCTGATTTGATAGTGGGCCGCAACGGTTTGCATGATCTGCTCCATGCTGATTTCGCGTGTAGAGGTATTGATGTGGTTGCGAATAACCTCCTTGACCAGATTGACGTCGATATCTCGCCTGAGCAAAGTCGCCTGCGCCAATAACGATACCATAATGCCCTCAAGCTCGCGCACGTTATCCTTGATATTGTAACAAATAAACTCAAGCACATCCATCGAGACCTGAAAGCCTTCGTTGGCCATGCGTGCGTGCAGTATGGCCATGCGTGTCTCTAAGTCCGGCGCCTGCAGATCGGCGGTAAGCCCCCACTTGAAGCGTGATATCAGGCGATCTTCGATGTCTGTCAGATCTTTGGGCGCCTTATCTGAGGTAAGAATAATTTGCTTGCTGGCCTGATGCAACTGATTGAACAGGTGGAAGAAGATTTCCTGCATCTTCTGCTTGCCGGCCAGAAACTGTATATCGTCGATGATCAACACGTCAACCATCTGGTAGAATGCCACAAAGTCATTGACTGCGTTGTTGCGGATGGCTTGTATGATCTGGTTCGTAAATTTCTCGGCGGTGACGTAGAGGACCACCTGATCGGAGGCGCTATTCACGATCGCATTGCCGATGGCTTGGGCCAGGTGGGTCTTACCCAGGCCCACATCGCCAAAAATCACCAGGGGGTTGAAGGCCGTTTTACCGGGCTTTTGGGAGATGGCAATACCGGCATTCCGCGCCAGCCGGTTGCAATCGCCTTCGATGAAATTATCGAACGTGTAATTGGGGTTGAGTTGGGGTTCTATTTTCAGGCGTTTGATGCCGGGTATGATAAAAGGGTTTTTAATGGCGTTGGCGTCAAATACGCCCGGCGCCGGCGCGTTGTCCGAGTCCGAAGCGGCGGCCGACGTATTCTTTACAGACGCCGCCGGGGCGGCTTGATTTTGATCGACGATGCGATAAATCAAACGACCGGCATCCCCCAATTCCTGACGTATGCAACGTTTCAGCAACTGTACATGATGCTCCTCAAGCCACTCATAAAAGAACTTGTTGGGCACTTCAATGGTGATGCTCTGATTGTCCAGCAACACTGGTTTGATTGGCTCAAACCAGGTTCGATAGGTCTGCGGCGCAACGCTCTTCTTTATGGTGTGCAGACAACGATCCCACACCACTTGGCATTCGTTAGTAATACCCATGGCACAGATTTTGGAGGGGGCAGTAAATGAATAAATCTTTATTTCGCGCTCTTCTGATGAAAGCGGATTGCAAAGGTTCAGCGTTTTTTTGAAACAGACAAGCCGTCTGAGATTTTTT
>JBKBLI010000020.1:0-22910 GCA_046296435.1 Saprospiraceae bacterium | reverse complement strand
ATTTTTTGGACAACTTTTTTTTACAAAACGAAAAAGCGGTCCAAAAAGCCCATTTTTACCGCATTTAGCGTTATTCGAGGGCTCTTTTTTTCATATTACTTTTTTAAAAATTCTTTATGCATTGGCTGTCAATTTATTGAATCCGTTCGGATGAGACGGAGTATCTTATCCAATGCGTAATAGACAGCGCCGGATTTTTATAAGACATTGATTTTCAAGATGTAATTTTTCTGATTGCGCCGCGCTTGGCTTTTCACAAGCCGCCTGCCGAAGGCTGGCGTCAAAAGAAGTTCAATTTTTTTCAAAGAAGTGTTATGGCGACTTTTTTTTCGATAACGCCGGGACGGATTTGTCAAAAACCTGACGCTTGTTCACCCCCGACCCAAGCGCGGCGTGAATCGGGCGAGCGGTTGCTATTGGTCAGGCGGCTGTATTAGCGCAGAGGGGGGAGAACGGGGGCGCGCTTGAGGCGTTCAAGTTCGGCGTTTAGCGCTGATGCATGTTGGGAATTTCTTGAACAGACAAAAAAAGCCCCGCAGATCAAGAAGACCTGCGGGGCTGCAATGAAGATTTTGACCAAACTTATTTTAGCTTAACCTGAGTAGCTACGCCGGCTTTTTGCTTTTGCTGCTCTTCGTCAAAAGGTTTCAGCGTGATGCTGAGGGTATGCCCGTTGTTGCTGATCTCGGAGAGCTTGTTGGAAGATTTTTTGACGACCATATCGGGGAATTGATAAATCTGCTGATAGGTCATTTCCGAAAAAAACATTTTGATCATTTCCATGTTTTCCTCGTCATCTTCGGCATCTGCAAGCGTTTTTTGCAACTGAGCGCCGATATCTCCTGAATTCAGACGCTCAAATGATTTGCCCTTGAACTTAAAAACCTCTTCGGTCTTGGTGTCGTACTTTTCTTTGTTGATGACCTTCAGCGCTTTGTTGAGGCTTTCCTGACCGGCGAAATCAAACGAATAACCGAAGAGATAGACCGAGGTGTCCTGAATTTCCTTGATATTGCTTAGCCCGGGGATTTTACGCAAAGAAGCGGCCACGTTGCTGAGTTCAGCGCCGAGATTGGCCATACTCTCGTCGCCTGCGGGATCTTCGCCGGCCTGTTCGTCTTCGCCTTCGCCTTCGCCTTCTGTATTCATGCCCTTCAGTACGTCCATCATGGACTTTACCTGAGACATATCGATGGTCATTTTGTAGGAGCCGGAGCCATCTTTTTTGAAGGTAACCTCCTCGATGATATTCAGGCAGCCGGTTGCGCTTAGTGCGATAGCGGCCAATAGCGCTATCCATAGTGTCTTGAACCTGTTCATGTGTTGAATCTGATGTATTGTGATTTATGCTTTTCGTTTTGGATGAGGTCGAGCAGCGTGAAGTTGTTTTTCCGAATCATTCAATGACAAATTCTTTGGCAACCTGAAACCTACCTTTCTCCAATTGAACGATATAACGCCCTTTGGGCAGATAGTATTTTCCTGTATCAGCCTGCTCGATGACAATTTGTTTTTTTTCAGACGCAGACAACGCATCCTGAATTTTTTTGACGGCTTCAGGAGCGACGCTCAGATCGTATTCGACCTGATTAAACCCTCGTCGAGCCTGCCATTTGCCTTTTTGAAGGACTTGCTTTTGGGCGTCCGTGACGATCCAGGCAATCTCCCCGGCCTGCGCGACGTAATATGTAAGGCCAAGGGCGGGATCTTTGGGCGCTTGGTATGGGCGCTTTTTCCCCCATTGGCTGCTGTGTCTGATGGATGCAATGTCAAAAAGAGCGATGTCGGCGTTCAGGTCTTCTTTGCGCGTCTTCTGAAGCGGCCCCACAGATATCTTGTACGCCGAGCGTCCGTGCGTGCCTACGATCAGGTCGCCGGCTTTGGCCTGTACGGCCAGATCGTGTACGGGCGCATCGGGCAGTCCCGGCATGATCTGGAACGAGTCGCCGCGGTCCAGCGAAACATACAGCGCATGATCCGTACCTACGTAAATCAAATCGGGATTAAGCGGATCTTCGCGCAGAACGTTGACGGGTTCGGCAGGAAGTCCCCGCAGGGTCCTCCAGTTGTCGCCAAAATCGTCTGATACGTAAATGTAGGCCTCGAAGTCGTCGTAGCGATAGCCATTCAACGAGAGCCATACGCGGCCCTGCGCATGGGCGGATGCCTGTATGCGCGATACCCACAAACGCTCGGGAAGTCCGCCGGCAATGGGCGTCCAAGAGGATCCGCCATCTTTGCTGCGCCATACCATCCCATCGTCGCTTCCGGCGTACAATAGACCGAACTGAAGCGGGCTTTCGTGTATAGAGGTCAACGTACCATAAGGCACGTTGCCCATTTTGGGGCCTTGGGTAAGATCGGGACTGATGGCGCTCCAGGATTCGCCCTTGTCCATGGAGCGGTAAAGCCGATGCGCGCCCATGTACAAGATATCCTGATTATGTTTGCTTAGATGTATGGGCGTCTGCCAATTGAATCGCAGAGGTCTTTCGCCCAGTTCATGCGTTGGGCCGATGCGCTTGAGCCGGCCTGTTCCCTTGTGATAGCGGAAGTAATTACCGAATTGGTAACCGGTGTAAACAGTTTGGTTGTCGCGGGTATCGATAGCGATCTGCATGCCGTCGCCGCCGATAATCTCCTGCCACGGATAACGTCCGGTCTGATGCCATGCCGCGCCGGGCTGGTAGGTGGAGGGGCCGTACCATACGCCGTTGTCCTGCGATCCGCCATAGATATTGTAAGGCTCAGCCTCGTCAACTGCGACGGCATAAAACTGACCGACAGCCGGCTGGTTACACTTGAGCCAGGATTTGCCATTGTCCCAGGTGATGTTCAGACCGCCGTCGTTGCCATTGACCAGGTGACCGGCAGCGGCAGGATTCACCCACAATGCGTGGTGGTCCACATGAACGTTGTCTCCGTTGATGTTTTGCCAGGTTTTGCCGCCGTCGTCGCTGCTAATGATCAGGAAGCCGAGTAAATACACCTGATCCGGATTATTCGGCGCGCAGCGTATGTTAGAAAAATAATATCCGTACGTAAAGTTCATTTGCTCGATTGGATCGGCGTGCGTTCGATGCCAGGTAGCGCCGTCGTCGTCGCTCCGATACACCTCGGCGCCAATATAATTGGCCGAAAAAAGGTTGGCATTGGCGTCTTCCAGGTATTCGACCAACGCAGAGGGCTTCAACTCGCCCTTTCGGACTTGCTCGCGCACATACTTTACGCCATACTTTTCGGGAAAGCGGTTCGATTTGAGGAAATCCGCAATCTGCTCGTCGCTCAGGCGCTCGAAAACGGCTGCGCTCATTTCGCGGAGTTGATCTTTGGTCAGCCCTGAGGCAGGGGAAGGCGCGGTAGGCGCCGCAGGCGGATTTTGATTGTCGATACAGGCATACAGCACGGTCCGACCATTTTTGACGCCGGCGGTCAGCCCTATTCTGCCGGCATTTTTTCCGGAGGGAAAGCCGGCCGCAACGCCGTCCATCCGCTTCCATGTCACGCCGCTGTCGGTACTTTTCCAAATACCCGAGCCTTCGCCGGCGCCGTGAAAATGCCAGGCGCGTCGGGTGCGCTCCCAAGTGGCGGCATACAACACATCGGGGTTCAACGGATCCAGAATCAGGTCGATGGCCCCCGTCGTATCATTGACGAATAAGGTTCGCTGCCAGGTTTGCCCTCCGTCGGCGCTTCGGTACACGCCCCGCTCCGGATTGGGCGAATAAAGGGCGCCCAAGGCGGCCACCCAAAGCACATCGGGATTGTCTGGATGCAGGACGATTCGGCCAATGTGATGACTCTCCGGCAATCCGCGCCAGCCCCAGGTCTTTCCACCGTCGTCGCTGCGGTATATGCCGACGCCGGCGTAAGAGGAGCGGCTGCTATTGTTTTCGCCCGTGCCGACCCACACGACATTCCGCGTCCAGTCCACGGCAATGTCGCCAATGGTCATCGCCGCTTCTTCCTCAAATACCGGCCTGAACGAAAGCCCCCCGCTTTGCGAGTGCCACAATCCGCCCGAAGCGTAGGCCACATACATTTCTGCAGGGTTGGCCGGATTGACGTCCACGTCGGTCACGCGACACGAAAAAATACTCGGCCCCACACTTTGCGGCTTAAGGCCGTGTAGCAACGTTGCGCTTTTCATTTGGCGGCGTTGTTCAAAACCGTATAAGCGCTGCCCGGCAGGAGTGGGCGATTGGGTCGCCGCATGCGCAAGCCAAAACCAAAAGAAAACCAAAAAAGTCGCTAACTTTCGCATAAAATTTGTGCGGACTATTTTTTTAAAAAAAAGCCAATAAGCCGTGCAAATATCCAAAAAGTTTTACCTTTGCAGTCGCCAGCATTGAAAACCAATTCAATTATGCCATCAAAAGTCCTTTCTCTGCTACTTTTTACGGCGTTTCTACTGCAGTCTTGCAGCGCCGAAAAACAATTCGCCCGGCGATTGACCGGCGAGTGGGCCATCGAACGCTACGCCGCTACTGAAACTGTGGCCCGAAATGCCGAGGCATCGGCGTTGGGATCCATTCGATTCCGCCGCAACGGAACGGGTGAGGTGCGTATCAAAAATATTCTGATTGAAAACCAAAGCGAGGATCGCATGCGGCCTTTTCGCTGGGGAAATACCGAAAACACCGTAACCATCAGCGGCGATATCAACCAACTCTCCAAAGTCTGGATCGTAATCGAAAATCGCCGCCGCACGCAAGTCTGGAAATCGACCGACGGCGCCAACACCGTACAGGAACTGCGACTGGCCAAAGCCCTAAGATAGACGTTCCGGCTACGCCAAAATATCATTCACCAATCATCATCAACCATTTAAACTTTTTATCACATGTTGAGAAAATCTTCACTTTTCATCACGCTGGCGTTTTTTCTTAGCGCGTGCGTCCTTCATGCACAAGCCCGTTTTGGCGTGAAAGCGGGACTGAATTTGGCCACCGTCAACTTCAGCGGAGAGTCGGCCGACGTCAATGACTTTACCAAAAACCTCAGCACATTCCAGATTGGCGGTATTGCAGAGTTTGACTTCACGGACAATATCGGCTTGGGCGTCGGTCTGCAACTTCAGGGTCGCGGCGTCAAGTTGGAACAATCCGGCTTCGAGTCAACCCTCAACCCCCTCTACATTCAGGCGCCGATATCGCTGTATTACCGCAAAAGCGGGTTTTATGCAGGCGTAGGACCTTATGTCGGATCTGGCGTAGCAGGAAAAGCCAAAGCCTCGTTCCTCGGCCAAAGCGAATCCGAAAACATCAAATTCGGTAACGACGAAGACTCAGACTTGGCCCCGTTGGATTTTGGCGCCAACGTTGAGTTGGGATACGAAATTCTGGGTTTGATTCGCCTGTCGGCAGGCTACAGCCTCGGCTTGGCCAATATCGCTCCCAAAGATGTCCGCACCGAAGACGATGGCGGCAAAAACCGCGCGATTTTCATCAGCGCAGCGCTGCTCTTCGGCGGCAAGTAATCGATCTTGCGCCAAAAATTAAAAACGGCCGCCCTGCTAAGGGCGGCCGTTTTTTTTAGGCTGAATCCCGACTCCCCCTCACCGCGAACATCCGATGCGGCGCCATTAGGACTACCGCTCCCAAAGTCGCTTCCCCTCCAGCCAGTCCACATAATCCACAGAGCCGAGCCGGAACCGAAGCGGCATACCCGCCCGCTTGTCCCACTCCCACTCCAAACGACAGAATACCGGCATGCGGCGCTTGTCCCACACGGGCAAAAATGCAGGTCTGAATAGCGCCAGGCTATCGGCGCGTAGCACAGGTAAAGGACGCGGGCTGCGTGCAAATTGAGCCTGGGCGCAGGAAAGCGCCAAAAACGCCATGATCAGCAACAAAGCCGCTTTTTTCATGCCGTTTTCTTTTGCACCCGGAATCCACTGAGGAGGATCATCCCCGCCAGAAAAAATACAGCCATAGCCAGCACGCTATCCCGCATGCCGCCCGTAATCTGCTCCACCAATCCAAACACAAAAGTCCCCGCTACGGTGGACAACTTGTCCATCACATCGTAAAAGCTAAAAAACGACGCGGTATCCGTCGTTCCTTCCGGCAGCAACTTGGCGTAGGTGCTGCGGGCCAGCGCCTGCACACCCCCCATCACCATACCCACCATACAAGCAAGCACATAGAAATCCAGCCCGGTCTGCACAAAATACCCGCCGGCGCATACGATCAGCCATAGTGAAAGTTGCAGCATCAAAGTCCACTTGTTGCCCTTGCGCTTAGACAACATGGTGGAAAGCGTGGCGCCTACAATGGCGACTAATTGCAGGATCAGGATCAGAATGATCAGACCCGAAGTCGAAAACCTCAGCTCCTTCTCAGCAAAGATCGCCGCAATGTACAGCACGGCATTTACGCCTGCATTAAAAGCAAAAAAAGCCGCCAAATAACGCAGCATGTTGCGATCGCTCTTCACGTAGCGCCAGATGCGGGCAATCTCGGCATAACCCTTGCGCATCAACGGTCTCAGCCGGTCGGCGGTCGGCTGATCCTTCGGCAAACGCCTCAAGGGTATCTGAGCAAAGCCCAACCACCACAACCCCACCATCACAAACGCCACCGGAACAGCCTTCAAAGCCTCGCTAAATCCAAAGGTATCGTAAAAAGTGATCACCGCCAGATTGATGACCAATAAGATCACGCTGCCAAAAAAACCAAGACTAAACCCTAGCGCGCTCACCGAATCGTAGCGCTCTTCGGTAGCGATCAGCGGCAAGAATGAATTGTAAAACACAATCCCCCCTGCAAACCCGATCATCGCCAGTACAAAGCCCGTGACCCCTACCCACAACGTATCCATCCCCCTGAAAAACAGCAGCGAAATACAGGCCATCGACCCCACGGTAGTAAAAAACCGCAAAAAAGCCTTTCGCCTGTTGCCGTAGTCTGCAATGCCGGACAATAGCGGCGACACGGCGGCGATCAACAAATAGGCCAAGGCTATGCTCCACGAATAAAGCGTGCTGTTGGACATCCTGAAACTCCCGATCGCAATTTCGTCGTTCGTCACCTGGAGAAAGTAACCCGGAAAAATAGCCGCCGTGATGACCAGCGCAAAAGCGCTGTTTGCCCAGTCAAAAAAAGCCCAACCGACAATGACCCGTCTTTGGTTTTTGATTACAACAAACGGCATCTGATCGGAATGCGCGACAGTATCCATAACGGAGCGTGGATGCTGCTAACTGAATAGCAAGGTGAAAAAAAATATACTGCCTTCAGACGTCTGTAATGCCAACCGATAAGCGCCCGGAGGCAGCGCTTCGGGTAGCCTTAGCGATAGGTTGAGCAGCTCGCCGCCGCCGAACTTCACAATACGCGCCTCGTGACGCCGACCCAATAAGTCGTATAGCGCGATCTCGAATTCCGACCCATCGATCGGAATCCGCCCCGCATCGGGCAGGAGCAACAAGGACAACTCATTGGCATCGGGTCGGTGCGCAAACAGGCCGCCGCTGCGCGCATTGTTCAAGGTCTGGCCGCTTGCGTATGCGCCCAATTCGAGCCAGGCCTGGGTCATGTTGGGCGTGCCGTATCCGTACAGATTGTTGGGTCGAGCAAAACGGTCGGCGCTGCGATACACAGCCGCGATAATCTCCCGCGCCGGTCGGTCGGGATAAGCGCCCCACAAAGAAGCCACCGCGCCCGCCAGCATGGGCGAAGCCAGCGAAGTGCCGCTCGACGTCCCTTTGCTGAATCCGGAATACCCGGACACGGCGATCCCGTCGCCAGGGGCCATCAGATCGGGCTTGATGCGACCGTCGGCGCTGGGACCAACGGAGCTAAAACGCGCCCGTCGCCCGCTACCCGTCAGGGCGCCTACGGCAATCAACCCCGGGGCGTCGGCGGGCACGCCAATATGACGCCAAGGCTCGCTACCCGAGTTGCCGGCCGAGTTGAACACAAGCATGCCCTTGCGGGCGGCAATAGCCGCCCCGCGCGAAGCGATGGCCGTACGTCCGTCAAGCGTAACATAGCTGTGGTTGAGCGACGTATCGTTGAAGTGGGTATAGCCCAGCGAAGCGTTGATGATATCGGCCCCAATACTATCGGCCCATTCGGCGCCGGCTACCCAGTTGGCCTCCTCAATGGGGTATTCGCCGCCCACATCCTCGGTCTTGAGGAGAAAATACGTCGCATCCGGCGCGCTACCTACGAAATAACCCGGCAGATTGCCCCCCATGACCGAAAGCACCGCCGTGCCATGCGAGGAGCTTTCAAAAACCCCGCCATCTCGCTCCACAAAATCCCAACCCTCAATCAGGCGATGGCCGATATCCAGACTATCGAAGAAGTTGAGCGCATCCGCATTGTCGAAGCCCCCATCGAGGACCGCTATCCAAATCCCGCGCCCCCTGAAGCCGGCTTCGTACAAGGGGATCAAACCCAATTGATTGTTCTGCGCTTGCGCGTGGCCCATCGCCATATACCGGCCTCTGTTCAAGCGCGGAACTTCAGACAAGTACCGGCGTTGTTTGGGAGGGCGATTCGGCGGGTTTTTGATTCTCAGATCGGGCCCGAGATACGCCACTTTTTTGACAAAAGGAAAACGCTTCAACGCGCTCGCCGTAGCGGAATCGGCGATCACGGCGGCCGCGTTGAGCCAGCGCGATACGTTGTGAATACGCGCGCCGCAACTGCGCAGAGAGTCTAAATAGCGAGGCGTCGGCGGCAAGTCGCTTTCATCAACGGCGATACCCTCGCGCGCGCGTCGATCTAAGGCGCGCGCCGAAAGAAACTCGGCGGGACGGCACGTACAATAGGGCGTTCCATTTTTGTCGCTGAACTCGACCCAGTATTTTGACAGCCGCGGCTGCGCGGCAAGCGCAGCCGCGCTCAACATCCAAACGACTGCGACGCTCAACCAATCCAAACAGGCCGCCGCGCGGCTTCCATTGATCCCCATAGGCTGACGAATAGCATTTGCCATGCGCAAAGGTAGGCAATACGGCCAATCTTCACGCATCAAAGTTTCGAAAAAAACCGATCCCCCATTTTTAGCCATTTTGAAAAAAGCGACAGACAAGGGTGCGGGATAGGCCTACCCCCCTGATGCTGCGCCCTTTTTTCCAAAAATTTGCGCCAAAGCATGTGCGCTGCCGTCGCGCTTTGCCATTGACGGAGGCGGTTGCTGAGGAAAAGCTCCGCTTTGCGGCAAACAGCGCGGGCGCTACGCGTTTTTACGCTTTATTTTGAAAAAAGTGTGAGAACAGGAGCGTGGACATGCTCCGCGCCCCTTTGTCAATTTTCAGTTGCGCTGAGTCGATTTGAGGAGTCTTTTTCCTCGACGCGCTCCCCCCCTCTTAAAACGTTGCTGAATCGCTCGCAAACGGCAGTTTATAGAGTCGGTATTCGGTCGTAATGCGGTCCAAAATCGCTTCCATGCGCGAGGTTTGGGTATCTGTCATGAGCACCTGTCCCATGTTGCGGCTTTTGACGAGCTGTATCAGGGCCTCCATGCGGCGTTCGTCTAACTTATCAAAGATGTCATCCAAAAGAAGTATGGGCGTTTTTCCGGTTTGCTTTCGGATGCTTTCGTATTGGGCCAGTCGGATGGCCAGCAGGAACGATTTGGTTTGTCCCTGCGAGGCGAAGAAACGGGCCGCCTGACCGTCCATCAGCATGATGATATCGTCGCGATGCGGCCCTATGCTCGTTCGTTGCAGCGCCAAATCGCGCGGGCGGTTCTCTTCAAGGACTTCCTCGAAGCGCGAGGCTTCGCAGGAGGGACTATAACACAACTCGATATGCTCCCGCCGGCCGGATATTTCGGCATAGTAATCCGCCGCCATGGGCAGCATATCGGCCACCCATTGTTGGCGATAAGCCGCAATGACGCTCGCAGGGCCGGGCAACTGCACGTCGAGGGCGTCCAGGAGTTGCGCATCTTGTCGTCCCTGCTCGCCAAACTGCCTGAGCAAGGCGTTGCGCTGTTTGATAAGGGCGTTGTAGCGGCTCAGTTCGAAGAGATACTCGGGAGCGATTTGCGAGAGCGTAGCGTCCATCAGACGGCGGCGTTCCTCGGCGCTCTCTGTGATGAGCGAGGTGTCGGAGGGCGCCGCCATGACTGCCGGAAAGGCTCCTATATGCTCCGCCAATTTGGAGATGGGCGCATCGTCGCGCAAAAAGGCCTTGCGCCCGCCCGCCTGCAGAGTAGCCGCTATTTTAACGCGCCGCACGCCCTCGGCAAATACGCCTTCTACTCTAAAAAAATCTGCGCCATGTCGCAGCAACTGCTTGTCCTGCAAGCCCAGATGACTCTTGCACAGGCAGAGAAAATATGCCGCATCTAAGAGGTTGGTTTTTCCGACCCCGTTCAAGCCTGTAAAGCAATTGATCCCGGCATCCAGGTGGAGCGTCAGGGCTTCGTAGCTTTTGAAATTGAAAAGGCGCAGTTTTTCCAGATACATGGGCGTCAGACTTGAACGGCGTCGCGTAGAAACTGTATGGTCGTTTCAATATCCGGTTGCAAGACCCGATCAGCCTTCAGCCTCGGGACCCGCTCCCGATAAGCGGCGTGCAGGGCTTCGATCGCGGGCGAGGAGCGCAGCGGGCGGCGGTATTCGAGGGCTTGGGCGGCGGTCATCCATTCGATGGCGAGGAGTCGCTCGAGGTTTTCGGCGACTTGCTTGGCTTTCAGTCCGGCGTTGGCCGCCATGCTCACATGGTCTTCCTGTCCGTTGCAACTCACAATACTATCTGCGGAGGCAGGCATGCAGAGCGTTTTGTTTTGAGAGCTGATGGCCGCCGCCGTATATTGAGCGATCATCAGACCGGAGTGCAGGCCGGGGTCGTCGGTCAAGAAGGGCGGTAGGCCGCGCTGCCCGCCGATGAGTTGGAAGGTGCGGCGCTCGGATATGCTGCCCAGTTCTGACATCGCTAAGGTCAGATAATCCAATGGCAAGGCCAGGGGCTGCGCGTGAAAGTTGCCGCCGGAGAGGATCAGGTCCTGATCGGGGAATATGTTGGGATTGTCGGTTACGCTGTTGATCTCGCGATGCACCACTTCGCTCACGTGCGCAATGGCTTGCGCGCTTGCGCCATGCACCTGCGGGGCGCAGCGAAAGGCATACGGATCTTGCACTCCTTGCTTTTCGGATCCGGCGATCTCGCTGCCCTCGAGCAGGGCGGCAATCTGCGCTGCGCAGTCGATTTGCCCGGGATGCGGGCGCAGCGCGTGGATGGCCGGGTGCAGCGGCGAGGTGCGGCAGTTGAACGCGTCGTAAGCTAAGGCCGCATTCAGATTGGCCAGACGCAACAACCTTTGGGCCTCGTGTAGGCACCACAAGGCATATGCGCTTGAGAATTGCGTTCCGTTGAGCAAGGCCAGCGCCTCTTTGGCTTTGAAGCGTATAGGGCGAATGCCGCTCGCTCGCAGGGCCGGGGCGGCGGGCATGGGTTTGCCGTCGGGGCCATATACCTCGCCCAGGCCGATTAAGGGTAGGCTCAGATGCGCCAGCGGCGCCAGATCGCCGGAAGCTCCGAGAGAGCCTAATTCATAGACCACGGGTATCAGATCGGTATTGTACAAATCCGCAAGCCTGTCCAGCACTTCAGCGCGAACGCCCGAATGTCCGCGCCCCAGGCTTTGAATCTTGAGCAGCAGCATGATGCGCACAATTTCGGGCGGAACCGGCGCGCCCGCTCCCGCCGCATGCGACATGACCAGGTTGTGCTGCAACGACTCGACGTCAGCTTCGGCGATACGCACGTTGCACAAAGCCCCAAAACCTGTGTTGATACCGTAGAAGAGCGCGTTGTCAGATTGAATTTTTTGATCCAGATAGCGCCTGCAATGGACGACCGCTTCGCGCAAATCGGCAGATATGGCCACTCGGGCGCGGGTCTTGAGCGCTTGGACGACTGCCTCGGCGGTGAGTCCTGAAGCGCTTATGGTAATCGTATGCATTTCTTGCCTGTTGTTGCGTCCTGTCAAAAGGAGCGCAAAGATACGCCAAAATTACAAACCCTTGCGCAGGCGCGCAACCGGAATGCCCAATTGTTCGCGGTATTTGGCCACCGTACGGCGCGCGATGTTGTAACCGCGCTGGAGCAGCATTTCCATCAATCTTTCGTCGCTGAGCGGCTTTTTTTTATTCTCGGCGCCGACCAAATCAGACAGGATTTTTTTCACCTCATGGGTCGAGACTTCTTCGCCGTCTTGCGTCGAGAGGCTCTCCGAAAAGAAGTCTTTGAGTTTGCGCACCCCGAACTCTGTCTGTACATACTTCGAGTTGGCTACCCGCGATACGGTCGAAATGTCCAGGCCCGTCAATTCTGCCACGTCTTTGAGGATCATCGGGCGTATTTTTTTCTCATCGCCGCTGAGGAAAAAGTCTTTCTGTAGGCGCAGTATGGCGTCCATGGTGAGCGTCATGGTTTGCTGGCGCTGTCTGATGGCATCGATAAACCAACGGGCGCTGTCGATCTTTTGCTTGATGAACAGCACGGCTTCTTTTTCTTTGCGCGTGGGGCGGCGGCCATTGTGACCTCGGTTGAAGTCGCGCAACATCTCTCGGTAGTGATCGCTGATACGCAAATCCGGCGCATTGCGCGAATTGAGCGAAAGTTCAAGCACCCCGTCGCGGTTTTCGACGATAAAATCGGGCACGATGTAATGCAGGCTCCGATCGCTTTGCGTCACAAAACTGCTCGCAGGCTTCGGATTGAGCTTGAGCACCTCGTCGATGGCCTGTTTGAGGGTCTCCTCGTCCACATTGAGTTGTTTACACAAACGGGCGTAGTGCTTTTTCGAAAATTCGTCGAAGTACAAGTCGACGAGTTTTTCAGCTACGCGCAGCACATAACGCTCTTCGTCTTGCAGCCCCCCGCCCTCGTTTTGGAGCTTTTGCCGGAGTTGGATCAACAGACATTCGCGCAAGTCGCGCGCGCCGATACCCGGCGGGTCAAACTGCTGGATGCGCTCCAGAACAGCCAGTATCTTAGACTCGTCGGCGGCTATGTTTTGGCTAAAAAAAAGATCGTCCACCATAGCCGCCGTATCGCGGCGCAGATATCCGTCGTCGTCTATCGAGCCGATGATTTGGCGCGCAATTATGCGTTCCGTTTCGTCGGCAAAAGTCAGCATGTTGAGTTGCTGCTCGAGGTATTCCTGAAACGAATTTTCGAAGGCGACCGGTATTGTCTTATCGTCTTCGTCTGCCGTGTAAGGATCGCCCTGGGTTTTGTAGGTCGCAGGGTCGTCGTCGATAAAATTGCGCAGGTAGTCGTCCATATCGCTCAAGCGCTCGCTCATGTCCAAGGACTCGACATCATATCCCTCTTCGTAGTCGGGTTCCTCACCCCCGCCTCCATCCTCTAAACCCGATTCTTTTTCAAATGGCGCGCCGTCGTCTTCCGCATATTCGGGTTCATCCGGAATATCGATTACCGCATCTCCCTCTTCCAAAGCCGGATTGGCCTCCAACTCTTCCTGAATCCGTTCTTCGAGCGATGCGGTGGGTATCTGCAACAGCTTCATCAATTGAATCTGTTGCGGCGACAACTTCTGCTGAAGTTTTTGCTGTAGCGATTGCTTGTTACCGTAAAGCGACATACCGGATGAAATGTCTGTTTTCGGATTAAACAAGATCGCTATACGAACGACCAATCCAAAAACGCCACAAATTAAAGGCCAATTTTTAAATTGCAACGATATAAAAATGCAAACCTACACTCATAACAATAATTAAGCGCGAATTATCTCTTGAAAATAAGCGACTTGCACAAAAAAGTCGCGCGGATGACAAAAATTGATTTTTTTTAAAAAAACAAAAGTTGGCTTAATCTAAACTCCGGAATACGACTGTGAAAGCCTACAGAACGAGCAGCTGTCTTCTCGAAAGACAATGCGCCATTAACGCTCGAGCAAAGTCGATTCAAGATACGACCGCCGGCTTATGTTGACCAAATCGCGGCAAAATGCGATCCTTTTCGGCCACCAGCACCCTGTTTAAGTCAAAAGGCCACTCGATACCAACCTTAGGATCGTCAAAATACAATCCACCCTCCGCCCCCTTGTCGTAATAATTATCGCATTTATAAAAAAACTCGGCCGTTTCGCTCAAAGCCAAGTATCCGTGCGCAAAACCGCGGGGCACATACAACTGTCGTTTGTTTTCGGCAGACAAAATCACCCCATACCAACGTCCATATGTACTTGAATCTGGCCGCAAATCGACAGCCACGTCAAACACTTCGCCGGCCAGTACGCGCACCAGTTTGGCCTGCGCCGCCGGCCCGCATTGATAGTGCAAGCCGCGCAAGACCCCGCGCGTCGAAAAGGCCTGATTGTCCTGCACAAATTCCGCCTGCACGCCCGCCTCTTCCCATACCTTGCGGTTGAACGCCTCAAAGAAGTATCCGCGCTCGTCGTAGAACACGCGAGGCTCGAACAGCAACAACCCGTCAATGCCGGTCTGCAAAAATCCCATAAACAGATAACGCCGGGGCGATTAGTCTTGAATAAATAAAAAAAACGGCTTTACCGCATTGCAAAGGTAAAGCCGTCTTGCCGCAGCGCGAACCAAAAATCGCAAAAACGCCGGCAGGTAAAAGCAAAAATAGCGCAGGGCGCGCTCCGATCTCAAAAACGAATGCCGAATGTCAGCACAAAATCGTTGAGATTGGCGTCGGAGTTGGCGCCCGCAACGCCCGGATAGGGCGCAACAAAACGCTCGGCGCGGCTCAACCTGGCCGCCAAACCTACATAAAACTGCTCTAAACTCAGATCCGCGCCAAACGAATACACCGAATCAAAACCCGAATCGCGAACGCCCGGACGGCTATACAGACCATAACCGGCTCGCAGGCGAACAATATCCAACTTCAGCATTCCGCCAAAGCGATAGTTGATTCCCTGGCGGTAATCGCGACGCACCGCGCTGTTCAATTCGCGTTCAGCCTGCCGGTTTTCAGTGTTGTTCACATTGGCGGTGAGGTTGAAACGAGAGTTGCTATAATCCACAAACTCGATATCGGCGCTCAGAAAACCTATGCCGCCGGCAAGCATGGCGCCGCCGAAAGAAGCCCGCCACGGCGTACGCAGCCGATAGTCGGTCACGCCCTCGGGCGAAAACTGCTCTATGCCCGGATTAGGACCGTTGCCGTCGGTATAAGCGTAGCGCATCGAATTGTTGTACCGGTCGGTCAGCCCCAGAAAAGTAGGCGTATGAAACGCTGCGCCCATCCTGAAGTTGGGCGTCACGCGATAGACCATACCCAGTTTCATGTTAAAACCCACTCCCGATGTCTGAAGATACTCCGTATAGCTCAGGCGATCAAAAAAGGGAACTTCGCCGTCTATATTTTCCTCGCGGTATTCGCCTTCAATGCGGTAACGCACTATGGGCACGCCGACATTCATGCCGACGAGGAATTTTTCGTTGTAGTTGCCCGCAAATGCAAAGGACAACTCGTTGTAACCGCCAGAAGTGCTCAGCGTGTGCGAGCGCGCAATCGAAGCGTCCTCAACCCCCAAAAAGTCATAAGACAACACGCCATCCTGACGGTACAGACCATTGGCATCCCACGCCAAACCGGAGGTGAAAGGGTACAGATTGCGCTCATCGCCTCCCGTTTCGAATACCTGGCGGGCTTCATCATAAAAAGGCGTCATGATCGAGCCCGGCGCGCGACCCTCGTAATAGTAGGATTGTCCGTAATTGGCGAGACGGTTGAAGCCAATGGCGAAGTTAGAAGTGGTCCATTTGCCGCTTGGCTGATTGTGAAACACAACCCCTAAGTTGTCAAATCCAAATCCGGTTTTGTCCTCGTCAAAAGCATTATTGCCGGCGCCGACCAAACGCGAGTTGCTGCTTGAAAAACGCAACGAAGGCGACAGCACAAATTCGTTGGCCCGATAGTCTGCCAAACCCGCCGGATTAAGACTAATCACGCCAAAATCTCCGCCCAGCGCGGTAAAAGCGCCGCCAGAGGCGATCATCCTGGCGCTGCCGCCGGGTATGAGTTGCGTAAAACGCAGCGCATCGGAAGGCGCCTGCGCCTGCGTTACGGACAAAATAATCAACAGGAAAAAGGGCAATATCAAATATCTCATGGCAAAGGTCTGTGTTTGATGACGTTGCGACATTGGCGCTAAGGTATTAACATATCATGCGTCGTAGTGTTTGATGGGAAAAGGGACAGGGACGCAGGCGGGGTGTGCGGTAACGCATGAGCAAACAGAAGCGCGCAGCTTGTTGCAGCCCAACGCTCGCCGCGCGATAAAGCATGGGGCGACGCCTTCTTGGAGGAAGAGGTCGCCCCATAGCAATATGTTATTTAAACTCAAGCGATTGATCATTTACTGACGCCCGCGCGAACCGCCGCCGCCGGAACGCGAGCCGCCGCTACTTCCGCCGCCGCTTGGGCGCGAACCGCCGCCGGAAGATCCGCCGGAGCGAAAACTACCGCCTCCAGAGGATCCGCGATCCGGACTGATGGACCGCATGTCCGATCCGCCGCCCCGGCTGGGCGCGCGCTCTGACGGACGCTCCGGACGCGACTGGATCTCGCGGCTCGGACGAGCGCCGTCGTTTTGACGGCTCATTTCGTTTTGACGACCTTGGTCGGCGCCCCTCGCTTCGCGCGATGGAGAAGTGCGGCCGCGATCAGAGGTATTCCCCGCGGGTTCGCGATCGCTGTAAATCTGGCGGCCCGGGCGATTCAATTCAATCACTGGCGAATCTTTCACATTTGGCGATAAGCGTCCATTACGGCCGTCGTCAATGCGCGCATATCCCGGGGTTACCGTCGAGCCATGGCGGCGTGGACCGGTGTAGGTCTGCGGACGGAAACCGTTGTTGCCGCCATAAAAATTATTGTTGTTGTACCAGACATTGTTGTTGACCCATACGTTAGGGCAGTAAGGGTTGTAGCCATTCCATACCCAGTACGGATCGTAGAAATAGTTGTTCCAGACAAAGGAGTTGCCCCAGCCCCAACCGGGCGCTCCCCAACCCGGTCCGCCAAAGCCCCAACCGGGTCCCGCCCAGGTATTCCAGCCCCAAGGGCTGAATCCCCAGCCGGCATACGGATTGCCCCACGCCCAAGCGGCGCGGCGGTTCCAGCGATTCCAGCGACGCCACATCCAATAATCGGTGTAGGAATATGTGTATATGCTGATACCCGGCATGAAAAACGGATCGTAGTACCAAAGATCGATGTAGAACGGATCAAAAAAATCGGCGCTGCGCACCGGACGATGGAAGCGACGAATACGCGAAGAATATTCGTAGGGATAGTCGTCGTCATCATAATAATAATTGTTGTCGTAATCGTAAGATTCAGCGTCATAGCTGAACTGATCACCACTATTATTAGGCGGCGGCGGAGCTTGACGCGTTTTGCGAGGCGGTTCGTAGAACAAGTCGTCCTGAGCCGTTGCCCAAGTCGGATAAAGCATGCCGAACAAAACGATCAATACAAGGCCGATAAAACTGCGGTTTTCTTTCATGGCAAACATTTTAAAAAGCGAAAAAACAATTCTTTTGGTTTCGAGTGCAAAGATACGGGCTTTTTCTGTTGCTATATAGTTAAGAACCACTTAAAAAGACAGTGCAATGCTGTTAATGTTCGCTTAATTCGCTTTTTTTTCAAAAAGATACATCCCCCAACCTATCTTTGCACCGTTATTTGACGCGAAAATCTCTTCAACATGTCCTTTCACCAAATACTGGCCAGCGTTCATTCCTGGAACCGATATCTGCTTCTGGCAGCCCTGATTTTTGTCTTGTACCGCGCATATTCAGGCTGGTTGGGTCGCCGCGATTATACCCGCACCGATAATGCCGCATCGGCTTCTTTGCTGGGATTAACGCATCTCCAATTGCTCCTGGGCTTGACCCTGTATTTCGGAACCAGCGCATACACCCGGCAGGCGTTCGCCAATATGGGCGCGGCCATGAAAGACAGCGCGCTCCGCTACTACGCCGTGGAGCACATCACCGTCATGCTCCTGGCCGTCGCAATGATACAACTGGGCCGCACCCTGTCCAAAAAGAGTGTCGCTCACAACGATAAATTCCGCAAATTGGCCATTTACACCAGCGTCGGATTGGGCCTGATCATCCTTTCGTTGGCGCCTAAAGGGCTTTTGTTCTGAGCGTCCTGAGGGGGGCGCCTATGCCTTCGTCCGATCGCTGTCCCTGCAAGACCTGGCCGCCGAACAGGAAGCTGTGTGTATTCAGTCACCTTTATCCACGATATGCAAAAACCCGGACTACCTGAAGGGGTGCGCGATTTTGGCCCCGACGAGGTACGCAAACGACAATACATTTTCGACGCCATCAAATCCGTATTCGCCGCTTACGGTTTCCAGCCCCTGGAGACGCCCAGCCTCGAAAACTTGAGCACCCTCACCGGCAAATACGGCGACGAAGGCGATAAACTGCTCTTCCGCGTGCTCAACAACGGCGACTACCTGAAGGAAGCTCCCTCCGATGCGCTGATGCACAAAAACTCGGCGGCCCTGCTCCCGCACATCGCCAAACGCGGCCTGCGATACGACCTGACCGTACCCTTCGCGCGCTACGTCGTGATGAACCGCCACGCGCTGCCCATGCCCTTCAAGCGCTACCAGATCCAACCCGTATGGCGGGCCGACCGCCCTCAGCGCGGCCGCTACAGGGAGTTCTACCAATGCGACGTGGATGTGATCGGCTCCGAAAGCCTTATGTATGAGGCCGAACTGGTGCAAATATACGATCTCGCATTCAGCCGACTGGGCATCCCGGTGCGCATCAAAATCAACAACCGCAAAGTGCTCTATGGCATCGCCGAAGCCGTTGGCGCAGCCGACCGGTTCGTCGATATGACCGTCGCCCTCGACAAACTCGACAAAATCGGTATCGAGGGCGTCAGGGCAGAACTCCACGAGCGCGGCATCGGCCCTGAAGCCGCCGCGCACATCGAGCAAATCCTGCAATCCGATACTCTGGACGCATTGCGCCCGCGTCTGGCCGACAGCCCGACAGGCCTGCTCGGTATAGCTGAACTCCAGACCGTATTCGACCTGCTGGCCCACACCCCCCTACACAACGCCTTGCACTTTGACCTGACTCTGGCCCGCGGCTTGGGCTACTACACCGGCTGCATCTTCGAAGTCGAGGCCCTTGGCGTCAAGATGGGCAGCATCGGCGGCGGAGGGCGCTATGCCGACCTCACCGGCGTGTTCGGCGCCCCGGGGTTGTCAGGCGTCGGCGTGTCGTTTGGCGCCGACCGCATCTACGACGTTATGAAAGAACTCGGGCTTTTCCCCGAACGCTTCGAAGGAAGCACGCGCCTGCTGATCATGTGTCTGGACCCTGAAGCCCTGCCCTATGCCTTTGCGTGCGCCACTTTCCTGCGGCAGGAAGGCGTCGCTACCGAAATCTACCCCGAACCCGGCAAGCTCAAAAAACAATTCGAATATGCCGCTAAACGCAACATCCCGTTCGTAGCCATCATCGGCGAGTCTGAAGTGGCTGCGCGCACCCTCGCCGTCAAAGACCAAACTACCGGCGAACAGATAAACCTCGGTTGGCGCGAAGCGCTGGAGCGCCTGCGCAATGCCTGATTGCGGGATATGGCATCGCTCATCCGAATATGAAGACTGTCCAAATCATCGGCTTGTGTTATGCCGCCTTAGCCCTCGCGGCAGCAATACAAAGCTACACGCTCGCCCCGTCTCCTGAGTCCCTTTACTCACATTACAACAATTACGAGATATTCAGATACGCCTTCTTCAACCTGCTCGCAGGCAACAACCTGTACCTCCATTATCCGCACGCTTTTCAGGACTTATACAAGTATAGCCCTACCTTCGCGATGTGCTTTGGGCCGCTGGCTGTTTTGCCCGATTGGGCCGGTCTTTGCCTGTGGAATATCCTGAATGCCTTGTCTTTTTACTTCGCCGTTCGCATGCTCCCCGGCCTTGCGCCCCATGCCCGAAACGCCATCCTCCTGCTGTGTCTGCCCGAGCTATTCACCTCCCTCCAGAACGAGCAATCCAACGGACTCATGGCCGCCATGATGATCGCCGCCATCGCCCTGCTCGAACAAAGACGCCCCGCTCTCAGCGCCTTAACCCTGGTCGGATCGGTTTTCGTCAAGCTGTTCAGCGTCGTCCTCGGCGCGCTTTTTATTTTTTACGAAAAAAAAATACGCTACATCGGCTGGGGAGCGCTCTGGACGCTTCTCCTGCTCGCGCTGCCTGCACCCCTCGTCGGATGGAGCGAACTGCTGTGGCAATACCGAAACTGGGGCGAACTGCTGGCCATGGATCACGCAGGGTCGATGGGCCTGTCCGTACAGGGTTGGCTGGCCTCTTGGTTCGATCTGTACCCCGACAAAACCCGGGTGACCCTCATCGGCGGCGCCCTTGGACTACTGCCCTTGCTGCGTAGATCCGCTTATCACAGCCGAACATATCGGTATTTTTCTCTGAGCGCCTGGCTCATCTGGTCGGTTATCTTCAACCACAAGGCCGAGTCGCCCACCTTCATCATCGCCATGGCCGGCGTGGCCATCTGGTACCATGCGCAGCCGCGCACGCACACCAACACAGCGCTCCTCACACTGGCGTTCGTCTTCACGTCGCTTTCGGTCACCGACCTGTTTCCGGCATGGGTCAAGCAAAACTGGTTCGAACCCTACGTCGTCAAGGCCGTTCCCTGCATACTGATCTGGGCGAAGATCACCGCCGACCAATGCTTTAGCGACCTATTTCAACAAGTGGATGCTGACCGTAGCCAAGTCTGAATCCGGAAAGCGACCTGTGAAGCGCTCGTCGGGATGCAACCCCGCCGCCGCCGCCGCCTGTCTGAACACCTCCAATTCCACAATATACTGATCCGAAAAACCGTGCGTAGCATCGTAAGCCGTGGCCGCCGTCTTGCCCAGATTGGCCGCCGTCAGATCGGGCGGGATCGTATGCAGCTCGATCGTCAATAGCCCGAAGCGCCGCACGTAAGGCGTCCAGCGAGCAAGATGCTCGCGCAAATTGTCCTCCACCAGATGATTCGGGATACGCCGCCCCCTATACGCAAAGGCCCCGGTCGAGCGGCTTACCCGACCCGGAGTAGGGCGCTCCGGTTCGCTCCATATCCTGTTGTGATCCAGAAAAGTACGCACATTGAGCAGATCGCCCAGCGCTATGCCATAATTCTCTTTCAGATCCCGATCCAACAAATCCGGTCGGCCGATATCCCCCCAAATGATCTTCGCCCAGATATCCGCCTGAATCAGATTAGCCCGGGCTACCTTGAGCGCCGCCTCATTATAGTCGGCGCCCACCAAAAACAACGGATGCTCCTCTAGCATTTCACCCCGGAGCGTCCGCTGCTCGATCACCTCAAATACATGCCGCAAAAATGCCCCGTTTCCGCATCCCATATCCAACACCCCCTTAGGCTGCTCCTCGATCGGCCGATTGAACAAACTCATGATCACCTCGTCCACCTTCTTGAAATATGTCGCATGCGCGCCGCCGCTGCCCCATACATTCATCTCCCGATCCACATGGATCTCGGGCGACCCCTCCGGCACGTCAAACAAAACTCCCGGATCGCCAAAGAGCAAGTCGTCCAATCTCCGAAACATCGGTATATACGACACCGTCACCCCATAAGCAGCCGCCCGCTGCGCAAAAAACAAGCCTTTGTCCGTAAATCGATACGTGCGGTTCTTTTCCTCAAACCAGCCCAATTCCGCCAAAAAATCTAAAATCACGCAAAAACTCTCCGGATCTTTGTGAAACTCCTCCGCCCGAAACGAAGCCTCCATAAAATACTTATGAAACATCCCCCCCATACCCAAATGTACGATCGTCGGACCTACAATAATCCCCTCGATATGCCGCAGCATCTGGCTGCGCGTCTCAAGAGCCAAATCGCTGCCTTCGGTCGGCAAGCCATAGCCCCTGCGGTACTTTTCCATGATCCCCTTGAGCTTCATGAACGGCTCCCGCTCAAAACGCCGACGATGGAATTTTTCCGAAAATTGCAACAAATGCGCCGCATCGGCATACACGTCCGTCATCGGCAACGCAATCCGTCCCCGCTCCGTCGCCGCATAGCCGACAACATCCGTTTCCGGATCTATGCTTTGCTTAAGCCAACCCTGAGCGGCCAGCACGCGCAACGCCACGTTAAGATAACCCTCATTGGCCCCAAAGCGGCGCGTCAAATCGCCCAAATCAGCTTTTCCGCACTCCAGCAAATAATCAATGACACCTTTTTTGCGCAAAGCAAAAGCCGTCGGCGCAACGACAATACCGTCCAAATGCCTGAATATCTCAGCCCGAAAAGTATTTTTCTCTTGTTTCGATAACATAGTTCATAGGTTTGTTCAACCCCACAAAACCCAACGGCAAACAACTTCAAATATTTTGAACGCAATCCCAAAAACCTGCCCACGCCACTCCGCCCGCCGAATACTCATATTTATGTTTAAAAAAAAGCAAGGGCGCGAGGCATGTCCAACGCCATATTTCAGGGGTAAAAAACGACAGGGGCCAGCGCGCGGGTTTCGCGCCCCTGCGCCCGCCTACCCCTGCCCTGCGCCGCGATTTGGTTTTGCGGCGAAGCGGGTCGGGGGATGTCTGATGAGACATACTTAGGCGGCGTCCCGGGTCATTGGGTCCGGGTTTTGCGCGGTTTTTCAGCTTTAGAAATTTTTTTTTGAAAAAAAATCACACAATCTCTTGCGGGGTCAAAAACTCATCGTACCTTTGCGGCCGCTTTGCAAAAGAGCAGAGTTCAAACAAGGATTAGCAAAGGCCGTGTGGACAGTTTGTGGATAAAAAAAATTGCAAAAAGTCAGATTTTTTTTGTCGATTCAAAAAACTGTCGTACCTTTGCAGCCCGTTTCAAAAAAAACGAAAGAGACAGGGCGGCGCAGGCCGCTTTCGAT
>JBKBLI010000019.1:13724-51484 GCA_046296435.1 Saprospiraceae bacterium | reverse complement strand
CCCGCCCTCGCCGTTCCAAAGCGTGTTGTGGAGCGGGCCGAACGGTTATAGCTCTGCGGATATCAACCCGCAAGTGAGCGTGCCCGGCTCCTACTCCGTGCAAGTCACGCTGGCCAACGGTTGCACCAATACCGCTTTTGTACTTGTACAACAAAATATCGCGCCGCCCAACGCCAGCGCAAGCGGCGCCACGCTGACCTGCGCCGCCCAAACGGTGACGCTCAACGGCGCCTCCACCACCAACAACGTCGCCTACTCCTGGACAGGCCCCGGCGGCTTCACTTCTAACGTTCAGAATCCAACGGTGAGCGAGCCGGGCGTTTATGAACTGACCGTCACCGCTCCGAACGGATGTACGACCCTCGTCACGGCAACCGCCGAACAGAACATCGTCCCGCCCGGCGCCAACGCCGCTTCGTCTAACGATCTGGACTGCGACGACCTGACAACCGTACTCACCGCGACCACCACGACAGGCACGAGCTTCGTATGGAGCGGGCCGAACAACTTCTCAGCCAACACCGCGAGCGCGTCTGCTAACGCTCCCGGGACTTATCAAGTGATTGTAACCGGCGCTAATGGGTGCACTTCGGAGGCGCAAGTCCTCGTCAGTCAGGATATAAACGAGCCGGGAGCCGCCGCCACAGGAGGCGAACTAAGCTGTACCACCGGCGTAATTACGCTTGCAGGGTCCTCGCCAAGCACATCGGTAACCTGGGAATGGACAGGTCCATCAGGCTTTACTTCGTCCGTCCAAAACCCACAGGTGACGCAACCCGGGGAGTACACCCTGACCGTGACCGGCGCCAACGCCTGCACCAGTATCGCTACCGCCGTCGTGCTACAAAATACAGATGCTCCGGATGTTGCGATCAGCGGCGGCGGCATATTGACCTGTAGCCAAACTGAGCTAAGCCTAAACGGGATCACCAATACGGCCGGCGCGACAATAGCATGGACAGTTCCAGGCGGCGGAACCCTCACGCAGGCAAACATTCTGATCAACCAGCCCGGACCATATGTTTTCACGGTGACCGGCCCCAATGGTTGCGTCAGCACCCAAAGCGTCAGCATAGCCCAGGATATCGCACCGCCACAGGACGTAACGGCAAGCGCAGGCCAATTGGACTGCGCAAATCCAAGCATCAACCTGAGCGGCGCTTCGGGTACGGGCAATGTAACCTGGTCTTGGACGGGGCCAAACGGTTTTGAGTCAAACGTACAAAACCCGCCCGTAACAGTCGCCGGCGTGTATGTGCTGACCGTTACTAGTCAATCTAATGGTTGTACCAGCTCGGCCACCGCCGTAGCCACTCAGGACTTGACAACGCCGCAACTAAACAGCGTCGCCGATATCCTGACCTGCGAAGTACAAAGCGTTGTTTTGCAGACTTCTAGCAGCGTAGCCGACGCCGGTTACTCCTGGACTGGACCGGGAGGATTTACCTCAAACGAGTTGAGTCCGACAGCAACGCAGCCCGGAGCTTATACCTTGACGGCGACGGCTAACTCCAGTTCCTGTACGGCTACGTTTACGATTAATGTACAGCAAGACATCAATCAGCCGGGGGCCTCAGCCCAAGGCGTCATCCTTTCCTGTCTCAGCCCGACAGGAACCATCACGGGGTCTTCGCCTTCAACCAACGTCAGCTACTCCTGGACCGGACCCGGCGGGTTTACTTCAAACGAACAAAATCCGACCGTGAGTCTGACCGGCCAATATGTGCTGACCGTCACTTCGCAAGTCAATGGTTGCACATCGGTAGCCAGCGCTCAGGTTGATCCGGATGCCAGTATCCCGCAACTCTCCGCCACTGGAGGACTGCTCACTTGCAGTATCACAAGCATTTCGCTGACCGGCGCCTCCAATACGCCGGGCGTAACCTGGCTGTGGAATGGTCCCGGGGGATTCACTTCAAACGAGCAAAACCCGCAGGTAAGCGTACCAGGCAACTATACGCTGACCGTCACCGCACCCAACGGTTGCTCCAACAGCACCGGAACCACCGTCAATGCCGACGTACAAGCCCCCACGCTAACAACAGGGACGCCCGGACAACTCAACTGCACGACCAGTCAGGTCAGCCTCAGCGTAAGCGTACAGCAACAAGGCAGTTTCACTTTTGCCTGGAGCACACAAGATGGCAACATCCTCTCCGGCGGCAATACCCAGACGCCTACCGTAAATCAGGCCGGCGCTTATCAAATAGTGGTAACCAATACGCAGAACGGATGTAGCTCCATCGCCACAGTACAAGTAAGCGTCGACCCCAGCACACCTTCCGGGGTGGATTTGAATGTGCGCGACATTACCTGCTATGGCTTGACCAATGGCGTCATCACGGTGCAGGGCGTTCAGGGCGGCACACCGCCCTTCTTGTACTCGCTTGACGGCTCGCCCCTAGGCGGCACAGTTTCGTTTACGTCGCTTCCGCCCGGACCGCACAACCTGCTCATCCAGGATATCAACGGCTGCGAATTCGAAACGACCATAACGCTTCTTGAACCGGAACAATTGATCGTGGATCTGGGGCCGGATACTACTATCAAACTGGGTTCGTCGCTTTCTCTGTCTTTAGACAACATTGTCAACTTCCCGGATCGTATCACCAAATTGACCGTAACGCCGCCCGGACTCTTGGATACCGTATTTTGCACTAATTGCGTGATTACGCCTACCTCGTCATTTCGTTATCGCGTGGTCGTATCCGACGCCAACGGATGCACGGCGCAAGACGACCGTCTGGTCATCGTCAACCGCGAGCGTTGTATCTTTGTGCCTACGGCATTCAATCCGGGGTCGAATCTGGGCAATGAAGTGTTTATGATCTATGGAGGACAGGACGTAGAACGGATCATCAGTTTCGCAGTGTATGACCGCTGGGGCGAATTGGTGCACAGTTACAACGACTTCCCGCCCAACGACTACAACTCGGGTTGGAATGGCAACTTCCGAGGTAGCCCCGCCAATCCGGCAGTCTTTGTGTGGTATGCCGAAATTTTGTTCAAAGATGGTCTTACGGAGCTTTTCAAAGGCGACGTAACGCTCACGCGATAATATATTTTTGTCAAAATCTCCGTCGGCGCAAGTCGGCGGAGATTTTTTTTCATTTTTTCACTTTTCGATGAAAAAATTTTTCAATCTCTTCGCCTTTGCGTTGTTTATTATTCCCGGTATAAATGCTCAGGTAACTCCTCAATGCTTCACGCCGCCGCCGCCGGGCGCTGAATCCTGCCAAACCACTTGCGTTTACTGTAATTTCGACGGGTACACGGGGATCAACAACGGTTTTCCATCCGGCGGAAACACCGTTTGCGGCGCCATTTTCATCCACAACGACCAGTGGTTTGGATTTGTAGCGGGGACTTCGACCATTACGATCGACATTTCGACCAGCAATTGCCAACAAGGCAATGGGCTGCAAGCCGCTTTTTTCGCCAATTGCCAGGACGACGCCCTCACCTGCAATCCGGGCACAAGCGGCGGCGGCGGCCAACCGCTGATCCTTTCTTACACGGATTTTGTGCCGGGCCAAACATATTATCTGATGATCGACGGCTGGACAAACGACGTCTGTAATTACACCATCAACGTATTGCAAGGTTCAGTGTCGCCGCCGTCGGTAGGGGCGCCGAGCGTTCCGCAAGGCCCCACACAAGTTTGTCCGGGCGCCACCGCTACCTATTCCATCCCGCCGGTACCCGGCGCAGGCCAATACCGCTGGATAGCCCCCCCGGGCTCGTCTATCAACGGCTTGGGCAACAACGTGTTGCTCAACGCCCAGAACGGAACATCGGTAACCGTCACCTTTGGCACGCAGGGCGGTTCGATCTGCGTACAAGTGGGCAACGCTTGCAGCGCTACCCAACAGGCCTGCTTACCGGTGGTTAACCAACCCATACCGCCTACGGTCAAGCCCCAGGTGACACTCTGCTTCGAAGATCTGCCTTATACCTGGGACGAACCGCCCTTCACTACCATCAGCACCTACAGCCCCAATCCTATATCCCTACTCTCAACGCCCTTCCCCTCCTGGTTGGGTTGCGACAGCACGGTACGCCAAAATATCCGCATTTTACCGCGCAACGAAACCAACATTGGCGTCCAATATATCTGCGACGGCGAATGCTTTGAACTCAACGGCAACAAATATTGCGATATCGGCGGGCCTTTTTTTGAGGTATATGAATCATGGAGGGGCTGCGATAGCTTTGTCAGATTCGTCGTACAAAAGGTGCCTGTGTCTGCTCAGATTCAGACCAATCTACAAACCATCAACTGCATCAACACCTCGGCGCTGCTGACCAGCGTCGGATCTAACGGTTCAAATTTTGTATGGACCAACAGCAACTGGACGAGCATCGGCAACCAGACCTCCCAAAGCGTAAACGCGCCCGGAACTTATCACCTGATCATCAGCAATACCGCCGGAACAAAAACCTGTAAAGATACGGCAAGCATTACCATCGGAGCCAACATACAACTACCGGGGGCTACGGCTTCAGGAGGAGAACTCAACTGCCAACCCGACGGAGGAACTGTTGTGCTTCAGGGTAACTCGCCCACGCCGGGCGTCAATTATCTCTGGACAGGCCCCGGGATTACGCCCCTCAATCAAAATCAACAAAACCCACCGGTCAACGTCGGCGGAACGTACACGCTCACCGTCACCAACCCGGCCAACAACTGTTCGTCGAGCGCTACGGCACAGGTAGTCGCAAACAACACTCCCCCATCGGTCAGTCTGCAAGTCAATCAAACGCTGGACTGCGAAATTACCGCTACGCCCATCGTCAGCCAAACCAATATACCCAATGCGACTTATACATGGACCGGGCCGGATATTACGCCCGCCAATGCAAATGCAGCTTCTCCGGTGGTTGGTTTGCCCGGCGTTTACACCGTGACGGTGACCAATCCCGCAAACCAATGCACGCAGACGAGCGCGGTCACTGTCCTGCAAGACATTGCCGCGCCCCAGGGCGTCAGCGCCGGCCCGGATCACAACCTGACTTGCATCCTGCCCGTAGCTACTTTGGAAGGCGCCGCATCGGCGCACAACCCACCCTACGTAATTTTGTGGAGCGGGCCGGGTATATTTCCAGGCGAAGAAAACCTGCTCAATCCTACGGTCAATATACCGGGCGCGTATGTGCTGCGCGTCTCAAATCCGGTCAACCAATGCTTTACGCTGGATACGGCTATTGTAACCGACCTGATTAGCTATCCCACCGCAGATGCGGGACCTTCGCAAACCATCAATTGCGCTACGCCAGAGGTTGTCATTGGCGGAGCCTCTTCTCAAGGTGGCAATTTCACGGCAATCTGGTCGGGACCCGGCATCACGCCGGCCAACCAACAAAGCTACCAACCGACTGTTTCGCAGGCCGGTCAGTATATGTTGACGATAGCCAATCAGGTCAATGGCTGCACCGCTACCGACGCAGTCCAGGTGGCTATCGATATCGAATACCCTACGCTTAATGCCGGACAGGATACCATCCTAACCTGCGCCAATGCGAGCGGAATCGGGCTGAGCGGGTCTGCCGCTCCGGCCAATGTGTTATGGATATGGCAGGGGCCGGGCATCACGCCCGCCAATGCCAACCTGCCGAATCCCGTCGTCGCGCAACCCGGTCTTTACATCGCTACCGTACGCAATCCCGTCAACTTTTGCGAAACCAGCGATACTTTGACCGTGACGCAGGACGCCGATGTACCCACAGCCAACGCCGGGCCGGACTTGACAATCAACTGCGCCTCAGGAAGCGTATCTATCGATGCAAGCGGATCATCTGCAGGCTCGGGTATCGTTTATACTTGGAGCGGGCCGGGGATTACGCCTGCTAACCAAAACGAACTCAGCCCGCAAAATCTGAATGCCCCAGGAGCCTACACCCTTACGGTCAGTAACCTGCAAAATGCGTGCAGCAGTACCGATATCGTCTTTATCCTGATCGATACAATAGCGCCTTTGGCCGATGCCGGCCCTCCCGGCATCCTGAATTGTTTCAACAACGGCCTCATTTCACTGGATGCAAGCGCGTCGGCCAGCGGCCCAAATATTTCGCTGCTGTGGTCCGGACCTGGAATAGCGCCCGCCGAGGCCAACGCAGCGCAGCCTCAGGTGACGCAACCCGGCGTCTATCAACTCCTGGTGAGCAATAATGTCAATTGGTGTACTGCGACGGCGCAAGTGACGATTGTTGAAGACTTCGAAGCGCCTGTCGCCGCCGCCGGACCGGATGCAGTCATCGATTGTATCTCGACTACACACACGCTCGGAAGCGCCGCTACTTCGGCAGGGCCGCAATTTGAATATATGTGGAGTGGACCAGGAATAGGGGCCGGAGATACGGGCGCGTATCAACCCACGATCCATCAACCGGGCACTTACCTACTTATTGTTACCAATACAGCCAACGGATGCACGGCTTCAGATCAGGCTGTCATACAAACTAACGCGGTATTCCCGCAGGCCCTTGCGGGACAGAATGCAACGCTGACCTGCGCCATGCCCGCATTGGTCATAGGCGATCCGGGTACAGACAGCGGCGCGGGATATCAAATCACATGGCAAGGACCGGATATCTCGCCGGCCAATCAACAATCTCCCCAACCGCTCGTCTCGCTCCCCGGACTTTATATTCTCGAGGTGCTGAACGTCGCCAATAGTTGCCGAAGTATTGACAGCGTGTTCATTGCCGCCGACCTGACGGCGCCCGATCTGGTCATCGCTACGCCGGCCCAACTCAACTGTCAGACCCTCTCAACCCCCTTAGACGCTACCGGATCCAGCACAGGCGCTCTGTTTGCTTATCAGTGGAGCGGCCCGGATATACAGCCGGGCAATGCAGGCGACGTGTCGCCTGTGATTTCACAACCCGGAGACTATACCCTGCTGATTGTCAACACGACCAATGGCTGCTCCGCCTCCGGGTCGGTGGTCGTCACCCAGAACATAGATACTCCAGTCGCTCAAATTACCGGCTCCGGCATCATCACCTGCACAACACCGCAGATCCTGATTAGCTCATCAGGCTCAAGCGCAGGGCCAGAATTTGTTTACATCTGGCAAGGGCCGGGCATCAATTCAACCAACGCCAACGCGACCGAACCGGTCGTGGCAGAAGGCGGATCATACACGCTTACAATTGTCAATCAAAACAATTTTTGCGAAGCCAGCGACAGCGTGGTCGTCCTCACCCAAATTGCGCAACCGACAGCAGACGCCGGCGCTTCGCCGACCTTATCCTGCGCCTTACCCGTCGTCCAGTTAGATGGTAGCGCATCCAGCGCAGGGCCGGAATACGCTTACCAATGGAGCGGCCCGGGAGTGCTCCCCGGACAGTCGGGAGCGCCGCAACCCAACGTGAATGCTTCCGGCGTTTATCTGCTCACGGTGACCAACACGCTCAATGGTTGTACCGCTGTCAGTTCTGTCGTCGTACAAGTGGACAGCCTGACGCCGTTTGTCAACGCAGGCCCGCCGACCGTACTCAATTGCGCCAATATCGGCGCCGGAGTGACGCTGGATGGTAGCGGGTCAGACACTGGCCCTACCTACTTATTGACCTGGAGCGGCCCGGGCATCACGCCCGCCAACGCAAGCCAGGTTCAGCCTACAGTAACCGAATCCGGCAATTACGAACTACTCGTGGTCAACCAAATCAATGGCTGCAGCGCCGTCGCGCAAACGACTGTAAGCGCTGATTTTGAACCGCCGATAGCCTCGGCCGGTTCTGAGAAAACGCTAACCTGCGCCGAACCGCAAGCGCAACTCGACGGCTCTGGATCCCAGGCCACTGCAGGCAATTTTTTGAACTACGAATGGAGCGGTCCGGGCATCAATGCCGTCAATCAAAACCAGATTGCGCCGAACGTATCTTTACCGGGTCAGTACATCCTGACGGTCGCCAACACAGCCAACGGCTGCACCAACAGCGCAGCAGTCGCCGTGGGGATCGACAACGATCCGCCTGACCTGATCGTTGTGGGCGACACGCTCGATTGCGCCAACGCCACGGCTACCTTACAGGCGCTCAGCGGCACGCCGAACCTGACCTATGCCTGGCAAGGCCCCGGGATCACCCCGGCAAGCGCGGGACTGCCCAATCCCACGGTCAACGAGTTTGGAAGCTACACCGTAGTCGTCACCGGGCTTAACGGCTGCACCGCCCAAGGATCGGCCCTGGTCCTACTCGACGACGCCCTACCCTCCGGCAATGTGGAAGGGACCATCCTCAACTGCGCCAATGGCGGCGTGTCCGCCATCAGCGCTACGGTCAGCACGCCCGGAGCGCAAGCAGTCTGGAACGGCCCGGGCGGCTTCACATCGGCGGAACTTGCCCCTACTGTCAATACGCCCGGAGTATATACCCTCACCATCACAGGGCCAAACGGTTGCCAACGTCAGATCAACGCGCAGGTCAACGCCGACTTTGCCTTGCCCCAAATCTCGTTGGCGCCCGGCGGCACGCTCAATTGCACCGTAAGCTCCATTGCGCTCAACGCCGTCGGCTCAAGCGCGGGACCTAATTTCACAGTCAGTTGGAGCGCTTCCAATGGCGGCGTTATCCTCTCCGGAGCGGATGGATACCAACCCGTCGCCGGAGCCGCAGGCGTCTATTCGATCCAGATCGTCAACACGATAAACGGCTGTTCGAATACAGCCAGCACGCAGGTACAACTCGACCCCGCAGTCCCCACCGCATTCGACCTGAGCATTCGCGACATCCTATGCGCCGGACAACGCAACGGCCAGATTGTCGTCAACGGCATCCAAGGCGGCGTCCAGCCCATCCTTTTTGCGCTCAATGGCAGCCCGGCAAGTACAGCCAAACAGTTTGACAACCTGACGGCAGGCCCCTGGCTCATCACCCTCTACGACGCCAACGGCTGCACGCTCGATACCCTCGTGGTGATTCGCGAGCCGGCGCCGCTTTTGCTGGAACTCAGCCCCAGCATCGCCGTGGCTCTGGGTGAGACGGTTGAGATAATGGCGCTGTTCTCCTACGAAACGCCGCTGGCGACCATTCAATGGAATTACGCGCCGGGCTGCGAAGGCGACCCGCTGTGCGCCGAGTTCAGCTACCAGCCCTTGCAAAGCTATACCCACCGGGTCAAAGCAATCGATCTGAACGGCTGCACAACGGAAGGGCAAGTAGCAGTCACGGTCAACCGCAAACGGAGGGTCTTCGTGCCCAACGCAATAAATCTGAATGGCAATGACCCCGCAAACGCCATGGCCATGATCTACGGCGGCGCAGATGTGGCGCGCATCAAGCAATGGATCATCTACGATCGCTGGGGCGAAAAAGTATTCGAGGCGCGGGATTTTGCGCCCAACGATATTAATTTTGCCTGGGATGGCCGGCTCCGAAACCAAAAAGGCCACAACGATGTCTATGTCTGGACGGCAGAAATCCAGTTCATCGACGGAGAGACTGAACGCTTCAATGGCGATATTACGCTAATTCGGTGATGCCTGTCCATCAGCGTAGCCGCAACATCGGCCCTTTGTGATAACAATGGCGGCAACGGGGTTCATATTGCTCTTTTTCGCCGAGCAACACAACCTCGTCGCCCTCGGCCAGGCGGTAAGAGTGGGTAGCTAAGTTGCCGCAATGTATGCAAATGGCGTGCACCTTGGTCACATATTCCGCCATAGCCAATAGCTGCGGCATAGGGCCAAAAGGCTGACCGCGGTAATCCATATCTAATCCGGCAGCAATCACGCGGACGCCGCGCAAGGCCAAGCGGCTGCAAACGTCGGGTAGGTCCATATCGAAAAACTGCGCCTCGTCGATCCCCAGCACGCTGGTTTCGTCGTCGAGCGCTAGTAGCTCGCGCGAATGCGCAATCGGCTGCGCCTGTATGGCGTTCGAATCGTGAGAAACTACGTTGGCGTCGTGATAGCGCGTGTCGGTCAGGGGCTTGAATACCGCTATTTTCAGGTCGGCAATCTGGGCGCGACGAAGACGGCGGAGCAGTTCTTCGGTTTTGCCGGAAAACATACACCCGCAGACGATTTCGATCCATCCCGAGCGTTTTCCTTTGAAATATGGCTCTAAAAACACGTCAAATTAAAAATTATCCTGAAATTCGCCGGTGAAAGTAACACATTTCGCAAACATCAAAGCATGGACTTACTTAAAGCTAAAATTTTCTTAGACAAACTCAACCGCGAATTTAACCGCCTGAGCAAAGACCCGGACAATATCGCCCGTATTGACGTGGATATCATGCTATCGTATGCGCGCGATTTCTATGATGCCCTGCTGAGCGAACGCGTAGCCCCCTCTACGCCACATTGGACGCCTACACCCGCCCCGCCCGCGCCTGTTCCTGCACCCGTTCGTCCGCCCGTTGTCGAACCTGCGCTCTCGCTCCCGCCCGCCCCCGAACCCATCGCGCCGCCCGCACCCAAAGTCGCTCCAGATCCGGATCCCAAACCACAATCCAAACCCGAACCTGCGGCCTCGTCCGGCAAGGCAGCTAAACCCGAACCGGCCGCGCCGGCCGCCGGTTTCGAGGCCCTTTTCGAAGAAAAGCAGGTCAAAGAAATGGCCGACAAACTATCCGAACTACCCATCGCCGATCTCAAAAAAGGTATCGCGCTGAACGACCGGCTTCTGCTCACCCGCGAGCTATTTGCCGACGACGCCAAGGCTTTCGACCAGGCCATTCATACGCTCAATCAAATGGACAATTTCGACCAAGCCAAGGCTTATCTCATCGAACACTGCGCAATGCGCTATGCCTGGCCGGACAAAAAACGCATCGAAACCGCCAAAAACTTTATCAAGCTCGTCAGAAGGCGCTTCAAAACATCCTGATCGCCCGCCATGTCATCAGGATCGCGTATTTTGGTTGTGGGACACGGCATCGCCGGAGCCATGTTGGCTTATTTTTTGAAAAAAAAAGGCGCGGACGTATGCGTTTGGGATGCCGGTATGCCCGAAAGCGCCTCCCGCGTGGCCGCCGGCCTGGTCAATCCAATCACCGGACGCCGGCTCTCGCTGTCGTGGCGATTTGCAGAGTTCGCTCCTTTTGCCCGACAAACTTACCTCGATATCGCCAAAGAGACGGGAGCGGAGGTCTGGTGCGACTTCAGTATCCTGCGCGTCATGGACAACTCCGAAACGCTCAACAACTGGGCGGCAAAACTCGCAGATCCTGAGTTTGGCGTCTATGCGCAAGCGTGCGCAGACGCTGGCGAGTGGCGTTTTTTCTTGAAAAAAAGCGCGGGATACGGGCGCGTAAACGGGGCGGGAAGGGTTGACTTTCCGACTTTACTGCATGCCCTGGCCCGCTGGCACGGTCAGAACTTTGAGCGCCGTTCGTTTGTCCCGTCCGAATTGCCTGAATTACTGCGCAATTACGACCAGATAGCGCTCTGCCAGGGCGCGGCGGTAGCGCAATGCCCGTTTTTTGGCAACTTGGGCTGGAATCCCGCCAAGGGCGAAGCCCTGCTCCTGCGCTTAGACGCCTCCAGCGCCCCGCTCCCGCGCTCGGCCGCTAAGCGCCAGCTCATCCTCTGTCCCGTAGGCGAGGGATCGTTCTGGGCCGGATCAAACTACGACCACCGCTTTGCCCATGCAGAGCCGGAACCAGCCCGCCGCGCCCAATATGTCTCGATGTTGGAAGAGATGTTGGACGCGCCTTTCGAGGTAGTCGCGCACCGGGCGGCGATTCGGCCCTCAGTGCGCGACCGCCGGCCGGTCATGGGCCGCCATCCGGACATTGCCGGACTTTCAGTTTTCAACGGCATGGGATCAAAAGGGGGCTTACTGGCGCCCTTTTGGGCCAATCAATTTGCCGAGCGCTTGCTCAACGACGCCCCGCTGTCGCCCGAAGTCGGAATCGGGCGCTGGATGGCGCGATGATTGTATAGCCAATCCTTTCGAGCGTCGTAAAGGCAGCTAAAGTTTGCTGCTTTGACAAAGACTGGGATGTTTTTTTGCTTAAAAAAATGGGCAAAAAAGGAACAGACGCGCGCACATCCTCTGCTTGCTTCTTTTTTCAAAAAAAATCGCAACGCCCCGACGCGGTCTTTTCCAGCGAAAAAACATGCAAAACAGGCCCGGAATGCGTCGGCTAATGCCCCAGATAAATGATGGTGTCTATGCGCGGGCGGGCATCTAAGGAAATTTCGACGGGAAGACTTCCGAACATCCGATCCATGTGATACACGCTGTCAAAACCGTGCGCGACCAACCAGTGACGCCCCTCTGGTATGGAGCGGATACACCCCCTTCCGGCATCCCCTCGGGTCGTAAACTTAGCATCGAAATACGTGGGTTCTTTGTCGTAACCCGGAAAAGCCTCGGCAAAGTACTTGATATACACCGTGACGCCCCGAACCGGCACGCTGTGGTGGCGCGTTTCGATGCAAATCTCCGTAGGCAGCGGAACTTCGTCGGGAGCGGGGCGACAGCCCTGCAACTGACACAAGAACGCTAAGAAGAGCGCGAGCAGAGGTTTGGGACTCTTCATTACTCAATTTTGTTTTCGAAAAAGACGCCTGACCGGCGCTGCGTGCAAAGCAAGGGCGCGTATTTGTCTTCGAAAACGGGCGCATCCCTGTTTTATTTTGCAGGGCCGACCCCATTTTTTCAAGAGACGGGCGTACGGGACATGCGGGAGCGGCGGGGCCAAATCTCAATCTACCAACATGGCCGAACGGTCCAACTCTTGATTGACAATACCCTCCGGCAAATCGCGGTATTCGTATTGCTGATTGCGCAACTGCGGCCGGTAGCCCGCTTCCTGAATGGCGCGTTGAATGCCGTCGGCCGTGAAGCGAAAGCGCGCGCCGGCGGCCGAAACCACATTTTCCTCAATCATAATGCTGCCGAAATCGTTCGCGCCGGCGTGGAGGCAAATTTGCGCCACCTGCTTGCCTACTGTCAGCCACGAGGCCTGGATGTTGACCACGTTGGGCAGCATGATGCGGCTCATGGCGATCATACGCACATATTCGTCGCCGGTAACGGCATTGCGCGCGCGCTTGATCTTTTTGAGGATGGTATCCTCGTCCTGAAATGGCCAAGGGATAAACGCGAGAAAGCCCTTGGCGTCGGCGGGCTTTTCGCTTTGCACTTGTCGGAGCGCCGCGAAATGCTGCATGCGCTCCAGGTTGGTTTCGATATGCCCAAACATCATGGTGGCCGAAGTGGTCAGGCGCAATTGATGTGCGGCGCGCATCACGTCGAGCCATTCCTGACCGCCGCACTTGCCCTTGGATATAAGGCGACGTACACGGTCGTCGAGGATTTCGGCGCCGGCGCCGGGCAAAGAGTCCAAACCCGCTTCCATCAGCGTCTTGAGCACGTCGTAGTGGCTCATGCCTTCAAGTTTGGCGATATGCGCGATCTCAGGCGGGCCGAGCGCATGGAGCTTGAGATTGGGGTACAGGGACTTGAGTTGGCGGAACAGGTTGGCGTAAAAATCCAATCCGAGATCGGGGTGGTGGCCGCCCTGAAGCAGGAGTTGCTCGCCGCCGAGGCGGAACATTTCTTCAATTTTTTCTTTGTACTCCTCGATCGTGGTGACGTATGCTTCCTCGTGTCCCGGTCTTCTGTAGAAGTTGCAGAACTTACAATTGGCGATGCAGACGTTGGTCGTGTTCGAATTGCGATCGATGATCCAGGTAACCACGTCGTTGGGTACGTGGCGCCGGCGCAATGCGGCGCCCACGTACATCAATTCGGCGGTAGGCGCCTGCTCGAAGAGGAACACGCCCTCCTCCGGGGAAAGCCAATCCAACTGTAGCGCGCGGTGCAGTAACCCATCTATTTCGGCTCTGACATTCATGTTGCAGCGTTGTTTAACGTTTATCGCCTATCAAAACAAAAATCCCGGCATGTAGTTGTCTTCATGGGTATCTTTGTAACACTAATTCACACCTCCGCGCGTTTAAGCCGGCATCAAAAAAACGGGATCTTTTGCGACAAAAATTTTTGACTCGTCGGCGCCGCATCGTTGCTCTAATACGCGAATCACTCAACGGCGTTGAACGCGACTACACGCAAGGCAGCATTCGGCGGGCCATTGTCCTGCTTTCGATCCCGATGGTGCTCGAAATGGCCATGGAGTCCCTCTTTGCGGTGGTGGACGCATGGTTTGTGGCCAAGATCAGCATCGAGGCGGTGGCGACTGTAGGATTAACGGAATCAATTCTCACGCTCATATACGCCATCGGCATCGGCTTGAGCGCGGCAGCCACCGCAATGGTATCGCGCCGGGTTGGAGAGGGGCGTCGTCGGGCTGCGGGCGTTGCGGGCGCTCAGGTTTTGTTGGTGGGATTGGTGATTTCTACATTGCTGGCGATACCGGGTTATTTGATGGCGCCGGATATCCTGTCTGTCATGACCCGCGACAAAGACGTACAGGCGGCGGGCTTGCCGTTTGTGCGTTTGATGCTCTCCGCCAATTTGCCCGTTCTGCTGCTCTGGATGCTCAATGGCATCTTTCGCGGCGCGGGCGATGCCAATACCGCCATGCGCGCGCTTTGGCTGGCCAACGGCGTCAATCTGGTACTGGATCCGCTGCTTATTTTTGGGATGGGGCCGATTCCGGCTATGGGGCTGTTGGGTGCGGGCATCGCCACCACAATCGGACGCAGCGCGGGCGTGGCTTATCAATTGTGGCATTTGTTTGGGGTGGGCCGTTCGGTGCGATTATACTGGCGTTACCTGCGCCCCCGGGCCGATCTGATGCTTACGCTGCTGCGCGTGGGCGCAGGCAGCACGGGGCAATATCTGATTGCTTCGGCCAGTTGGATATTCTTGATTTACCTGCTCGGCCAAATCGGCAAAGAGGCCACGGCGGGCTATACGATCGCCATTCGCATCGTTGTGTTTTCGATACTGCCGGCATGGGGTATCGCTAATGCGGCCAGCACCCTGACGGGCCAGAACCTCGGGGCCGGTCAGCCCGAACGCGCGGCAACTTCGGCGTGGTTAGCGGGTCATTTTTGCGGCGCTTTTATGCTCTTGATCGGTATCATTTACTTATTCGCGGCGCCGGGATTGATCGGTATTTTTACGGATGACGCATCGGTCAAAGCATCGGGCGCCCTGTCGCTGCGCATCATGTCCGCCGGATATTTGTTCTACGGCTATGGAATGGTGATCACCCAATCGATCAACGGCGCCGGCGACACCCTCACGCCAACGCTGCTCAATTTCGTCTTCTTTTGGTTGATAGAGACGCCGCTGGCCTGGCTATTGGCTTTTCACTTGGGCTGGGGCGAGGCGGGAGTCTATTGGAGCATCCCTATTGCCGAGTCGGGTATGGCGGCTGCCGCCATGTGGTATTTTCGCACAGGGCGCTGGAAAAAAGTGCGGGTCTGAGCCCTTGCGCGAGAAGCGGATGCCTAAGAGAGATGCGGGAAGCGTTTTACAACCCATACATCAAAAAAAGCCAACCGACGTTTTAAAAAAAATCAGAAATCATGCCTGAGTCGATACCCACACGCGCTACGCCGGTCAATCCCTGGAGCCGACGCGGGAAATTGCTGACTGTGTTGTTGCGCTTCTTGTACGGGTTAGTCCGGATGTTCGACGGCAAACGCTGGTCTGAGCTATGGCCTGAACACCACGAGGACCCCCTGACCATGAAGCCCGCCGAGCGACTCTATCTGGGGTACAAATACTACTACCAACCCGTTTGGCAATCCGAAGCGGGCAGCGACCTGGAGCGCTACTTTGCGGACAAGCAAGATGAGATTTGTTTGCCGCCCGGGTTTCGGGCGGAGACGGAGATCACTTTAAGCGCAGGCGGCGACTTGATGCCTTATGATGCCATTCGGCCCGAGGTTTGCGCCGCACTGTGGGACGAAGCGGGCGATTTTTTCTTTGACGCCGATATTGTGACGGCCAACCTTGAGACGCCGTTAGATTTATCCCGCCCCCCTGCGTCCGTACCCGAGGTGATGCTCTACCACATGTATTTCAACGCTTCGGAGCAGATGTTCGAGGTTTTTTCGGGCTTGGGGCGCTACAGAGGGTTTGACCTCCTCTCGGTGGCCAACAACCATGCGCTCGATATGGGCGAAGCGGGGCTAATGGGTACGCTGGATTTTTTGGACCGTCGGCAAATTGCCTGGTGCGGCGCGGCGCGCACGGAAGCCGAGCGCCTGCGCATCCCGATTATCGAGCGCAAGGGTATTCGGGTTGCCTTCGCGGGGGCCACTTTTTCGCTCAACGCCGAAACGCTACCGCCGGACAAGCCTTGGCTGCTTGAGTGTCACCCGCTGAACCTTCCAAACCCGGACTGGAGCGTGCTCGTGGCGCAATGTCAGTTGGCGCGCGAGCGCGGCGCGGATCTGATTGTGGCGCACCTGCACATGGGCTGCGCCTATCAGGCATATCCGTCGATGCACACGCTGCGCAACATTCGGGAGTTTTGCAGCCTGAGCGGCGCAGATGTGATTTTGGCCAATCACCCACACAATCCGCAGCCCTTCGAGTTGTTGCGCATGGCGGATCCGTTCAGTGGGAAGAGCAAGGATGTGTTTGTTTCGTATTCGCAGGGCGATTTTGTGGCATACGACATATTTAGCTGGTGCCACGCGCCGTTGCTGTACCGGCTGCGGTTTTCGAAGGGGGCAGAGGGCACTTTTCTGAGCGGTATCGAGGCGCGGGTTTACTACACGGAGGCCGAAACCCGAGGCGGGCGCATCGTCCAACTGCGTTTTCGCGACGCCAGCGCCCTGCTCGCCAACCCCGAAGCTGCCCGCTCGCTGTCCGCTTTTTCCCAAAAAGAATGGCCCTATGTGCGTTTTTTTCTTAAAAACAGACTCTTGCCCGGTAATCTGAGCCGTCTGCTGGCGCCTGCCTGACCTGGTTCAGAGATCGAGGCGTATGGTGTCGATGCTGAACGAATAGCCCGAGAAGTTGCCGTACCCGTTCAATACGTTATTGAACACGGCGTCGGGTTCGGTCAATGGCGGCGCGCTTCCCTGCGAGGCTAAAGAAAGGAAATACCAGTAGTATTCGGGCGACAGCGTACGCCACTCGACCAGCACGTTGACCGGACGCTCAAAGCGGGGGTTATAGCGTATGAGGGCGTCGATATTGACCGATGCGTCTGGGCTGTTCCAAAACTTTTCGTTGATCAAAATGAGCGGCTCGTAAAGTCGGGTGAGGTCGCTCAAAAGGGCGATAGTCCGTCCGTCGCTCGTGAAGCTGGACTCGCGGGGGCTGGTAAGATAGGTGTAATCCACGACGATTTGGCCGTTAGGCAATTGTTCGAACACTTCGATCTCGTACTGAAGGCTAAACGCAAAGAAGCGCTTATCGGGCGGCAACTCGGAGGGGCGTAGGCGGATGGGGGCGCGGGCCAGGCGCATGCCATCTTGCATCTGGACATGCTGCACGCTTCCCGCATCTGCGCTGTAGCCTGCCAAAGGGCGGTGGATCGGCACGGCGCTGGTTGCTTCGATGCGCGGATAGCCCTGCACCTTGGCCACCAGGGTATAATTAACGCCCAATTCGGCGGGGCGTAAGCCCTCCCAGATGAAATCGCCGTTGGCGCCGCGCACCCTTCGCAGGCGCTGCATGGATTGTCCGCCTACGGCTATGGTTACATCCGCATCTTCGGGCGGAGGCAACGGCGACGGCTCGTCGTAGTTCTGGCTAAAACTCAGCCGCACGCGAAACAGATCGCCGTCGGTAAAGTGTCCGATCGCCACCAAACGGGGCGGCTCTTCGGGCAAGTCAATAAATACTTCGCTCGCGCAACTCACGAAGGTCAGGGCGAGGATAAGCGATGCCATGCGGCAAATATGGTTAGGCGCGCTTTTCAAAGCGGCGTAAAGTTATACTTTTTTTCTAAAACGACGCGCAATATCTTTTTTCAGTACTGCGCCGAGCCATTCACATCCCCGATTTTAACGCCGATAAAATCGATGGCGTTCATATCGGCCGATAGATTGGATATGCTTATATCGGACGGAAAGGGGGCGTCGGCAAAGGGATTGTCCGGGTTGCTAAATGTCAAGGTTTTTGGAAAAAAACGCCAGGAAGGCGTCCCCGGAAACGCATCGTCAATCCCAAGGATGAGCCTACGGATCAACACGATATCGAAGGGGGTCAGGGTGTTTCCGCTGTTGGTGTCGCCGGCGATAATTTTCCAGGGACTGTCAAACAATTCCTGACCGAGGATATGCTTTTGTATCAATACAATGTCGAAGGTGCTCAAGCCGTTCAGCGGATTTTCTGTGAGCTCCGGCGCGATTTGGTAGTCGCCGCCGGCAGGCAAATTCGAAAACTGAAAATACCCGTCGCCGTTGGTATGCGTATTTTGGGTTGCGGAACCGCTCAGGCGGACCGGCACGTCGGACATCGGATCACCCTTCCAGGTGCGGACAACGCCGCTAATTGCGTGGACTGCCGGCGGGGGCGGTTGTTGATAACCCTGTTGGCTCATTTTGTTGGTATTGGCCGGGTCGAGCCACTCGCGCAGCCTGGCCCCCGGCGCCGCGCCCTGATCCCATGACAGGTCAAACCGACCGAAGAATGCGGCGTTGACCACGCACTCGTTGCCCTGCACATAAGAGCCGCCGTGTAATTGCCCGAAGATCAGTCGGGAGGGCGTGAACAGGGGGCATCCGCTCGAACCCGGCTGATAAGTTCCCGTTTCGGGCTGGGTACGCCAATGGGTGTTGACGGGGCTGATCCCGAAACCGGGCCCCCAATTGATTGTATTGGGGTGGATTACGGGCGCTTTGGCGTCCCGGCTCACCTTTTTGATATCGCCGGCCGGATGGTGTATGAAACTGGTGGTAGCCGGCGGAGCGGCGCTTCGTGTCCAGCCATTGAAATAGACGCCGTAAGACGGGGGAATGGGATTGAGCCTGAGGAGCATGAAGTCCGTTTCGTCCCGAAAGGCGATGCGCTGGCAACCGAGCACCGATTTGAAAGCAGGTTCGGCAGCCGGATTGGCACAGCCAGGGGCTTCGTAGTCGAAATGAAAAGCCCATTGGTCAAACATGGGGTTCAGGCCGATCAATTGGCAATGGTGGGCGCTCAGCAAATACGGCTCAGGCGTTTCGGAGGTATTGGCGATCAGGCTGCCGGTGCAGAAGCCTGTCCCATTGCTGAAGACCATCAGCATGCGCGCAATGCCCCGCTTTTCGGTTTGCAGATCGGCGCCCTCAGGACAGTTGACGTTGATATGACAGGACAAGGAGGCCCCGAACCCCGTGCTCAACGCCGACTCGGTATCCTCGAAACGGCGGTAGGCGTAGTCAATGCGGTTGAGCCATATCTCACCCTCGTCGGCCGCATCGGCCGCGAGCCTGTATTCCAGCACAAATTCCTCGCCCGGGAGCGGTCCGATGGTAAATTTGCCGGATTCGGAATTGCTTTGCTCTGTGTAGGCGCCTCTGACGACGCGCCCGTCGGGCGTATATGCAAAAAAACGCCCTCCCTTCGGCATCCTGAACCGGTCGAAAAGCAGCACGACGCCCAAGGCCCCCTCCATAGCCCCGCGAAATTGCCATACGCGCCCCCCATCAGGCAGGTCGCTCCACGCGCCTTGGAGAGCGGGGCTGATGTCAGTCGTGATCGGAGCCGCAAAACGCAAAGGTCCGCTCTGCTTGGCATCCTCAGCCAGCCAGACTTTGAGATCGGGAGCAGGGTACACCCACGCCGGCGGACGGGCGGCCAAAGCGGCATCGGCATTGGCGCCGCCCGATAGCGCAAGCGGACTTCCGCCCGCGCTGATCTGCGCCTGCGCCAGGCGGGCGCAGCACAACACAAGAAAAAAGGGGAGTAATCGGTTGAACATGGCGATGGATTACTTGCGTATTTTTTTGAAAAAGGAATAAAAAGCGCGTCAAGGGCGCGGCAAAGCAGGTACAGTCGCCTGTACCAGCACAAAACTAATCCGAATATCAAGCAGCAAAAACCCGGCCAGACTTGGCGGAACGCACGCCCGATACTGCTGACGGCCTACCGCTAAGCGCCTGCCCGCTCAGCCTTTTCGCCCGGGTCGAGCAGGCGCTTTCGTCGATCTGTGATGTCCGCCGCACGCTACTTCGGCACTGCAAGCTGCTTCGCTTCGAAGCGCAGATTGGCCGCCTGCGGAAGCAACCAAATAGATCCGCTTGCGCCGGCCGGCAACTCCACCTTTTGCCCATGCGCGATTTGGCGATAATGCGCCAGAAGGCGGCCCTGAACATCGTAAGCCAGCAGATCAACCGGCCGGCCGATAGCGCTCAGATCAAGCGTTATGTATGGGTCGGATGCGGGGTTGGGCGCAAAACTCCAGAATGCGGCGCCTGTATCGCCCGGTTCGGCGATGGATACGCTTGGCGTGCAACTCAAGTCTTCCAGCAAGGCGCTTGTCATGGTCCAGAACGTATCCCGATATGCCGCATAAGCCGCTCCGGAGTAGATGTTGGTATGGCCGCCGTCGGGCACGGTTTGCAAAAAGTTGCGCAGACCGACCGCTTCGGCGCGTTGGCGAATAAGGTTGCTGCCTTCGAGGTAGGCTATATTGGCTGCCAGTCCGAAATTGTAATCGACCGTTTCGTCGGCTGTGCCATGGATGCTCGTCAGAGGCGGCTCGCCGGCTTGCAGCCAGGCGCTCCGATAGATACCGCCCGACAGATTGATCACCGCGTCGGCGCGGGAAGAATAGGTTTTGTTTTCCGGCGAGCCGCTGATTCCTTCCAGGCCGCTGTAGTCGGCGGGGTTGAGATTGCCAAAGAGGGCGGTTTGGTGTTGCGCGCTCAGATTTATTCCCCGATTTTGTTCGATGAGGTTGGCCAGGAAGCCGGGGATATCGTCGTCCAATTGCAGATAGGCGTAGTGCAGAGCCGTTACGGCGCCAGCCGAATAGCCGCCCACAAAGATGTGATCCGGGTCGATTCTGAACTGATTGGCCGTAGCCGCATCCATGCGCAAAAAGCGGGTGGCGGCCCGCATGTCGCCAACGGCTTTAACCGCTGTATCCATGATTTTGACCGAATCAGGGAATCCGAGAGCCAGAAACGGAAAAAGCCGATACTGAATGCTCGCGACTACATAACCCCTGCGGGCCAGCAACTCGCATTCGTTGCGGATATCGTTTTTGTTTCCCAGGATAAAACTCCCGCCATGAGCCATCACGATGGCCGGCCGCTTGGAGAGCGTGTCGCCTTCCGGCTCATACACGTCCATGGCGAGATTGATCAGGCTGTTCAGATGGCTGACCGTCTGGGCATAGGTAACCGTTGTGCGTTTGACGTTCGCAAAAACTTCTGATTTGAATCTGGATCCGTCGCAACCGGAATTTTGCGCGCGCAGCGGGATGGTCAACAAAAGTACCGCAAAGGCGTAAATACATTTCATAACAAGCTTCGTTTTTGATTAAATAAATGATTTCGGCGGTAAAATAGATTATTTCCCTGAAAAACAGGATTAAAAATAGCTTGTTTGCTTTCAAAAGCAAAAATGTCCTTATGTTTGAGAAAATTTTTCCTCTGTCACCCTTTTCACAAATACGTTTCCGCTTATGATGAACGAACCCGTTACCGCGATTATGACTTCCAATGTGATCACGCTTGCGCCAAGCGATACGCTGGGAGAGGCGCGCAATATTTTCCTCTCTAAGCGCATCCACCATTTGCCCATCGTAGAAGGCGACAAACTGGTCGGCATGGTCACGTCCTGGGATATATTCAAAACCGGCCTTTCGGCTGAGGAATACGCGCAAAAATCTATTCGCGAGGTCATGACGACCAAATTAGCTACGCTCGAGCCCTGGCAAAAAATCGGCGCGGCTGCCGAAGTGCTCATGGAGCACCTTTTTCATGCCATCCCCATAGTGGACGAGGGCGGCAGATTGAAAGGGATTGTCACTACTTACGACATCCTGAAGTACACTTTTCGCAGGGAGTATCCGGAGGATTTGACCAAGTTTGTACCCGAAAACATGTGATCAGTCTGCGTGCATCAGAATGCGACGCGAAGCGGGTAGGTAATTGTTCAGGCGACCGGGCAGAACTTTGACCCAGCCGATACCCAGCCCTTTGTACTCCGCTAAGGCCCATCCAACAGGAGCGGCGGGCGGCGGCGCCATGGCCTCTTTGCGCAAAAAGCGCAGCGCTTGCTCCTGATTGAGCGCAAGGCGAGGGATCTCGGCGTGGAGCGCGAGGCTAAGCGCAAGGGCATGGGCGGGGGCGAGTTCGACGCCTTTGATCTGTCCCATGTCGAGGCCAAAGCGCTTTTCTTTGATGCGGGCGTCAAGTCGAGCGTACAGCGGCAACAAAACCTGCGGCAAAGCCAGAATCTGTTGATTGGGCGTCTGGTATAGCGCGTAGTCGTCGGGCGTTGCCAACCAAGGGGCCGCAATCTGACGCTGTGCGCGATTGAGGGGCGTAAGCCGCTTGAACTCGGCGCGGGCGCGGCGGTTTTCGTGCCCTCGTCCTTGGCCCTCAGTCCCTCTTTTGCGGAGCGCGCCAATAAAAAAACCCTCGCCGCGCGAGCAATGGGGATAAAAACGCAGTCCGCCTTCGGTCGTAACGACTCCCCACTGCGCCGGCACTTCAAGCGCAAGTTGTTCGTAACCCATTTCGCTGCGCAACAGAGCGATCATCTCCTCGTTCTCGGCCGGATTGAACGTGCACGTGCTGTAGATCAGCAAACCACCCGGTCGCAGCGCCGCGTCGGCGTCGCGCAGGATGCGCGCCTGTCGCAATGCGCAAAACGCGGCATGCGCCTCAGACCACTCCGCACGCGCGCGCGGATCCTTGCGAAACATACCCTCGCCGCTGCAAGGCGCATCCACCAGAACCAAATCGGCCTCCAAACCGGCAAAATCTGCCGCGTCAGCCCGCGTAAGCGCTACATTGGGATAGCCCCATTTTTCGATGTTTTCTTCAAGCGCCGCAAACCGGCCCTTGACGGCCTCATTACAAACAACCAGACTACCATCCTGTGGCAGCGCATCCAACAGCAAGGTGCTTTTGCCCCCCGGAGACGCACATAGATCAAGCGCAAGCAAGGGATGGGACAGGGGCGCGGCGTATAGCGTCTGGCGCAAGACTTCGGACACGAACATAGAGGCCGCTTCCTGAACATAGTAGGCGCCGGCGTGGAATACAGGATCTAACGTAAACGAGGGTCTGGAAGCAAGATAAAGACCTTGTTTGTTCCATGGGATCGGATCGCCCCCGGGAGTGATAACCTGAGATTTGCGCGGGTGAAGGCGAATGGATACGGGCGGCGCTTCGCTCAGCGCCGCTTCAAAAGCGGCGTACTCGCTACCGATGAGGAGGCGCATACGGGCCACAAAAGCAGGATCTAAGGACTCAAAAAGAGGCATAGGATCAACGACGCGGTAAGATGGCCGAAAAAAACGGGTACAAAACCCATGCCTTCCCAACGCCCTTATGGACGCGCCGCAAAAAGCTATCGGCGGACGCAAGCATATCAGGGCGCCAAGCGCTTTAGCGCCCAATTGGAAGCGCCGCCAATCCGCTCATAGACGATACGGTCGTGCAAACGACTCTCGCGACCTTGCCAAAATTCGAATCGATCGGGCGCCACCACAAAACCGCCCCAAAACGGCGGCAAGGGCAGCGCCTCATCGTGTTTGAACGTCTCGGTAATCTCCGCAACTTTGTCTTCCAGCGCGGCGCGATCGGAGATGGCCGCGCTCTGAGGACTGGCCCAGGCGGCGATTTGGCTGGAACGGGGACGCGATTGGAAGTAGGCTTCTGATTCAGCCGCCGGGATGCGCTCCGCGCGGCCTTCGATGCGCACCTGTCGCTCCAACTCAAGCCACAGAAAAAGCAGCGCGCACTGCGGATTGTCGATCAGTTCGCGGCCTTTGGCGCTTTCGTAATTGGTATAAAAAATCAATCCACGCTCATCTACGCCTTTGAGCAGCACAGTCCTCGATTGTACCCTGCCTGAAGAAGCGGTAGAGAGAACCATGGCGTTCGGCTCTGGCAACTGACTGTCGAGCGCTTCGCCAAACCAGCGTTTGAACTGTTCGATCGGGTCCTGTAAGACATCCGACTCATTGAGACTTTGCAGCGAGTAGTTACGTCGAAGGGAGGCTATATCCATTTCAATTAGGAGAATCGAGCGGTGAGCGGTAGCGGTATATTTTGCGTTCCCCATTTTCGACGCGCATGATGTACGCATCCGGAAAACCATTGCGGCGCACGTATTCAGTATCCTGTATGGCCGCTTCAGGAGAAGCGTACCCCGTCAGTAGAACGGCGGACATTGTCGTGTTGGGGATGTCGCGTTTTTCTATTTTGCCTTTGGCGCCTTTTATCTTGTTAGCATCAAACATCCGGGGATCGCTCATGGCGCACACCCTGATCTCGTAGCCCACACCCGATACCGGAGCGGCGGCGGTCTTGCTTTGTACAGCAGAGGCGGCGGGAGCGGCTTCAGGTCCTTTGGCGCTGCGGGCGGCGGCAGGCGCGCTGTACTGTGCGGGCGCCGCCGCGGCAGGCGAAGCGGGCGCGGCGTCAGGGGTATTCAGTCGGGCTCCGCTTATCAGGAATTTTTTGGCGACTTCGTCATCCGCTTTTTCGGTTACGATAATGGCGTCAAAGCCGCGGCCTACCGCCTGACTCTGCGCGTTTTCGGCATCTGCATGTTTGGACCAGATGCCAAGGCGCATTTTGAGCATGCCATTTTCTAATTTCGAATAGACATTGCCCAGATCATTGAGCGCTGCGTAATTGTTGATCGAAATGGGATTTTCGGGTGAAAAAGAGCCTAACTGTACGGCATATCGAATGCCGTTGTCCGGCGGTAGCGCGCTTCGCGCGCCGGTAGGCGCGGCGTATTGGGCCGGGGTGGCGGGCGCTTTGCGGAGCATAAGGGACTCGTCGGCCTCTTTTTCCTCGACAATATAGGCGTCTTTGTATCGGGCATCTTTTTTCACTTCGGTCAGTACACGGTTGGCCTCCGGTCGCTGCTCAAAGATACCGAGGCGCAACTTGTTAAGCGCGCCTTCTTTTTTGGCGTAGAGGTTGCCGTGTTTGGTCAACGGCTCGTATTTACGCAGATACGAGGGCGTGATTTCGTCAGGCGTAGCCGCCAATTGGATGGCATAACCGACCGTTTTGGGCGCGTCGGTCTGGGGTTTCGGATCGCGATTGGCCAACAACACCGGGCTGGTAGCGGCGGGCGACTGCGGTTTGGCATCGACAACCGGGGCTGCGACCGGCGAACGCGCCGGTTCAGCCGCATTGGGTTTGGAGGCGCTGTAGGCAACAGGCGCAGACGGCGAGGGCTGGCTGGCGGAAGGCGGCGGCGCGGCGGCGCGAGCGGGCGCGGCGGCGGCAGGACGGGCGGTTTCTTTTTCCATAAACACGTCGTCGATTTGGTTGCCGGAGCCCGGCATACCGGGGCGAATGCGCACGGTTTTTTCGGCGTATCCATTGTCTGAGTAAGTCAGATCGTAGGTATTGCGCGGGGTAAGTTGCAGGCTGTACACCCCATTGGGACTGGTGGATGTTTGTATGGTTTTTGAACCCGCGGTATATTCCACCACTACGCCGCTCAGGGGACGTTTGGTTTCCATATCATAGACCACGCCGTAGAATTCCTGTTTTTTATCCTGGCTGATGGTGGCGGCAATATTGGCGCTACCGAAGGATTTGATATCCAGGTCCAACTCTTCGTAACCGTCTTTAGCGATGTAAATCTTGCACGAGAGCGGTCGGTTTTGGCGCTGAAAATAAAAGCGTCCATCCTCGTCGGTCACGCCCTTTTGGCCGTTGCATTCGCTGCAATCAACCTCGGCGCCGGCCACGGGACGCATCCACGAATCGGCCACATAGACATAGAAGTCGCCTTTGGGCGCTTGCGCAGGCGTAGCGCCGGGCGTCAGGCCGTACATTTGCGGCGCGTCCGCCTGAACGTTTCGCGGGGTGGTCTGCGCGGCGACAGCCTGTGGGCGCACGGCTTGCCAGATATCCTCGTTGCCGCGTCCGTCGGGGCGGTTGCTGGTGAAATAGCCCACATTAAGGGCTTGGTTATAGACAAAGCCGTAATCGTCGCGCGACGAGTTGATACCCGGGCCAAGGTGATACACGGCCGTGGCCTGAAGCTGCTCTACGTCTGCGCGGAAAATATCCATTCCGCCCATGCCTTTGTGCCAGTCCGAACTGAAGAAAAGGCTCGTCCCGTCGAAGAAAGGCGTGATTTCGTTGCCTTCCGTATTGAGCGTGGGGCCTAAGTTCTGCGGGAATCCCCAGTCGGAGCCATTCCACTGCGACACATAGATATCCCACCCGCCGGAGCCGCCCGGGCGGTTGGAGGCAAAGAACAGAAGTTGGCCGTCGGGCGAGATACTGGGGTATCCGGTCGAGTAATCGGAGCCGTTGTGGGCAAAAGGGCGAATATTGATCCACGAACCGCCCTCGCTCACCTCGGCGATATAGAGACTCAGGTTGATGCCCTTGTCGGCAATCTGACGGGAGCCGTCGATGAAGTTGTTGCGGCAAAAAAACACCATGTTGCCGTCCGAAGAGTACGCAACTGGGCCTTCATTGTAAGCGTTTTGCAGGTCGCTGCGCAGAAAAGAGGGCTTCTGTAAGTAGCCGGTTTCCGGATTGCGCTGCGTGACGAACAACTGGTTGAACGCGCTGCCGCTCCAATCGTTGGTATTTTTGGCATTTGAGCGCCGTACGATGTCGGTTCGGGCGGAGCTATACGTCAGGCGATTGCCCAAAAAGGCGGGGCCATAATCAGCCGCATCAGTATTCAAGGCCTCATTGCGCACCTGATACAGGGGCGCTTTGGCGGCGAGGGACATGGCATAGTCGCACATCTCGGCAAAGTGCTTACCGGTTCTGGGATCGCTCTCTGCAAAAATATTGAACCATTTTTTGGCGCCCGCATAGTCGCCGGTCATCATCAGGGCGCGGCCATAGCGAAACGATATGAGCGGTGAAGCCCCTTTTTGCTGCGTAGCCCGCTCGTACAGAGGGAGCGCCTCTGCCGGTTTGTTGAGTTGCACCTTACAATCGGCCATGCGGGCCAATATGTGAGGATTGTTCGGGTCGTTGCGCAGGATCTGTTCGTAGCTGCGAAACGCCAGATTGTAAGCGTACAAATCAAATTGCTTGTCGGCGCGTATGATTTCGTCCTGCGAAGTCGCTTGCGCAACCAAACTCAAGGAAGCAACGACCCATAACAGCAGGATCGGAAATGAACGCATGATCTTTTCCATAACGGCGATCTGTTTAATGAAAAAAAACTGAAATTCGGCGCGCAATGTTTAACAACATATAGCCGAAAAGTCTAAAAACACGTAAACCTTGGCAACAAACCAAACCTTAACAGTTTTTAGTATAGCGGAGAGAGGCATTCTTTTGCGAAGGACGCGGCGAATGAGCGCTTAATGCACCCTATAACGTTTTTTCTTTCGTAAAATTGCCAAAACCGTAATTTTGCCCAAAAAAACTTGAGGCGCGCCACTTTTTTCCACAAAAAAAGCGCATTTATTTCGTTTTTTGGAAAAAAGAGAACGAGCAGAGCCTATGGGGCAAGGCCCGCGCGCAGTCCCTGTCCGTCTGTTTTTTTTTGAAAAAAAGCAGACGCTAAGCGCGCAGGCGCGCGTCAGGCCCTTTGGCCTCGCTTGTCAGGCGCGCGCAAAAAGGCGCAGCTATATTTTTTTCACGCCCTTACAAAAAAGAAAGCCCACAGCGCCATGACCCCTGTAGAGATCTTGCAGAAATATTGGGGCTTTTCCTCTTTCAGGCCCTTGCAGGAGGACATCATCCGCCGCGCTTTGGAAGGTCGCGACACCTTGGCGCTGCTGCCTACGGGCGGCGGCAAATCCATCTGCTTCCAGACGCCGGCGCTATGTCGCGAAGGCTTTTGCATCGTTGTCTCGCCGCTTATCGCACTCATGCGCGACCAGGTGGACAACCTCCAAAAACGGCAGATTCCGGCGGCGGCCATATACTCGGGCATGAGCCGCAGGGAGATCGACCTGACCCTCGAAAGGGCCTGCCAGGGCGCCTATAAACTGCTCTACGTCAGTCCCGAACGCCTGCAAACCGAGCTTTTTGTTGGGCGATTGCACCGCATGCGGGTCAATCTGATCGCTGTTGACGAGGCGCATTGCATCAGCCAATGGGGCTACGATTTCAGACCGCCTTACCTGCAAATCGCCGACCTGCGCGCCCGATTGCCGGGCGTACCTGTACTCGCGCTCACGGCCACAGCCACGCCCGAAGTGGCCAACGACATTCAGGAGAAGTTACTCTTTGCCGAAAAGCATGTCATCCAGCAGAGTTTTCAACGCCCCAACTTGTCCTACTCGGTGCTTTATGAGGAAGACAAGCGAAAAAAACTGCTCGACATCTTGCACAGGGTACCCGGCACGAGCGTGGTCTATGTCCGCAGCCGGGGCGACACCAAAGAAATAGCCCAATGGCTCAGGCAGCATAAGATCAGCGCCGACTTCTACCACGCGGGTCTGGAGGCCGACGAGCGGGCAAAGAAACAGGCGGACTGGATAGCCAACCGCACGCGCGTCATCGTATGCACCAACGCTTTTGGGATGGGCATCGACAAGCCCGACGTGCGCACCGTCGTCCATTTGGGTTTGCCAGATAGCTTAGAGGCGTATTTTCAGGAAGCGGGTCGGGCCGGTCGCGACGGACTCAGGTCCTGGGCGGCGCTCCTGTACAACAGCGGCGACGCCGCCCAACTCCGCGCGCATTTCGAAAGCGCTTTTCCGGATCTTGACGAAGTGCGTAGGGTGTATGCCGCCTTGGGCAACCACTTCCAACTCGCCGTGGGCGCAGGCGAGGGAGCGAGCTTTCCATTCGACTTTCAACACTTTTGTCAGAGTAGCCGCATTCGGCAAAGCCTCGCCCACCAGGCGCTGAAGTTGCTCGAACAAGAGGGCTGGATCGTGCTGAGCGACGTATCCGGCAGCTTGAGCCGCGCACAGATATTGGCCAATCGCGAGGCGCTGTACGACTACCAACTGCGCAACAAGCAAGGCGATATCGTCGTCAAAGCGCTGCTGAGAGCTTATCCGGGTATTCGGGACGAACCCTGCGAAATCAGCGAAGCCGCCATCGCCCGATTCGTCAATCAGAATATAGAGGCCGTGCTGCATACGCTCCGACACGCCGCCAGCGAAAATATACTGCTCTACCGCGAGGCCATACAATTGCCGGCCCTGTACTTTGCCCGGGCGCGCGTCAAGCCGGAAGAGCTGAGTTTCGATGCGCAACGGCGGCGTCAGTTGATGGAGCGCGCGCGCAAGCGCCTCGACGCCGCAATACAATACGCCGAAACGCGCCGCTGCCGCAGCCAACAACTCCTCGCCTATTTCGGCGAAAAAAATAGCCAGCCCTGCGGCATCTGCGACGTGTGCACCGGCCGCAACCAAGCCGATATCAACGCCGACACCTACAAACAGTACGAACAGAAGCTCCTTGACTTGTTGCGCGCAGAGTCGCTCCCAATCCCGCAGATACTCGAAGCCTTTGCGCCCAAACGCCACGAAACCGTGCTGGCGGTTTTGCGCTACATGGACGAAGAGGGCAAAATCAAGCGGGATGCGTCCGGCGCGCTGTCCGTCGTGTAGGCGCTTGTGCGGGGCTTGAGCGCGTCCTTCTGCATTTTATCAACGCCAAATCGTCCGAAAATGCTACCTTTGAGCGCAATTCAACATCGATTCATGGCAAAATCAGGAAAAAAAATGCAAGCCAGGCGCGAACCGGCGCCTCCTGCGCCACCCCTTGTCTCCACACCCGTCGCCGACCGCCTCGAACGCGCAACCCCCGCACCGGAGTCGCCCCGCTGGCGCCAACTGTTCGTCGGGCTGGCAGGCGTAGGATTGCTGATTATGCTGTGGCTCTCTACCGGCAGCGGCATCAACGCCGACGACCGCTTTCAGGTGGACTACTCCGAAAAGTTGGTCAATTACTACGCTTCATGGGGTAAGGATACCGCCGCGCTCAACATACCCGACGGCAACATGCACCTCTACGGAGGATTCTTCGAAACCATCGTGGGCGCAGTGAATAGGGCGCTGAACCTCCAACCTGACCAATTGGCCTATCACCAAATCCGCCACGCGGCCAGCGCCCTGCTGGGATGGGTAGCCATACTATGCGCCGCGCTCCTGACCCGTCGTATTGCAGGATGGCGGGCCGGCTTCATCGCCTTGCTCCTCCTTTTGCTCTCGCCCCGCTTCGTGGGCGACGCCCTGATGAACCCCAAAGATATTCCCTTTGCGGCAGGCTACATGTTGGCCCTGTACAACCTCTGCGCCGTGTTGGATCGCATGCCCCGCCCCCGGCGCTCCAACCTCGCCGGGTTGGCGGCAGGTCTGGGCATCGCTTTGGCGCTGCGGGCGGGCGGTCTGCTGGCATTTGCGATTGTCCTGCTCTTTGCCGGTCTGCATTTTTTGCTCAAAAACGGAGGCCTGCGCGCCCTGGGCAACCGCGAAGCCATGCGCCCTTACCTTATCGCAATACCCGGCGCGCTGGCCGTCGGCTACGTATTTGCCCTGATCTTCTGGCCCTACGCCCTACAGGCGCCGCTCAAAAATCCCTTCGTGGCCTTGTCCAAATTCGAGGATCTGGAGGTCAAAATACGGGTGCTGTTCGACGGCGTCAATATGATGTCCGACAAGACGCCGGCGATTTACCCGCTGAAGTGGATGTTTTACACCCTTCCATTGGGCGCGCTGCTTGGCGTGTTTGGCGCCCTGGCCCTGCTCCCGCGCCTGCTGCGCAATTTCAATCCGCTTTGGGTAGCCTTGTTGGTCTTTGCAGGCTTCTTTCCGACGCTATACATCGTTTACAAAAATTCTGTCATTCACGACGGCTGGCGACACCTGAGTTTTGCCTATCCGCCTTTGGCCGCCTTGGCTGCCTTGTTCTGGAACGAACTGCCGCGTATTTTTTCCGAAAAAAAGATCGCCCAATACGCCGCCATGGGCGCGCTGACGCTATTGAGCCTGGATGCCGCGAGTTTCATGGCGCGCAATCCGGCTTTCCCGTACGTTTACTTCAATCCCTTGATCGGCGGCATCGAGGGCGCTTATGGGCGCTACGAAACCGACTACTGGGGCCTGAGCGTCAGACAAGGCGTCGAGTGGCTGGAGCGAGAAGGAATATTGAGCGAGGCGCGAGAGCGGCCCGTGGTAATCGCAACCAATATGTTCTACTCTGCCCGACGCCTCACCGCTAAATACGGCGACAAAGTCCAGATCAAGTACCTCAAGTGGGAAAAGCGCTGCGACGACGCCTGGGACTACGCCCTCTACCCCACCCGATTTATCAGCGGCGCTACCTTGCGCAAAGGCTGGTGGCCTCCCTCCAATGCCGTTCACGTGGTCAAGGCCAACGGCGCACCCCTGCTCGCCGTGCTCAAAAACGAAACCAACGCCTGCGCCGAGGCCCTCGCCGCCATGAAAACAGGAGATAACGCAAAGGCGGTACAACTCCTCGAAGAGGAAACCCGCCGCGTACCTGACAACGAGGTAGCCTGGGTCAATTTGGCCAATGCGTACGTCAACGTCCAAAACCTTCAAGGCATGAAAACAGCGACGGACAAAGCCCTCGAACTCATGCCCGACGACGGTCAGGCCAACAACCTTCTGGGTATGTACTGGCTTTACCAAAACGATATCGCCAAGGCTAAAGCTCAATTTGAACTGGCAGCCAAAAAGGAGCCGGCCAATGCCGCCGCCTGGTATTACCTGGCCCTGATCGCCCGCGACAAGGGCGACAACAACACGGCCCTGTCCAACCTGAACAAAGCCATCGAGTTGTCGCCCACATTTAAACCGGCCTACGAAATGGCCGCCCAAATCTATGAAGCCAATGGCAATCCCGCCCAAGCCCAACGCATACGGGAAGCCGTCCGGCAATTCAAGTAAACGCACGCATGAATTTTAAGCACCTGTTTCCGAGTTTTCGCAACCGATACCGATTCGTTCAAAACCAGATTCAAGCCCTGTCAAAAGCCGGCCGGGACTTCGGCCGCGCACTCAATCTCGGCGCCGGCGAAGGGGACTACGACCGCATGCTCGCCGCCTACTGCCGCGAGTTGATCGCCTGCGACATCAACCCTGACGACATAGCCCATGCCGCCCGACTCAATGCAGACGTGCTCAACCTGCGTTACGAAGTCAACGACGCCCTCGCCCTCAGCTACCCCGACGCGCACTTCGACCTGGTGGTCAGTAGCGAGGTGCTCGAGCATGTGGGCGATACGGCGCGCATGCTGGCCGAGATCGGGCGCGTGCTAAAACCCGGCGGCGTGGCCATCCTGACTTTTCCAAGTCGCGAGTTCCCGTTCACCTACGACCCCATCAACCGATTGGGGCAGCAGCTCGGCCGCGACGAATACCTCATCAGCCAAGGCGCCTACGCATTCGGACATACGTACCTCATCCGCAGCGAACGCTTTCGACGCGAAGCCCAAAGCGCCGGGTTGCGCATCCTCCAATGGACGCCCCTGAGCGGTTACCTCATCGGCCTGCTTGAAATGTACTGGACAGGCTGGGCGCAGGCCCTGTTCAAAAAAAACAACCGCAACCTCACCCAACAGGCAAAGGGACGCTTCAAAATCAGACCCAAAGATACCCGCCCCCCTGCCTTAACCCGCATCACCGACGCCATCATCGAACTGGATCGCTCCTTGTTTTTGCGCGAAAAAAGCAGCGTGGGCAAGGGCGTAACGCTCGAGAAAATCGAATGAACGAGGAGCGGCGTTTGCATCTTGAGGCGAGCATGCGGGAGGCGCAGGGCATGCCCGCGCACTTTGCCCGCCCCCCTTTTTTCCGGAAAATTCAAAAGTTTTTCCACATCATGCTCTCGACGGGCTTGTCGGTGCGGCGGGTGTATTTGGCATTGCTCTTGCGGTTGTAATAGCGCTCAATATCGCCCTCTACGGCAAAGTAAATCAACTGCCCGATGGGCATCCCGGCGTACACGCGCACCGGTTGGACGCAGGATATCTCGAGCGTCCAGGTATTGCAAAAGCCGACGTCGCCCTTACCCGCAGTGGCATGAATATCGATGCCGAGCCGACCCACGCTGCTTTTGCCTTCCAAAAAAGGAACGGCGCGGTGCGTTTCTGTGTATTCGGCGGTGACGCCCAGATACAACACGCCCGGCTGGAGGACATAACCATCTTCAGGTATTTCGAAGATTTCGATGGCGTTGTGCTTGCGGGCATCCAACACGCGGTCCACGTACGTGGCCAGGTACTTGCCCAAATGCACGTCGTAGGAGTTGGTGCCGAGGTTGGCCTGATCAAAGGGCTCGATGACGATATCGCCCGACGCAATGGCCTCCAGAATCTTCTTATCGCTGAGTATCATAGTTTTTTTTCCGAAAAAGGCCTACAAAGGTAACCTGGGTTTGTCGGACAGAAGCGCAGGAAGAAGTTTCGGCGCCAATTTTGCGCATTTATCCTTAACTTTGCAGCCGAACTAAGTACAGACGATGGAGAAGGATAAGAAAAAAGTCAAGTTTCTGTATCAGCCGCAGTATCCGGGTGGAGTAAAGGCGCTCAACGAGTTTATTTACAAGCACCTGCGCTATCCCAAACAGGCTTTTGAAGAAAAATTGGAGGGCATGGTCGTGGTGGAATATGACATCAATCAGGAGGGCGCCGTGACCGAAACCCGCATTTTGCAGCATCTGGGTTCGGGATGCGACGAGGAAGCGGCGCGTGTGGTGCGCATGCTCCGCTTCGACGTACCAAAGAACCGCGGTATCAAGGCCACCTTTCACCGCAAGGCGTACATCCGTTTCAAGCTCCCCAAGCAGGCGCCTCAGCCTGCCGCTCCGCAACTCACGCTCAACTACTTACAGGCTCCCGCGCCCGCGACTCCAAAGCCGGAGCCTGAGCGTCCGCAGGAGAAAACCTATACCTACACCATCCACATATCATGAATCGATTTGTCCCGCTCGCATGGCTCTGGGCGCCCGCGCTGGCGTGCCTTTTTGGAGCCTGCCAAAATAAAGCCGCCTCCAACAAACAGAATCCGGCAAACGCCACGCTGGTCTGCAACACCCTCAGAGCGCCCGATACGCACGATATGCCCCTGGCCGCAGTAGTGGTCAAAGCGTTTGGCGATTCGTACGCCATCGATACGGTCAGCGCCTGTCAGGTGCTCAATCCCGAAGAATATGCGCAATATGGCATACCAGATACGGCCATCAGCGCTGCCGGCGGCTGGTGGGCCGGCTCGGGCGATTATTTTTTTCTGAGTTTAGCGCCCGAAGGAGATGTGTTGGTTTATCAAGGCTGGCAGGACGAGGGCCAGAGCGACGAGGGCTTTCACTACAAACCGGTCGTCCGCATCAAACCCATCGCCCAAAAATAAACACGCGTCAAAGCGCCCCAGTCATGATAAAAAAAAACGATGTAACGCTAAAAGAAGGCTTGCAAGAGATGTTCGACGAATTGCGCCTGACCCCGCAACTCAAAGAAGCGCGCATCAAAGCCCTCTGGGAGCAATTGATGGGCAAGACCATCGCTACCTACACAACCGATATCAGCGTTAAGCAGCAAACGCTGTATCTGAACGTCATCTCCGCCACGCTAAGACACGATCTGAACTTCCGCAAGCAAGAAATCTTAGATTTGCTCAACGGACACTTGGGAGAAAATTATCTGCAATCAGTTGTGATCAAATAAAACGAACAAGCATGCCCGAAGCTTTCATCGTCGGCGGCGTACGAACGCCTATCGGCAATTTCGGCGGCGCGTTGTCCGCCATGCGCACCGACGACATGGCGGCGCACGTCCTGAGCGCGCTCATGTCCCGTCACCCGCAACTGGACCCGACATCCGTGGCCGATGTTTTCATGGGCTGCGCCAACCAAGCCGGCGAAGACAACCGCAATGTGGCCCGGATGGCGCTACTACTGGCCGGATTGCCCTACACGGTTCCTGGCGAGACGATCAACCGCTTGTGCGCAAGCGGTATGGCGGCGGCTGCGCATGCGTGGAGGGCTGTGCGCAACGGCGAAGGCGACTACTACATCGCCGGAGGCGTCGAGGGGATGACCCGCGGCCCTTATGTGTTAAGCAAAAGCGCCAAACCTTTCGGTACCGACGCCAAATTGTATGATTCCAGTTTTGGCTGGCGCTTCGTCAACCCGCGTATGGAGGCCCTATACGGCGTAGAGGCCATGGGGGAGACCGCCGAAAATCTGGCCGAAATGTACGGCATCAGCCGCGAGGATCAGGACGCCTTTGCGACCTGGAGCCAGACCAAAGCCGCCGCAGCGAGAGAGGCGGGGCGGTTTGCGCTTGAGATCGAACCCGTTGCGCGCGCTGGCAAAAAAGGCGAGACGACGATTTTTGCCGAAGATGAATTTATCAAGCCGGATACTAACCCGGCCGTGCTGGCCAAGCTTAGGCCCGCTTTTCGGCAATCAGGCACAGTGACTGCCGGCAACTCCTCAGGTCTGAACGACGGCGCCGCCGCCATGCTCATCGCATCGGAGGAGGGGGTTTCGCGCTTGGGCCTTGCTCCCCTGGCCCGTATCGTATCGGCGGCGACATGCGGCGTGGAGCCCCGTATCATGGGCATAGGGCCTGTCGAAGCCTCTCGAAAAGCCTTGCAAATGGCCGGTCTGAGCATGACCGATATGGATGTCATAGAGTTGAACGAGGCTTTTGCGGCGCAAGCGCTCGCCTGCATTCGACTTTGGGGCATCGACGATGCAGACCCGCGTATCAATCCGAATGGCGGCGCCATCGCGCTGGGCCATCCGCTGGGCATGTCCGGCGCTCGCTTATTGATGAGCGCCGCCCTCGAATTGGCCAAGAACAGCAACAAACGCTATGCGCTTTGTACCATGTGTATCGGCGTAGGACAAGGATACGCCGTTGTGCTCAGCCGCGCGTAAATACAATCCGGCGAGAGCGGGTCACTCGCGCTTTTTCAACTTCATCACAAAGCGCGACCCCTGAATATCGAAACTCAGCGTCAGGGTGTTGGGGCCGAGTTCTGAGACCGCATACTTTTTGATCATGCCCGGTTTATCCAGAACGATTTCAGCATTTTTTAAGGCAAACGCCGTCCAGTTTTCGCCGGCCCCAGGGAGAGGAAGATTGGTGCGCATGCGCATATTTCCATCAAATTCGTAAAAAACGCCGTCGAGCGTCCCGGTCGCCGCGCCGTCGCGCGTCGCCGAGGTCAAATCCCATGCGCCTATGAGTTGGTCTGCCTTGAACGCATGATCGTCGGTACAGGAGCTCAGGCTTACAGAGATGAACAGAAAAAAAATCTTGCCAAACGCCTTCATCGTAAAAAAAATCTGTTTATGACGGATTGCGTGGCGCAGGCGGCCTGCTACCGGCATTGTTGTTTGACTGATTATCTGCGGGAAGCAGGTCCACGTACCCAAAGCCGAGATGCGAAAATTGACCAAAGCCCGCCAAATAACAAAACTCCATCACGCCATGGGGCATAGTGATTTCAAAATCATAGATAAATCCCCGAATCTGGGCGCTGGCTCCAGCGTCTTTGACGTGGATGAGCCTCGATTTGTTTTGGCGGCTCAGGAGTTTGAATTCGAAGGGGAACGACTGTGTCAGATAGCCCAGATCGGCCAAGGAAGCGTAAGATTTAGCCGCTTTCATGCGGATGATGTTGTGATACATCATATTAAAATCGTAAGTATCGTGATCGGGTACCAGTGACTGCGCTATGTTGCTCCTGGCGTCGTCGAACAGGTTGACCGCTACGGGCGATATGGCTCTAAACATCATGGTTTCGCTGAGCGGCGGCGTGTCCAACACTTGCCAGCGCTTGATCTCAAAACGGGCGGGTTTGTCGCCAAATTTTCCCAGAGTCAATGGCTGCACCCTAAATCCGCTGATCAAATCATACTCAAAACTGCGGTCCAAATAAAAACTGACATGCACCCTGATCTGATTGCCCAACAGGCGGAATTGCTGCGTCTGTTGCTCGAGTTCGTAAGGAAAAATGGCCAGGGGGCTGAACGTAAACGCTTTAAAATTGCGTAAACTGGCGTCGTAACAATGGGCGGCCATCCAGTCCTGTAGTTTGGAGCCCGATTTTGCCAATACCTGATAAATCCAATCTGAAATCTCTGATTGGTAATTAATGGGGATCAGCGTTCCTCTCTGGCATGTGAGTGTTAGTTGGATTCGCATGTGTATTAAAAAGGATTAAAAAATTGGCCAATCAGGAAAGACCGCGCAAAAGTAAGTAAGATTGCGATCTCTACCATTTTTTTATAGCGATTACTATTAAAACCCAAAAAAAATTCAAGTAGCGGGCCTATAACCAGGATCCGCCGCGTCTCGCCTTGATCTCGGCAACTACTTGCCGTATTTCCTGTTCTTTGGATTTCGGATAGATGAGTAATGCGTCGGGCGTGTCCACCACAATGTAGTCGCTCAGGTCTTTGAGCACCGTTAGCTTGCCCTTTTGTCCGCGTATCATGCATCTTTCAACATCCAAGGGCATGAGCGCGTCGCCCTGCAACACATTGCCGCGCTCATCTTTCGGACATACTTCGTACAAACTGGCCCATGTGCCCAGATCCGACCAGCCAATATCGGCCGGAAGCACATAGACGTTATCGGCGCGCTCCATGATGGCGTAATCTACCGAGATGCTGGGCGTATGGGGATATACCCTATCGATGTAAGCCTGCTCAGCGTCTGTGCCAAACTTATCGGGCTCAGCGTTCAGCGTTTCGATGATTTGGGGCGCCAGGCGGCTGTAGGCCCCGAGGATGGCTTGCGCCGACCACACA
>JBKBLI010000019.1:8536-13626 GCA_046296435.1 Saprospiraceae bacterium | reverse complement strand
AAATATGCCGGCGTTCCACACATAGTCGCCCGAGGCGACAAAGCGCTCAGCGGTAGCGCGATCCGGTTTTTCCAAAAATTGTTCGACTTGAAACACGCCCGGCGTTTGCTCGGACGCATAGCGAATGTAGCCGTATCCCGTATCGGGGCGCGTTGGCGTAATCCCTATGGTCGCCAGGGCGTCGCGCGCTGATACGAATGCGACGGCCTGATTAATTTTTTCCAGAAAAAAGGACTCGCGCTGCACCAGGTGATCTGAAGAGGCGACCACAAAACAGGCGTCGGGGTCTATGGCGCGCAAGCGCAGGGCCGCATAAGCGATGCAGGGAGCGGTGTTGTTGCGGCTGGGTTCGCAGAGGATGTTTTGAGCGGGCAGTTCGGGCAGATGGGCGGCGGTCAACTCGCGATAGATGGCATTGGTGACTACCAAAATGCGCTCGGGCGGACATATGGGCAAAAACCGCTCGTATGTCGTCCTGATGAGCGAACGTCCGGAGCCCAGCATATCCAGAAACTGCTTGGGATGATTTTCGCGGCTGCCTGGCCAAAAGCGGCTACCCACGCCGCCGGCCATGATTACTACGTACAAGTGAGGGTTGAAAGTATGCATCACAAAGTTCGAATATCTGACAACTTATTGCCCGCTGATAGCCAATTTGAAATTCATGCGTCCGCGCTCTGTATCTAACACAACTGCATAAAAACCCGGCGCCAAATTCATCGTAGGGATCTCAAGGGTGTTTTCGCCGCCAAACAGCGATGTTTTACGCGTCCAGACTATCTTTCCGGATGCATCGACGACACTCATCAACGCTTCGCTGTTGCGATCCATCACCAGACTTAGCCGAGCGGGAGCGCCTACCCACACAGGGTTGGGCGCCAGCGCAGCCATGGTTTCTTCGTACAGGTTGTTCACGCCTGACAGGTTTAGCGTGTTGAATACGCCACCTTGCAAAGGCCCGTCGGCGCCGCACACCGACCAATCGCCAAACGCCTTGACACGCCAGTACAGAATGCGGTTATTGGGCAAAGTATTGACAAGAGCGATACTGGTGTCTGAAGTGGCCCGCGATACAAACCGCGGCGCAAATGTCGGGAACAAGGATACCTCCAGCACGTACAGGCTGGCGTTGGGTACCGAACGCCAGCGAAATACCGAATTGTTGAATTGCATCACCTGCGTATCGATCGGGCTGAGCAACTGCACCGAAGCGCCCTGAGGCAGCGGCTTGTCTGCGGGCGGCGCTACAGACAGGTATTCACTGCGCTCAAACTGGAGGTTGAAGCGCATGGCCTCAATCTGTTCGGGCGTAAAACGCGACGAACACGCATCTGCGGCATACCCCATAATCAGAGTGGCGTCCGATCGAAACTTCTCGCCGTTCGGGTCGGTTTGCTGTATCATACTTTCCTTGTCGCCATTGCACTGCCAGCGAAAATTGAGATAATCCGGACGGGTATCGCAAAACAAATCGCCGGCTTCGTAGCAGTTTGTGCCGTCGAGTTTCTCGACCTTACGCCCGCTATCCGTCAGCAAAGGCGCCGGCAGGTTGTAGTTGACGTTGCTCATGCCCTCCCAACCCACAAAAGGATGGGGCAGCGAAAAGTGGTGACCGGCCTCGTGCGCCCAAGTGATATTGTTAGGCCCCGAACAATTTTTGCCCATCACGACGGCGTCCAACCACGAATACCCGCATACGCCTGCCGGATCAGCTACCACGTAACAATTCAAACGATTAGGCAGATTGTTGATCAGGATCATCTCAGCGCCGTTTTCCCAGTCGTGCTGGTGCCACTTGGAGTTGTTCAGATAGCGCACCGGATCGCCCGGCATCAGAAAGAAGCGTATTTTCGCTTCTTCATACTGGGCGTTCATGTTGCAGATGGCCTCTATCGCAAAGTCGGTTGCAAACTGGCCGCCGCCATTGTTGGTACCGGTAATTTGCAAGGTGACTGGCACGTACAGCCAAGCCGTATCGGCGCCGCGCGCTTTGGCCAACTCATCGCGGTTCGCCCGATAATATTGTAACCATGGGTCAATTCCATGGTAACCGCAAAAGTTGGCGGGCATAGCTCCATCTTGAGCGTGCAAGCCCCAAAACGAGCAGACACCAAACGCTCCAATAAGCAGCGCGCGCAAGCCGACATGTATCATAAAGCAGGTAATGCTGTTAGTTTATCACGGCAAAAATAAAAGCATTTCCCTTAAACGCTCGGCAACAAAGATGGTTTTGCAAGATTTCGGCAAAAACTGCCAACTATCGGTCCATTTCACGAGCCAACGTTGCAACCTTTTCCCAACGAATGCGCTCAACCGAGTTTTTTACGCCCACAACCCTGCGCACGATAAAGCGCTCAGCGAAATTCATTCGCTTGAAATCGAAAGCGCCGCCTACCACTTGCACCGAACGCGCATGCCGCCGCAAAACCTCCGGGTAGGCTCGGTCAAACTCCGTCTCGAATTGCTCCTCGTTCATGGCGCACAAGTACAAGCCCAGCGGTCTGGCAAGCAACTGCGCTTCGTGACGCTTGCAAAACGCTGTCGCTTCGGGCAGCGTCACCCCGGCGTATATCGGCGCCCCAACGATCACGCGATCGAATTCGTCCAGATTAGGTTTGGGATGGTTTTTCAGGTTGAAAAGCCGGGTGTCGGACTCGCCCAGCAACTCGGCCAGACGCCGTGCGACGCGCTCCGTGGCGCCGTGTCTGGAAACGTAACAAATAGCGGTGCGCATAAGTCTGCGATGTTGATGAAGTACAAAAGTAATTCCCAACTGCCGCACGGCCGATGACGGTCGTCAGCCGGGTTGCTGACCCAACGCCCGCCCCCCCAATTCACTATCTTTTTTTTCGAAAAAAGGGCGCGAGGAAGGCGCGCGGGCATACGGGCGTCCTACGTGACGCGCCGACCTCAATAAGCCAACAAATCGCGTATGGCTTCGGCCACTTTGGAAGCCGAAGGAATCATTTCCTGCTCAAGGGTGCTGTTGAGCGGAATGGCGGGCAAATTGGCCGCCCCTACGCAACGCACCGGAGCGTCCAAACGTTCAAAACAGCGCTCCGAAATGCGGGCGGCCAGACTCTGCGCAAAGGTATTGTCAACCGGTTCCTCGGTCACGACAAGCACCTTGCCGTGCGCACGGGCCAAGGCGTACATAGCCTCCTCGTCGAGAGGGTGTAAGGTACGCAAATCCAGCACTTCAACCTGTCCGGCGAAATACTCGCGCGCCGCGTTGCAGGCCCAGTAAACGCCCATGCCGTAGGTCACCACCCCGAGGCTCTGGCCTGCGGCTACCCTATCGGGGTCGGCTTGCAAAGCCGTGCGGGCCTTGCCGAAGGGGACGACATAGTCTTCCGATGGCTCTATGCTGCGCGCCGCTTCCGTACCTTTGATCTTGGACCAGTACAATCCCTTGTGCTCAAAGATCACCACCGGATTGGGGTCGTACCAGGCCGACTTGAGCAGCCCCTTCAGATCGGCGCCGGTGCTGGGATAGGCGATCTTGACGCCCCGGATGTTGGCCACTACGCTCTCAACCGAGCTGCTGTGGTAGGGGCCGCCGCTGCCATAAGCGCCTATGGGCGCCCGAATGACGCAAGAAGCCGGCCATTTTCCGTTGGACAAATAGTAACTGCGGCTCAATTCGGTAAACAACTGGTTGAGACCCGGCCAAATATAATCGGCAAACTGCACCTCCACGATGGGCCGCAAGCCTACGGCGCTCATGCCTACGGTGCTGCCGATGATGAAGGCCTCCTGAATGGGGGTGTTGAATACGCGGCTATCTCCAAATTTTTCGGCCAAGGTGGCCGCCTCGCGAAATACGCCGCCGAGCCGGCGTCCCACATCCTGTCCGTAGAGCAGGCACTCGGGGTGGCGGCGCATCAACTCCTCGATGGCAAACAGGGCGCAGTCCACCATGACCTTGACTTCGCCGCCTGCCGGCTCGCGCTCGCCCTGCTCGGTCGTGACGGGCGTGGGAGCAAAGTCATGCAGATACAAATCCTCCGCTCGTGGGTCTTCCGCATTTTTCGCAGTCTCGAAATCGGCTTCCACTACAGCCTGCGCCTCAGCGAGCATGGCGTTTATTTTTTCTTCTGAAAAATCTGCCCGGCGCAGCGTTTGGACGAGTCGAGGGAAGGGGTCGCGCGCTTCGTGCGCGTCCAGATCGTCGCGGTACCACTCCTTGCGCACCCCAGAGGTGTGGTGGTTGAGCAGCGGGACGCTGGCGTGCAGCAGGAAGGGCCGCCGCTCGGCGCGCATGGTCTCTATGATGCGGCGCACGGTGTGCCAGCAGGTCTCAAAGTCGGCTCCATCGATGCTCGCCGCCTCTATGCCCGGGAATCCCCGCGCATACTCGGCGGCATTGGCTACGCGGGTCTCGGCCGCGTTGGCAGATATATCCCAGCCGTTGTCCTGCACCAAATACAGAATAGGCAGGCGTTTGAGCGCCGCCATCTGAAAAGCCTCGCTTACTTCTCCCTCGGTCACAGAGGCGTCGCCCAGCGAACAAACCACAATGGGCGGCGTCTGTCGCTCGGCCTTGTCGAGCAGGTTCATCTCCTGCTTGTACCACAAGCCCATGGCGGCGCCCGTTGCCGGTATGGCCTGCATACCGGTAGCGCTGCTCTGATGCGGTATTTTGGGCATACCCTCGCGGCGCAAACTGGGATGGCAATAATAGGTGCGTCCGCCGGAAAAGGGGTCCTCGCGCTTGGCCATGAGTTGCAACATCAACTCGTAAGGACGCAGCCCCATACCCAGCAGCATGCTATCGTCGCGGTAATATGGGTAAGCGAAATCGGTCGGCCGGAGTTGCATGCCGACAGCCAACTGGATGGCTTCGTGGCCGCGGGACGTAGCGTGCACGTATTTGGAGACGAACTTGAAGTGGCGTTCGTACAATTCGGTCATGGCTTTGGCAGTAGCCATGTATCCGAATGCGCGTGCTAAGATCTCGCGCTCGATTGTGGGCGTGGTGTGTGTAGCCGACATGAATATAGGTTAGGGCATAGCGAGTGAGCGCAGGGTGTGAGCGATGCAGCCCCTTGCCCGCTTGCTTGCTCTTGCAAGCCCAAGGAGCATAAAAA
>JBKBLI010000019.1:341-8438 GCA_046296435.1 Saprospiraceae bacterium | reverse complement strand
AAGCGGCGCAATGCGTATGAATCCTTGAGTAGGGTCCACCTTGCAAGAGGCACGATATCTTCAGGGGCCGAAAACCGGAGGTTTGCGAAGCGCAACAAAGTTACAGCGCTTTGGCGAATCGAAGGACGCCGGAGCGTTTTTTGAGCGCAAAAGACTGCTCGGCTACGCGCTACATTTGGAGACAAGCCGCGCTGCCGCAAGCAAAAACGCCCCCAAACACACCTTTGTACCCAACTTTTCGCCTTTTGCATGAAAAAGACAGCGCACGCCGCGCGCCTGTAAGCCCTTTTTCGCAAAAAACATGCAGAGCAGCGAACGCGCAGCGCTATGTATTGACAGTTTTGGCGTTGTGCTTGAGGAAGGGCCGGATCACCAGCCGCAGACTCTGGTCGTAGGTGATGTAGTTCCATACCCAGTTGACGAATACAAACAGCTTGTTTTTGACGCCCACTAATGCAAAGAGGTGTACAAACATCCATACGAACCACGCAAAAGCGCCTTGGAAACGCCAGAAAGGCAGATCGACGACGGCCTTGTGGCGCCCGATGGTGGCCATCGATCCGAGGTCTTTGTACCTGAAAGGACGCATTGGACGGCCTTTGTGCAGATTCTTTAAATTGGCAGCCAGATTTTTGGCCTGTTGGATGGCCACTTGCGCCACCTGCGGATGGCCCTTTGGAAATTTTTCTTCCGTCTGGAAGGCGATATCGCCCACAGCAAATACGCCCCACGCCTCAAGCCCCTTGACCCGGTTGAACTCGTCAACGGCAATCCGTCGGCCGCGGACGACAGACTCGGCGGGGATACCCTGGGGCATGGAGCCGATGATACCTGCGGCCCAGATTACTTTGCCCGCGCGCAAGCGCTCGCCATTACTGAGCGCGACCGTTTCGCCATCGTAGTCTGTGACGGCGATGTCGAGCCACAGTTGTACGCCCAACTGGCGGAGAAACTCCTCGGCTTTTTGCGATGCAGCCTCAGACATGGCGCTGAGCAGGCGCGGTTCGGCATGTATCAGGTGGATGTCAATCTCTTTGGCCGACAGGTCCGGGTAATCTTTGGGTATGATGTGCGCGCGCATTTCGGCCAGCGAGCCGGCTACCTCTACGCCAGTGGGACCGCCGCCTACGATGACGATGTCCAAATATTTCTGCCGGGCATCGTAGTCGGGCGTAGTGACGGCGCGCTCGTAATCCTCAAAAATGGCATTGCGCAAAAAAAGGGCTTCGCTCACGGACTTCATGGGGATAGCGTGTTCGCGTACGCGTTCGTTGCCGTACCAATTGGTATCGGCTCCGGTGGCGATTACCAGATAGTCGTAGCGCAGGTCGCCAAGGTTACAGTGGAGTATTTTTTTTTCGGGTTCAATACCTTCCACTTCGGCCATACGTACAAAGACGTTTTTGTACCGCTGGAACATCTTCCGCAGTGGAAACGAGATGCTCGACGGCTCCAGACCGGCCATGGCTACCTGATAGAAAAGGGGCTGAAACTGGTGATAGTTGTTTTTGTCGATGAGCACGACTTGATAGTCTTTACCCGCCAGCGATTTGGCCAGATTCAGCCCTGCGAAGCCTGCGCCCACAATCACAACGCGCGGATGAGGGCTGTCCGGTATATTGAAAGCTTTAGCCATAATTCAGATTTGGTTAAAATTACGCTTTGAAGAACAGCGCGGGCTAACTTTTGGTTGCAAACTCCCGCGCCCTGAGCCCTTCGCCCCGCTCTTGGACGCCCCCGGGCGCGCGTCAAATCGACTGCGGGGAGCGCGGGGCAAATGTGGCGCGAGCGCGAGGGATGCGCACAATATCCGCAAGGTTTCGCAGCGGCGCCGTATCTTTGCGCGGCCCGAAACAAAAACGTATGGTCGTTGGTTGTAGCGTCGGGTTATCGGATTAACATACTACATGAATCATATTCGCAATTTTTGCATCATTGCACACATTGACCACGGCAAAAGCACCCTCGCCGACCGCCTACTGGAATTTACCAAGACCATCAGTCAGCGCGACATGCAGGATCAGGCCCTGGACAACATGGATCTTGAGCGCGAGCGCGGTATTACCATCAAAAGCCATGCGATTCAGATGCGCTATGCGCATCCGGCCGACGGTCAGGAGTACGTTTTCAATCTGATCGATACGCCCGGACACGTAGATTTTTCGTATGAGGTAAGCCGTTCTATCGCCGCCTGCGAAGGCGCTTTGCTGCTCGTGGACGCTACGCAAGGCATACAAGCCCAAACGATCAGCAATCTGTATCTGGCCGTCGAGCACGATCTGGAGATCATCCCCATTGTCAATAAGGTGGACATGGACAGCGCCATGGTCGAAGAAGTACAGGATCAGATCATCGATTTGATTGGCTGCAAACGCGAAGAGATCATCTCCGCCTCCGGCCGCACCGGTATCGGCGTGCCCGAAATTCTTGCCGCCGTGGTGGACCGCATCCCGGCGCCCAAAGGCGATCCGGAAGCGCCCCTTCAGGCCATGATTTTCGACTCGATGTTCAACTCGTATCGCGGCGTGGTGGCCTATTTGCGCATCATGAACGGGACCTTGCGCAAAGGCGACAAAATTCGTTTTTACAATACCGGAAAAGAAGTATTTGCCGAGGAGGTGGGTATCCTGCGCCTGGGTCAACAGGAGACAGAATCTATCAGCGCCGGTAATGTGGGCTACGTAATCACCGGCATTAAAGTGAGCCGCGAAATCAAAGTGGGCGACACTCTTACCCACTCTGCGCGCCCCTGCGAAACGCCGGTCAAGGGCTTCGAGGAAGTCAAACCCATGGTATTTGCCGGCGTTTATCCGATCGACACCGACGACTTCGAAGCGCTGCGCGACTCTTTAGAAAAACTCCAACTCAACGACGCCTCTCTGGTGTTTGAGCCGGAGACCTCGGCGGCACTCGGTTTTGGGTTCCGCTGCGGATTCCTCGGCATGCTTCACTTGGAGATCGTGCAGGAGCGCCTCGACCGCGAGTTCAATCAGGACATTATCACCACGGTGCCAAACGTGTCCTATTATGCCACCACGGTCAAGGGCAAGCGTTTTGTGGTCAATCAACCCTCCGAACTGCCCGATCCCAACCATTTGGAAAAGGTAGAGGAGCCATATATCTACGCTCAGATCATCACCAAGCCGGAATACATCGGCAATATCATGAGCCTGTGTATGGACAAGCGAGGCCTGCTGATCAAGCAGAGCTACCTCACGCCTACGCGCGTAGAGTTGGTCTATCACATGCCCCTGGCCGAAATTGTGTTTGACTTTTACGACAAGCTCAAGTCGATGACCCGCGGCTACGCCTCTTTCGACTACCAGATGCTCGACTACCGCGAAACCGATCTGGTACGCCTCGACATCAAACTCAACGGCGAGTCGGTGGACGCTCTGTCGGCGCTTGTGCACCGCAGCAAGGCAGAATACGTAGGCCGCCGGATGTGCGAGCGCCTCAAAGAGTTGCTGCCCCGCCAACAGTTCCAGATCGCCATTCAGGCAGCCATAGGCGCCAAGGTGATCGCCCGCGAAACCATCAGCGCCCTGCGCAAAGACGTGACCGCTAAGTGTTACGGCGGCGACATCTCGCGCAAGCGCAAGCTCTTAGAGAAGCAAAAAGAAGGCAAAAAGCGCATGAAACAATTCGGAAACGTGGAGGTGCCGCCCGAAGCCTTTGTCAAAGTACTCAAACTCAGCTAACGCAAGCACATTATATCGTTATGAGCAGACAAGAAAAGTTCAGCGCCGAAATTCAGGCGGGATATCAATTTGCAGGTCAGTCCATCGTACTGGGCGGCGCCATGCTCGACGGAGCGCCCATCCAGGGGTTGCAGGTCAAAGTCCCGCTGCGCACTCTCAACCGCCACGGCCTCATCGCCGGCGCCACCGGCACCGGCAAAACCAAAAGTCTGCAAGTCATAGCCGAACAACTTTCCGCGCATGGCATCCCTTCGCTGCTCATGGACATCAAGGGCGACTTGTCGGGATTGGCCATGCCGGGCAGCGACCACCCCAAGATTCAGGAGCGTTGCAAAGCCATTGGCATCGACTGGCGCGCCCACGGTACGCCGGTCGAATTTCTTACCCTGTCCAACGAAAAAGGCGTGCGCCTGCGCGCCACGGTGAGCGAATTCGGTCCCGTGCTCTTCTCCCGCATCCTAGGGCTGAACGACACGCAGGGCGGCATCGTGTCAGTAGTATTCAAGTACTGCGACGATCACAACCTGCCCCTGCTCGACCTCAAGGACTTCAAAAAAACGCTGCAATATCTGGGCAACGAGGGCAAGGCACAAATCGAAGCGGAATACGGGCAGTTCAGCGCCGCTTCGGCGGGAACGATCCTGCGCAAGGTCATCGAATTGGAACAGCAAGGGGCCGAGTTGTTCTTCGGCGAACTTTCCTTCGATGTGCGCGACCTGTGCCGCGTGGACGAGCAAGGGCGCGGAATTGCCAGTATCGTGCGCCTGACCGACATACAGGATCGGCCCAAGTTGTTCAGCACCTTTATGTTGCAGATGCTGGCCGAAATCTACGCCACCTTCCCCGAGCGCGGCGACAGCGACCGGCCCGAGCTTTGCATTTTCATCGACGAGGCGCACCTCGTGTTTCAGGAAGCGACTTCGGCCCTGCTACAACAACTCGAAACGATCATCAAGCTGATCCGCTCTAAGGGCATCGGGGTGTACTTCATTACCCAAAACCCCGACGATATCCCGGCGAGCATCCTCGCGCAACTGGGCCTCAAGCTCCAGCACGCGCTGCGCGCCTTCACTGCCCGCGACCGCAAAGCGATCAAAACCGCCGCTGAAAACTATCCGCTCACGACCTGGTACAAAACCGACGAACTGCTCACCCATCTCGGCACCGGCGAGGCCATTGTGAGCGTCCTGAGCGAAAAAGGCATACCCACGCCTCTTGCACACACCCTCATGCGCGCTCCCGAAGGCCGTATGGACGTGCTCAGCGCCGACGAGATCGATCAATTCATCGGCCGCTCGACCTTGGTGCGCAAATACAATCAGGCCATCGACCGCGAAAGCGCTTACGAGATTTTGACGGAAAAAATCAAAGAAGCGCAAAATGCCGCGCCGCCGGCCGCTCCCCGAACAACCCCGCGCGCCGCCCCCGCCCGGAAAGAAAAAACAGTGATCGAAACCGTAATGGATAGCTCGGTAACCCGCCAGGTAGGGCGCACGCTGGCCCGAGAATTGACGCGGGGATTGCTCGGCGTATTGGGCCTGGGCGGCAGCAGCTCCACCCGCCGCCGCCGATAAGGCTGCATGACCAACGGCCCGCGACAGCCCGCGCAGCGCGACAAAGGAGCCTGTACAAGCCGAACAAAGCCGACGCGGTTGCTTCGTCCCCGTACGCTATCTGGCCGGCCGATATTCTTTGACTTTGTTATCTAAGGACAATGGACTTACGCACGCTCATTTTTCTTACTTCCTTCTGGCTCTGCGCCGCAAGCGCCCGCGCCCAATTTGGCCCGCCCCCGCCCCCCATACCGCCCATGGGCATGGACGAATGGAAAACGGACGTGGAGCGCATCATCGCCGAATTGCCAAAACTCTACCCCGACCTGTATAAGCGCATCCCCCAAACGGAATTTGAGAGCGAACTGCGCAGCATCGTCGGGCGCTCCACCGGCAAATCGCCGCTACAGGTAGCGCTGGAGATCAACTCCGTACTCTCCCGCGCCGAAGACCCCCTCCTCAAACTTCGCCTCGACGACTGGCTGGTTCAGAACCCCGTTATCCCTTACGCCCTGAACTGGTACGCCGACGGCCCTTACGTGTATGCCACCGTCATGCGCTTTGAGGATGCCTGGGCCAAGCGCGTGGTCAAAATCGGCGAATATGAGATCGACGAGGCCTTGAGGCGACTCGGCCCTTTGGTGGCAGTGGCCAACGAACGCACGCTACAGCGCGACGGCCTCCAATGGCTGCGCTTCCCTATCGCCAACCGCATGACCGGCCTGAGCAAGACGGACACCCTGCTGTTGACCGTGGAAGACGACAAGGCCCGTCGCCAGACGGTCAAACTCTATCCGGTCAACATGCGCGACAACAGCGACGGCGGCCTCGTGCCCCTGATCCCCGAACCTCGCGATCCAGATCTGCGCTGGCAGCCGCCGCAAGACCTGTTCACCTCGACCTGGCTGCCAGAACAGCAGATCCTCTACGTCAAATACATACGTTGCATGAGCCGCGAAGCGGCCTTGGCAGAGGGCAATCAGGAAATGGCCGACGCCTTGCCGCCATTTCAGCCTTTTGCCGATAGCGTGGCGGCCTTCCTCAACCGCACGCCCGAGGCGCGGCTTTTCTTGGATCTGCGCTACAACCCAGGCGGCAATGCGGCGCAGGGCGTCGCCTTTGCGCGCCAACTTGGCGCGCTCAAGTCCGTCAACAAGAAAGGGCGCCTGTACGTGGCCGTCAATCTCTTCACCGACGGCGCAGCTATCGACGTGGCGCAGGCCTTCCGGCAGCATACCCGCGCGCAGATCCTCGGCGACGCGCCCGGCGAACGCCCCAATCACGGCGACGCGCCCCGCGCCCTCTCCCTGCCCCGCTCGCAACTCCAGGTGATATACCCTTCGGTCTTTGTGGTCAACATGCCCAAGGGTAATCCCACACTCCTGAAGCCCGACACAGAACTCGAACTCCGCTTTTCGGACTATCTCAACGGCAAAGATCCTTTGCTCGACTATGTTCGACAGCAAAAAATAAAGTAAGCGCGTGACTTTTTTTAAAAACAAAAAAATATGGATCACGGGCGCTTCGTCCGGTATCGGCGAAGCCCTCGCTCATGCCTTAGCCGCCGAGGGGGCTTTGCTCGTGCTCTCTGCCCGCAACGAGCGCGCGCTCAACAGCGTGGCCGCCGAGTGCATGTCGCGCGGCGCAGCGGCGGCCCACGTGCAGCCCCTCGACCTGAGCGATACAAGCGCCATTGGGCCGATCGTGCAGCGCATCCAGCGCGAACTGGGGCACATCGATATCCTGATCAACAACGGCGGCGTGTCGCAACGCTCCCGCGCTTTGGATACCGCTATGGAAGTGGACGAGCGGCTCATGCGCGTCAATTATCTCGGGACGATAGCCCTTACCAAAGCCGTATTGCCGGGCATGCTCAAGCACCAGCTAGGTCACATTGTGACGATCACCAGCCTCACCGGCAAATTCGGCTCGCCCCTGCGCAGCAGCTATGCTGCCTCTAAGCACGCACTCCATGGCTTCTTCGACAGCCTGAGGGCCGAACTGGCCGATACGCCTATCCTCGTGACGCTGGTTTGCCCGGGGTTTGTGCGCACCAACATCAGCATCAACGCCCTCACCGGCGACGGCGCGCCCCAAGGCGCCATGGACGAAGCCACCTCCAAGGGCATGCGCCCGGAGGTTCTGGCACGCAAAATACTCAACGCCATCCGCAAGCGACGCGAAGAGCTTTGGGTGGGCGGCCGCGAGGTGGTCGGCGTCTATATCAAGCGCTTTTTCCCCCGTCTCTTCTCGCGGCTCATCGCCAGGGCCAAAGTGACCTGATCGGACTGCGGGCAGTCGCCGCCCCAGTCGGTTGCCCATGCCCGTTTTTTTTTCGGAAAAAGGGAGCGGGCAGAGGACGCGAACATGTCCAGCCCTTGCCCCGGCGCTCCCGACCCCGTCGTTTCTAAGTCAGGAAGCCATTCTTCGCGGCCCTGCGGGGCTTACACCGCTACGCCGTACTCCCTGAGCGCGTCGTTGAGCGAAACTTTTTTGTCAGTACTTTCGCTGCGCCGCCCGATGATCAGGGCGCAAGCCACCTGGTAGTCGCCGGCCGGATAGCGGCGCGTGTACGAACCCGGGATCACGACCGAACGCGCGGGTACGCGCCCTTTGTAGGTAACAGGTTCGGAGCCGGTCACGTCGATGATGTGCGTGCTTTGTGTCAGCACGACATTGGCGCCCAGCACGGCCTCGCGCTCTACGCGCACGCCTTCCACCACGATGCAGCGCGACCCGACGAAACACTCGTCTTCGATGATGGTGGGCGTGGCCTGCGGCGGCTCCAGGACGCCGCCAATCCCCACGCCCCCGGCCAAATGTACGTTGCGTCCGATCTGCGC
>JBKBLI010000019.1:0-331 GCA_046296435.1 Saprospiraceae bacterium | reverse complement strand
CCCCTCTATTGCCGTAAGAGGGCATCAGGATGGCGCCTGACTCAATAAATGCCCCGTAACGCGCCACGGCATGCGGTACGACACGCACCCCTTGGGTCGCATAATCGCGCTTGAGCGGAATTTTGTCGTGGTATTCAAAAGGCCCGACTTCAATGGTCTGCATCTGCTGGATGGGGAAGTACAGGATTACCGCTTTTTTGATCCATTCGTGGGTGACCCAGGCGCCGTCGGCGAGTTCGGCTACGCGCAGGCGTCCTTGGTCGAGTTGCCCGATCACCTCGCGTATGGCGTCCTGAGTATCTTTTTCCTGAAGCAAAGAGCGATCCTCCCA
>JBKBLI010000018.1:0-52037 GCA_046296435.1 Saprospiraceae bacterium | reverse complement strand
GGAAAAAGGGGGGCAGAATAGGCACGAGGGAACGACTGCGCCTCCCATCCCACGCCCTCCGTCCGTGGGCTTTCGACTGAAAGCGCTCCGCGCTTACGGCTAATTGCCGTATATTTGCGCCCGCTCAAGTAGCACATACAGCGAAAAAGGGATTGAAATACGAACTTTTACACGAAGATGAAGACCTGTTGGTCGTCTCCAAGCCGTCCGGTTTGCTCAGCATTCCGGGGCGCTCCGGAGCCTCGGACAACCTGCGCGATCAGTTGGAGCGCAAGTTCGGCCCCGTGCTGACGGTGCACCGACTGGATAGAGAGACCAGCGGGGTGATCTGTTTTGCGCGCAACGAAGCGACCCACCGGGATTTATCCATTCAGTTTGAGCGCCACAGCGCCGACAAGTTTTACCTCGCCCTGGTGGACGGAATCGTGCATCACGACGAGGGAGAGATCAACAAGCCCATCGGAGAGCACGCGTCGATACCCGGCAAAATGTGCATTACCAATCGCGGTAAGCCCTCGCTTACCTTTTATCGGGTATTGGAGCGTCTTGGCGCCTTTACGCTGGTCGAAGCCCTGCTCAAGACCGGGCGCACGCACCAGATCCGCGTCCATTTTCAAAGCATAGGCTACCCGTTGGCTACCGATGCGTTGTACGGACGTCGGGAAGCCCTCTATCTTTCTGAGATCAAAGGCAAGACCTACAAGCTCGGTAAGCATACGGAGGAGGAGCGCCCCCTGCTCAACCGCAGCGCCCTGCATGCCTATCGCCTTCGGATTGACCATCCACGCAGTGGAGAGCGGATCACGTTTGTGGCTCCGCCGCCCAAAGACTTTGAAGCTACGCTGCGGCAATTGCGCAAATTCAATACCTGATGGCTGACGCCGCGTCGCGCATATACGCACCCTCTATGCCCATGTTTTTTAGAAAAAAGCATTTCTGCGCTTTTGCGTGAAAAAAGCGAGAGTAGGCTGACGGCAAATACCTTTTTTAATTTAACCCAAACTTATTGCTCGCTTAATCTGCATGGTTCGGAATGCCGCTACCTTTGTATTCTAAAATCAACACAATGGCATTTGAACTTGTATCTATGACCCCAGAAGAACTCCTGGAGTTCTTTCAGGAGACTGTAGAGTCTTTGCTCTATATGAGCGAAACCGATGCGGAATTGGAGGTGTTTATCCTCGGCGTCGCAGAAGTTGGCGAAGCGTTTTCGCCCGAAGACCTCACCCGGTTGTTTTACAGCGGCGACGACCAGCCCAAAGCCCAGTCCATCAGTTGGGCCGAGGCCAACCGTTTAGAAAGCAACGGCACAAAAGATTTTTTTGGCAATCGCTGTAACGTGATCACCACTGCGCCGGACAATACTTACACCATACACGAGGAATATCACCGCGAAAACGTACCCATGTGGCGCGACCTTCGCGATCTATATTTTGACAATCTGGTGCAGAATAAATACTTTCGGGTCTCCCTCGCCGAACCCGATACGGCCCGCCACGATCTGTATCTGGTAGGTCGCCACATTGAGGTGATGGAAGATTTTGACACCAACGAAATGCAAACCCGATTGCTCGATTGGTTCGTCATCAAAACCTATGTGATCGAAACGTAGGTCGTCCCTGCGCCAAGGGACTAAACAAGCCTGTATCTACCCGGCCTGATGCCATTTTTAAGCCTACCCTTGCTTGCGCGGCGGAAACTCTGTACCAGAGTTCCCGCCGTTTTTTTTTGATAAAAATCCGCGTGTGCAGGTTCTACGCCGCGCACGGGGAGATATTTTGCGCCAAACAGCGCGCGCCGGCATCGGGGCCGCATATTTTTGGCGTCAAATAGCAAAAGACTGTTAACAGCGCATTACCTTTGCCTGAAAATTGGTATTCATGGCGCGTTTTGTACTTCTTTGGTCGGCATTTGTTGCAGCCGCATGGCCTTTGGCCGCTCAGCCTTCGGCCGGCGCTCATGCGGTTGAATGCTCGCGCCGGTCGCATCTTTTTTTCGAAAAAAAAGACGGCGATTTACGCAGCGATTCGATAGACATTTGGCATACTGAAATCCGTCTGGATCTCACCCAGCCCCCTGCCATAGCCGCCGAAGCGACCCTGAGGATCCGCGCTGTCGAAGCGGGTCAGGATCGCATTCGCTTGGATTTGGAGGGTTTGCAAGCGCAAGAGGCGCGGGTAGGAGTCGTGAGCGCAGAATTTGAGCATGCGGGCGCCGCTTTGACGATTTGGTTCCCGCAGGGCGCTTTGTCGCCGGGCGAGGAAGCCGAGGTCTGGGTGCGGTATGGCGGCACGCCCCTCATTGATCCCAGCGGCTGGGGCGGCGTCTATCACCAAAGCGGGTATCAGTTCAACCTCGGCGTAGGGTTTCAGGCTGATCCGCACAGTTTCGGACGGGCGTGGTTCCCCTGTTTTGACAACTTTGTGGAGCGCTGCGCCTTTGATTTTTATGTGACGACGCCTGAGGGTCGGCTCAGTTTCTGCAATGGCATCCTGCTCGGCGAAACACTCGAAAACGGACTTCGGACCCGCCACTGGCGTTTAGAGGAGTCTATTCCGTCGTATTTGGCCGGTTTTGCAGCCGGCCCGTACGTCAGTTGGGAGCGTATGCTGCCGCAGGGGGTGAGCGCGGTGATCGCCGCCGCGCCCAGCGATACGGCTAACGTGAGCGTTACCTTTGCTAATCTGGGCGCCGCGCTCGACTGCTACGAGGCGTGGTTTGGGCCTTATCAGTGGCCGCGCATCGGATTTGCGCTGGTTCCCTTTGGGTCGGGGGCTATGGAGCATGCAACCAACGTGGCCATCATGCGCGCCGCCGTCAACGGGACAAAGGATTTCGAAAGCCTTTGGGCACACGAGTTGAGCCATCACTGGTGGGGCGATCTGGCGACCTGCGCCGATGCCGGCGACATGTGGCTCAACGAGGGTTGGGCCGTTTATTGCGAACATCTTTTTGCCGAATGCGTCTATGGCCCTGAGGCCTATCGCTCTGCCGTGCGCGACAATTTCCTGAATGTACTCCAAAACGCCCACGTCAACGAAGGCGGCTACCGGGCTTTGTCGGGGCTGCCGCACGCGCTCACCTATGGGGCGCATGCCTATAACAAGGGGGCTGTGGCGGCGCACAACCTGAGGGTCTATCTGGGCGATAGTCTGTTTCGCGTAGGCGTCCGCGAAGCCTTGGCCCAGACCGCTTTTGCCCATTGGAGCAGCGCCGATTTTCGCGATAAGCTGGAGGCGGCTACGGGATACGATCTGCACCCCTTTTTCGAAAACTGGGTTTTTGGGCCCGGTTTCCCCCATTTTTCGATAGATTCGGCGTCGATAGGCGATTGGAACGGCCAGGCCTGGCCTCTGCGGGTCTATCTAAAGCAAAAACTGCGTGGAGCTCCCGCTTACTTCGATCGGGCGCCGCTCGAACTCTGCTTCGTGATGCCCGACGGCGAGCGCTTGTATCGCCGGACGTTGGCGAGCGGCCTGCGCGACTCAGCCGATGTGTTGCTGCCCGATATCCCTCGCCACATCTGGATCAATACCCGCCAGACCCTCACCCTGGCCCGCGCCGAACGCGAACGCACGCTCACAGGACTGGTCGGCGCGCAGTCTTTTGCGCCCGCCAAATGGGATCTCAACCTGCCCCAACCCTCTCCGCCCGCGTTCTTGCGCGTGGAGCATCATTTCGTCATGCCCGATACCGGCGCAGGCGCCGTGTCGCCGTTGTATCGACTGAGTAACCGTTACTGGACGGTGGACGGCGATATCCCTGAAGACTGGAACGCTACGGCTACCATCTTTTATGACGGGCGCGGCAAAGCGGACCAGTTGGACGCCGACTTATTTGCTCTCACGGGTCCTTCCGAGGATAGTATTGTACTATTGTACCGGCCCGGGCCGGGTCACCTGTGGCAGCCGCATCCCAACTATATGCGCAACGCCCTGGGTAACAACAGTGACCGATGGGGCTTGCTGCGTATATTACATATAAAACCCGGGCAGTATGCGATTGCCAAAGGGCCGGCCACGGTGTCCGGCCATGAAGCGGTGCGCGAGACTCCGGCGGCGCTGCAGATCTCGCCCAATCCGGCTGACGCGTGGGCGTTTTTTTCACATTCAGAGGAGTTGGCAGCGCTGTATATCTTTGCTTCGGATGGTCGGGAATTGCGGCGCGAAATGGGACCGGCGATTGGCCGCGTTTCGCTGGAGGGCTTGGCGCCCGGGGTTTACGTCGCGTTGGGGTTGTTGCGCGGCGGCGGCGTTGCGAGGGGCGTTTTTTTAAAAAAGTAAACCATGTTGCAGAGCGCCTTTTGCTCGGGCGGGCGATGCGGACCAATGCGCGCAAAAATAATTCCGCATCGTGAATGGCGCTTTTTTCTGATCAAGAAAAAACCCTTGAGTTTTTTTAAAAAAAAGTCGTCACGATCTGGCGCAGCGCTAAATCAAAACCTGAGTATTTCACTTCATACCAAAATAAATATCCATGATTCGATCGCTTTTGACTTTGTTCCTTCTGTGCGGCCACCTTGCCGTTCATGCCCAGGCGGCGCTCAGCGCCCGCCAAAAAAATATCGTCGCCAATATTTCAACCACATACGGCGCTACCCCGGAAGTAGTGTCCGACTTTGTACAAGCTGCCATGCGCGTCGAGCGTGAAAAAGGCTTGCCGGCCGAGGCCGTTGTGGGCATGGCCATTCTCGAGTCGGCGGGGTTGACCAGTTTTCTTTTTGCGGAGAGTAAAAATCCCTTTGGAATCAAAGGGCGCAAACCCTTTGCCGGGCCGGTTTACGTCATGTGGCATGAAGGCGAAGATACGCCCTTTCGGCGCTATGACAGCACGTACGAGGCGGTGCTGGGGCTTGAGGCCTTTTTGCAGGAGCGAAGATGGTTTCACGACGCTTTGAAATGCCGCGGCGACAGCGAGTGCTTTATTACGGCTCTGATGGCCAACAAGGCCCGCAAAGAACCCGGCTTCTCGGCCGATCCGGAGTGGGGCAACAAGATCCGGAATATCATCCGGCGCTTTGATCTGGCGGGGTTGCGGCAAGATAAATCATAAGCCCCTGCCGCCGACGGCCGATCTCGTCGATGGCCGCGCCTGGCTTTGCCGTGAGGTCGGCGTGGGTTTGGGTAAGGGAGCAGGGAAAGGGGCGGTGGCAGGGAGCGGGGTTTGCCCGCGTCCATTCCGTTTTTTCTGAAGAGCAGAATGAAGCGGCCCGAATGGTAGAACGCCCATCAAATCGCTCGGGCTTAGGCGCCGCGTTTTATCTGTATGAACGGCTTGCGGCGCCCTTGGCGCAGATCAACTCTGTGGCGATTTTCGCTCGAAAAAAAGCGCGTCAGTTTAAGTTTTTTCGAGAAAAACCAATTTTTGGAGCCGACAGTATCGAAGCGCTTATTTTTGCATTTTTAAAACGGTAATAAGTCAACGCAAACAATGAATCTCCACGAGTATCAGGGTAAGGAACTCCTCAAATCCTACGGTGTCAGTATTCAGGAAGGCATTGTGGCATACAGCGCCGAAGAGGCCGTAGCCGCCGCCCAAAAAATCAAAGAACTGTACGACTCAGGCTGGTGCGTGGTCAAAGCGCAAGTGCATGCGGGCGGTCGCGGCAAAGGCGGCGGCGTCAAACTGGCTAAAAGCCCCGAGCAGGCAGGCGAATTGGCCGGACAAATGATCGGCATGCGCTTAGTGACGCCTCAAACGCCCCCCGAGGGTAAGTTGGTGCGCAAAGTGCTGGTGGCTCAGGATGTGTTCTATCCCGGCGCGAGCGAACCCAAGGAGTTTTACATTTCGGTACTCACCGATCGCGGAAGCAACAGCAACGTCATCGTTTATTCGCCCGACGGCGGTATGGATATCGAAAAAGTAGCTGAAGAGACACCCGATCGCGTATTTAAGGAAGCGGTCGATCCGCTACTTGGCCTGCGCCCATTTCAGGCTCAAAAAATAGCGTTCAATCTCGGTCTGAGCGGCCAGGCCTTCAAGCAGATGGTCGCCTTCGTCCAGAAACTCTACGCCGCTTTTGTGGGTAGCGACGCCAGCCTCTTCGAGATCAATCCCTGCCTCAAGACCAGCGACGACCGCATCATCGCAGTGGACGCTAAGGTGACGCTCGACGACAATGCACTGTTCCGCCACCCCGACCTTGCCGCACTGCGCGATACCGACGAGGAAGATCCCGCCGACGTAGAAGCGCAGCAGTATGACCTCAACTACGTCAAACTCGACGGCAATGTCGGTTGCATGGTCAACGGCGCCGGTCTGGCTATGGCTACCATGGACCTGATCAAACTGTCTGGAGGCGCTCCAGCCAACTTCCTGGACGTAGGCGGCACCGCCGACGCCGAGCGCGTCGAAAACGCCATGCGCTTCATCCTGCGCGATGCCAACGTGAAAGCCATCCTGATCAACATCTTTGGCGGCATCGTGCGCTGCGACCGCGTTGCTCAAGGCGTGGTGGACGCCTATCGCAAGATCGGAGATATCCCCGTCCCGGTCATTGTGCGCCTTCAAGGCACAAATGCCGATATCGCCAAAAAAATCATCGACGAGTCGGGCCTCAAGGTAATGGGCGCGGTAGAGTTTCAGGAAGCTGCCGATTTGGTAGCCAAAGTGCTCCAAGAAGCCTGAGCTGATATAGCGCGCTCATGCGACGGCGCGGGAGCGGGATGAGGGAGCGAAACGGATTCGGAATTACAGAGGCCCGGGCACGCGCGCAATCCGGTAGAAGCCCCTCGCTATCTGCAACATAATGGCGGCCGCTGCGATCTGTTATCGCAGCGGCCGCTGTGTTGAGAGACTCCCCGGTTCGCGCGGCGTCCTCAGCGCACCACGGTCACATCGCCTGTGAGCCTCAGCAATCCGCCGTCGAATAGTTCCAATTCCAGCAGCCATACATAGACGCCTACAGCCGCCCTTTGCGGGTCCCAAGACAGGGCGGCGTCTCCCGGCGCGCGCATTCGCGCTTCGTGCATCAGTCCGCCCCAGCGGTCGTATATCTGGAAGAGGCGCACGCGATCCACGGCAGGGCCGAAGTTGGGCGTCAGCAAGGCGTTAAGGTCGGTATTGGCGTTGGGCGAAACGATGTTGGGCACGTAATAGTCAGCCTTGGGGTTGACGCTGAGCGTGATTTGGTCTTCGGCGGCACAGTTGAACGCGTCGCGCACCACGAGCGTATAGGTCACTGTCTCAGTCGGCCGGGCCAAAGGATTGGGGCAATCCGCACAACTTAGGAAGATTGGGGGCGTCCACGTGTAAGTCAGGTCGGAGCCTCCGCCTATTTGACCCGCAATTACGAACGCTTCGCCGAAGCGCAAAGTAGCGTCGTCGGGCAGTACGACGAGCACCTGGGGCGGCTCGGCGACCGTAGCCGTCCGTACCACCTCGCAGCCGTATTCGTCTTGAGCGCCTACGATGTACATCCCGGCGAAGAGACTATCAAATTGCGCAGTCGGGCCAAATACCGAGCCATTTAGATTATACAACAGGTTGGGATCCTGGCTTTTGAGGCGTATGACGCCTGTTTTTTCTCCAAAACAACGCGCATCGACTACCTCCAGATCAAATGCGATGGGCGGGTAGGCTGTCACGACGGCGGAGGCCTGTTCGGTGCATCCGACGGCGTCGCGCACCGTCAGGGTGTAGGTTCCGGGGGGCAGGCCGCTCAACTGGGGCTGATCGGAAAGGGGCGGCTGCCACTGATACACAAAGGGCGGCGAGGCGCCAGAGACCTGCGCTGTCGCGACTCCTGTATTTTCGTCGCCGCAACTGGGATCGGTTTCGAGCGCGACGCTTAGGGGCGGGCGCACCGTGAGTTGGATCGTGTGCGTAGAGTCGCAGCCGTTCAGGGCGGCAAAGGTCTGCCGGTAAATTCCGCCTACGCTGACCGGCTGTCCGAATACAGAACTGGTTTCGTTGTGGCAGATGATGCGGGCCTCCGACGTGGAGAAGGTATCGCGGGCCATGACCCTGACTGTCACCATCGAGTCGCAGCCCTGGAAAGTCTGTAATGCGAACACCCGAGTTTCGCCGGGTAAAATCGGAGCGCCAAACCAGTCCAGCACATAGCCCAGGCACAGGGATGTGTCGATGTTGTAATCATAGACCGGCCGCACGCTTATCTGGATCGTATCTGCGCTATAACAGCCGTTGTCCAATTCGACATAGACCGTGAGGAGGCCGCTCGCCGCCGGGACGAAGCTCACTTCCGGGCAGGCGCCGCAGCCGGGCGCCACGTAGTTGGCCGACCATTGATACGTGTCGAAGCCGGGTAGCGAGAGCGTTACGCTGTCGCCTGCGCATACGGCGACGTCCGGCCCCAGATTGGCCACAGTGCTGGGGTCGAGGCTCAGGTTGAGCGTATCCGACCGTACAATCCCGCAAATGTCGGTAGCGCTGACCCATATCTGTGCGGGCGCCTTGACGCCGTCAATCGAGGCTCCGGTGTCGCCCGTACTCCACTGATACCCGATCAGATCCTGCTCGCCGGCAAACAAGGTCAGTTCTGCGCTTTGGCACAAGATCTGATCCGGCCCTAGGTCGGGGATGTCCGGATCGTAGGGGAAAAAAAAGGCGGCGAAATTGTTATCAAAATCGCACTCGCCGATGGTCGTTACCGGGAAGACAGCAGCCACATCGTAGGGCGTAGGCTGCGAGAGGTCGTCGTTGAGGGCGATGTAGATGCTGTCGTTGGCCACGCGCGGGATGCGCAGGGTCAGCACGGCGCAACTATCCGGCAGCAGACCCACGCCCAAGGTCTGCCCCCCTACGCTCAGCGCGGCATTAAGCCTTGGGTTGCCTGCATAAGCGGCAACAGGCGTTTGGGGCGGCAAAATGATGGCGCCCAGATTGCACACGCGCAAGCGCAATTCCAGGCTATCGCCGATACAAACCAGGTCGATCGGCTCTGCGGAGGCATCCGAGGCAGGGAATGACGGGTTGAAATATTGATTGAGAAATGCGTTCATTTTGACCTTGTCGCCGATGATGTGCGGAACCTGCATAATGCGAGGCACGCTAAGGTCGTCGTTGATATTGGTATTGTGGTATCCGTGTTGGTTCCACACGCGGCGCGAGGAGATGCCGGGCGCGCCCACAGCCTCATAGGCAATCACCCGGCCTTGTATGGCGTCGGTATATCCGCACTGCACGACGATTTCTGTTTGGCCGTCGCCGTCCACGTCGAGGATGAGCGGATACTCGATATGGGTAGCCGACAGGCAATCGTCCTGCCAGATGACGGCGCCCGTTGCGCCGTCGAGGATCTGCAGATACTGCTGTCCGCGGTAAACCACCTCGCTGGAGCCGTCGCCGCAGAAGTCGAACACGCTGGAGCAGGTCACTGCCGAGGCGTCAAACACGTCGCGTGTCCACATGAGGTTGAAATCATTGTCCAGAGCGTACAACTCCGGATAGCTCACGAAGCTGACGTCCGGACGCCCGTCGCCGTCCAAGTCGGCTATGTTAGCGCGGGAGGCGCCCTCGGGCCAGTTGTTGTTCAGGGCGAACTCGCGCAGCACCGCAGGGGTCTGCAAGTCCCATACGTAGATGGTATTCTGGCCGTTTTTTTGTCCCTGAACGATAGCGTCTAAGTCGCCGTCGCCGTCAAAATCTGCAATGCTGGTGTAGCCGTCTGAGTAGCCTGCGGGCGCGCTAACTATGGTTTGTACCTGAAAAGTAGCCAAATTGACGGCGTACACCCGGTTGCCGGCCACAATCTCGAGACCCTGACAGTTATTGCAGAATCCGTCGGGCAGCACGTCCATGGGCACAGAGGCGTTGAAGGAGAATCCCGTCAGGTTGCGCAGCGGGTGTTCGCCCGCCGATCCGGCCGCGCCGCCGCTGGCGATCAGTTGGCCATTTTGGCCGTTGAATACCTGGTTGCCGATGATGATTTCGGGCAGTCCATTTTGATCCAGATCGGCAATAGAGGGCGACGAACAACGGTATCGCTGGTCGTAGCCCACCAACAGAAAGCTGAACCACTTCAATTGTCCGGTATGGCTGTAACAGCGCAGGCGGCGATCGTTGCCGACGATGACAATCTCGCCGAATCCGTCGTTGTCTAAGTCGGCAATGGCCGGCGTGGTGCCGCCCGGCAGTATAGTGGGCGTCGTGATCGCTACTTTGATGGCGCCGGTCTGTCCGTCGAGGATAAACAGGCGGTTGGACTCGCAGCGGTAAGCCACCACCTCCGGAATGCCGTCGCCGTCCAGGTCGCCCGCCACAAGGCTGGAGTAGGTGCCCGTCTCCGCTTCAGATTCCCACTGGATACCCAGCGATATTTGACCGCAGGGCGGCAGAAAGGCGCAGTCGGCGTTGCAGGTGGTGTAGTAAAAATCGTCGCATTGTCCGGTACAGGTGCAGTCAGGGTCGAAACAATCGATCAATCCGTCGCCGTCGTCGTCGATGCCGTTATTGCATATTTCGACGGGGCCGGTCTGTGCGCAAAGGTGTGAAGCGGCGTACGGCGAAAAGCAAATATTGGCGAAAAAAAAGCAGGCTGTGAGGCCCGGCAGCGTGAAAAGGCGCAAAACGTTCATGGTTGCGGTTTGGTTTTTTTTCGAAAAAGCTGAAAATCTGTAAGTCTCGGAGGCTTTCTTGGGGTAGGCCTGCGATTCTTTTCAGAGGAAAATGCCGGGAAACGGGGTTGGGATTAAATCAGGAGCGCAAATATAGGCTTTTTTCACAAAAGAAAAGGATGAGATCGCGTCGATGCGGGCAATTGAGGCGCAAACCAAGGGTCTAAGCGATGCTCCCGCCCCGCTCTTTTCGCCCCTGCGCTACACTAAAACCGCGCCCGACGACGTTATGTGAAGCCGCAAAAAGGATGAAAAGCGGCCGTTAAACATGGCTTTTTTTATGAAAAACAATGTTTTTTTGTGGATCGCATTTGTATTTTTGTCAGGCTTTGGTATGTCGTGCGAGGCCCAAACCCATCCAAAGTCGGGCGGCGACAAAGACGTATTGCAGCGCATGTTGAAGGAGATGGAGTCGCAAATGAAAGATTTTGCCGTTCCGTTCCCCAGGATCGAAGGGCTGGACGGCCTGAGTCTCAGATTCGATACCCTGCTGCGTTTAGATATGGACAGTTTTGACCTGAGCGAGTTCCGCATGCCCCGGATGGATTTTTTCTTCGACAGCGAAGGCGATTGGGGCGCGGAGTTTGAACGCCTGTTCGATCTCAGTCCGCTGAAAGATCTGCGTCTGTTCGACGGCGAGGGTATGCTTCGCGACGACGGCGGCAAAGCGCCCGAATTACTGCCCGAGGAGCGGATCCGACAAGAGGAAGAACGCCGGCACAAGGATGGTAAAGCGCCCAAAACCATTCGCATTTGACAGGCTCTGCAGTGTTGTCTTCCCTAAGATTTGAGCGCTTGGACGCTTCTTTTGCGGATCAGATCGCCGCAATGGCGCAGCAGCTCAATCCCGACAAATCGCCCGAATACCTACGCGCTTGTCTGGACGAGATGTTTGGCGCGAGTACGTACCGTTGTTTTGGGGCTTTGACGGGGGATGGCCGCGTGGTCGCTGTGTCCAGCGGTTGGCTCACCACCCGCTTCTATTCGGGTCGGCAGTTGGAGATTGACAACGTGGTCGTGGATGCGCGCCATCGGTCTGACGGGATAGGGGCTGCGCTGTTGGCCTACGTAGAAGAGTGGGCGAGGGAGCAGGGCTGTGAGACCGTCGAACTCAACGCCTATGTCCACAACGCTCCTGCCCACCGGTTTTACTTTCGGCACGGGTATTTCGTGCTCGGCTTTCATTTTCAGAAAAAGGTGTGAGCGAGGCCTCGAGGTGCGGCGTGGGTTGTTTTCGCTTCAGGCGTGTTGGGCCTGATTCGCAGCCTTAAGTCCGCAGCGCCGATTGTTTTGGGGGCAGAAAAGCGCTTGCTCAACCCACGCGCATGCGCAGGGCGCTGCGCAGCAACAGCAGCCAGCCTGCTATGAAACAGAGGCCGCCTATCGGCGTGATCGGCCCCGCCCACCCCGTCGGGAAGGGCAGGATATCGCGGCAGGCCAGCAGATAAAGCGAACCGGAAAAAAACAGCATGCCCAACACAAAGAGGCGCGCCGCCCAAATGTTGGCGGCTGAATTTTGGCGTTGCGACAGCAGGCCGACGCCCAGGAGGGCCAGGCTGTGGTAAAACTGGTACTGCACTCCTTTTTCGAATATATCGGTTTGGTAGTCGGACAGGAGGGGCTTGAGGCCGTGCGCGCCGAAAGCGCCCACCGCCACGGCTGCCGCTCCGAAAGCGGCAGCCGCAGCCAGCATGGTTTTTGCCTGCGTTAGCATAGGTTTCGGCGCTTTTTAACGGTTGATCGCCAGTTTTTGTACGCTTGCCCCCTGCGCATTTTCCAGTGACAGGATGTACAGGCCGTTGGGCAGATTGCGGGTATCAAAGTTGTGCCGGGTTTCGCCTGTCCGAATGGCGAGCGTCTCTGTGTGGAGCGTGCGTCCGGCCAGGTCGCGCAAGGTCAGGCGTGCGTCGAAAGCGTTGGCGGCGCGCACTACGATTTGGGCGGCAGATTGGTCAGTCGTGGGGTTGGGGAATACCGTCCAGTCTTTGAGTCCGGATGGCTCGCTTGTATCAGATAGCGTCGAGGTGCGGAAGGTGCTTTGTCTAAATACCGCGCAGGTAGCGTAAGCGTTGAAGGGTCTGACGCGCCAGTGATGTAGGCGGTTGCTCTGCAGGTCGTTGACGGTGACGGTGGTTCCGCTTGTGACGAAGGTCTGCAGGAAGCCGGACGAGAAAGTCGCCACAATGTCCACTTCTACCAAATAGTATTCGGCGCCGGGAACCTCGTTCCAATTGAGAGTCACCTCGTTGAAGAATGCGGTCGTGTCTCCTCCGATGGGGCTGATCAAGAGGTTGGCGGGCGTGGTGATGCTTTCCGCCGGTGGCGAGAAGTTGTTGTTGAGGTAGTTGCGCGCCGGTTTGGCGCGGTCGGCTTGCATGACCGAGATCTGATTGGGCGTAAACTCGTAGTTGCTGCAATTGAAAAAGTAACTCATGAAGTTATTCTCTTGCGGGTCAACCGGTACGCCCAGCGGGTCCTGCGCGCCGCCGTTGTAATTGGCGCAGCCGGATTGCAGGTATCCGAAGCCATAGTCGGGCGGCGTATCGCAGATGTAGTCGCCGGCAGTGGTGCAGTTGCTTCCGTTGGCGCGTTCGGTGGGCACGCCGCCTGGGGATATGGTCGGCGCTTTGGGCCAGCCGGGAGATCCGGGCTGGAATGCGCCGCTTTCCCAACCGAAGAAAGTATGGTTGAGGCTGAAGAAGTGGCCTACTTCGTGTGCGATGGTGCTGTTGGAGGCGGCGGCGCTGAGTTGGTCGCGGCGCGTAACGATCCAGTCTTGCGGGATGTTGTAGTATGCCAGCGCAACGCCGGGTTGGTTGTTGCTGCTGGCGGCTTCGTTGACCACAAAGACGTCGATGGCGTTGGGATGGCGCCGCAACTGCATCAGGAAGGCGTTGCTCTGGTTAGCGTAAACGTTGTTGTTGTTGATACTTTTGTTGAAAAGGCCGTGTTGCGGATGGGGGCTGAGGTAAAACCGGAAGCCCACCGGCTCGTATTGTTGGTTGAGGCGGCAGAGTTGATCCAACACGGCGCGTTCGCGAGCGCGGCCGTTTCCGTCGTTGTCGCCCACCAGATGGAAGTGGATGGGGATGTACTGAAAGTTGTTGCGATCGACGGCTACCTGTCCGTTGGCGACAGACTCCAGATTGGACAGCAGGCGGGGGATATTGTCCCATTGGTCTTCTGCGCTCATGCCGCAAATGTGCGGGATTTGGGCATAGGCAAAGACGCCGATGAGCAGGCTTAGAATACCGGAGAGCAGTGTTTTTTTCATGTCAAAACGATTTTGTGTTGGCCCGATGTGATCTTACCGGATATTGATTATTGTAAGGACAGTTTGGTCAGCGTTTGGTTCATGCGTCGGAAATCAAGGAATTTGATTTGGGGGTCGCGCGGAGCGGTGTAGGCCGATGCAGGTCGGATGGAATAGTTGAGTTGATCGCCCGAGATGACTTCTACGTCCACCACGCCGACATTGCCTGAGGCGTAGGAGCGGCCGACGCGCACGGTAGTGCGGTTGTTCACGTAAGGATGTACCAGCACGACGACGTATTCTTTATTCCAGTCCACTTTCAGGGTTGGCGTGCCATCTTCCAACATGGGTATAGAGATGTAACGCTCCAGATCGTCCTGATTGTGCAGCGCGATACACACCACGGAGTCGGCGCCCGGAAAATAATTTGGATTGATGGCCAATGCGCCGATATTATTCAGGTCGAAAGGTCGTTCTTCCTGGGTTTCTTGTGGCGTGTTTGCTGTTCTGGGGTCGTTTTTGCAGGAAAAAGCGATGAGGCTAAGAATAGCAAGAAATAGGTGCTTTTGCATGTTGGGCGCGTTGATTGCGGATGAACAGAAATCGTTTGCGAGGTTTTGATTCGGATGGTTGAGGGCGCGTCTGGGATCTTTCGCCCTTGGCCGGCTTAGTCTCTTTCTTCGTTGCCCTCGTCGTCGAGGTGGTCGCAGTGGTATTCGTGGCGCGGACCGGCGGGTCGGTTGTTGCCGGGCTGGCCTTTGCCTTGTTCGAGCATTTTCTGGATGATGCGGGCGCGTTCGGCTTGTATCTCCCGGCGCGTCTGGCGGTCGCGCTCTGCGTCGTAATAGAGGTATCCGTCCACCCAGGTTTTTTCGACGCGGGCGTAGATGGAGAGCGGGCGGTCGTTCCAGAGGGCGAGGTCGGCGTCTTTGCCGACCTTGACGCTGCCGATGCGGTCGTCCACCCGCAGGAGCTTGGCGGGGTTCAGGGTTACGGTTTTCCAGGCTTCTTCTTCGCTCATGCCGCCGTACATGACGGCCTTGGCCGCTTCCTGATTGAGGCGGCGCGCCATTTCGGCGTCGTCGGAGTTGACGGCCACGACCACGCCTTGGTCTGCCATCATTTTGGCGTTGTGGGGGATGGCCTGATAGACCTCGAATTTGTAGGCCCACCAGTCGCTGAAGGTACTTCCGCCTGCGCCGTGCTTGGCCATGATGTCGGCCACTTTGTAGCCCTCGAGTATATGTGTGAAGGTGTTGATGCGGAACCCGAAGCGCTCCGCCACGCGCATGAGCATGACGATTTCGCTTTGCACGTAGGAGTGGCAGGTGATGAAGCGCTTTGCTTCGAGGATTTCGAGCAGGGCTTCGAGTTCGATATCGCGGCGGTAGGGCTTGCCGCTTTTTTTCAAAGCGCCGTACTCGCGGGCGCGGGTGAAGTAGTCTTCATAGACTTGTTCGACGCCCATGCGGGTTTGCGGGTAGCGTGTGCGGAAGTTGTCGCCCCAGTTGCTTTGTTTGACGTTTTCGCCGAGGGCGAATTTGATCTGGCCTGTCCAGTTTTCCATTTTCAGTTCTTCGGGCATTTTGCCCCAGCGCATTTTGATCAGTTGCGACTGGCCGCCGATGGGGTTGGCGGATCCGTGCAGCAGGTGCGTGGCGGTGACGCCGCCGGCCAGATGGCGATAGATGTTGACGTCTTCGCTGTTGATCACGTCGCCGATGCGCACTTCGGCGGAGCTTTCCTGCGTACCTTCGTTAACGCCGCGCGAGATGGCGATGTGGCTGTGTTCGTCGATGATACCGGCGGCGAGGTGTTTGCCGGCGCCGTCGATCTCCACGGCCTTATCCGGAAGCGGCAGGTTGCGCCCGATGCGGGTGATTTTGCCATTTTGGATCAACACGTCGGTGTTTTGCAGGATTCCTTCGCGTTCGCCGGTCCAGACGGTGGCGTTTCGGATGAGGTAAGCGCCCGGCGTGCCGGGGCGTGTTTTTTGCCCGTAGGGCGCAAAAGGATAAATCACGTCGCCCAGTTCGGGTGTGCTTACCGGTTTTTCTTTTTGGGGATCGGGCGTTTTGTAGGGGGCGATTTTTTGGGCTGACCAGTCGATCCATTCGCCGTTGATGAGCGTTCCTTTACCGCTCCAGCGGCCTTCGCCGGAGGCGGTTCCGGCGAGCATGATCCGCGTTTTTTGGGCGCTATCGGGTTGAAAGGAGAGGTTGAGCAGGCCCTCTTTGTACTGGAGGGTGACCGTCGTCTTGGTGCTGTCGGCGCGCAGCAGGGAGGCGTCGGGGGCATTGTTTTTTTCTTTGACGGTCAGGGTGTAGATCTGGGCGCCTACGCTGAGTTGGTAGTCGCCGTAGAGGTCTGGCGCCGATTTGTCTTCGGCAATGGGGTAGGGGGTTCCGAGGTTCCAGTTTTCGAGGATTTTCACATCTTTTTGGAAGACGTTGCCCGTTGTAACGATGAAATTGGCCAATTTGCCGGGTTCGAGGCTGCCGACGCCGGTAGCGCCTTCGGTGGGGAAGGGGGGATTGGGGGTTTGATAGATGCCAAGCAATTGCGCGGGCTGCCAGGTGAGCGCCTTGAGCGCGTCTGTTTCGCTGAGGCCGTATTCGATGGCTTTGCGCAGGTGTTCGATGAACTTGCTTTTGTCCTTGAGATCGGCTGCGGTGAGCGCGAAGGGGATGCCGGCTGCTGCCACGCGGGCCGGATTGGCGGGCGCCATTTCCCAGTGTTTGAGTTCGGCCAGACTGACTTGAAGCGCGTCGTAGGGGTTGCGGATGTCGTAACTTTCGGGGAAGTTGAGCGATAGGATAAGCGGCATGCCGAGGGCTTTGACTTCGTCGAGGCATTGGTACTCGTTGCCGGAGGTCTTGAGGATGTAGCGGGTGTTGAACTCGCGGGCAATGCTGCCGACGCGGAGCAAGTCGAGTTTGTCGGAGGCTTCGAATATAGCGGGCAGGTTTTGTAGTTCGTTCCAGGCTTGGAGGCCAAGGTTTTGCTCGCGCTTATAGCCTTCGGTTTTGTACCAGTCGGCATCGTAGTAGGTCTGGCGGAGCAGGGCGATGCAGCCCATGAGGGAGGAGGGATAAGCGTCGGGGCTGGCGCCTTTGCGAAAGGAGTAATGGGCGCTGGCGCGGCTACGCAGGAGGTTGTCGTGCGGGCGCCCGTCGTGGAGGGCGACCAAAGCGCCGGACCCGCGCATGATGCCGTCGGGGCGGTGAGTCAGCAGGAGTCCAAATCCGTATTTGCGCCACTCTTCGGCGGCTTTTTCGTCGTGGCGGTATTGATCTGCGGCGTCGAATTCGGGGTGCAGGGCCATATTCCAGATGTAGGCGCCTTCTTTGCGGGGGGAGCCTGCGCGCTGCCCCGGCTGCGTTTGCTGCGGGGCGCTGCCGGCGCTATTCCCACTCCCCAGGCCCACACCCCCTGCGTACAGGTCGATGAACGCCGGGTATATGGTCTTGCCGGAGCAGTCGATGCGAACGGCGTCGGCGGGGATCAGCACTTTTTGACCGCAGGCCTCTATTTTGCCCTTGCGGATGAGCAGGGTGGCGCCTTCGATGCGGGTTTGGTAATCCTTGTATATGGTAGCGTTGGTCAGGGCGTACGCCTTTTCGCGTGGGTCGGAAGGCGCGGATGGCGGAAAGCTGCCTTGTGCGAGCAGCGGCGATGCGCCTGCAAGCAGCGCAAAGACGAAAGGAAAAAGATAACGAAGCATAAGCATGAGCGCGATTACGGGGCATTTGTTGTTTGAAATGCCAAGAAATGAGCGACGGCAAAGGTAGCAAGAGTTTGGAATATAGCGCGAAGTCTGTATGCCGCATTCTTGCCCATGCTTTTTTTTGCAAAAAAGCAGTCTCGCTCCCTGCGCTCTTGCCGAGGCGCGGGGCTGGAGGTCCCCACGTATTTCCCCCGGGTTATTTTGTGGTTTGTCTGAGCGATTTTTTAGGTGGCGTCGGTTGGCAAAAAGATTTCGGCCATCATGCAGCGTGCGCTGCCGCCGCCGTATTTTTCGATGGTAAAAAGCGGGCTGTGCAAGAGGCGGGTGTGGGAGCGGAGCAGGGCGACCTGGGACTCGTCCAGGGAGTTGAAGGCCTGCGTGGACATGGCCAGTATAGATTCGCCCTGCGCGTTGCGCACCTGAAGCATGTTGCCGGCAAAGCGGTTCATTTGCGCATGCGTGATGGCCACAATGGTCTTATGGGTTTCTTGGAAACGTTCGAGGAGTTGCCGGCGCGAGACCTCGTCGGGCACGCTGTCCATGCAGATCACCACAAAGGTCTCGCCCATGGCCATCATCACGTTGGTGTGGTAGATGTCGCGTCCTTCGACGTCGAGGGCGTTGAATACTACGGGTTGGTAGTCGATCTGGCGACACAAATCGTCGAGCAGTCCCGCGTCCGTGCGGGGGCTTAGGCAGGCGTATGCCAGCTTATTGAGATGGTCGAAGACGATGCTTCCGGTGCCTTCGAGGAATCGGTTGAGTTTTTCGTGATACTCCAATCGTATGCATTTGCTTGCTTTGAAGCCGTTTTTGAGTACCATTTCGACGATGGCGCGTCGGCGTTCGCGTCGGCGTGTGGGCGCGAACATGGGATAGGTGGCGATGATTCCCTCCTGATGAAAGGTAACCCAGTTGTTCGGGAAAACGGCGTCTGGACGCACCGGGCGCGTGGTATCGCGGGCGACCAAGACGTTGACGCCTGCTTCGCGCAATTTGTGAACGAAGCCGTCGAACTCTTCTACGGCGCGTTTCTTGATCTCTGCGGGGGTGAGGGCGTTGGAACTGTTTTGAAACGCATTATTTGCAGCAGTTTCTTGATTGAAACCAAAGTTAGCCGGACGCACCATGAGGATGGTATCAGCGGTTTGCAAGCGCATGTCAGTGTCAAAATGGTTTATTCGAAAATGGGCGCGAAGGTAGGTATTTTTGTCCAAAAAAGTCACAGACAAATTTTTTCTTTCGAAAAAAAGCGAGGATTGCGGCTAAATTCTAACAACAAACGTATTGGCGGTTTTTCAGGGGTCGAAAAAACGCATGCTTCTCTGCGCGCGTACAATCCGCGCAGGGCCGCCAATTCCGCAAATCGCTTGCCTTCGCGCATGGGCAGGATCACGCACAGTATGCCGGATTCTGACAGGAGCGCGAGCGAGGCTTCGAGCAGTTGGTGTTGCGTCAGGGTGTGGGTGGAGCGCGCCTGTAGGCGAGCGGGGTCGGAGGGACGGGTGAGGTGGTCGAAAAAGGGCGGGTTGCTCGCGATGAGATCGAATGCTTCGGCGCGGCGGGAGGCGTAGTCCCGGATGTCTTCATGTGCGATGCGGAGATTGGCCCGCCACGGGCTTGCCTCAAAGTTGCGGCTTGCAATGTGTGCCGCCGTTTCGTTCACTTCTACGCCCGTCACCCCAAACGCTTGGCCGTAGCGCGCCTCGGCGCGTTCCGCAAGTATGAGGGATACTATGCCTGTGCCCGCGCCGACGTCTAAGATGCGCGGCCCGGCGCCGATATCGGCCCAGCGGCTAAGCAGCAGCGCATCGGAGCCAACCGGAAATACGCCTTGGGGTTGTTGAACGCTAAAGTTTGAGAAATGGAATGGTGCGCGCGCCATATTCGCTCCGTACATTGAGAAAATAAACGCCGGGTAAAAGGCCATGTAAGCGGATAGGATGGGTGTCTGGTGAGCCCTCGGCGCTTCCTTCGCTCAGCGCCCGTCCGTCGCTCGCGGACAAACGCCAGTGCGCCCCTGGGGGCATATTTTTCACCCAGAGCATATCCAAAGCTGGATTGGGGTAGGCGTTCAGGTCTCTGATTTCGTACGCTTCGCCCGCGCTTACCCCCCCCAACTCGGCCCAGCGGGCTTCGAATTCGGCTTTGTAGAGTAGCGCAATTTGCTGATCGGCAAAGATGAGGGTATTCTCGTCGTTGGACAATTCGGCGGTCTGCGACCAATTGTGCGATCCGGTCAGCACGCGCGCCGAGGGCGCGGTCGCATCAGTCGTCAAATATTTGTGGTGCAGGCTACCCGAAAGCGAATGGTGCAGCACCGGTACGCCCTGGGCGTTGAGATAGGCGAATTCTGATCCTTGGTCGTTGGGGTTGTCCATGATGCCGCGCACGGACGCTCCGGCTTGTTTGCGCGCTACAAGCGCTTGCGCAGGCTCGTCTTTGGTAAAGGTAAGCAGGGCAAAGAGGGCCTCAAATTGGGTCTGGTCGATCGTCTCGACGATGCGCTGCGTGACCCGATCGGAGGGCGAGAAATACAGTTGCGTGGGCACACCCCCTATCACGAAATCGTGCGGGGTGTTGTCCTTTTTGGCGTTACCGAATCTGGACAGCGCCGGATTGGGTTGCGCTCCGGCGCTCCCCCACATTTCTTCAAACTCGATGCGGTAGGCCTTGGCCAGGGATTGGTCCTGAATCCAGACGGCATTGTTGGGATCCTGATTGAGGTTGGACGTGCTCCAGTTGGTAGAACCGCTAAGCACCCATGCCAGATCGGCATGGTCGGCGTCGATTACCACGAATTTGTTGTGCATGAGTTGTTGGACATTGCCGTAGATCACCGGGAATGCGGGCGGCGGGTCGAGCGCAGGGTTAGAGGCGTTGAAGGCGGCAATATAGCGCACTTGCACCCCTCGGGAATGCGCCATTTTGAGCGCGTTGGTCAGGTCGGTGCGGTTATTGTTGTACATGGCCACATCGATGGCGTACTGGGCCGAGTCTATGCGCTTGATGATTTCGGCGATCAGCGCCTGAGGCGTTGTGCCGGCGGCTTGCTTGGCGCCTACGATGCCGGCGTTGATGGGAAAGTTAAAAAATACCTTGATTTGCCCCGACGACAAGGAAGCCGTGGCAAAGGGCGTCGGGGCGCTGCGGATGGTATCGGCGTTTTTGACCGATATGGCCTGAACATAGTAAATTTCGCCCGGATTCAGACCGCTCAACGATACCTGATGCGTAGCTTGATAGCCGCTCAGGGATATTTCCTCCGTCAGGTTGTCGGGCGATAGCCCGTAGCGCAACCAGGCCTGCACTTCCTGATTGGCTGTCCAGGAAATATTGAAACCATTGGGCTGAATGTTGGACTGCCGCGGCGGGCTGATGAGCGACAGACAGGCGCTCGGCGAGAGGTCGGCGACGCTGCGCAGCAGCAATTGCTTTTCGTTGAACTGCGACACGATGGCCCTGATGCGCAAGGCGCCGGGAGGAATGGTTGTCCCGAGCATGGGATGGCCGTTGCGCATGAATATCCGTCCGGATGTTCCGTTTTGATCCTTGATCAGATAGGTTCCTGCAATGTTGAACTGCGTTTGGCCGTCGGGCAGGTTGATACAATCCACTTTGACCAACTCACTTTGATACAAGCCCTCTTCGATCTCAGAGAGTGTAACGATCCGGGGCGAGGGCATGGGCAAGCCGCCGGCCAGCACCTGATAGTCGGTGATGGGGCTGATCTCCAGCAGGCCGTTGAACGAGATCAACGGGCCGCTTACCTGAATGCTATCGCCGGCTTTCACGGCGTCCTCGAACCCCGGGACCGAACCTGAGCCTGGGAAGGCGCATAACCCTGCGGTTCCATCCTGAAAATAACGGATGCGCCCCAATTCAGGGCCGGAGGTAACGCGACCGCGCACGGTCACGGTGGCGCCTACGCCCAGGTTACGCGCTTCGGCGATGCTGATAGTATTTTGGGCGGCGAGCGAGACGCCGAATGCGGCGATAGAGCCAAAAATCGAAAGGAGGGTTCTGAACATATTATCTATGGGCGAGTTTTGAAATACCGGAGCAGGCCGGCGACGGACATGAACGAGGGGTTGGCGGCTTCGTAGCGAGCCATGTCGGCTTCGTTTACGCCCTGTTCGCGCAACAATTCCTTAGAAAATGCGCGAAATAGCGGCAAAATTTCCTCTGGCGGCGTATCGCGCTCTGCGTATGGGCGCACCCATTCGACGAGCGCGTCGAGCGTGCGCTCCAAGGCGTCGAGGTGGGCGGCGGGCGCATCCACAGCGCCGTAATGGGTCAGATAATACACGGACGCCGATAGGCCGCGCATCAGCGCAATGGAGTCTTTCCAGGCTTCTACATCGATGTCGGGCGGCGGACATGGGGGCACGGGAGGGCCTCCGTGAATGCGCACGCCTGCCACATCGCCGGTGAACAGCGCGTCGGCGCCATCGGCGCCGCGCACCTGCCAGGCAATGTGGTGCTTGGCGTGTCCGGGCGTGTGCCAGGCCGTGAAAACGCAGTCGCCAATCCGGATTTCTTCGCCGTGCGTCGGCGCGTGGAGTCGCTCAGGTACGATGGGCCGCATTTCGCCCCACAAGCGATCCATGTCGTCGCCGTAGATCTTGCGCGCCGAGTTGTACAGGCGTTCCGGCGCGGCGAGGTGCGGAGCGCCTGCGGGATGCGTCAATACCGGCGTTCCGGCTTCCGCCAAAGCCCACGCGGCGCCGGCATGATCGAAGTGAATATGCGTCAGAAACAGACGACGAATGTCCGCCGGCTCGTAGCCCAGCGTCTGCAGCGCAGCGCGCAGCGCGGGAAAGGTGCTGTAAGGGCCGCATTCGATCAGCACAGGCCCTTCGGCGGTTTCAACTACAAATGCGGCAATGGCCTCCGAGTGGCCAAGAAAGCCTAAGTCTATGGTGTGAATGCGCATGCGAGGTCGGGTTGTTGATTTTTCAGGGGCGCTTACTTGGCGTTTTGTTCGCGCAGTTCTGCAAAACCGTTGTATGCCTGAATCAGAGACTGGTAGAACAATTTGCCTTGGACGGCGTAACCGATTTTAGAAAAATGCACCGAGTCGGAGGCCATGAGGCCTGATTTTTTCCAGCTTTCGGCTGATTTTTCGCCGCCGCCGATGGCGTACAGATCCCAAAGCGCGTATCCCTTTTCGCGCGCGTAGCGCACAATCGCATGGCGCACAATGGGCAGGTTCGGGTTGAAGCCTTTGCCCCGCAGGTAAGAGTCGGCAGGCGTAGTCAGCAAGATCAAGGAAGCGGGCGAGGCGTCGAGTATTTGGGTGACCAACAGGTCTATTTGCTGGTAGAGGTATTCTGTCGGCATCTTGCCCTGCGCTTCGTTGGTGCCGAACGAAAGCACCACCAAATCCGGCGAAAGTTCAGACAGTTGGCGTACAAATAGCTCGGAGCGGGCGAAATCCGAAAATTTGGCGCCATTGACGCCTATCGTGTGGTAAATCAGGCCTGAAAGTTCGTTTTCGACAATCACGCCGTCGATCTCCAGCTTGCGTTGTCCTTCTTGCGCGGGCAGCGCGCTGAGCGTAAACTGAGATACCGGACGGTCGAAATAATAAGATCGGTACTGGCTGCCCTCGATGAGCAGTTGCGCCTCTTGGCGGGTCTGCTCGTCAAGGATCTGAAAGTCGAAGTCGTCCGCCGTTTTTCGATGGAATACCGTGACCTTGGTAAACAATTGCACTTCGCTGGTGGTCGAGTCGCGCAGCCGGAAGTGTAGGGCGCCATTGGGGGTAGTGGTCTGTACGAGGAAGCCCGATATGCCGTATCGCGTGACGGGGCTGAGGTCGCGCTGGCAATTGGATCCCTGCCATCGTCCGGCGGCCTCGACCATGAAGTCGCGCGGCCCGTTGGAGGCCGCCAATTTGTAAGGAAAAACCAAGCCCCTACCAGCGTTGCCAAACTCACGCTGCAAGCGGCGGCGCACTTCGCGCGTGAAGTAATCGCCCAGAACATGCGAGTCGCCGATGTGGACCACCTGCAGTTTCTTCCCGCCTTTGACGCGCTGATGGTAGAGTTTTTCGAAAAAAGGACGCAAATATTCCACATTCTCTATGGCGTTCAGATCCTGATTCAAAAAGCGATAGCCCACGGTATCTTCTTCAGTTACGGGCGCAGTCGGCGGCCGGTATTGGGAGCGACAAGGGCCTATTCCGATAAACAAGAGGCAAAGCCCCAGGAGTGAGTTTTTTTGTCCGAGCATGGCGAAGTCTTAACCGATGTGTGCGATTATTGTTGATGAACAAAAAGCCATTTTTCCCACTCTCTCAAAAAAAGGTTGGCCATCATGCAGCCAATCAGGCGACCGCCTTCGTGCGACAGGTGGGTCATGTCGGCCGCGGCGAGCGGAGGTTTGCGCTGCGCAAAATCGCTCATCGTGCCCTCGCCCCCCATACCGTTGAACAGATCGAAAAACAAAAAACCGTGTTCCATGGCCAATTCGCGTTGCATCTGAACAATGTACGGCACGCTGATCATCGTGCCCGGCTCTCCGTTTACCCTGCCGCCGCGGTCGGCCACGCTGACAATCAGAATGGGTTTGTCTGGAAAACAAGCGCGCAGATGCGCATAAGTTTTTTCGAGTTCGCGGCGATACCAGTTGATGTTGTTCAGGCTGTTGGTCACGGCGTTCAGGCCGACCTGCAACACTACCAGATCGTAGTCGAGTATGGCGTCGAAATCTCGGGCTATTTCGGGTTTGATGAGCGTGAGCGGTCCGCCGCTGTTGCTCCGCATGGCGAAATTGTCGATATACAGCCCTGGTCCGCTTTCTATTGAGGCGCCATAAACCAGCAGGGATTCCGACGATTCGAAGCGCAGTTCGAGGCGCTCCATGCCTGGTTTTTCGGCCGCAAACTGAGTCAGGTTGCCGCCGCTTGCGGGCAAAACCACGGTTGCGGGTTCAGCGTCGTCCGCCTTCCAGAGCATTTGGTTGTCTGCCTGCGAAGCGTAGAAAAGAATAAAGCGATCCCATGGGCGCGATTGAAAAAACACGGGCCGACGTTCGTAGCGCACATAGGCGCCGGTTGCGGGTCGATAGGCGTAACCGCTGACGCCCACGTTGGGCCGATCTGCTTCTTTTTTCAAAATAGAAAAAGTGCGCCACAAATTGCGCGAAAAAAACTGATCGTAGGTGCGCCGGTAGTGGGCCACCTCAGAGGTGATGGGCACGAACCCTACGCCCCTACCGCCCCATTTTCTTTGCAGCGAATCGCGCATATCGCCGAGCATCATATCGCCCTCGATAAAGGAGTCGCCGAAATAAGCCACTCTGGCGTAGCCGCCGGTCCGAATAGAAGCCACCTCACTGAAGAAATCTCCTAAACCCTGCTGCCGGGGCGTGTAATCTTCTATCCATTTGCCGTAGATGGCCGGGTCGGCAGGGGGCGCGGGCGGCAGCGAGACGTCCTGCGCATTGTCGTCCGGCAATTGCGTTGTGTCGGGATCAGGCAAGGGATCGGGTAGGGGCGGGGCGATCGAATCTTTGCGAAACGCTTGCAGGCCGCTGGGCCGAACCTCGCTCAAAATATCCATTTTGCGAAGCGAAAAGCCCAGAAACACAGCTCCATCTGGGATGAAACCGAGCGCCAAAAGAAAAAGGCCGACCAATAAAGTCAACCCCGCCGTTTTGTTCAATTGATTTTCGCTCATGCGCTGCAAAAGTAAGCAATTTGGCACTTTGTCCAACACATTGCGTTTTTTCTCGCGACATTATTCTGGAATGCGCTAATTTGGCGACCTCATTCAATAAATTGTCCTGTTCCGTGAGCGATGAAATGAAGCGCGACGCCCGCATCCTGTTGGTGGACGACGAACCCAATATTCTGACGGCCCTATCCTTTTTACTCAACCGCGAAGGGCACTGGGTGCACACCGCCCAAAGCGGCGAAGAAGCCTGGGAAAAACTGCAGGCCCTGACGCCCGATATCGTGGTGCTCGACGTCATGATGCCCGGCATGAACGGCTATGAATTGGCCGAAAAGATCCGCAAAGAACCGCGCTTTGAAGCGACGCACATCATTTTTCTCACCGCCAAGGGCGCCGCCGCCGATAAAATGAGCGGATATGACGCAGGCGGCGAGTACTACCTGGTCAAGCCTTTTGAAAATCAGGACTTCGTTGCCATTATTCAGGAATTGGCAGCCTACGGATAGGGTATGCGCAAAGACAGCAAGATTTACGTGGCCGGACACAAGGGCATGGTTGGCTCGGCCATCTTTCGCCGCCTTCAGCGCGAAGGGTTCAAGGGCCTGGTTGTCGCCGATTCGCGGCGATTAGACCTGCGTCGCCAGACCGAGGTTGAACTTTTTTTTGAGCGCGAGCGGCCCGAATACGTCTTTTTGGCGGCCGCCAAAGTGGGCGGCATATTAGCCAACGACCGCTACCGCGCCGAATTCCTGTACGACAACCTGATGATCGAGGCCAACGTGATCCATGCGGCATATCGCTACGGCGTAAAAAAGTTGCTCTTCCTCGGCTCTTCCTGCATCTATCCCAAACTCGCGCCCCAGCCCCTGGCCGAGTCGGCGCTGCTCGTCGGCCCCCTCGAACCCACCAACGAACCCTACGCCATCGCCAAGATAGCCGGCATCAAACTCTGCGACGCGTATCGGGCGCAGTACGCTTGCAACTTCATCAGCGCCATGCCCACCAATCTCTACGGACCCAACGACAATTATCACCCCGAGAACAGCCACGTGCTGCCGGCCTTGATCCGGAAGTTTCACGAAGCCCGGGTCAAGGGCGCTGCGCAAGTGACGCTGTGGGGCACAGGAACCCCCCTGCGCGAGTTTCTGTATGTGGACGATTTGGCCGACGCCTGCCTCTTTTTGATGGAGCGCTTCGACGAGCCAGGCCCCATCAACGTAGGCGTTGGCAAAGACATTTCGATCAGAGATCTGGCTGTAATGGTGAGCGGTATCATCGGCTACGCCGGCGATATCGCCTGGGACGAGACCAAGCCCGACGGCACGCCGCGCAAGTTGATGGATACAAGCCGCCTCGCTTCGCTGGGCTGGGTTGCCCGCACCTCGCTGGAGGACGGCATTCGAATGGCTTATCGCGATTATTTGCAAAACGGCGCGGACAAGGCTCACTGAAGCGTTTTGACCCCAAAAGAGCGATAGTGAGACCTATTTTTTTGAAAAAAGTGTCCATCCGCTTGGGTCGGCGTATTTTTGTACGATTTTTGTACGGAAAATTAAGTGCCGCATGGCAACCCGAAAGACAAAAACGGCGCCAATGCTACGGCCATGCAGCCGTATCACATCAATACGGATTCATTTAGTTAAAAGCATCATGCTCAAATATCGTCTCTCTTTGATTGCGCTTTTTTTTGGCGCCACTTTATCCCAAGCCCAAGTCGCAGGACCAATTTGCAAAAATGGACTCAATCCCATCACCGGCGAGCGTTGCGCCAATGCCGTGACATCTGCCGTGCCTTTTCTGCGCATCACGCCCGATGCAAGGGGAGGGGGCATGGGCGACGTAGGTATCGCTACCTCGGCCGACCCCAACGGCATGCACTACAACGCCTCTAAGATTGCCTTCAGCGAGAAAAAATCGGCCATATCGGCCACTTTTACGCCCTGGATGCGCAACCTCGGTATCAACGATGTTTATCTGGCTTATCTCTCCGGATATTACCGGATCGACAAGTTCCAGGCGATCGCCGCAAGCCTGCGCTATTTCTCCTTGGGCAACATCCAGTTTGTGGATATCAACCAGCAATCACTGGGCGATGGCAAACCCAACGAGTGGGAAATCTCGGCTGCATATACCCGTAAGCTCACGGACAACTTCTCGGCTGCTATTGGCGCCAAATACATCCAGTCCAACCTCGCCAACGGGCAGATTTTGCCTGAGCAACAGGGCACCGTTATCAAGCCCGGCCAGGCCGGCGCCGCCGATATTTCATTCACCTATACTTCGCCGCTCTCGCTGGGCAATAACAATACAGACCTGACCGTCGGCCTGGCCATCAGCAATCTCGGCTCCAAAATCACCTATACCAACTCCGTCTTCCGCGATTACTTGCCCGCCAACCTGGGCCTCGGCTACGCGTGGACTTTCAAGCTGGACGACTACAATACCCTGACCTGGGCTACAGATTTCAACAAATTGCTCGTACCTACGCCTTGCCGCGATCTGAGCCAGGGCGTATGCGACCAAGACGGCGACGATGTGCCCGACTACAAACAATCCTCCAGCATTCGAGCGGCATTCGCCTCATTTGGCGATGCTCCCGGCGGATTTTCGGAGGAGTTGAAAGAAATTACCATCGGCACCGGTCTCGAATATTGGTATGACGATCAGTTTGCCGTGCGCGTCGGCTATTTCTACGAGCACTACTCCAAAGGCAACCGCAAATACTTCAACACAGGCATTGGTTTCAAATTCAATACCATGTCTATCAACCTTTCGTATCTGGTGCCGACGACCAACCAACGAAATCCTCTGGACAATACGCTGCGGTTTTCGCTGCTGTTTGATCTGGATTCGCTGTCTGACGAAAAATAAGCGATACGTTTTGCGGCGTAGCGCTGCATGCGTCGTCATAAAAACCGAGTGGGAGCGTTTTTCGGAGAAAAAACTCAGCCTGCGGGCCTTTTAGTCTGAAGTAAGGCGCTTTAGCCATACGCCGCCAACTCTCCGTCCGATTGCTATATCGGATGGCTGATGCGGTACGGAGGGTTTGAAGCGGCCTCTCTCCAGCCGCGAGCGCAGCGTCTGTTTTTTGCTAATCAATTACATTTCCTTCGGTTTGACGATGGGCCGTCCCAAACTCCGCGCGCTTGTCTTTTGGGCCTTTGCGACCCTGCGCGTTTGTTGTGTCAACGCGCAGGGTCTTGATTATTGGGTTGCGTTCGAACGCGAGGTGGAGCCGGCCTGTCTGGTCGTGACGCTACGCTATGTAGGCGGCGCCACGGGAAGCGACCGACTGACGCTACCTGCCTGGTTCAACGGGGATACCCGTTCGCTGCATGATTTCAGGCTGAGGGTGCGCGGCAGCGCATGGCGTTATGCGCCGGATAGCGCGACCATCGACGTGATCTATCCGCCGGGCGACACGGTGCTGCTCAGCTACCGCGTCGCTGCATATCGCCCGTTTACGACGACCGGCTTGACGCTGACGCCCTCTTTTTTTGTGGCGCCGGGCTTTGCCTTTCTGGTCGCGCCGCAATGGGAGCGCTTCCAACCCCGCATCCGCTTTGCGCAGGCCGATTGTCGCGCGCTGTTGCCCGACGAAGTAAACTATCCGGATTTGCGCTGGCTGGAGACCCTGTGCGTCGGAGGCGCATACAGACGCCTTCAAGGCGAATTGGCCGAAGTGTGGATAACCGGCGAAAGCTGGCCCTTTGCCGATGGCGATCTGTTGCAGATGCTGGAGAACGTCGAACAAGCCCAGCGGCAGCTTTGGCGCGTAGCTTCGGACGCTCCCTTGTCCCTTGCCCTCACGCCTACGCCTCCGCCCCCGGTGGCGGCGCAGGGCGGATCTGCCGCGCACTCCGGGCCGAGCGGCATTCAATTGGGGAGCGGACTTTCCTGCTTTGCCTATCCGCAATCTTTGAATGGGGTGGCTGATCTCGAACACTTGTTGCACCATGAGGCCGCCCACCGGCGCATCGGCGGCGATATACGCGAAGGGGCTGAATTCGGCAACCGGCGCTGGGCCTGGATGACCGAGGGCTTTACGGAGTATATGGCGCTGCAAAGCCGCCTGCGGGCCGGCCGGCTCTCCGTCGGGCAATACGTCGCCCTGCTGAACGAGGCCTACCTGCGGCCCTACTACGCGTCTGCGCTTTCTCATATTGACAACGCGCAGATCTGCGCGCGCTATTCGGATCCGGCATACGCAGAGATCGCTTACCTGCGCGGTTGTATCCTGGCTTTTTATTTGGATATGCGCATGCAAAAACGAGACGGAACGCGCCTATCCGATGTATTGGCCGACCTGGCGCGCGCGTTTGGGGAGCAGGGCCGGAGCATGGAGCGCGATTTTGATTTTTTTTCGAAAAAAATAAGCGCGCCGCTCGGATCGGATTTTATGCCTATTTACCAAAAGCATATTCTGCGCGGCGAGCCTATCCGCAATTTTATTCTACCTCCGAATCTGTCCGTGCGGTTTGACGCGGGGGCGGTTCCGGTTCTTAGCGTCCAGGGGGAATAGGCTTTGATGTTCTGTTTGCGACATCCGTTTTGGGGTATGGGCGGCTTTTTACGCCAAACTATTTTGTTAAAAGGGTAAGGGGGCGGCGCGCCGCTCTCCAAGTTTTTTTTTTCGAAAAGAAGCCGGAGTGTGGGTAAGGCGCGTGCGATATGGTTGCGCGCTTCGAAAAGCCTGCTGCGTTGGTCGCTATGCGGATTGCCGGAGTCGGCCGGCGGGTATCCGAATGATTGGCGTAAACGCTAATTTTTGGGCGCCTGACTTGCGATTGCATATTTGGGCGTACATTTGCGCCATAAAACGGCAAATCGTGAAACTAAGCCAAAGACTGCGCCGCTGGGCATTTGAAGTTTATAGTTTTGTAACCGCGCCTTTGGTGGTTCGCAATTGTATGGGCGTTATTGGGCTTTTCGCAGGTTTGTTTTTTCTCACTTTGTGGCTTTTGAAATGCTACACCCATCACGGCGATAGTCAGCAAGCGCCCGATTTTGTGGGCATGAACATTCGCGAGGCGGCCGTGCGGGCCAAAACACGCGGCCTGCGTCTTTTGGCCAACGACTCGATTTATGTGGCAGGCAAGGCCCCCGGCGAGATTCTTGCGCAGACGCCCAAGGCCAATAGCCGCGTCAAATCGGGCCGTACGATATACGTTACGGTGACGAAGAATAATCCGGACATCATCCGGATGCCGAATCTGGATGGCGACGATTACGACTTGTACAGCAAGAAGTTGCGGTTGCTGGGTCTCAAGCCCCGCATTTATGCGCGGGTACCGGATCCGAAGGTAGAGCCCAACAGCATCATCCATGTGCTGGTGCGCGGCGACACGATCACCCACAAGCTCAAGTATGGCTACAAAGTGGAGATGGGCGCGGTGATTGATTTTATCGTCAGCGAGCAGGTTTTGATCAATGTGGAGATACCCGATTGCGTATGTTTGACTTACGACGAGGCCCGTTTTATCATTCAGACCAGCAATCTCAACGTGGGCGCCGTGATCAAGGATGCCACTGTCGTCAACGAATTGTCCGCCTATGTCTGGCGTCAGAGTCCGCCTTACTCGCCGACCGAATTGATGCGGGTGGGCGAGCAGATTGATCTTTTCCTAACGCAGGAGGAACCGGCGCGTTGCAAGGGCAATTAGACCCGGCGAGATGGCCGCCTTGTGCGGATGCCGCGTTTTTGGGCGTGCGGTCGCGCTGAAGTAAGGTCGTGCGTTGGCGCTTTTTGACCAATCGGACTGGAGCGTTGGGCGTGGCGCGGCTTCTGAGGATTGGCAGATTTTCAAAATACCGGAGATAGGGAGGGCTTGCGCATGTTGGTCTCTGGATTTTTGATCCGGGAGATGAAGCATCCTTTTGCGCAGTAATTGCCGCTGTGCAAAACGGTATATTGATGGTTGTAAAAAAAAAATAAAGATGGAACAGATCAATCACGCGGATTATGAATTTATGCGCATGGCCATCGAACAGGCGAAGATGGGTATGGAGCGAAACGAGGGCGGGCCGTTTGGCGCCGTGGTGGTGAAGGATGGCGCTGTGATTGCGCGGGGCAACAACCGGGTGACGAGCAGTTGCGATCCTACGGCGCATGCCGAGGTGGTGGCCATCCGTGAGGCTTGTCGGAAGTTGGGTAGCTTCCAACTTGAGGGCTGTGTGATATATACCTCGTGCGAGCCTTGCCCGATGTGTCTGGGAGCAATTTATTGGGCGAGGCCTGCCAAGGTGTACTATGGCTGTACGCGCGAAGATGCGGCGGCCATTGATTTTGACGATGCGCTGATTTACGAGGAGATAAATACGCCGATAGGGATGCGTCGCATAGAGACCCTACAGTTGCTGCGCGAGGAGGCGCTCGCCGCATTCGATGCCTGGCGGCAAAAACAGGACAAGTTGCGTTATTGAGTCGCTGGAGCCGGTCGACGCGCGGCATGGCGCAGCGGCGGTTGTATCGGGGCTACTCGAACAGCGATTCCACAAAGGCTTTTTTGTTGAACACCTGGAGCATGTCTATGCCTTCGCCCACGCCGATATAGCGAATCGGGATCTTGAATTGGTCGCTGATGCCAATGGCGACGCCGCCTTTGGCGGTTCCGTCCAGTTTGGTCAGGGCCAGGGCGGTGATAGGGGCCACTTCGGTGAATTGTTTGGCTTGTTCGAAGGCGTTTTGGCCCGTTGAGGCGTCGAGCACGAGCAGGACGTCGTGCGGGGCGCCGGGCAGGCGTTTGTCGGCAGAGCGGTGTATTTTGCCGAGTTCCTGCATGAGGTGGGTTTTGTTGTGCAGTCGTCCGGCGGTATCGATGATGGCCACGTCGCATTGCGTATGGAGGGCGTGGTTGATGGCTTCGTAGGTTACGGCGGCCGGATCGGCATTCATGCCTTTGCTGAAAAATTCTGACCCGGTTCGATCGGCCCATATTTTGAGTTGATCGACGGCGGCCGCTCTGAAGGTATCGGCGGCCCCGAGGGTTACTTTCAGGCCTTTTTTACGGAACTGGTGCGCGAGTTTGCCGATGGTGGTGGTTTTGCCGACGCCGTTTACGCCGATAACGAGCAGCACATAGGGCCGTTTGTCTGAGGGGATGTTGAAGTCTTCGATGTCTTCGGTGTTGTTTTCGGCAAGCATTTGCACGATTTCGTCGCGCAGGAGGTCTTGCAATTCGTCTGAACCGAAGTATTTGTCGCGGGAAACCCGCGTGTTGATCCGATCGATGATCCGAAGGGTGGTATCGAGGCCCACGTCGGCCGCGATGAGGGCCTCTTCGAGGTTGTCCAGCACCTCCTCGTCGATTTTGGTTTTGCCGGCTACGGCTTTGGCGATTTTGGAAAAAAAGTTTTCTTTTGTTTTTTCAAGTCCTTTGTCGAGGTCTTGCTTTTTTTCCTTGCTAAAAAACTTGTCAAAAAAACCCATAGACAGTACAGTTGGACACTTGGCGCTTGTGCAGGGGGTATGTGGGCGAGTGAATAGTGCGGGTGTGGGAGATCAAAGAAGGACGCTTATTCTACGGCGGGCTACTTCTACTTTTTCGCCATTTTGAAGGGTGAGCGTTCGGATTTTGTTTCCTCGATCATAAGCTGTAATGTGTTCCTTGTTGACCAAATGTTTTTTGTGTACGCGCACGAAGTTGAGCGGAGTCAGCAGGAGATCATAGGTTTTCAGCGTCTGGCTGGCGGTGTGTTTTTCGCCGTTGGCCATGATGATGCGGGTGTAATTATCAATGCCCTCAAGCCGCACAATGTTTTTTATTTTAACATATCGGACTTGCGAGCCGCCGGCGATGGGGATGCTGTCTTCGAGCGTGAGTTGTTGTTTTTGTATTTTTCTGAGCGTGTTGAGGCGCGACTTGGTTTGGGGGTTGTTTCTGCGGATGCGGCTGACGGCGCGTTTAAGGTCTTCGGGATCGACGGGCTTGAGTATGTAGTCGATGGCGGCGAACTCGTATGAGCGCAACGCATACTCTTGATACGTTGTGACGAAAATGATATCAAAAGGCGTTGACTCGGCGGCCTGTAGGCTTTTAAAAATCAGCCCGTCGGTTACCTTGATGTCCAGAAATGCGACTTCGAAAGGGTTTTTGTCGTGTTCTGATATCAGGCGGGTGAGGTCTGCGTTGGATATACCCGTCGCGATGACTTCTATTTCCTTGCAATTGTCGTCGATCTGGGCCAGGAGATTGCGTAGCCCATTGGTTTCATCTTCGATGATTACGGCGCGAATGCTCATACAAATAAATCGGTTATGTCGTGAGAAAAGGATTATTGCAGGGGCGCTTTGAGCCTATACCCTGCGCTGATAACGCGGCTTGGGTCTGACAAATTGTTAAATTTTAACAAGTTTTCGATGCTGACGCCATACAGTCGGGCAATGTCGTTGAGGGATTCGTTGCGCTGCACAGTATGCCATACGTATTCCGGTTCTTCTTGCCGGGTCCGCAAGCGATTGATGGTTGATTGGCGATGGGGGTCGTTATTGCCGGCGGCGCCGGATGGGTTGGGTTTGCCGCTGGCGACCGTTGCTGTTTCGGCTGTGTGTATGCCGATATTTTGACGGCGTAACACGGGTACCGGGCGCCAGATTTTGAGGGTTTGTCCGGCTGGCAGGTAATTGCCGCTCAGTCCGTTCCACGCTTTGAGGTGTTCTGAGAAGCAACTGTTGCGATTGGCAATGTTTTCGACGAAATCGGGCTTGTCTGTGACAATTGTTTGGAGCAGGTAGCGCCCGTCGCCTACGGAACTGTTCACATAAAAAGCATTGTCGTCCAGTTTGTAATGGCGGCCGCCGAGGCTGTTGAGATAATGCACAAAAGCGGGCATGACGCGCAGCGGCAGAACAACGTAGGCGCCCCTCTCGCCGCCTTGTATCATGTCGCGCTTGTAGCCGGGGTTGAGTGTTTTGACCATTTGGTAATCGATTCCGGTTGCGTTGCGTATATCGCTAAAGCTCAAGGTTTCGAATATCAGGATGTGGGTGTTGAGTTGCTCGTCGAAGTCGGGGTCGATAGGGTTTAGACCGTGTAGGGGGAAGTAATTGCACAAGTAGGTGGCGGCAATGAAAGCGGGGACGTAATTGCGGGTTTCGGCAGGCAGGTAATTCATGATTTGCCAAAAATTATTGCTTCTGGCGCGTTTGATGGCGGCGTTGACGCGTCCGGGCCCGCTGTTGTAAGCCGCCAGAGCCAGAGCCCAGTCGTTGTACTGGCGGTGCAAGGCTTTGAGGTATCGCGCTGCGGCGTCGGTGCTGCGCACGGGATCGCTGCGTTCGTCCAATTGGGCTGTCTGGAGGAGTCCGTATTCTTTTCCGGTGGCCGGCATAAATTGCCACAACCCTGCTGCGCCGGCTTTGGATACCGCGTTGGGATTGAGCGCGGATTCAACTACCGATAAGTACTTCAGGTCTGTCGGCAGTCCGTGCTCTTTCAGTTTTTGTTCGAACAGTTGGAAGTAAGTCAGCCGTTTGCCGAGCATGATTTTTGCGCGATCCGGCTTGTTGATCAGATACGTGCGCAAGTAACCTTTGACCACCGGCGTTGCACGTAGGTGCAGGCAAGAACGGGATTGAAGCTGTTGCAGGCGTTCGGCTAATTCCTGATCGCTTGGGAGGTGGTATTTCGACGAATGCGCGTACAGGGAATTGTTAACCGCAAGCGAATCTTCCAACAGGTCCGATTGCGCATGGGTCAAGGCTGCGCAAAATAAGTAAAACACAGCAAATAAGCCGGGTATCCTCCAATAAATCAGCATATCTTACAGTTCTCTTTGTGACATTTTGTGGCAATCTGCAGAAGCAATTGCGCGAAAAAATAAGGTTTGAAATTGTTGGGGGCAAAAATGGCCGCTTTCGCGTCGTTAAGCGACAAGAAACAAGCGACGCTCTATTTGAACCACTTGCAGCGCGCAAATCATAGAAAGGGCGCAAAAAAAGGCCTTGTATGCAATCGCTAAACGCGCTCCGCAGGTCCAAAAACGGGGTCCATAACGTTTGTTTTGATCGGATATTTTGTTGAATACATTATTCTTTGGGTGTTGGGGGCTTTTGAATTGTAAGCGCAAATTTGCAGAAAAATTTATGCCTGACAAAACGTTTGGTTTTTTTTTGTATTATTTTATGTTTTTGAATCAAAAATGTGACTGCCAGAATTTTGATCGTCTGCCGGCGGCTAGTTTAATCTAATCGCGTTCGGGGTGTCAGTGTTATATTTCCGGGAAATATTTTTTTGCATGCTGGCATATTTGAAAAATAGACGTACCTTTGCGCGGTTTTTTAAAATTGGCACAGGTCAAGCAAATCCTGTGCAAAACTATCACAACAAAATTTATGGCAAATACCGGTCGTATTAAGCAAATCATTGGCGCCGTAGTGGATGTTGATTTTAGCGGCCCCGATAGCAAGCTCCCCGAAATCCTCAACGCGCTTGAAATTACGCGGCCCGATGGCAGCCGTTTGGTGCTGGAAGTGCAGCGCCACCTCGGCGAAGATAGCGTGCGTACCATTGCAATGGACTCTACTGACGGCTTGATGCGCGGCATGGAAGTGGTTGATACCAGCCAACCCATCGCTATGCCCGTAGGCGAAAATGTCCGCGGACGCCTGTTTAACGTTGTAGGCGAAGCCATCGACGGCATTGGTAAGGTAGAAAAAACAAAGGCCGCTTACGCTATTCACCGCAAGCCGCCGGCTTACGAAGACCTCTCTACCGAGCGCGAAATCCTTTACACCGGTATCAAAGTGATCGACCTGATCGAACCTTATGCCAAAGGCGGTAAGATCGGCCTGTTCGGCGGCGCAGGCGTAGGTAAAACGGTGTTGATCATGGAGCTGATCAACAATATCGCAAAGGCTTACGACGGTATGTCGGTCTTTGCGGGCGTGGGCGAGCGCACGCGCGAGGGCAACGACCTGCTGCGCGAGATGATCGAATCTAACGTAATCAAATACGGAGAGGACTTCATGCACTCCATGGAAAAAGGCGGCTGGGATCTCTCCAAAGTAAACATGGAAGAACTGCGCCAGAGCCAGGCAACGCTTGTGTTCGGTCAGATGAACGAACCGCCTGGCGCCCGTGCGCGCGTGGCTCTGTCCGGTCTTACCCTTGCAGAATATTTCCGCGACGGCGACCTGAGCGATCCGGCCGGCGGCCGCGATATTTTGTTCTTCGTTGACAATATCTTCCGCTTCACCCAAGCGGGTTCTGAAGTGTCGGCGCTCTTGGGCCGTATGCCTTCGGCGGTGGGATATCAGCCCACTTTGGCAACCGAAATGGGTCTGATGCAAGAGCGCATTACCTCTACCAAGCGCGGTTCGATCACCTCGGTACAAGCCGTTTATGTGCCTGCCGACGACTTGACCGACCCCGCGCCGGCTACTACTTTTGCACACTTGGACGCGACGACGGTACTAAGCCGTAAGATCGCTTCGCTGGGTATCTATCCCGCTGTGGATCCGCTGGATTCTACTTCGCGCATTCTCGATCCCAACATCATCGGCGAGGAGCACTACAACTGCGCTCAACGCGTCAAGGCTATCCTCCAGCGCTACAACGAATTGCAGGATATCATTGCCATCCTTGGTATGGAAGAACTCTCCGACGAAGACAAGCAAGTGGTTTACCGCGCACGCCGCGTGCAGCGCTTCTTGTCGCAGCCCTTCCACGTGGCCGAACAGTTTACCGGCTTGAAAGGCGTGCTGGTCCCCATCGACGAAACGATCAGAGGCTTCAATATGATTATGGATGGCGAACTGGACCACCTGCCTGAAGCGGCATTTAACCTGGTAGGCAGCATCGACGACGCTATTGCCAAAGGCAACAAAATGTTGGCTGAAGCCGCTAACTGATTTTTCTGAAAATTACTACCGGGCCGGCGACACGCGTCGCCGGCTCTTTTTTTAATTATTCAAGATACGACGCCATGCGCATTACCATACTTTCACCCGAGCAGGAACTCTTCAACGGCGACATTAAATCCGTACAGGCTCCCGGCGTCAACGGCTTATTTGAAGTGCTCGAAAATCACGCTCCCCTTGTCGCCGCCCTCGGCCGCGGCCAAGTGCGTCTCCTCACAGAAAAGGGAGAAAAATTGACTTACGATATTCCGGGCGGGTTCATCGAAGTGCTCAACAACGAGGTCTCTCTACTTGTCAACGGATAAATCCCATGAGCCTATGAACGCGTCCCGAATTGTGGCCGGCAACTGGAAAATGAACAAAACCCTCGCGGAGGGTCTTGATCTGATCGGCGAAGTCTGCGCACGCAAACCCGCGCCCGAGTGCCTGACCATCATGGCCACGCCCTATATCCATCTGGCTCAGGCTTCCGAAATGGTGTCCGGATATAAAAGCTACCGCATAGCCGCACAGGATTGCTCGGCCCATTCAGGCGGCGCATATACCGGCGAAGTTTCCGCCGCCATGATTGCCTCCGCAGGCGCTACGCACGTCATCATCGGCCATTCAGAGTGCCGCCAGTACAATCCAACGAGCAAGGCGCTGCTGCCCCGCAAAGTTGACCAGGCGCTGGCCCATGGCCTTACGCCCATTTTTTGCGTAGGCGAAATGCTGTCGGCGCGCGACAAAAATCGCCATTTTGCTGTAGTATATGCGCAACTGAAACAGGGGCTGTTTCATCTCAGCCAGGATCAGTGGCAAAAGGTGATCATTGCCTACGAACCCGTATGGGCCATCGGCACAGGCCGCACGGCTACTGCCGAGCAAGCTGACGAGATGCATCGATACATACGCAAACGCATCGAGCCGGTCTGCGGCGATTACGCGTCCCGAATACCCATTCTGTACGGAGGCTCAGTCAATCCTAAAAACGCCTCACATCTTTTTGCGCAGCCCAATATTTCCGGCGGGCTTATCGGCGGGGCATCCCTTAAAGTTGACGATTTTGTCAGTTTGATAGAGGCGATGGAGGGCGTTTTGCGCAATGAACGTTAATTTAGCCGATCGCTTGCGCACAGGCTCCTGCGCCCGCCGATGGGTTGGAGGAGCGCGTTGTCGCCCCATCTCTCTTTTTTACAACAACTTCTTGTGCCAACTTTTGGAGAGCGGCGTGAGCCAGGTTTCGGCCAATTGCCCCTTAGTTAGGGCGAGCGTATTGACGACGAGCGGATCGGACGCCAACTTTTGGCGCTTCAGCTCCGCCTTGAACGCCTCTTTGGATCCAAATTCATAAGCGCCGGTTTCGCCTATCCATATCCAGGTCAGCCGGTCAAAAAAATCAAGCCCCAGGCGGCCTCCGAGCGATTCCAGAAAGTGCACGCTCTTGTCGATGGCGCAGCCGCTTGCTCCTGCCTGCGTCTCGTCGGCCATCAGTATCAGAATGCGGTTGGTTACAAATTCGTGCTGAGCGTGAAGCGCCTGATTGTGCGCCGTCCACTTTTGAACGAAGCGGCTGATTTCTTGATCGGCCTCGGCCCTTTCCGTGGGATCTAATTCGCGATTGCAAACATAGATCCATACCCGCGACTCGTCGGGGAAATCCGGATTTAGGGCCAGCGCCGGCATGAGCGGGTCTATTTGCGGGGACAGGTGATGCATGTGTTAGCGTTGCAGATTGGTGAGAATGAGTTCCGATAGGTCATATACCGGGATTTGGTCTTGCTTGTCTTTGGCTTTGAGACCATCGTGCAACATGGTGATACAAAACGGACAATTTGCCGCAATAGCGTCCGGTTGCGCTTCGAGGGCTTCTTCGATGCGCTCGATGTTGATGCGCTTACGCCCGGGTTCATCTTCTTTCCACATTTGCGCGCCGCCGGCCCCGCAGCACAAACCGTTTTGTCTGGAACGCTTCATCTCTGCCAGGTCGGCGTCCAACGCTTCAAGCGCGGCCCGGGGCGCTTCGTAGATATTGTTGGCGCGGCCCAAGTAGCAGGAGTCGTGATATACGATGCGCCGCCCTTTGAAGTCGCCATGCTCGCGCATTTTGAGTTTGCCTTCGGCAATCAGTTCCTGAATCAACTGGGTGTGATGAATGACCTCGTAATGCCCGCCCAGATCCGGGTATTCATTTTTCAGCGTATTGAAGCAGTGTGGGCAGGCCGTCACAATTTTTTTGACGCCGTACATGTTGAGCGTCTCGATGTTCACCATAGCCGTCATTTGAAAGAGGAATTCGTTGCCTGCGCGGCGGGCGGGATCGCCCGTACAGCGTTCCTCATTGCCCAGCACTCCGAACGACACCCCGGCATGTTGGAGGATTTCGCACAAGGCGCGGGTCACTTTTTGGGCGCGCGCGTCGAAACTGCCTGCGCAACCTACCCAGAACAAAATTTCGGGCATCTCGCCCCCTGCTTGATATTGTGCCAGCGTTCTGACCATTACGTCTGTTGTTTTTTTTGTAAAAAAGTGCGGCGCGGGCATACATCGCGCGCTGCCCAAACGATTGCAATTCGTAAAATTATTTTTGGTTGAGCGCTTCCATCCATTGTTCCCTGCTTTCGCTCATTTGCCAGGCGGCGCCGGCGTTTTCGATGGCGTTGAACATGGGGAGCCAATCGGCCGGCCCGGCGGATTGCGTCAGAATCTCGTGGCGGCGCAGGCGCATGATGATATCTAAGGGGTTGATCAGTACGGGGCAAGCCTCCACGCAGGCGTTGCAGGTCGTGCAGGCGTGCAGTTCTTCCGGACTGATGTAGTCAAACAGGCTTTTGCCGTCGTCGTAATTTTCGCGGGTGTATTTGCCGCTATCTAAGTTGCGGCCCACTTCTTCGCAGCGGTCGCGCACATCCATCATGATCTTGCGGGGCGATAGCTTTTTGCCGGTCAAGTTGGCCGGGCAGACGGATGTGCAGCGTCCGCATTCCGTGCAGGCGTAAGCGTGTAAAAGATTGATCTGTAGCAGACCGAACACGTCGTTGGCGCCAAATTCGGGGAGGTCGGCGGGCGCATTGGGGTCGGCTTCTTCCAGCCCCATCATGATGCGCACCTCTTTCTGTACCTCGGGCATGTTGTCGATCTTGCCTTTGGGGTACAGCCGCGCATACCAGGTGCTCGGAAAAGCCAGCAGGATGTGCAGGTGCTTAGAGTGCGGCAGGTAAATCAGGAATCCGAATACAGCGATAATGTGCAGCCACCAGCCAAAGCGCTCGACTGCAATCAGCCCTCCGTCGCTCATGCCGCCGAACAAGGCAGGCCCCAGTTTCGAGCTTACCAGAAAGGGCTGCGTTTGGGGGTAGTGTTCCACTCCGCGGGCTTGCAACACCATATCGGCGCCGTTCATGCTAAAGATGCCGATGAGGAGAACGATTTCGCCAAGCAGAATCAGATTGGCATCGCGCATGGGCCATCCTTTGAGTTCGGCCATATTGAGTCTCGGCACTTTGAGCAAGTTGCGACGGGCCAAGAACGCTACCGTAGCTACAAAGGCCAGCACGGATAAGAGTTCGATACTGTTGATGACGAAGGTGTAAAAACCTTTCAAGGATGACGCAAAAAATCGGTGCGAGCCGCTTACGCCATCGACGATGATCTCGATCAGTTCAACCTGTGTGATCAAAAATGCCACATAGAGGAACAAGTGCAAGATGGCTACCGTCCAGTTTTTGAACATTTTCTTTTGACCAAAAGCGACCAGCAGGACATTTTTCCAACGCTCCGACACCTTGCCTTCGCGGGGGAATTGAATTTTTTTACCCAGATGCATGTTGCGCCAAACGCGGGCATAGCTGCGGTATGCAATCCATCCGATAAGACCTAATAGGGCGATGAAAATCAACTGTTGCGCCATGTGCACGGTAATTTTTTTTCTTGAAACGACAAAATTACGGCGCGAAGGTAAGACTTTTGCACTCGCTTAGCGTTTTTAAAAGAAATCTAAACTTACAAAGGCTGATGTTGATCTTGGACAAGCGTCAAATCGCGCAACGCACCCGCCGAATGGCTTACGAAATATTGGAGCGAAACTACGGCGCTTCGGAAATCATTCTCGCGGGACTGAACAACAACGGGCTGGCTTTTGCGCAGTTGTTGCTCGACGAACTGGCGGTCTTGCGCGCCGAGGATCAGCAGTTGATTCTGACCCGTATCCGCCTCAATCCCGCCAATCCGTTAGAATACGCGCCTTACATAGAGATGGAGGCGGATGCAATCGCCGGCAAACCCGTCATCATCGTGGACGATGTGGCCAACACCGGTCGAACGATCTTTTTTGCGATACAGCCCTTGCTCGGCGTTCTGCCTCAAAAGGTGGAAGTTGCGGTGCTGGTAGATCGCAAGCACAAGTCGTTTCCTATCAAAGCCGACTACGTAGGGTTGTCGTTGGCGACAACCCTACGCGACGACATTCGGGTCCGGCTTGACGACGAAGTTCGGGAAGCGCGACTGAGTTGAGATCAGAGGCTGAAATTAGACGCCTTGCGCCCTGCTCTTTCTTTTTTCTTACTCGGGTAATCCTTGAACTGTACCTGGCCAACTTCGATGCTCTTGACGATGTCGTCGAATTGTAAGCGCGTTTTTATGGCCACCAGGATGGTCTCTTCTTCTGAATGTACGAAAAAAAACAGGTTGCGTAATTGTCCGCGCTTTTCGCGGCCGTAAACCTGCACGCGGGTTTCGCTATCGCGTACAAACATGATTTCCTCCAGACCCCGCTTTTGCGCTTTGCGATGAAAGCGCCGCATGTCCCTTTCGGAGATCGGATTGGGCGCGCCATCCACAAAGGCCAGTACCTTTACTTTGCGTACTTTGCGGATCAATCGGCGGGATTCTTTTTCCTCCGGTAACCAGGATACGATGTTGATCAACCACCCCGGCGCCGTCACCGGTATAGCGCCTTCGTAATCTTTGTATTTCCAGTGCAGTCCAAAGGCTTGGGCTTGCGCGCCTACAGCCATCAGCAACAGGGTTGTCAACAATGCCAATTTTTTCATGGTCGATACTTGTATGAAAATTAGAAACTGCTTCGCGTTACTTTTGGATCTTTTGGATCTTTGGGGGCTCTGGGCGAGTCTTTGGATTTTGAATTGCCGTCCATCTTTTCCAAGTGTTGAACGCCGTCCACAGGTATTGCTTTCGAAAGCGTCGAAATCTTATCAAGGTCAATGCGGCCCACGATGCTCAAGGCCGTGAACCCGCTCGGCTCGCCAACTAACAACAGCAATTCGTTGACGATATTGTTGTTTTCCTTGATCATAAAGCGTAGATTTTGTTCGCCGTCGCGCACCGTCAGCAGTTCTTCGTATTCTTTGACGGGTAGGCGTTTGAAAGCATCCTGATACAGGGCCCTGCCATCTACTCCGCTGTCTGCATGCAATACATACAGTCCGCTGAGATTGCCGATTACGTCGCGAAATTTTTCCCAATCAGGATCGTCTGTATTGATTTTTGCAATCATTTGAAACATTTTGGGGCTTACACGGACCACGGTAAATTGCTCGTCTTCCATATATTGGTCGAAAAAGCGGGTTAGCGCATTGTCTTGCGCGTGCGCCAGGGATGCCGTTGCTGCCAGCAGCAGGCTCAAAATCAATTTTCTCATGTTGAAAGAGTTGTGTAAAAAAAGATAGTTTAGTTGTCGTCGTCGTCCATTTGGCTGAAAAAAGGCTCCAATCGACCGGTATTTTGAAGCGTCTCGGCGAGGGACTCTTTGCTTTTGTTGAGTTTCTGCGCGATCATTTCAAGCGCGGCCTTTACCTGTGCGTAAGCCTGTTCGGCTTCGAGCTCTTCCGGCGAGCGGGCGGCGACGGCGCTCCGCTCCAGCGCGGGGTCGTTCAGGCGGCGCGCTCTTTTGCGTTTGGCGCGCGGCGGGGCGGCGGGCTTTAGGGCGAGGGAGTCGCGGTGCGTACCCGGAGCGCGCAGGTCGGGGGCAGGCAAGGGCTGGGGCGAGAGGGATGCGTTGAGGGGCGCGGCGTCCGGAAGGGGCTGCCGACGCCACTGGAAGTAAGCGACTGCGGCGACCAGCGCCACGGCGGCAGCAGCCAGGAGCCGACGATTTCGGGAAAAAACCATGCGCAGGGTTGCGGGCTTTGGGCGCGGTTCAGGTCCCCGCACCTTTTGCTCCATCCTCAAGGCTCTGAACAAGGGCGCTGCAGGCAGGCCCCCGTCGGCGCTTTCGAAATAACGCTTCAGGGCGCGCTCGTCCTCTATGCTTGTTTCTCCTTCCCAGTATCGCTCGAGGAGTTCGTTTATTTTTTGCGGCGTATTCATGACGCTTGTTTTTGGATGGAAATCAGTTGAATCAATTGTTCGCGTATGGCTTTTCGGGCGCGGTGCAGGTTGATCTTTACCTGATCGACCGTCAGGTCGAGGGTTTGTGCAATTTCGTCGTAGGTCATTTCTTCTACGTCGCGCAGGTGCATGGTCAGGCGTTGTTTTTCGGGCAATTGCCGCATCAGTCGGCGCGCTTGCTCGGCCAGGTCGTCCGTTTCGGTTATGCGATCAGCCGAGGCGGAAGCGTCGGCGCGCCCCTGCAGCGCATCAAGTGAGTTGGCGCGGGAGTTTGCCTTAGCGCGTTGGCGGTCGATAGAGCGGTTGCGGGTCAAAGTCATGCACCACGCTTCCCAATTGTTGACCGGCTGTTCGCCTACTTTCCATATTTTTTCCAGCACTTCTTGCACCACATCTTCCGCATCGTGGGCGTTGCAGGTTATGCTGAGCGCGAAGCGGTATAGCTTGTGCCGCAACGGGGCAATATGGCGTTCGAAAAATTGGTGCGTCATGTCGTGCTCGGCGCAGTGGACGGAGGGAAGACGGATGTAGAGGCTGATATGTTACATGGGCGGGCTTTTTTTGATGTAAAAACTTTTCAAGGCGGCGCTTTTTGGCCTGAGCGTCGGCTTTCCGCTTTGCCATTTGCGATAAAGTTTTTGAAGCGTTTTTCTGTTTTTTCGCATAATTACTTAGATTTTAGCGCCAAAAGCGTTTGGAATTGACGTCTTTGGCGGAGGGCGATATATATTTGCAAATCTTTTTTCCTGAAAATCAAATAACAATTTTGTCTATGGTAACTGCTCGCCAAGGTAGCTTAAACGATCCGCTCAAAGTCAAAGATTATACGCTTTCGAATGGGATGCGTTTATTTGTCAGCGTTAGAAAAAACGAGCCTTCCGTCTTCACGAATATCGTCGTACGCGCCGGCTCCAAACACGATCCGGACGATTCAACAGGTCTGGCGCATTACTTTGAGCACATGATGTTCAAAGGTACCGATCGGATCGGCAGCCTGAACTGGGAGCGCGAAAAGCCCTTGCTGGATCAGATCGAAGTCCTTTATGAGCTACACCGCAAAGAGGGCGATCCGCAGCGTAAACGCGAATTGTATGTGGAGATAGACCGACTTTCCGCTGAAGCCGCGCAGTACGTGGCCGCCAACGAATACGACAAGATCGTCAGCGCTATTGGCGCCCAGAAGACCAATGCCTACACCTGGGTAGAACAGACCGTCTATGTCAACGAAATTCCTTCCAATGAGCTGGACCGATGGTTCGAACTGGAGGGCGAGCGTTTTAGAAGACCGGTCTTGCGGCTCTTTCATACCGAACTGGAGACGGTTTATGAGGAGTTCAACATGAGTCAAGCCAGCGACATCCGCAAGTGCTTTCATGCGCTGACCTCCTCGCTCATGCCTACGCATCCTTACGGGACGCACACGACGCTGGGCCGGCCCGAAGACCTCAAAAATCCTTCACAAACCAACATATATCGCTTTTTCGATCAGTATTACCGGCCGAATAATATGGCGATCGTCCTCGCCGGCGACGTAGATCCGGATGAGGCCTTTGTTCTGGCGGAGCGTCATTTCGGTGCTTACGCGCCCCAAGCTATCCCCCCGTTTGTTTTTGAGCGACAACCGGAGCTAAGCTCCCGGGTTCGACGGGACGTGTACGGTAACGAGTCTCCATGGATCGAAATGGCTTGGCGATTGCCCGGCGCCGGGACGCCCGAGTCGGTGTTGGCCCCGCTGATCGCCGGGGTATTGTACAACCATCAGGCCGGATTGCTTGACCTCAACATCGTTCAGGGGCAACGCGCCCTTCAGGCGTATGCATATCAGTACGTCATGGAGGATTACAGCATGCTGCACATTCATGCAAAGCCCCGGGAGGGCCAGAGTCTGGATGACTTGGAGCAACTGCTGTTGGCGGAGATAGGCAAGTTGCGCGACGGCGCATTCGCTGAATGGCTGCCCCAGGCGGTTGCGGCCGACCTTCGCCTCGCCGACGTATTGCAGTATCAGACGAATCAGGGCAGGGTGGGCGCCCTTGCCAACGCCTACATTTTGGGTGTGGAATGGGAGGAAATGCTTCGCGGGCGCGAGTCGCTCCGGCTTCTTAGTCGCGAGGATGTCGCGGCTTTTGCCCGTAAATACATCCGCGACGACAACTATGCGGTGGTCTATAAGTTTCAGGGGCCTGATCCGTCGGTTGTCAAAGTAGAAAAGCCGCCGCTCACCCCCCTTCAACTCAATCGCCGCGACGAGTCGGAGTTTGCGCGCGATTTGCTCGGCCGCAAGGTCAAACCCATTCAGCCTGTTTTCCCGGATTTGTCCGCCCTGGCCCGGGGAATAAGCCTTTCGCCGGGCGTCACGCTACGCGCTTATCCCGGGGTGGATGTTGAAGGATACTTCAAGCTGGCTTGGGTATTCGATATCGGTAAGGACAACGATCCTGCGCTCAGCGTGTTGGCCGCTTACTTTCCCTATCTGGGTGCGGGCGACTGGGATGGCGCGCGGATGCGCCAAGAGTTGTTTAAGGCTGGACTTCAGATCCATGCCAATTGCGACAACGACCGCTTTACGCTTACGCTGAGCGGCCTGGAGGAGTCTTTTGCGCAGGGTGTAGCCATCATCAATCGCCTTTTTACGGATGCCCGCGCCGACGAGCAGGCGCTGACCAATTTGATAGAAGACATTATCCTGCGCCGCGAAAACGAAAAGAAGGACAAACGCGTACTCCTGACCCGCGCCATGCGGCAGTATGTGCAATACGGCCCGGACAACAGCTTCACCCGGCGTTTGAGCGAAGAGGCCCTGCGCGCGCTCTCGCCCCAATCCCTCACCCGCTTGCTCGGCGAACTTTGGCGCTACAAACACGATGTAATATATGTGGGAGCGTTAGACAGAAGAAATCTGGTCAGAACCCTTCGCGCCGAACTCCGCCCCGCGCCTGCGCAGGTTCCCGCGCCCAAGCCCGTTTTTTTCAAAGAAAAAACTTGGCGGCGGCATCAGTTTTTTTTCACAGAATTTCCGATCGTACAGGCTGAGCTGATGATGGTGGCTCGGAGCGCCCCCCGCTTTGACCCGGAGGATTATATCCTTTCGCTGTGGCATGATCAGTACTTCGGATACGGACTTTCTTCTATCGTATATCAAGAGATCCGGGAATCCCGCGCTTTGGCTTATTCGGCATACGCCTTTGCCAATCGGCCGGAATACAGAAAACGCGGTCAATATTTTTTGACCTACGTGGCGACCCAACCCGACAAACTCCCGACGGCTTTAGAGACCTTCCAAAGCCTGATCGACGATATGCCCCTATCCCAGCCGCTCATGGAAGCCGCAAGACAAAGCGTCTTGACGCAATTGGCTATCGAACGCCCTTCAAACGACCAGCCCTACTGGCTATGGCGCAAATCGCGTCGTCTGGGTATCAAAGGAAGTCTCAACCAATTGATTTACGAACGCCTAAGCAAAGCCTCGACAGAGGATCTGGCCCGCTACCACCAATCGCGCCTGCGCAAACTCAAGTTCGCCTACTTGGTCATCGGCGATCCCGCCGCTATCGATTTCAATTACCTGAATGGTATTGGCCCGGTTACGCGCCTGGCGGCCGAAAAGATCTGGGGCGCATATTGAGCCGGTCTGCGGCGCAGGTCTTGTTGGAATGAAAATTGGGCCTTCGTAGCTCATAATTGCATTTGGGGGTCGCCGTTGGCGAAAACCTATTTATCTTTGTGTTGTTTTTCGGATTGCGGAGGAAGAGAGGGAACGCCCTAAGCCCTCAAAGCCGCCGCGCACAACGCCATATCCGCCTTCTTTGCGCGCATGTCGGGCGTCAAAAGCGGCGACCGCATGCCCGGCCCTCAGCCGCGCGTCGGGCGGAAAACTGAGTCAAGCCGCATTGGCAATGCGCGGCCGAAATCTGCCTTTGTCCTCAAAACACACCCGTAGGCTATCCGTAGCCCTGAACGCCTGCGTCGGAGCCAAATGCGATCGTTGTCTGATCCAAGTAGAACTAAATACACATGCAAAATCCGCAGCCATATCAACCCACTCACAAAATCCGCATCGTAACGGCAGCCAGTTTGTTTGACGGTCACGACGCCGCTATCAACATCATGCGCCGCATCATGCAGAGTAGCGGCGCGGAGATCATCCATCTGGGCCACAACCGCGCGGTGCACGAAATCGTCAATTGCGCCATCCAGGAAGATGTTCAGGGGATTGCAATCACTTCCTATCAAGGCGGGCACAATGAGTTTTTTAAGTACATGTACGATTTGCTGCGCGAACGCGGCGCCGGACATATCAAAATATTCGGCGGCGGGGGCGGCACCATCTTGCCTGCTGAAATCGAAGAACTCCACGCCTACGGCATTACGCGCATTTACCATCCCGACGACGGGCGGCGCATGGGTTTGCAGGGGATGATCAACGACGTGCTCCGCCAATGCGATTTCCCGATTGGCGAAACTGCCAACGGCGAAGTGCGCGAACTGCCCGAAAAATCTCACCGCGCTATCGCGCGGCTCATTTCGGTGGCCGAGAACAATCCCGATTTTTTTCAAAAAAATATACAGCCTCAACTCCCCCAAATCCGAAAAGCGCCCGTGCTCGGTATAACAGGCACAGGCGGCGCCGGCAAGTCGAGTATGGTCGATGAATTGGTGCGCCGCTTCCTGATGGATCAGCCCGACAAGACCATCGCCATCGTGAGCGTGGACCCTTCCAAGCGCAAAACCGGCGGCGCCCTGCTCGGCGACCGCATCCGCATGAACGCCATCAATACCCCTCGCGTGTATATGCGCTCCCTGGCTACCCGCCAGAGCAACTTAGCTCTGTCTAAATACGTGCGTTCAGCCCTCGATATCCTGCAAGCCGCCGCATTTGACCTGATTATCCTGGAGACCAGCGGCATCGGCCAAAGCGATACGGAGATCATCGACCACAGCGACCTGAGTCTCTACATCATGACGCCGGAGTACGGCGCAGCTACGCAGTTGGAGAAAATCGACATGCTGGATTTCGCCGATCTAATCGCCATCAACAAGTTCGACAAGCGCGGCGCGCAGGATGCCTTGCGCGATGTGCGCAAGCAAGTGCAGCGCAACCGCAACGCCTGGGATCAGAAAATCGACGACATGCCCGTGTTCGGTTGTATTGCCAGTCAATTCAATGATCCGGGGGTCAACCAGCTTTACGCGCGCATCATCGCCGAACTCAACGCCAAATGCCATGCAGGCTTTCAGACGCAGTACGCGGCTGCCGACGAGATGTCTGAGAAAATATACATCATCCCCCCAAACCGCACCCGCTATCTATCCGAAATCGCTGAAAACAACCGTAAATACGACGAGTGGGTCGTCAAACAAGCCGACATTGCCCGCCGGTTGTACGGGTTGCGCCAAAGTATCCGCGCGCTGGAACAAGGCCCCGATGCCGACGCCGCAGTGCTCGACGCCCTCCATGCCCGCTTTGAGGATCTGAAAAAAGACCTCGACGGCGAGTGCCTGCGCATCCTCGAAGCCTGGGAAGACAAAAAAGCCCGTTATCGCGCCGAGGAGTTTGTCTATCAGGTCCGCGGTAAGGATATCCGCGTCCAGACCCACACCCAAAGCCTCAGTCGCCTGAATATTCCCAAAGTGGCCGTTCCGCGATTTCACGATTGGGGCGACGTGTTGACCTGGAGCCTACAAGAGAACTTCCCCGGCGAATTCCCCTACACCGCCGGCGTATTCCCCTTCAAAAGGCAGGGCGAAGATCCTACCCGCATGTTTGCCGGCGAAGGCGGCCCCGAACGCACCAACCGCCGCTTCCATTACGTGAGCCTCGGCATGCCCGCCAACCGCCTTAGCACCGCCTTTGACTCAGTGACGCTCTACGGCGAAGACCCCGACCTCCGACCGGATATCTATGGCAAAATCGGCAACTCCGGCGTGTCCGTCTGTTGTCTGGACGACGCCAAAAAACTCTACTCAGGCTTCGACCTCTGCGAACCCCGCACCTCCGTATCCATGACCATCAACGGCCCGGCGGCCACCATCGCGGCCTTCTTCATGAATGCGGCCATCGACCAGCAGTGTGAGAAGTACATCCGCGAGCATGGTCTGGAGTCGCTTGTCGAAGCCAAACTCAAAGAAAAGTACGACGACTGCGGTCTGCCGCGTCCGCAATACCGCGGCGAATTGCCCGAGGGCAACGACGGCCTGGGCCTGCTCTTGCTGGGTCTCACCGGCGACGAGGTGCTGCCCCCGGATGTTTATGCCGGACTAAAAGCCAAAGCCCTCAGCAGCGTACGCGGTACCGTGCAAGCCGATATCCTGAAGGAGGATCAGGCGCAAAATACCTGTATCTTCAGTACCGAATTCAGTCTGCGGGTCATGGGCGATGTGCAAGAGTACTTCATTCAAAACCGCGTACGCAACTTCTACTCTGTATCTATTAGCGGCTATCACATCGCCGAGGCAGGCGCCAACCCGATCAGCCAGTTGGCCTTCACGCTGTCCAACGGATTTACCTTCGTAGAGTATTACCGCAGCAGGGGTATGCGCGTGGACGATTTTGCGCCTAACCTTTCCTTTTTCTTCTCCAACGGCATGGATCCTGAGTATGCCGTCATGGGTCGGGTGGCGCGCCGCATTTGGGCCAAAGCCATGAAAAACCTCTATGAAGCCAACGAGCGCAGCCAGATGCTCAAGTACCATATACAGACTTCGGGTCGCTCGCTGCACGCCCAGGAGATTGCTTTCAACGACATCCGCACTACCTTGCAGGCCCTCTACGCCATTTACGACAACTGCAATTCGCTGCACACCAACGCCTACGATGAGGCCATCACTACGCCTACCGAAGAGTCGGTGCGCCGGGCCATGGCCATCCAACTGGTGATCAACCACGAGTTGGGTCTGGCCAAAAACGAAAACCCCCTGCAAGGCTCCTTTATCATCGAAGAGCTAACCGATCTGGTCGAAGAGGCCGTGCTCGCCGAATTCGACCGCCTCACCGAGCGCGGCGGCGTGCTGGGCGCCATGGAGACCATGTACCAGCGCGGCAAAATCCAGGAGGAAAGCCTCTACTATGAGACCCTCAAGCACACCGGGGAGTTGCCTATCATTGGCGTCAATACTTTCCTGAGCAAAGAAGGATCGCCCACCATCATACCCAGCGAGGTGATTCGCGCTACTGAAACCGAAAAACAAGACCAAATCGCCACCCTCGAACGTTTGCACGCCGCCAATGCCGATCGCGCCGAAAAGGCCCTGCGCCACTTACAACAAACCGCCATCGCCAACCGCAACATCTTCGAGGCGCTTATGGAAGCCGTCAAGTGTTGCTCTTTGGGGCAGATCACCCACGCGCTCTACGCCGTAGGCGGGCAATACCGCCGGAACATGTAGTCCGTCGCGCCCGCCCTACGCCCTTTGCCAATTTTGGGGGAGGAAAACGGGTGCGGGCGGGGCGCAAGTATTGCCGTCTGCCCGCTGTGCGAAAGTTTTGATTTCAGCAAAAATCAGGCGTTCATCCTGCGATATGTCCCGCTACATACCAGGCGAGGGCTTGGGCCGAGAGCATGGGGTTGGCGCCGGAGGCGGAGGGGAAGAGGGAGGTGTCGGCCACGTAAAGCCTGCGCGCTTCGCGGGTTTCGCCGTTGGGTTTGACCGGGCAATCGGATCGCCCGCCCATGCGACAGGTTCCCATTTGGTGGGCAGAGAAAAGCCCAAACCGGTTGCGGCTCCAGTCGAGTTGAGGTATTTGGGCGACCAGGCGCTCGATATCGTCGTTGCGACGCCAATGTAGCGGCGTGCTTTGGTGCAGGATGCTGATCTGCTCCGCGCCGGCGGCGGCGTGCAGCCGGGCGCTTTCCTGCATGCCGCGGATCAAATGTGCGCGGTCGTACGGATTGAGCCGGTAGGTCACGATGGGCTGTCCCGAGCGTTTGCCTGCCCTGACCTGCCCCCCAAAGCGGTCGCGGGTCAGGCAAATGTGCGCTGAAAGGAAGGGCAGCCGCCGCATGGCCTCCTTGAAGTCAGGCCCGCTCTCCCAGATCATTGCCGCCGCAGTGAGTCCCGGATGTACGGGCGGATTCTCGATACGGACGCCCCAATTGCGATCCAGCCGCGCCCAGGCATCGATGAGGGTCGTCATCATAGGACCTTGCCATGGATGGGTCGGCTCCGGATAGTATCCCGGCACGATGGCCACGGGATGCAGGTACAGGTTACGGCCAATCTGCGGATGCTTCAACCCGCTTTTTTGCAGCAGAACAGGCGTGTGCAGCGCGCCTGCCGACACCACGACCCGCTCGGCCCGGATGTTCAGGATGCGCGCCGGCGCGTCTGGCTCTCGACTGCTTTGTACCGCTGCTACGACGCCTACGGCTGCTCCGCGTTCGATCAGGATGCGCAGGACGCAGGTTCGGGGCGCGAGGCGCGCGCCGGATTGCACGGCGTCTTTCAGGAAGGTCTGCGTCGGGCCTTGTTTGATGTCGAAGCGGTCGCCGAGACAGGAGTAACCCGCGAGGCGCCAGGCCTCGCCGTCGTCAAGGCTTGGGGGGCGGACCATGTTGTGCGGTATGCGGATGGCCCGATGGCCAAGTTGGGCGGCGCCTTCGGCCAGCAAGCG
>JBKBLI010000017.1:47719-52443 GCA_046296435.1 Saprospiraceae bacterium | reverse complement strand
CTTGTACGGAGAAGTGGCCGATTTGCTCGCCGTATTTGGCGTGCGCCGCCTGATTGGGATCGGCCCTGAGATAAGCGCCGCATCTGCGGCTTTCAGCGGCTCCGCATCCGAGTGCCGGTTTTATCCCAATGTGGACGGTTTTCTCGGCGATATTGGGCGCGTTGCTTTTCAGCGCGAGACAATTTTGCTCAAGGGCGCCCGCGCCTTTGCTTTTGAGCGCATCGCGTCCCGCCTGTCTCGCCAAAACCGCCATTGCACGCTTCATATCTCGCTCGACGCCTTGTTGCACAACTTTGCGCTTTATAAGCGCTTGCTTGGCCCGCAGGTCAAGGCTATGGCCATGGTGAAGGCGGCGGCATACGGTAGCGGTAGCGCGCAAGTGGCCAGGGCTTTGGAGCACGGCGGCGCGGATTATTTGGGCGTGGCTTATGCTGACGAGGGAGTTGCGCTGCGCGAGCAAGGCATATCGCTGCCCATATTGGTGCTCAATCCCAGTTCGGACGATTTCGATCTGATGCGGCGCTACCAACTTGAGCCGGAGATTTACAACTTTGAGCTACTTCATGAGGCGGCCAAACTGTCAAGCGCGGATCATCCGATGCGTATTCATCTCAAAGTGGATACCGGAATGCGGCGTCTTGGCTTCCTGCCCGACGAATTGCATGAGGCCCTGCGCCGCATCGCCGGCGCTGAGGGCTTGCGCGCGGCCTCGATTTTTTCGCATTTAGCGGCAAGCGGAGCCCCCGAGCACGACGCTTTTACCCGCTTACAAGCGGAGCGCTTCGAAGCGGCCTGCCAAATTGCCGAAGCGATGCTGGGATACCGACCCTTACGCCATATCGTCAATTCTGACGGCGCGATACGTTTCCCTGAATACCGCTACGACATGGCGCGCCTCGGCATTGGGCTGTATGGCATTGCTTCCGATTCTGACATGCGCGCCCAACTCCGCGTAGTGGGCGCCCTGAAGGCGCGCATCAGCCAGATCAGGGCGCTCAGCCCCGGCGAGAGTGTCGGGTACAACCGACGGGGCATGCTGCGCCGCGAAAGCCGCGTCGCTACCATCAATGTGGGCTATGCCGACGGCTTGCTGCGTCTGGCGGGCAATGGCCGCTATGCCTTTGGGCTGCATGGCAAGGAGGCCCCCACCGTCGGATCGATTTGCATGGATATGTGCATGATCGATGTGACGGATATACCCGAGGCCCGCGAAGGCGACGAGGTCGTCGTGTTTGGCGAGCATCCGCGCGTCGAGAAATTGGCGGAAGCGCTACAGACCATTCCCTACGAGGTGCTCACCAACATTTCGGAGCGGGTGATCCGGGTGTATGACCTGGCCTGAGGGCATCTCGGGGGCGCGGGTGATCCATGTAGGCGGATTGGGGGACAAAGGGGCGCGTGTGGCACAATTTAGCGCCTGACCCGACGTTATTGCTTACGGGTTTTGTTCCCGCACTCTTCTCTCTTGCTCCGCTCCGCCTTCGATTATTGTACGTTTATGCGCTTATTGGTTTTAGTGATGTCCATTGCCGCTTTGTCGTTGGCGGCATGCAACCGGAAAAGCGGCTGTCCCGCTCAGGACAACCTCAAGCCCAACGTCAACCGAAAGGGCGAGTTGAAGGCCTCAAAGAGCGGTAGCTCTCAGCTTTTTTCGAAGAAAACGAATAAGAAGTTGCGCGGCAGATAAGCGCTACTCTTCAGTTAGCGACTGGGGGGGGGCAGGCTTCTGCTTGCGGTGGCGGGGATGTCGTCCCGCGTCGCTCAAAGCCTTGTCAATGATCCATTCGATCTGCCCGTTGACGCTCCGGAACTCGTCGGCGGCCCATTTTTCCAGAGCGGCAAAAAACTCTTCGTCTATCCGAAGGGCATAGTTTTTTTTTCCGGCCATGGCATGCTGTAACTTATGTCTAAACCTAAGCCGGCGCATGGCGGCTTAGGTTTAGATGCGTATGATTACGATAACATTTTTTAATGGTGCAAGGTTCCTGTGTTAAGTACAGGTTGGGCGTTGCGGTCGCCGCAGAGTACGACCAATAAGTTGCTCACCATGGCCGCTTTGCGTTCGGAGTCGAGTTCGACGATTTGCTTTTTCGCCAATTGGTCGAGAGCCATTTCGACCATGCCTACGGCGCCTTCCACGATCATGCTACGCGCTGCAATGATGGCCGTCGCTTGTTGGCGCTGAAGCATAGCTCCGGCTATTTCGGTGGCGTAAGCGAGGTGATTGATTCGGGCTTCGATGACTTCGATACCGGCGATCTGCAATCGCTCGCTGATCTCGCGGGCCAACTCGTGATTGATCTCGTCCGAACTGGAGCGCAGGGTGACCTCTGCGCTCTCGTCTTCGATGTTGTCATAGCTGTATAAGCCCGCCAATTTGCGCACGGCCGCCTCGCTCTGTATTTTGACAAAATCTGTGTATGACTCCACGTCAAAGGCTGCCTTGTAGGTATCCAGTACCCGATACATGACTACGGCCCCGATCATGATCGGATTGCCCTGCTTATCGTTGACTTTGAGTACCGGCAAGTCTAGTGTCACGGCGCGCTGGGATATTGATTTACGGGTGTAAAAAGGGTTGAGGTAGTAGAAGCCGTTTTCTTTGACCGTTCCGATATATTTGCCAAATAGGTTGAGTACGCGGGTGCTGTTCGGCTCGATTGCGACAAAACCGGGGGCGATGAACACCGCCGAGATCACCAGGCAGATGATCCCTAAAGGCAATATTTTGAGCGTGACTAACCACACTCCGAGCGTCAGCAGCGTAATCAAGAGGATCAACGCCAACCAGCCTGACGCAGGCTTAATGATTTTTTCCATAATTATTGAATTTGTTTTGATATTTTTTTGATATCAAAAGTATGTATTTTTTTCGGGGCGTGATGTCTTTTTCTGATTTTTGACAAGAAAAATGGGACAAAAACCGGTTTTGGATCGATGAAAGGAGCGGAGCGCAACAAGCCGTCGCGCGTCGCGTTTATTTTTGCCGAATTGCAGCGCAATCAAGAAAAAAACCTACTTTTGCGATATGAAAAAACGAACGGGTATTTTGATCGGGCTGATCCTCCTCGCAAGCGGCGTTTTGCGCGCGCAGATGGAACGGACGATTTATCAGGTTTTTCAGGTGGACTCTGTCAAGACCATCCAACTCGATATGCTGGGCGCTTACGAATTGCACTATTGGGCGGGCAGTTCGGTGCTTCTGGAGACCAACGTGCAGATATGGCACGCTTCGCCGGAGATCCTGAACTACTTCATCAAAGAGGGTCGTTATGCGGTGGATGTCGATACGCTCAGTCCGGAGAGCTTGCGCCTGTACACCCGCGACCGCGAACGCAAGCCTATCAAGAACAAAGACCGCATTGAGTGCGTTGAAATCGCTACGGCTAAGTTGTTCATTCCCGACAGTTTTGTATGGACGGCTGATCGGAAGATGGTGACGCGAAAAGAGGAAGATTGATTGGTTTTTCGCGAGGTAAATTGGGCGGGGTAGGCCCGCGACGCTCTTCCGCATCCGGATCATATAGCAGCCCGCTGCGCGGTTCGGTTGTCAGGGGCGCTCTTTTGAATGCCACGCTGCGGGATTGCTCGGGTATTTTTTGATTTTGATATGAAATACAACGGCGGCGCGTACTTGCGCAATACGTTAATCGCTTTCATTTTTAGCCTTTTGTCGCTGTTTTCGGTGACTCTAAAGGCGCAACAGGTGTCCCGGGATATGCGTATCGTGAAGGACTTTGCAGATTACAACTTGTGGGCCAACCGGGCGTATGCCGCCTGGCTCGGTTCGGCGGACAGCAGTCTGTTTCATCAGGAGCTTGAATCGAGTTTTAACACCCTGGCTAAGACCGTCGCGCACCTATGGAATGCGGAGCGCGGCTGGTTGAATACGCTGGCGGAGCGTCCGTGGGGGGATCCGCCGAGCGTGACATTCGAAGGTGCTCCAAAGGAAATGCTGGCTGCATGGTTGGAGACGAGCGAGCAATTGGCCGACTTCGTGCGCCAACTGCCGGATGAGCAAATGACAAAAGTCTATAACCGCAGCGACGGCGCTTATTTGGGAACGGCGGAGGAGATTATGCTGCATGTTTTTAATCATGCCACATACCACAGGGGGCAACTCATCACGATGGGCAGGCAACTGGGTTTGCCATCCCCGCCGCGATCAGATTATATTTTTTATATTGGCCTGAAGGCTGAGGAATGAAGTTCAGGCAGGCTGTGGTCGCGGGCCTTTGGTTTTCGTAAGTCGGGGGCTGTGGGGGACGGCACGGCGCCTCTGATGTAGGGCCGCGGGGTTTAGAGGCGCCCGAATGTCTGGCTGTGAAGTATCTTGCGCGCTGACAGATGTGGCGCGTAGGGTTTGGCAGCCGGGCGGAGGTCTATTTTTCGCTTGTTTTGAGTTTTCCGGACTCCCAAATGCCGTTGATCGTTTTGCCGTTGGCATTGGTGATTTTTCCTTTACCATCCATCAGATCGTTTTTCCAATATCCGGTGTAGGTTTCGCCTGATGCGTAATAATATGTTCCCAGGCCATTTCTCAGATCATTTTCGAAGTATCCTTCATATACGGAGCCGTCTTTGAAAGTGTGCTTTCCCCATCCGTGGCGCAGGTTTCCTTTCCATTCTCCGATATAATGCCCTTTTCCCTCATAAAATCCTACGCCCATACCCGCGGGGGCCTGGTTATGCGTTTTGCCGTAATACAAGATTTTCATGCCGTT
>JBKBLI010000017.1:11057-47619 GCA_046296435.1 Saprospiraceae bacterium | reverse complement strand
GGCGAATAAATTGTCAACGTATCAATGATAGATTTGTGCAAATCAGATTGGAGTTTTTTGTACTCGCGGGAGACGGAGTCTAAGGCGTTTTTTTCTATGGTCAGGATGTTCTCCAGATCGGCCAATTTGTTTTCCGTGTAAACTTTTCGGTTTTTGATTTCTTTGATAGTGCCGGCCAGGTTTGTCATTTCATGTTCCCGATGTGCAATTTCGGCGAGGAGCGCCTTGTTTTGCTTTTCGTATGCTTTGAAAAGCGCTTCAATGTACTTGCCGGGGTTTGTCTCGCCGTTCAAAACAAATCCATCTTTGCCGTATTTTTTGAGCGCTTTTTGCAACTCGTCTTCTGCTGTCTTGTACTGCTCTTCCTGCGTAAGCAGTCGTTGTTTTTCGCGCATGTATTCAGCCAGCAACAAGCTGTCTGCAACGTGTTTTTCGCGGGCCATTTTCAGCTCTTTGGATTGCTTGATCCATGCGGAAGCCGCGCCCAGGCACACAGCCAAAAGAAGCGCTACAGTTGCTACGAAGGCAAAGTTGTTATTTTTTTTGTTTGGTAAACTCATCAATAACCCAAGTTTAGTTGCGGTAATTTTTTTTCTAAACTTCTGAAATCCAGACCTATGAAGATATTAAATCTGAGAATGTGGCTGGATCTGTACTCGAAACCGCTACTTTTCTGTCCTAATGTCCACATGTGTCCGGCAAAAAAGGTCAAACTGGTGTTGAGAATATACCCTATTCCGTTGTAGGTTCTGAAATCTTCGAAAGGATTGTACACGATGGATTTTCCGTTGTGCATAAAGATCTCGGCGCTTGGAGAGAAAAATAGCGTTTTTACCTCAATTTTGGCTTTGTTTAAGGGCACATAGGCGAAGAACTTGTACCGATACCTATTTGTATAATCAAACTCCGAATCGACCACATTTGTTCGTTTCCAGCGGTGTTCAAATCTGAACTGGTGATAAAATTTGAAGCGCCCCATCTTGGGCATCATAAAAAGCCATTGGTGCCAGATTCTCGGTTCGAGAACCACTTTTTCAAAATTCGGGTTATTTTTGTCCGGAGTGTAATTCAGCACCAGCGTAGGGCCAATGACGCCTTCGAAGTATTCGTTAAAAAAAAGATTTATCCCGGCCCGGTTGTAAATTTGTCTGGTTCTACCGATGAAGGAATTTATATTGTCGGCTCTGTTGCGCAGCCGATAGTGGTGTTCGCCGTAGTATCCGATTTTATTGGTAAACCTGGCCTTGAGATACACGCCATTCCAAACGCCGGTTTCATCTAAGGTTGTCACGGGGCCTTGACCAAACAGGATTGAAGAAGAAAGGGTTAAACACAGGGCCGCTACTATTCTGAAAATGCTCTGAGCCATCTAATATTTTAATTCAAAATGTGTCATGGCGGTCGTTTTTTCGGAGGCAAGAAAATTCATCGATCACGAACCGCGATGCAAAGGTAAGGTCTTTTGTGCGATTCGTACCTGTCGTTCGTTTCGCGTGCCGCCGCAGCAGCGGTGCAATCGTGCGCGCTGCAAGTCAACAAGGCGGCATGCGGCTGTCCGGTTGCCTCGCTTTGCCGTTAGGCAGGGTTTTTATCGGTCATGTCGGTTCGATTACAGCGTGGATTCTACGCCTGCATTTTTTACATTAAATTAAAGAAACGCCGCGTCTTGCGTTGCGCTTTGTCGGTCTCAGAGGCTGCGCGTACGCCCTCCGTCAACCGGCAGGTTGATTCCGTTGACGTATCCTGCCGCAGGGCTGGCCAAGAAGGCGATGGCCGCCGCCACCTCTTCGGGTTCGGCGAAGCGCCGCGCAGGTACCTGCCTTCTGAACGACTCGGTCACCTCGTCGGGCGCAACGCCGGAGGCTGACGCTCGTTTTTCGATGATCTCCTGCAGGCGTCCTGTGTTAGTGAATCCTGGCAGTACGTTGTTGACCGTTATCCCGTGAGGGCCTACCTCTCCGGCCAGCGTTTTGGCCCAGGCGGCCACCGCCCAGCGGGTCGTATTCGATACGCCAAGGTTTTCGAGAGGCTCTTTGACCGAGGTGCTGATCACATTGATGATACGTCCATAACCGACGGACCGCATGCCTGGAAGCAGCAAGCCCACCAGTAAGTGATTGCATAGCAGGTGTTGCCTGTACGCCGCTTCGAAGTCTTCCTGACGCGCCTTTGCGATAGGCCCTCCCGGAGGGCCGCCTGTGTTATTGACCAAAATGTGCGCTACATTTTGCCCGGCCCAATCCCCGATTTTGCGCCGAACGGCCTCCAGGTCGTTGAAATCGACGGCAATGAAATGGTGTCCTCGCTCGGATCCGCCAGGCAGTTCAGCGCATAAGTCTGCCAATTTGTCGGCGCTGCGCGCCAGCGCGACGACCCTTGCGCCCTGTGCGGCAAGCAACCGCGCGGCGGCTCGCCCGATGCCCGCGCTTGCGCCTCCTACGACCGCCGTTTTTCCTTTTAAATCGAAAATCATGGCACAAAGGTATTTTTTTTGATCAAAAATCGGCCGTTTTCACAAAAAATACGTTTTTTGCCCCCGAAATCTAAATCATTTTTCATCAAGAAATATCCTAACATGGGCCAGTCTGTTACGATACTCTGTATTTCGAGCTACTTTAAGGGCAACGATTTTTTGCGCGGCGCCAAAGCGGCCGGCGCGCGCGTGTTTTTGCTGACGTCTAAGAAACTGGAAAACAAAGCCTGGGCTCGAGAATCGATCGACGAAATATTTTATGTTCAAGAAGGCCCTAACAACGAATGGCATATTCCCGATGTGGTCGCCGGTTTGGCCTGGCTCATGCGGCGTTATCAGATTGATCGCATTGTGGCGCTCGACGATTTCGATGTGGAGAAAGCGGCTGAACTGCGCGAGCATTTCCGGATACCGGGCATGGGGCAGACTACCGCCCGCTACTTCCGCGACAAGTTGGCTATGCGCCTGCGGGCGCAAGAGGCGGACATACTCGTTCCGGGATTCTCGGCCTTGTTCAACGACGAGGCCATCCAGCGCTTTGCGGATACCATGCCCGCTCCCTGGATCGTCAAGCCTCGCTATCAGGCTTCGGCTACCGGTATGAAGAAGGTCTATAACGCCGACGAACTGTGGGCGCACTTAGACAAACTGGGCGCCGAGCGCCATGAATACCTGGTCGAGCAGTTTAAACCCGGCGATGTGTATCACGTCGATGCGCTCAGCGAAGGCGGCAAGGTCATTTTCGCGCGGGCTTCTCAATATCTGGCTACCCCCTTTGAAGTGGCGCACGGCGGCGGCATCTTTCGGAGCGCTACGTTGCCTTTTGCTTCTGCAGACGAAAAAGCCCTGCTCAAAGCCAATCAAGGAGTGATGACAGCCTTCGGCATGCAGTATAGCGCCAGCCATACAGAGTTCATCAAGAACCACGCGGACGGCAAGTTTTACTTCCTCGAGACTGCTTCGCGCGTGGGCGGCGCGCACTTGGCCGATATGGTGGAGCAGGCCTCCGGAGTCAATGTCTGGTTCGAATGGGCGCGTTTGGAAGTGGCGTTGGCGGCCGGCATCCCCTACCAGTTGCCGGAGGTGCGCAAGGATTTTGCGGGCATTGTCGTGTCCTTGGCGCGGCAAATCCGACCCGACGACAGCGTGTTCAACGATCCGGAGATCGTCTGGCGCATGCGCGACATGGATTACCACATCGGGCTGATTGTTCGCTCGGCCAAACGCGAGCGCATCATCGAGCTGCTCGACAAATACGCCGAAAAGATCCGCAGCGATTTTCATGCCAGCGCGCCGGCTCCCGATAAGCCGGCCAACTAAACCGCGCTTTGGCGGCACAGACAGGTCGTCTATGTAATTCACGTCTTTCCTTTTGAGCGGCTTGCGCGCCCGCGCCCTGCGCTCATACTTTTTTGAAAAGGCGGGGGTGCAGGGCATCCTGTCTTTCTTCCGCCTTTTGTAGCGGTAAAAACGCTCAATTTGCAGATAGGCGTGTCGGCGTGGTGCGTTTGGCAAGGTTTTGGATAGGGTGGCGGCGGCGCAAAATATCTGTCGGCATGGGCAACCGCCTGCGAGCCGATTGCGTCATACTGACTTGCAGGCTGATCAGGTCTGTGACAACCGACAACATTATCTGCTGACTTGTGCAAATGACTAAGCGTACGCTGCTCTCCGCCGTAGGCGCGGTGAGTCTCACGGCTGTAATCGTAACCCTTAGCGTTACAGGCCCCGATTCGTGGGGACATAATATGCTGCCGGTACATTTTCTGAATTTGGATCCCCGGACTGCGGCTTTATTCGCCGACGAAAAGATCGCTAACGACACTTTTCCGCCCATGCGGGAGCGCTATGACGATTTTTTGAATTCAGAAAAATCCAACCCGATTGATTTGCGCGATCCGTCGGCCATCGATCAGAAGGTGGAGTACGATCCGATTACTAACATGTATATCGTGACCGAGAAGATCGGCGAGGATTATTTTCGGGCGCCCACCTACATGACCTACTCCGAATATATCAAGTGGCGCGACGAGCAGCAGCGCAAGGCCTATTTCGACCGCATGCAGGGTGTGAGCACAGGCAAGAGAGAGGGCGTGGCATTTGGGGATCCGATCAACAAGTTTGATATCAAGACCTCTCTGGTGGATCGGCTTTTTGGCGGTACGGAGGTGAATATCAAACCCCAGGGCAATATCAACCTGACCTTTGCGGTAGATCACCAGCGCCGCGAAAACCCTATTCTGACGCAGCGTCAGCAGCGGATTACGAATTTCGATTTTGACATGGACATTCAGATGAGCGCCCAGGGCAAAATCGGGGAAAAATTGAACCTTAACTTCAATTACAACACCCGCGCAACGTTCGACTTCGACAACCAGATGAAGTTGCGCTACGATACCAAAAACTTTTCGGAGGACGAGATTATCCAGGATATTCAGGCCGGTAATGTATCCATGCCCTTGCGCTCTAACCTGATCAAAGGCGCTCAAAACCTCTTCGGAATCAAGACCGAAATGAAGTTCGGCCACCTGCGCACTACGCTTTTGGCTGCGCAGCAGCGTTCGCGGCAACAATCTATTAGCATTCAGGGCGGATCTCAGATCCAACAATTTGTGAAGTACGCCGACGAATACGACGAAAACCGACACTTCTTTGTCAGCCACTGGAACCGCGGCAAGTTTGAGCCGGCTATGAGTTGCTTGCCCGTACCCCAGACCCTCTTTACCATCACGCGCATGGAGGTCTGGATTACCAACGACCGCCTGGCTACCGAAAACGTGCGCGATATCGTGGCCTTGGCCGATCTGGCGGAGCCCCTACGGGTTATCGACTCCTCGCTACTGCTGCCCAATCCGCCTGCGCTCGACATTACGGGCAATCCATTGCCTGACAATAACAACAATACGCTTTATCCCAGAATTCTTCAAGATCTGACGGACAACCCTAATCTGCGATTTTCGGATCAGATCGTACAACGCCTGACCAACCCCATATTCGGGTACAACATGCAGCAGATCCGCGATTTTGAGAAAGTACGCGCCCGCCTGCTCAACCCCTCTGAGTATAGTTTTCACGACCAACTGGGCTTTCTGAGCATCAACCTGAATGTGCAGCCCGACCAGGTGGTCGGTATCGCCGTGGAATATACCTACAATGGTTTGCCGTACAAAATAGGCGAATTTACCAGCGACGTACCCAACGGCGATACGCTCAACCAGAATGTGTTGTTCCTCAAAATGTTGAAGCCCACGACCAACAATGTGCGCTATCCGGTATGGGACCTGATGATGAAAAACGTCTATGCCATCGGCGCCGCCAATGTGGATCCGCTGGAGTTTCGCTTTGATATTTTTTACGAGGATCCGGGTAAGGGCCAGAAGCGCTTTTTGGATCAGGAGATCATCCCGCTGGCTATCCGCTCCAAACCCTTGCTGCAAATTTTCAATCTCGACAACCTAAACCTGCAAAATGACCCCGGAGCGGACGGGATATTCGACTTTGTACCGGGGCTGACCATCAACGTACGGACGGGGCGGATCATGTTTCCGGTGTTGGAGCCTTTCGGCGAGCATCTCCAAAAGGCAATTATCAGCAGTGGCGGCGACTCGGCGACGGTGGCCGCCCGTTTTGCGTATCCGCAGTTGTACGATTCTACTTTATTCAGGGCGCGCGAATTTCAGCAACTCAACCGCTTCACGCTACGCGGCACTTACAAATCCTCCACTTCGTCAGAGATTTCGCTCGGCTCTTTTAACCTGCCGCAGGGGTCTGTGCGCGTGAGCGCGGGCGGCCGCCAATTGGTGGAGAATGTGGATTATCAAGTGGACTACAACATTGGCAAGATTCGTATTCTCAACGATGCCATTCTGCAATCGGGCCAGAATGTCAACGTTTCTTTTGAGGACAACACCTTATTCGGCTTTCAGAACCGAACAATGCTGGGTGTGCGTCTGGACTATGAGTTCAGCAAGGATCTGGCCATCGGTGGCACGTTTATGAATTTGTTCGAGCGCCCTTTGACCCAGAAGGTGAACTTTGGAGAGGATCCCATCAATAATAAAATGTACGGACTGGACCTCAACCTTTCGAAAGACGCTCCCTGGCTGACCAAGTTGGTGGACAGATTGCCCTTTATCTCTACCAAAGAGCCGTCGAGCATCACGGCCCAGTTAGAAGTGGCCGCTTTGCAGCCCGGCCACAACCGCGCTATCAATCTGCCCGACGAAAAAGGCGGGATTGTGTATATCGACGATTTTGAGGGCAGCACGGCCAACTTGCCCCTTTCGTTCCCGTTCAACTCCTGGGTGATGTCTTCCGTGCCGCAAGGCGATCTGAACTTGTTTCCGGAGTCAGAGGAGAGTTCGTTGGCGCTGGGCGCCAACCGCGCCCGCCTGGCTTGGTATATCGCCGACCCCGGCGCGCGCGATAATTCGGACGGCATCAACCCCTACACGCGCCTGTTGCGCTATCAGGATATTTTCCCTAACCGACAGTTGACGCCGCTTGAGCAGTCGGCCCTGCGCCCGTTCGATATCACCATTTTTCCGCGCGAGCGCGGCCCATACAACTTCGAATTGCCCAATGGATATCCCGGGCTTTCGGCGGGTCTGACCTCTACAGGCCAACTCAACCTGCCGGCCACGCGCTGGGCAGGCATCATGAAGGGCCTGACCAATACCGATTTTGAGGCTTCGAACATCGAGTTTATTGAGTTTTGGATGCTGAATCCTTACATGGACAAACCGGACGACCCCGGCTCTATATCGGATGCCGGCGAAATGTACTTTGATCTGGGCGCCATCTCTGAAGACATCATGCGCGACTCGCGTCAGTTCTTCGAAAACGCCATTCCGACCAGCGAGGGCAGCGGCCGAACGGTGGATACCCGTTGGGGGCGCGTGCCTGTGCTCCCCCCCGTGGTCAACGCCTTTGATAATGACCCGGCCCGTCGGGTGCTTCAGGACGTAGGTCTGGACGGCGTGGACGACGACGGCGAGCGCGAACTGTTTGCAGATTGGCTGGCTGAGATCAACAACTCCAACCTCGCCAACAATGTCAAAACTGCTTTCGCGGAAGACCCTTCTGCCGACAACTTCGTTTTCTTCCTCGATCCCAAATTTCAGCAAAACAATCCGGGCCTGTTGGAACGCTACCGTCTTTTCAACAATACGCAAGGCAACTCGCCGGTCAACGAAACGCAGAATCTCAATCCGTCGGCTACCAATATCCCGGATATGGAGGATCTCAACCGCGATAACTCGCTCAACGAGACCGAGTCTTATTTCCGGTACAAAATTCGCTTCCCGCGCACCTCCGAAGGCGGCCAGTTTGTGATCGACCTCAACGACCCACAGATGAAAGAACTGGTGACCGATACCATCCGCTTTACCCGCGACGGTCAGGACTACATCTGGTATCGTTTCAAGTTGCCCTTAGACTACCGCGAGCGCCAGGCCATCGGTGGCATTCAGGATTTTCGGGCCATTCGTTTCATGCGCATGATATGGCGCGGTTTTACCGAGCGCACCACTTTCCGCTTCGCCACCCTCGAATTGGGCCGCAACCAGTGGCGCCGATACACCCAGAATCTGGCTACATGCGACGTGCCGCTCAACCAACTCCCCTTCGACATCAACTCGGTCAGTATCGAAGCCAACGCCGCTCGCCAGCCTTTCAACTACACCATACCGCCGGGGATACGCCGCGAGCAATCGGTCGGCGCTTTTCCGGATGTGCTTCAGAATGAGCAGGCCTTGTCGATGACGGTGTGCGATCTGCCGTTTTGCGACGCGCGGGGCGTGTTCAAGATCATCAACATGGACCTGCGCCAGTTCAAACGCCTCAAAATGTTTGTGCACGCCGAAGATCGCCGTCCGCAGGGAAGCGGCTTCTCGCCGCTGGATTCTACCCACCTGACAGTGTTCATGCGCATCGGGTCGGATTTTGTTAACAATTACTACGAGTACGAGCTCCCGCTTTATCCCTCACAAGTGGACCGCCTTCCCGCCAACCGCAACTCCGAAAGCCGCGAGTATAAAGACGAGGTATGGCGCCCCGAAAACCGCTTTGATTTTCCGCTTCAATTGCTCACCCAAATCAAGCAGGATCGCAACGAAGAGGGCTTCTCTTTGGAGCAGGAATACGAAGCCGAGGATCCCGAAAACCCCCTTGCCAAAGTAAAAGTGATCGGCAACCCGAACCTCGGTTATGTGCGGGGAATCATGGTCGGCGTGCGCAATGTCAAACTCGACCAGGAACCTAAATGCGTCGAACTTTGGATCAACGAGTTGCGCCTCAACGGCTTCAATGAGCAATTCGCATTCGCCGGACAGGCTCGGGTGGATATGAAATTGGCCGACCTCGGCAACGTGTCCATGGCGGGCAGCTATACCGGTATCGGCTGGGGCGCCATCGAACAGCGGGTCGTGCAGCGCCAACGCGAAGAGGTGATCCAATACGACATATCGACCAACCTCGAACTGGGCAAGTTTTTGCCCAAAAAATGGGGCCTCCGCTTGCCATTTTACACCTCATATTCCAATATTACGCGAAATCCGGAGTTTGATCCTTATGATCTCGATATCAAGCTAAAAGATAAAATCAACGCCGAAGATGATCCCGACAAACGTCGCGAAATCCGTACGCTTGCTCAGGACGTGACCATCAACCGCGGTTTCAACTTCACCAACGTGCGCAAAGATCGCGTAGGCGGCAAAGGCAAGGTCGCCCTGCCCTGGCATATCGAAAACTTTAGCTTCACCTATGCCCAAAACCGCATGCAGCGCCGTACGCCATTTATCATAAACGACGAGTTGACGCAGCGCAAGCTGGGTATGGACTATGCCTACGCGCCCGGTCTGAAACCCATACAACCCTTCAAAAAGCTGGTCAAAAACGATAAGTACCTCAAGTGGCTCTCTGAGTTTAATTTCAACCCGCTGCCGAGCACCATTGGGTTCAATACCAATATCGAACGTCTTGTAGGTGTGACCACCTGGCGATTTGCCGGCGAAGACCCAGCCCTCAATACGTATTACAACCGGCGCATGACCTGGGATCGCAACTATGACGTGGGCTGGGATATCACCAAATCGCTGCGCCTCAATTTCAGCGCCAATATGCGCAGCCTGATCGACGAGCCGCTGGAGTTCAATACCGATGGCACGCGGGTGACCAAAGAAGAGCGCCGCGACTCTATCCTGACCAACATGCGTAGCCTGGGACGCCCCAAAAACTACGCCCAGAATGCCGGCCTGGCTTATACCTTGCCCTTCAAACTCATCCCCATGATGGATTGGATCACCATGCGGGCCAATGTCACTGCCGGCTACATCTGGTCGGCGCAATCGCTCAAGCTGACCAACCTCGACGCCGGCGACTATCAGAACCTGCTGAATGCGCGTAGCCTTGGCAACACGATCCAAAACAGCAATACCCGCCAACTCAATGGCGATTTCAACTTCGAGAACCTCTACAATAAAAGCAAGTACCTCGCTGCGATCAACAGACCCGCTACCAAAGGCGGAAATGAAAAAGGGAAGGACAAATCCCGGGGGCCTCTGCCCGGAGGATTCAATCCGGACGAATTCGCACCCGGACCTGGTGGCGCGGGGCCGGGCGGCTTGGGTGGCGACCGCAAAGCCGCACAAGATCGCAACAAACGCAGCGCCGACGGCTCCGACGGCCGCAAAGACCCGGCTGCGCCCGGCGACGACAAGCCTGGCGACAAGGATAAGGGCAAAGACAAAGGCAAAGGCAAAGCCGCCGACAAAGATAAAAATAAAAACCGGCAGCCCTCAACTGCCGAGCGCATCGCGCTGCGCCCGCTGATGATGGTGCGCAAAGCCCGTTTTACCTACACCGAAAATTATTCCTCTGTGGTACCCGGCTTCACGCCTGAACCCCGACTTATGGGGCTGAGCGAAGGGTTTACCGCTCCCGGCTGGGGATTCATACTCGGCCTGCAACCGACAGAGGCCTGGCTCGACCGCGCCGCCGCCAACGGATGGATGACCCACCGCCCCGAACTGGTGCAGCAAGTCACCCGCAACTACACTCAGAATATCGACGCGAACGTAACGCTTGAGCCTTTCCGCGATTTCAGGATCGAGGTCACGGCAACCCGACAGTTTACCCGCAACGGTACCGAGTTGTTCAAAGATCAGGATTTCAGCCTCGACCCCAATGACGTTGACTTTCAGCATCGGGCAATTCGCGACATGGGTAGCTTCACGGTCTCCTATTTCGCCATGAATACCCTGTTCAACAATGATATCGACGGACTCTTTGCCCGCTTCAAAGACAACCGCCCGATCATCTCCGACCGGCTCGGCGTCATTGCCGGCAATACCGGGCAGCACAACATAGATCAGGGCTACGCTTTCGGTTACGGGCGCATACACCAGGAGGTATTGGCCCCGGCATTCATCGCCGCCTACACCAATCAGGATCCCAATACCGTAGAATTGGACCTGTTCAAGGCGCGCCCAGCCCTCAACTGGAAACTCACTTACAACGGCCTGACCAAAGTGGGGAACATCGGCAAAACCTTCTCCAACATCCAACTCACGCACGGGTACAAGAGTACGCTGACGGTCAATTCGTACAACACAGATATCTTCTACGATCGCGCCAACCCTTACGTGATCGACGAACTCAACTTCAATTACATCGCCCGTTTCGAGATCCCTCAGGTGTTGATCAATGAACAGTTCACCCCGCTGCTGGGTCTGAGCATGAAGACCAAAGCCGGTATGAACTTCGACGTTGACTTCAAGCGGGCCCGTCAGTTGGCCATGTCCTTTGTCGATTACCAATTGGCCGAAACGCGATCCACGTCTTACAATGTCGGTTTTGGATACCGTATGCGCGACGTGAATATCCCCTTCCTCACCGGCAAAAAAACCAAGAAGAAGAGTTCGAAGAAGAAGAAGCCGGATCCCAACGCCCCGCCGCCGCCGCCATCGCCCGCCGGAATTTCGGGTCAGCAACCCAACGATATGAACTTTATTTTCGCCTTCGAGGTGCGCGACGACATCACCGTCAACCACCGCCTCGATCAGTTGGAGGAGGCCATTCCGACGCGCGGCTTCCGCACCGTGACCCTCAACCCGGCCATAGAGTATGCGCTCAACCGCCGCCTGAAGTTGCGTTTGTTCACCGATTACAGGCGCACGGTGCCCAAGACCTCGCAGTCCTTCCCGATCACCACCCTGCGATCGGGCGTTACTGTGCAGTTTTCGCTCAACTAAAAGGCTGCGACAAGTGTTTTGCCGTCCAAAATCAGAATATTTCGAAAGCGACGCATGCAGGTTTTTGCCCGATATATTCTAATGTTGTTTGCGTTGTTTTTTGTCGGAAAAATAAACGCAAACAGCGCCTTTGTCCAGGGTGTGTTCAAAAATGCGAGCCCCGGTGAGGCGGTCTTGCTCGTGGCCCATACCCAGTACTTAGACGGCGCGAAGCGCTCTGCGCAAACCACCCTGAACGCCGCGCTCGAATTTGCGCTGAGCATCGACGTGCCCTTCCCACAGGTTGCGTTCCTGAGGTTTCGCGACGATTTTGTTACCCTGTTTCTCGCCCCCGGCGACACAGCGACAATCCGATCCGACGCTTTTCAGTTTCCGCTATTGACGCATTTCGGCGGTCCGGCTGGCCCGAACAACCGCTTGTGGCAGGAATACCTGCGCCAGCACCCGCGCGACTACAACGAATTCAACGACGTGCGTTACAAGATCGGACAGTGGTGGTTCCAGGTCGAAGACCGCGAAAATACCCTGATGGAAAATCTATGGCCCGATAGCTATAGGGCGCAGCGCGACGAGCGCCGCATCGCGGCTTTGGCCCAGTTGGATGAGTTCATCGAAAAAAATCCCGGCCTGCTTACCCAGCCATTTGTGGATTGGTTGTCTGCCGAAATTCTCTACGATTGGGCCTATCATTTGCTTTACTACGGGCAAGTGTATGCAGGTAGATACGCGATCAAACCGGATTTTTTCAGCTTCCTCGACGAAATCCCTTTGCAAAGCGACCAGATTGGCAGCGAATGGTACCGGCGCTTTTTGTCGGTGTTTTTGGCCCGGCAAGCCGCGAAGAATACTCCCCCTGAGTCCTTTTTTGCGCATCAGTACCGCCTGGCCGGCGACTTCTTGTCCGGTAGGGCATTGGCATATCTCCGGTCTGAACTGATCCTGATGGGTTTTGGGATTGAGCGCTACCAAGAGATCGTGCCCTGCTACAACGATTTCACGCAGCGCAATCCGCATCCGGAATTCGAGCCAAAGGTCGCATCCATATATGCAAGAGTCGCAAAAAAAACGCCCGGCTCGGCAGCGCCCTTGTTTGAGACCACTGATGATCGGGAGACGTTGTTTTCAATGACGCAAATGCGCGGTCATGCGGTTTATCTCAATTTTTGGGCGTCGTGGTGCGGCCCTTGTATTGCCAAGATGCGGCGATTCGAACCTTATGCCGCCGAACTGCAGACCCGGGGCATCGAACTGGTGCACATATCCATAGACCGGAGCGAATCCCAGTGGCGCAGCGCGCTGGAGGAGCAGCGCTTCGCCGGCCGGCACCTGCTCAACCGCCCGCTTAGCGCTTTGGGCGGACGCACGCCGGCCGAATTGTTCGACGTGGAGGCGATACCGCAATATTTCCTGATCGACAAGCGCGGCCTTTTTTCCGAAAAACCCTTCAGCGGGGCGCCGGAGGAGATTCGGGCCAAACTCCTCGAACTCAGCCGCCAGTAAGCATGAGCCGCCGCATCCTCGAAGACCTGCGCGAGGCAAGGCGCATGCAGCGCAAGCGCCTCGGCCTGCTGCTCGATCCGGACAAGTTCAACCCCGCAAAGGCTGCCGAACACTTGGCCATAGCCGAGCAGGCCGGCGTTCACTACATCCTTGTCGGCGGCAGCTTGCTGCTCGCGCCCTCGCTCGCGCCCTTACTCGACGCCGTACGCGCCCACACCCAACTTCCTACGCTCCTTTTTCCGGGCAACGCCATACAACTCAGCGACCGGGCCGATGGGATCCTATTGCTATCGCTAATCAGCGGTCGCAATCCCGAATTGCTCATCGGCCAGCATGTAGTTGCGGCGCCTTACCTGCGTCGCACTCAACTGGAGATCATTCCTACCGGCTACATTCTGGTGGACGGCGGATCGCCTACCGCTGTGCAATATATGTCGAATACTCAGCCCATCCCCGCCGACAAGCCCGAAATAGCCGCCTGCACCGCCATGGCCGGCGAAATGCTGGGGTTGCAAGCCCTGTATGTAGAAGCAGGGTCGGGCGCCCCGACGGCCATATCTGCCGCCGCTATCCGCGCCGTGCGGGAGGCCGTTTCGGTCCCGCTCATTGTCGGGGGCGGAATTCGGGATGCGGATGCGGCGCGCAAGGCTTGGGATGCAGGCGCGGACATGGTGGTGGTAGGGACGGCATTCGAGCAGCGCCCGGAGTCGATACTGAAGATTGGGGCAGCGCTGCCATAGCGGCGCAGCGCATTCTACCTTGTGCGCCCGCGTTGGATTTGGCGTCGATTTTAGGCCAGACAGAAGCCCCGGGGCGAGGCCTTTCACGCGCTTTCTTTGCCTCGCACGCGTATCCCCGCGCTCATTTTTTTGAAAAAATATGGCGCGGCATACGGTGCGGACGGGCGGCAGGTATGGACGCGGGTCGTAAGGGCCCGATTTACATCCTAACGATTTCGGCGCCGATGGCATTTAGGCGCCGGTCGATGTGCTGGTAGCCGCGATCTATCTGGTTGATGTTGTTGATCACGCTTTTGCCTTTGGCGGAGAGGGCGGCAATCAAGAGCGACACGCCGGCCCTTATGTCGGGCGAGGTCATGGTAATGCCGCGTAGGGGATAGCGCCGGTCGAGCCCAATCACCGTGGCGCGGTGCGGATCGCAGAGGATGATTTGAGCGCCCATGTCGATCAGCTTGTCCACGAAAAACAGGCGGCTCTCGAACATTTTCTGGTGGATCAATACGCTGCCCCGCGCCTGCGTAGCCGCCACCAGAATAATGGACATCAGGTCGGGCGTGAATCCGGGCCAAGGGGCGTCGTAGATGGTCAGGATGGAGCCGTCAATGAATGTGCTGATCTCGTAGCTATCTTGAGCCGGTATATGCAGGTCGTCGCCCTGCCGCTCGATTTGTATGCCCAGGCGCTCAAAGGTATAGGGGATGATGCCGAGGTGATCGACGCCGCAGTCTTTGATCGTGATGTCGGACTGGGTCATGGCTGCCAAGCCGATGAAGCTGCCGATTTCGATCATGTCGGGCAGGCAGCGGTGGGTGGCGCCGCCCAACTTGTCCACGCCTCGAATATGTAAGCGGTTGGAGCCGACGCCCTCGATATGTGCGCCCATAGCGTTGAGCAGGCGGCAAAGCTGCTGTACGTAGGGTTCGCAGGCGGCGTTGTAAATGACGGTATCTCCTTGAGCGAGCACGGCGGCCATTACTACGTTGGCGGTGCCGGTTACCGATATTTCGTCCATGTGAATGTAGGCGCCTTGCAGTCCGCCCTCGGGCTGTTCGATGTAGAACACGTCGTGCTCGGCATCGTATTGGAAAACGCCGCCCAATTTCTGAAAGCCCAAAAAGTGGGTGTCTAAGCGTCTGCGTCCGATTTTGTCGCCGCCGGGCTTGGGAAGCGCTGCGCGACCGTAACGCGCAAGCAGGGGGCCGATGAGCATGACCGAGCCGCGTAGCTTTTGGGCGTCGCGCATGAATTCGCGGGAGCGCAAGTAGTCCATGTCCACAGTAGCGGCGCAAAAACGCCACGCGCCCGGGCCGCTTGATTCGACGCTGACGCCCAGCCCGCGCAGCAACTCAATGAGCTTGTTGACATCGAGGATGTCCGGCACGTTGGAAATTTCGATCCACTCGTCGGTGAGCAGTACGGCGCTGAGGACCTGGAGGGCTTCGTTTTTGGCTCCTTGAGGCTGGAGTTCGCCCTTGAGCGGACGCCCGCCAACGACTTCAAAAGCGTCAGAATGAGTCATGCGGCAAAGGGATGGTTTGATTTTTTCGCAAAAAGAGGGCGCGGGTGTGGGTTGAGGGTGTGGGCAAAGGGCCGAAGCGCGTTGAGCGTGGAAAGCGAGGGCAATAGCCCGGTTCTTTGGCGAACGATGCGGCACTCTTGCCGGGCATATTTTCTTCGCTTGATAGGCGCGCTTTTTTCGCTAATAAAAAAACATGTCATCTTGCGGGACACACAGGATGACATGTCTGGCGGCGACGCTTCCGTCGCTTGATTTTGGCGCAACGCAACCGAAATCTTTGGATTGCCGATGCGTTTGGATGGTTTTGTCAGGCGTCTGTAACCGTTCGAACGGATAAGGTTTCAACGGACTTTGCACCCTGACGCGCTTTGCCGTTGCGCTGCGCATCGCGATTGCTTTTTACTGTCCGCGCAATGAAAACGCCCGGACCGGCATTGCGCCTGACTAAGACGCCAAGGCGTTGACGTGCCGCATCAGGCCGCTTTTGAGGTTGGCGGCTTTGTTGCGGTGTATGTTGCCGCGTTTGGCCAGGCGATCAATCATGCTGATCACTTTGGGCAAAAAAGTTTGGGCTTGCTGCACATCTTTAAGGTTGCGCAGGTTTTTGATAGCCGTGCGGGTCGTCTTCTTGTAATAGCGACTTTGCAGACGGCGTTTGGTAGTCTGGCGAATGCGTTTGAGCGCTGAACGATGGTGAGCCATATTTTTAAAAAAAACGCTTTTTCAAAAAAAACTTTCCGCGCGGAGTTCCCGAGATAGCGCCGGAAAAACCTGCATACCGCATGGTTTGGTGACGCAGAGGCGGTCTGCAAGGCCATTTTCCAAACCTGAGGATGCATTTTTTGCGCCTCTGGCGAAAAGATTACGTCTTGATTTTCCCCATGCAAAATGCGTTTGCGCGCATCTTTTTGCTTTGGGGCTGCAAAGGTACGGCGACTTTCTGGAATAAAGGCATCTTTTTTTCAAAAAAAATCGAAAAGTTTTGTTAAGGTACAACCGACGGTTTCGGCCGAACGTTGTAATTTTGCGCCCCGAATCGTTGCCTTTCGAAGGCGCATTTTTTTTCGAATTCAGACATAAGGGGCGCCGTCCTCCATATCGACGGCTCTGCGATGAAAGATTTTTCGTCTGTGATGAATGCGCATCCACAATACATTGACGCGATGTACCGCTCCTGGCTCGAAGATCCGCAGTCGGTTGAAGCAAGTTGGGATGCCTTTTTCAAAGGATTTGATTTTGCGCTTAGCTCGGCCAACGGGGCTGCGCCGTCGGGGGCGGCGTCTAAGGATACCGATGGCTTGCTCAAGGAATTTGGCGTGATCGGGCTGATACACGGCTATCGGGATCGGGGGCACGTGCTTTCGACCACCAATCCGCTGGTGAAGCGCAAGGATCGCAAGCCTCGTCTGGACTTGGAAAATTACGGGCTGAGCGAAGCGGATCTGGATACGCATTTTGTAGCGGGCTACGAAATTGGGATGCCCAATGCGACGCTCAGGCAAATTGTCGATCGTCTCAAGGAGATTTATTGTGGGAACATCGGTTTTGAGAATGCTTTCATTCACGACTACGAGCGTCGGATGTGGCTGCGCAACAAAATTGAGTCGCGCCCCCGCAAAGACGATTACGGGCTTTCTTTAGAGAAAAAACGCCGTATCCTGGAGAAACTCAACGGCGCTGTGGGTTTTGAGGATTTTCTGCACAAGAAGTTTGTAGGCCAGAAGCGCTTTTCGCTCGAAGGGGGCGAGTCGGCTATTGCCGCGCTTGACGCCATCATTAGCATGGCGGCGGAGTGGGAGACGCCGACGGAAGAAGTGGTGATCGGGATGGCCCACCGCGGCCGCCTCAACGTTTTGGCCAACCTGCTGGGCAAGACTTACGAACAGATTTTCTCGGAATTTGAAAGCAAGTTCATCCCTGATCAGAGTTTTGGGGATGGGGATGTGAAATATCACTTGGGTTATTCGTCGCAAGTGGAGACGCTTCACGGCAAAAAGGTTTATCTCAAACTATTGCCCAATCCCTCGCATCTTGAAGCGATCGACCCCGTTGTGTTGGGTTTTGCCCGGGCGAAGGCGGATATCCTGTACAATTCAGAATACGACCATATACTGCCCATTCTGATCCATGGCGACGCGGCGGTAGCCGGCCAAGGGGTGGTGTATGAAATCGTACAGATGAGTCAGTTGCCGGGTTACTATACCGGCGGTACCATTCATTTTGTGATCAACAACCAGATCGGCTTCACCACATCCTGGGGCGAGGCCCGATCTTCGACTTACTGCACTTCGGTGGCGCAGGTGGTGCAAGCTCCTGTGTTTCATGTCAACGGCGACGATCCGGAGGCGGTGGTCTATGCGGCCGAGTTGGCGCTTGAGTACCGCCAGCGCTTCAATTCGGACGTCTTCGTCGATATGGTGTGCTACCGCAAGTATGGCCACAACGAGAGCGATGAGCCGCGTTTTACGCAGCCCGACTTGTACAAGATCATCGCCGAGAAAAAGAACCCCCGCGAGCTTTATCTCGAAAAACTGGTGGCCCGCGGCGAAGTGGATGCCGCGCTGGCCCAAGAGATGGAGACAAGTTTCAAGGCTTTTCTGCAGGCGCGCTTAGACAATGTGCGCGAAAATCCGCTCCCTTACGCTTATCAGGAAAACGAACTGGCCTGGAAGAATCTGCGCTTTGCCCGCGAGGATTCCGACTTTGAGGAATCGCCGGAGACCGGCATATCGCCGCAAAGCATTCGGCGTATTCTGGATCACTTGCTGAACCTGCCCGCCGATTTTACGCCCTTGCCGCAGATTGCCAAATTGATCGAAAACCAACGCAAGATGGTCAAATCCGGCGAGATTGACTGGGCGCTGGGCGAATTGATGGCCTATGGTTCTATTCTGCTCGACGGTCGGGATGTGCGCATCAGCGGTCAGGATGTCAAACGCGGCACTTTCAGCCACCGACATTCCTGTCCCGTGGATGCCAATACCTATCAGCAGTACAACCGTTTGGATGGCTTGGGCGACGGGACGCGCTTTTTCAGGATTTACAACTCGCTGCTGAGCGAGTACGCCGTCCTAGGCTTTGAGTATGGCTATTCGCTCGCTACGCCCGAAGCTTTGGTTGTGTGGGAGGCGCAGTTTGGCGATTTCGCCAACGGCGCTTCGACGGTGTTCGATCAGTTTATTTTTTCGGCCGAGTCCAAGTGGCGGCGCATGAACGGATTGGTTATGCTCCTGCCTCATGGCTACGAGGGCCAGGGGCCTGAGCACTCCTCTGCGCGCTTGGAGCGCATGTTGCAGGGTTGCGCCGAAAATAACGTAACGGTGGCCAACGTGACCGACGCGGCTAACTTTTTCCACCTGTTGCGCCGTCAATTGGCCCGGCCCTTCCGCAAGCCGCTGATCGTCATGTCGCCCAAGAGCACGCTGCGCCCGCCTTTCAACACGGGCAAGCTCAGCGATCTGGAAACGGGAACGCGCTTCCGCGAAATTCTCGACGATGCGCATGCGGATCCCGCCAAGGTCAAGAAGTTGTTGGTATGCTCCGGTAAGGTTTATTACGACTTGAAGAAGCGCCGCGATAGCGAGCAGCGCGAGGACGTAGCCATCGTGCGTATCGAGCAACTCTATCCTTTCCCTAAAATCCAATTCGAGCAGTTGCTGAAGCGTTACCCGGCAGCAGCGGATCCAATCTGGGTACAGGAAGAGCCTGCCAATATGGGCGCCTGGGGCTATCTGTTGATGGCGCAGAACGAATATCGCTGGCGTCGGGTCAGTCGCCCTGCCGCCGCTTCGCCCGCCACAGGATTCCCCAAAAAGCATGAAAAAGAACAGGCCGAAATCGTACAGCGCGCTTTCGACCTTTAAATCCAGGTTTGTTCAGCGTCAGGCGATTTGTTGAACGCGGCAGACTTGCGGGCTGCGCTTTTGCGGATGTCGGCAACGCAGTTTCAGGTTGTTGAAAAATTTACAATTCATCCGGCTGTCTTAGGGCGGTCTCAGTCTTGCTAAAAAGTGGAAGTACTTGTACCCCTTTTATTTGTACTTGGCTATGTGGCCATTGTATTAGAGCATTCGATCAAAGTGGACAAAGCGGCCAGCGCGCTGGTTGCAGGCGTATTGTGTTGGGCGGCTTATATCCTCCTGACCCCCGAAGATCACCACGAGGTGACCCATCACCTCGAAGAACACCTCGGCGAAATATCCGGGATCATCTTTTTTCTTTTGGGCGCCATGACCATTGTGGAGTTGATCGACGCCCACGATGGTTTTGAGGTCATCACCCAGCGCATACGGACCACCAACAAGCGTATTTTGCTGTTAATACTGTCCTTCGTGACCTTCTTTTTGTCGGCGCTATTGGACAACCTGACTACCACGATAGTGGTGGTGAGTCTGCTGCGCAAGGTCATTGCCGACCGCGACGAGCGGCTGTTATTTGCCGGCATGACGGTGGTGGCAGCCAATGCAGGCGGGGCTTGGTCGCCCTTGGGCGACGTGACGACGACCATGCTCTGGATCGGCAACCAAATCACGGTGGTCAATATCATCAAAATGCTGATTCTTCCCAGTCTGGTGTGCCTGGCTGTGCCGTTGGTGGTGCTCATGCCTCGCTTGAGCGGCAACGTCATGCCGCCTACAGTGGTCAAGAATCGCGAGGGCGATCACGAGTCCATCGTTCCTACTACCGAGTCCGAACGCAATTTTGTGTTTGCGTTTGGGGTGTTTGGGTTGTTATTTGTGCCGGTGTTCAAGACCATCACCCACCTGCCGCCTTTTATGGGCATGTTGCTTAGTCTCGGGGTGATGTGGATGGTGACCGAACTGCTCCACCGGCGCAAGAGCGACGTAGAGAAAGGTCCCAGATCTGTTTTGCACGCCTTGCGCAAGATTGACACGCCCAGTATCCTCTTTTTTCTCGGTATTCTGCTTGCTATTTCGTCCATGCAAAGCGTAGGCGTTCTCAGCCAGTTGGCCGATTGGTTGGATAGGGTAGTGGGCAATACGACCCTCGTCGTACTCATTATCGGCTTCCTGTCGGCCATTGTGGACAATGTGCCGCTGGTGGCGGCGGCGCAGGGAATGTACAGCCTTGACGTGTATCCCACGGATCACTACTTTTGGGAGTTTCTGGCTTATTGCGCCGGAACCGGCGGAAGCGCTCTAATCATTGGTTCGGCTGCGGGCGTGGCCGCCATGGGGTTGGAGAAGATCAACTTTTTCTGGTACCTCAAGCGCATATCGCTGCTCGCGGTCATTGGCTACCTGGCCGGCGCCGCCGTGTATATCTTGCAGTATCAGCTTTTTCATTAGTCGCTGTAACGCACGGCGCGGGCTATCGGGCGCGTGAATAAAAAAACGCTGCGCCCGCATCACTAACGCATCGCCGCTTCCTGTTGTGTATGGATTATCCGCTTGACCAATTCGCGGCCCATGTGCGCCGGGCGCTCGCCGGTCGACTGCCCGGTAAGGCCGCGCAATTTGCCATGGCCCACGCCGGACGCCTTCGCGAGTTGGATCAGCTCCCCGCCCCGCCTGCCGGCGCCCGCATCGCTTCGGTGATCAACCTCCTGCATTACAGCGAGGGGGCTTTGCGCACAGTGCTGATCGTTCGGAGCGCCAATCCGCGCGACCGGCACAGCGGGCAGATAAGCTTCCCGGGCGGAAGCGCTGAGCCGGGCGATACCGACCTGGTGCGCGTCGCGCTGCGCGAAGCTGAAGAAGAGGTGGGCGTATTGAGCGACAGCATTGAAGTGCTTGGACGCCTCACCGATCTGTACATTCCGGTCAGCAATTTTTGGGTGCACCCTTTTGTGGGTCTGTTACGCGGCCCCAATCCCGAATTTAGACCCCAGCCGGAAGAGGTGGCGCGTATCCTGACTCCTCCTGTGGACTGGTTTGTCGATCCTGCACGACGCACCGTGCGCGATATTTCTGTAGGTAGCGGCGTGCGCCTGAGCGGCGTGCCTGTGTTCGAGTTAGAGGATGTGGTCGTGTGGGGCGCTACGGCCATGATCCTGAACGAATTTGTTTGCGCCGTATTTGATCCGGACCAGTGAACGGCGTCGTCCGTCTTTCGCTCTCGTCTTCGCCGCACTTTCGTTTGCATGGTGCAAGCCGTTGCGGGTCGCAAGCAAAAAAAAGAGTCGGAACATTGCTGCCCCGACTCAGTGAAAACACCTAAAACCCTATTAACTAACCCATCCAAAACAAGGGATAGCGGCAAAAAGTTTAGCCTATGGCGATCGTTTTGACTAATTTTTTAGCCTCATCCACTTTGGGAAGGGTCAGCGTCAGAATGCCGTTTTGGTATGCCGCTTTCATGTTTTCCTGGTTTACAGACTTGGGCAGGTTAAAACGGCGTTCGAAAGAACTGTACGAGAACTCGCGACGGGTGTAGCGATCGTTTTCTTCGTTGCTTTCCGTTTTCTTCTCGGCGCTGATTCGCAATTGGTCTGCCTCTACCTCTACCTTGAAGTCGTCTTTGTCAAATCCCGGGGCGGCCAGTTCGATGCGGTATGCGTCGGGATCTTCAGCAATGTTGACAGCCGGAAGCGTAGTGTTGGTCAGACTGCGGTTCCACGCGTCGTTGAAGAAATCATTGAAAAGCGTTTCAGGGAAAAAGCGGCTTGCAGCCATCGGGCGAAATTTTATCAGGTTGCTCATAATGTGAAGTTTTTTTTGTGATTGACATTTGAATTTCAGTTTTACACTGACGCTTTCACATGAGCAAAACCTATGCCTCTGCATGGCAGGCGTACAAAATTTCAGAGAGTCAGATTTTTTACCGACAATATGTCAGTTTTTTGCCGATGGACTGTCTTTCTGTCATTAGGTGTCGCTTAGTTAGGGCTTATTGCCTTTCAAAGACGGATGCGGGGCACGATACGCTCACGACACGCTCACGATACGCCTTATTGTATTTGTTCACGCAACACCCCTGCGTCGGGGTCAGATCCATCCGCGCCTCACGATGCTACAAACACATCATTCCATCGGAACGGCATCAACCCCCTAACTACCAACAGCCAACAATTAACAACTAACAATTAACACAAGGTCTGGCAAAGAGGCGCGTGCTGTACCCCGGTTAAATCCGTACAGCCAGGGTGACGAACAAGGCGCGTCCGTCGGCGGGTATGATTCCAGGCCCTGGGTAGGCTTCAGCCCGGCGTGTGTAATAACGGGCGTCGAAGAGGTTGTTACAACTGGCCTCTAAGCGCAGGAAGCGCCACGCGTAAGCGCCGGATAGGTCGGCTACTGCGTATGCCGGAATGATGCCGTTGACGCCTGATGCCGTGCGGCGGGCGTTGGTCGCATCAGTAAAATGTTCGGCGGTGTAAGCCCAGTTGAACGCCACGCGCAGCGGTCCCTGCGTCCAGGCCAAACCGGTGCGCAGGGTGACCGGCGCCACGTACTCTACCTTGCGATTTTCGGCGCTCTTGTCCAGCGTCCGGATGTAGCGCGCGTCGATCCACGCAGCGTTGACAAACCAGACCAAACGCCGGTGCGTATCTAGTGGCGCTATAAATCGCCAAGCGTCGAACTCGACAAAGCCTTCTACGCCTGCGTTGCGGGCGTCGCCGATATTGGTGCGAAGTCGATAATCATTGAACAGCGGCGGTTGGTCGGCGCGCAACAGCAGTCCGATTCGGTCGCGGTAGGAGAGGTAAAAGGCTGTGACGTCGGCGTACAACCAGGACCCGCGTTTGAATCGGCATCCCAGGTCGGCGGTGAATCCCCGTTCGTCTTTGATGTCTGGATCCACCCGTCCATTGGGGTTGTCGATGCGCAAATCTGTGAAGTTGATGGCCCGGTAATTTTGGGTCGCATTGGCGTACAGCTCGGCGCCGCCCCTTGTCCGATATCCGATGCCCAATCCGCCGAGCAGCAGACCGCGGCGACGCACGAGGGATTCATCTGCGCGGTTTTCGGCCACCAAATTACCCGCCAAGTCAAACACGCGTTGGCGGTAATAACCCTGCGCTTGCGTTTGGATGTACTCGTAGCGCAGGCCGGGGGTAAGGGTGAGCCGGGGCGTAATCCGAAAGATGTTTTCGGCAAATGCCGCGGCGTTGTAATTAGGGAAGCGGTAGTCTGATTTTTCGACGTCGTCGGGACGGAGGAAATAGAAGTCAGGCCCCGAGCCGTCGTTGGCTTCGCCTTGTCGGGCGGCGGATAAGCCCCTATACAGGCGCGTTCCGATGAGGAGGGTATGCTCCCGATCGCCGGTTTGGTAGCGGTGCAGTAGTCGGGTTTCGTTGCCGATGTTGCGAAATTGGCCGCTGATCAGGTCGCGATTTTTACCAAAATCGATCACGTTGGCCGGGTCTAAGTTGCCCAGCGATTCGCGGGAAGCGAGGAGGCCGAAGGTGCGCGAGCTCAGGCGGGTGTAATCCGAAAGGATATATTCGGCGCCCAAGAGGCCCAAATTCCAGTCCACGCGGAACCAGTTGCGCTCCCTGAAAGATTGCCGGGCATCCCGCTCAAACTGGGTATCGGTCAGTCCGCCCGGCTGGCGGGCGGTGTAACCCATGGCTGTGTATTCGAAGTCGAGCATCAGGCGTCTGCTGACTTGCAGGTGCAGGTCGATGTAGGCGTTGTCCAGCGCAAATGCGGAGGCCGGACGCCAGCCGTCGCCCTGCTTGCGTTGGTAGAAGGCGTAGTAGCCTGCCTTGCCGTCGGCTGTTTGTCCGCTGATGCTGTTGAACGTGCTCCTGAACCCAAACGAGCCTACAGAGTGCCGACCCTCGTAGCGAAAAAGCCGGTCGCCTCCGGGTTGGCGAATCACAAAGTTGAGCATTCCCCCGAACTGGGCGCCGTATTGTAGCGCGGCGGCGCCGCGCACCACTTCGATGCGCGACAGGGCTTCCATCGGGGGCGTGTAATAGCTCTCCGGATAGCCCAATGCGTCGGCGCTCATGTCGTAGCCGTTTTGGCGGGTGTTGAAGTTGGCGGTGCGGTTGGGGCTAAGGCCGCGCCCGCCCACGCCGAGCTGTAGCCCGGCGCCGTCGCTTTCCCAGATATTGAGTCCCGCCACCCGGGCAAATACCTGACGGGCATTGTTGGTCGCCAGGTTGGCAGTCAAGGCTTCAACACGCACGAGTTCGGTTTTGCGGCCTTCGTATATGGCCATGCCCTCTACGGCGCGCAGACGTCCGCCTGCCAGAGTAGGCGATTCGGCGCTTTGGATCAGGACTTCCCTGATCTGGTCCTGCTTTAGGCTGTCAGTCTGGCCTTGGATCATATTCCACGGCGTTGCCAAAAGCGCGGAGAGTATCCAATGTTTTATGCGTTGTGGCATCATGCGTTTCAGAAAAATAGCCGATGTTGGGTGTCCGGCGGTAAAAAATGACTGCAATCGGCTCGGCGTTTTCACAAGAGTTATGCCAGAGGGGCAGGCGCGTAACCTATGGCGGCGGCGGCCCGCTCCAGGTTGGATTAGTCGTCCGGCTTTTCAGAATACGGCTCGTCAAACGGTAAAATCCAGTTTTTAGGGCGCCACGAATCTTTAGTTTTTGTTAAATCGATATAGGGATCAATCAGCAGGCGGCTTGGGCGGGCGTTGAGCGTAACCCACACCTCGGCCCGCACTGCTGCATCCCGCACTCCGCGCGCCTCATAGTGTTTTTTCAAAAAATGCGCATACTGCAGGATCATGTCGGGTTGCATGGCCATTTGCTTTTCCTGATGCGGGCGCAAAAATTCGCTGTTGTCCACCACGCCTTCGCGGCCGGTGACGCCGTCGCGCACATAAAAAGTGGCTGTGCCCGCTTTTTCCATCAGCATGACACGCCAGCCAAAGCGGTATCCCTCTTCAGTCCAGAACATATTGCCCGGATACAACACATACCGCCACGGAAACAGGATCTGGAAAGCTGCGTACAAGGCCAATAGGGCGAGGGCGTAGGGGGGGAGGGGGCGAGGGGTGCGGGCGGGGGGCAAGGGCGTAGGGCGCGGGCGCGAAACAGGCAAAAAACGCGCGGCAAATGTCAAGCCCTTACCCAACAAAACCAGGATCCGCTCATGAAACGCTGGCGAAAAGTAGATCAAGGTACACCCGATCATCACCACCGGAAATACGCCTATCTGAAACATCATACCCGTCAACGCATGGAAAGCGACCACGGCTCCATAAGCCGCCCAGCGCGTAACCCCCCAAGAGAGCCAAAGGATGATGGTGCAATCGTACAACATGCCCGCCCAACTGAATATCCAGGGCATGACCTCGTATCGAAGCAGAGGGCCTACGAGCGGCAGCGCATCGTTTGCGGGCAGCCAAATGCGCAGCGGCATTGCTTCGATGAGCCAGGCGTAGTTGATTTTGGCCAAGCCGGCGTACAGATACACCAACGCAATCTGAAACTTCAGTATCCCGACGGTCCACAAGGGCGCAACGTCGCTGCGAATCGCGGGCTTTCGCAGCGCGTCCAACGAAAAACGCCGGTGCGCCGGCATGAAGATCATTAGAAAAGCCGCCAAACTCACGAAGTAGTAATGATTCAGGTAGTAGGTCAGGTCGATCAACTCGGCGTAAGCGAAGGTCGCAAAAAACACAATCGCCGACAAACGGTACCGATAACCCAGCAATATGCCGAGCGCGCCCAGCCCCATGGCAGCGTGTAGTCCGTACATGTACGCAGGCGGCAGCAGTTGAACCCATTCGAAGCCGTAGTACTTGAATTGTACTTTCGTGGTCACGAAGTGATCCTCAATCCAGCCTAAGACCGCAAACCGGATGACGCCGCCCAGCATGAGCGCGCCGAATACGATTCGGAATACGATGAGCGGGGCTATGGGTGTCACCTCATGCAGACGCGCGGCCAGACTGCTTGCGGAGGCGCCGCCTTTTTGTGTCATTGCTTATTCCCCTTCAACTGGATGCGCAACTTGATGGCGTCGTCGATGAGTTTGTTTTTCAACGTGCCAATGAGTCCGGATCGGTATGTTACGTTCCACTGCGTGCGGTCTATCTCAAACTCAGGCGTCTCGGCGCTGAGTTCGCCGCCGTCGATACGCAGCGTAGCCGGAAAGCGCAAGGGGCGAGTGATCTCTCGCATGGTGAGATTGCCCTCGATCAGGATCGATCCATTTCCGTCGGTTGGGTTAACGCCCGTAATCTCGAAGCTGGCCTGTGGGTATTTGTTCGTCTCGAAGAAGTCCCCGTCTTTCAGGTGAGATTCCAGTTTGGCTTTTTGCGAGCCGCTCAAATCTTCAACTTCGAGGCTATTCATGTCCAGCGTAAATTCTCCGCCGACAAGCCGCCTCGACTCTTCAAAGCGCAGCGCGCCTTTGGAGAGTCGCAGCATGCCATAGTGGCCATCGCCTATGGGTTCGGTCCCTTTCCAACGAACTATGCTGGCCTGTGGATCCACTACATAGATGACTTCGTTAGGAACTGAAGGGGGCGGAGGCGTAGCCGCTTCAGAGGCGCCGCCGGCGGGTTTGGTATCGCCGCATGCGGCAAGGGCTACCCCGCAAAGGGCAAGCAGAACGATCAAATTGCGCATGTGAATATTTTTGCCGCAAAGATACGGCTTTTATTTAGACCAAATATATTTAGTCTGTAAAGTTATGGTCATTTTTGACACGCAACTTGGGGCTGTTGCCATGGCAGGGGGCGGGAATATTGCCTATGCGCGCTGTCCGCGCGTTTTTTTTTACAAAAAACAAAAAAGCGAAAAGCGCGGCGCTGCACAGGGTTGCGCACGGGGGAGCTTAGCGCCGCGCCTTATCCCGCTGAGGCTCGGCATGAGCTTCAGTTGGCGCTAAAAGAAGTGATGGGCAATTCTACGAAGAAGTCTGTGCCTTCGTTTTCTCGGGTTTCAAAGTGAATGGAGCCGTCGAGGGCTTCGATGATCTTGCGGCAAATGGCCAAACCCAGCCCCGATCCGGAGGATTTGGTGGTGAAGTTGGGCTCAAATACCCGATCCCGGATCTCGGGCGGTATTCCGCCGCCGTTGTCGCTGATTTTGACAATAGCTTTTGAACCCTTTTGTCGCAGCGAGACGCGGATCAGGCCCTCGCGGTCGGACGGTATGGCTTGTATGGCGTTGATCACCAGGTTGTTGAATACGCGGATGAGGTGATTTTTGTCGCCGTATATATGGAAGCGCTGCTCGGGGAGTTGAAGTTGGAGTCGCGCTTTGTCTTGCTCGTTGAAGAGGTCGTACACGCTTTCGACCACATCGTTGAGTACCATATCGTGTTTTTCGCGGATGTCCAGATTGGCGAACATGGAGAATTCGGAAGCGATCTGAGCCAGCGAATCGATTTGTTCAATCAGGCGGGTGATGGCTTTTTTGAGATAAGCCGAGGCTTGCTCGGGATTAGAGCTGACCCGCTCGAGTTGTTGCATGGAGAGTTTCATGGTGGTGAGCGGGTTTTTGATATCGTGGGCAACTTGTCGGGCCATTTCGCGCCATGCGCTTTCGCGCTCCAATCGGATGAGTTTGGCTTTCGATTCCTCGATTTTCTCGACCATCCGGTTATATTCGGCTACCAGGATGCCCACTTCGTCGCCTTTAGCGCCGACGTATTCGACCGGCTCGTTTTTGTTTTCCAACTTGAGCTGGCTAATTTTTTCGGATACAGCAGCCAAGGGGCGGATGATGTTTTGGGCCAGGTAATAGGTAGCCGTGTAGGCCAAAAAGAGGAGCACAATGTACAAGCTCGCCAATTTGCCAATGAAGTCGGACACTTCGGGCCCCACGCCGCTTAGACCGATTCGGTAGGGTACGCTCAATATCGCCGCCGGTTTGTTTTCGCGGTCAAATAGCGGCATATACATGCAATTATATTCGTATCCGGCCGCCTCTTCGGTATCCGTGATCCGGGCGATTTTTTTTTCGCTAATCTGCTCCGACAAATCGCGGCGAAGCCGCCGGGGTATGAGGCAGAGGGAGGCGAGATCGGGGTTGGAAGCGTGGAGCAAATTTTGGTCTGAGCGGTACAGATTGGCGTCGAGGCCGAGCGCGGCGCACCATTCGTCCAACGCCGGCGCCAGAGAGGCGACGATGCTGTCGGAGGGCGCCGAAGGATTGGCCCACAATCTGGACTTGAGATGCGCGTGCAGGGCCTCCGCGCGGGCATTGAGGTTGGTCTGCGCAGCATCGCGCGCTGCGGCGGTAAATTGCCTGTAGGTCAATACCCCGATGAGTACGGCGGCCAGTCCGACCAAAAGAATGCTGAAATTGTGGATGCGTTGCACCAAAGCGCCCGAAAAGTCCAATCTGAGCGTAAACAGGCGGCTGAGGAAGGCTGACTTTTTGGCCGCCAGAAGCAGTATGAGCAAAAGCAGCGCTCCCACTGAAAATATAAATGAAAACAGGTATGCTACTTTGATCGCGCCGCCGCTAAATCCTCCGGCCGCTACAGTGGTGCGTCCATCGGCGCCGGCTGCGACCGTATATGCGCGTCGCAATGCTTTAGCCTCCACCCGCTCATATTGGCCGGGCGCCGGCTGGGCCATGGCCAGAGCCGGTAAGGCGCGACCCTGTTCAGCGATCAGGCCCCCGTCGATTTGTACCGCAAAATCGCACTCGTTCAGCCCTGGTAACAACTTGTACGGAAAGGGATAAAACAGTTGTGAATAAACCCGCGAAGGCGTTGGGAAGCGCTGTTCGAACAACACATACACCTCGGTCGGATGCTTTGGGTCTCCCATCCTGAGCGCCTCGAAACGCGCCACATAAAGGGCGCGGCCATCGGCAGTGCGCGCAAAGCGCAAATTTGGGTCAGAGGCGCGGATGCGCAGGGCTTCGTCAAGGCGGAGGGAGCGGATGTAATCCTGATCGCCCTGCTGCCCGCGCAACAGCGGCTGGCCGTCGCGGTCAAAGGCCAGCGCATCAATCCGATAGTGCTGAAAAAGATAATTGTATTGGTATGCCGACTCGACCAGCCAGTCGCGCACCGTCTCGCGCTCGGGCACAAAGGGCCAGGGTTTGAGCAGGGCGCCCAAAGATACCGAATCGTTGCGTACGCGTTCGGCCCATTGGGGCAACAGACGCTCGGCCACGGCGCTGTCGCGGGCTTCAGCAAGCCCCAAGGCATAGTCGCGGTGCATGGCGGCCTTGTTAGCGCGGCTGAAGTGGCCGATGGTGGCGGCGCTGATGAATGCCGTAAGCAGCAGCCAGGAGCCAATCCACAGCAAGGGCGGCATTTCAGCATGGGCGGCGGCATCCAGCCCCAGAAGAAAGAGCAAGGCAAATCCCAGAATCATCGGAAGCCATACATCCCAGCCCCAAAATGCCAGCGCGGCCGCAGCAAAGATGGCGTAACCCAACGCAAGCGCCGGCAAGCGACGCGCAAAGGGTAGTTTGACAGATGCCACATCGAAGAACAATTTCTGCGACACGGCAAAAAGGCCCGGGATAAGCAACAGCAAACCTGAGAGGGCGTAGAGGTTGTAGTCGTTGAGGTTGAGAAAATGGTCGGCGTCAATCTGGGTTCGCTGCCCGCTCATCACGGCCCGAATCATCAGCGCAAAGAGCAGCACCGCGCCCAGGATGATCGCATAGGCGCCGGCTGCCGAGAGCGCGATGTGTTTGGGCAGGGCGCGTCGAGAAGGGTTGGGCGGCAGCGAAAATGCAGCCCAGAGCAATACCAATGCGGCAAAAATCCAGTGGCCAAGCCGCCCGATACCCATCGGCGTTTGGCCTCCCGGTTGCAGCGGTTCGTTGAACACAGGTAGCGCGCCAAATTGGGCATGCCCGTAGCCCGTCCATACAAATGCGGCGAAAAGCGCAGCGCCCAACGCGGCAATGATTCCGCCCCCCGCCCATACGCCCAACCGTTTGCTCGCCTTGTGCGCAATCGATGTCATCAGCGCAAACAAAATAAACAACAGGAGCAGGTTGAGCGCCACCTTCATTGCGCTTATCCACGCCGGTTGCACTGGCCCCCGGGCTTCTAATCCGGCGATCGAAGCGCCGCCATAAATGATCGGAAACGCCCCCGGCGTCTCGCTGACCGCGATCTCTTCAGGCAACGAAGCGTCATACGGGAAAACTTCTCTGCGCTTGGGAGCGCCAGTCGAATGTCCGTACCGGATTGGAATCAGCACCTTGACCTGAGCGTTCAGGCGAATAGCGGGCGCATCATACACGGCAAAAAAGCCTGCAGGCTGGCGCAACAAATAACGGCGCGTCACGTCAGCGCGCGAGCGTAGCGCCGAGAGAGTGGGCAGGGCGCGGGAATTTGAAACGTACAAAATAGAATCGCCCCTGTGCAGCAGCAAAGTGAACACATCGCCCTGATCGCCCATGCGGTCAAATCCGTCGGCATTTATTTTCGCCAAAAGCGAAAGGGCCTGCTCTTCTTGCCAGGCAATCCATTCGCTCAATCGCAGCGATTGCTTGCGCAACACGCGATCTTCCTGAAATAGGCGTTCGGCATTGAAAAGTGCCAGAACCAGCATTAAGGCCGCCCCCATATAAAGGGCCACTCGTCTCATCATAGCAGTCTTTGCTATAAGTAAGCGCGCTCAGACAGGTCATTCAAAGGGGCTGCGCCAAAAATCCTTCGCAAGAAGGCTCCTGAACCCCATGGCGTTCCAGTCGAAAACGCGACAAAAGTATTCAAACAATGCGAAGCCGCCGCCCAAAATCTGGTTAAATGGGTTAGCGGGCATTCTTTTAGGTTTTTTTCGGATTTTTCGCCCCGTATGAAAAAAAAAACATCGCGATCAAAACGCTTGCTCCTGAGCTGCGCGGCTGTCCTCCTGTTGAGCGCTTGCGCCGGGCCTAAAAGCCTGCACCGGCGCGCGCTTCAACGCCAACTGAACAAAGTCCTGTCGGCTTCAAAGGTGTTTGAAAAAAGCGCAAGCGGGTTTATCCTGTGCGACGCGCAATCCGGCAATGTCCTATGCGATTTTCATGCCAATCGCCTTTTTACGCCGGCTTCCAACACAAAAATCCTCACTTTACATGCGGCGCTGTGTCTTTTGCCGGACACCTTGCCCGCTTTTGAATGGATTGCCGACGGCGATACCCTGCGCTTCAGGGGCATGGGCGACCCCTCTTTCTTACACCCGCGATTTGAGGCCTGGGCCGGAGTAGGCGCTGAGTTTCTATCCCGCATCCCTCTGGCGCTGGCTCTTTGCTCCCCGTCTCAATCCCCCGACCGCTACGGGTCTGGCTGGGCCTGGGACGATTATATGTATCCATTCCAGTGCGAGCGCGGCGCCTTTCCTTTGTACGGCCATATGCTTCAGGTAAGCGAGAAAAGAGGGCTCCGGGAGCGGGTGCGGGTGTATCCGCCGTTCTTTCAGGATAGCTTTGCGGCCGAGCCGTCCCTACCCGTACGCCGCCCCAGGCGCGACGAGTTCCGCAACCGCTGGCGCTATCATCCGGACAGCGCCTGGTATGCCTTCCAGACGCCCTTTCGGGCCGATGGATTAGCGGCGCCGCTGCTTGCCGATACCCTGCAACGCCCCGTAGCCCAAACCAGCGCTCCGACAAACGCATCGGCCTGGCGTCGCTTCTATGCATGTCCGCGGGATACCCTCCTGCGCCTGATGATGTACGAAAGCGATAATTTTATCGCCGAGCAGTTGCTCATTGCGGCATCTATGGCGCATTGCGGCACCCCGGATCCGGAGTGCGCCATTCGCTACCTGCGCGACACCCTCTGGTCGGCGCGATCCGACCGGCCTCGTTGGATTGACGGATCGGGATTGTCCCGCTATAACCTGATCTCGCCCCGCTACCTTTCGGAGACCTTGGTCGAGCTCTGGCGCGCCCTGCCGACCGATAGCCTGTTTCGTTTTTTTGCAGCCGGCGGGCGGCGTGGAACGATAGCCGACCGCTATGCCGGGCCAGAAGGAGAACCCTTCGTCTGGGCCAAAACGGGTTCGATGAGCGGCGTGCATTGTTTATCTGGTTATATTCGCACCAAACGCAAAAAAATTCTTGTGTTTTCGTTCATGCACAATAACTTTACGGGGCCAAACGCCCCATGGAAGGATGAGATGGAGCGCGTACTCCGCTGGATTTATGCACATCATTAAATTTGTTGCGATGAAAAAAAAACTTGTTACGACCGCGCTGTTTGCGCCCATATTCATGGGCCTCATCCAAGCGCAAAATATCATCTATGTCAAAACCGGTCCCGGAGGCGGAATCAGCGACGGAACCTCTTGGGCCACCGCTTTTGTAAACCTTGACGCCGCTTTGGCCACCGGAGCGCCCGGACAACAAATCTGGGTCGCCGCCGGCGTGTATCGCCCCGTCGATCCCGCCAACGGCTTCATCATGCCCGTAGGCGTGCAGCTTTACGGCGGCTTCGATGGTACCGAAACCCAATTGGATCAACGCGCTCCGGCCCTCAATCCTACCATCCTCGACGGCGATCTGCTCGGCAACGACACGCCCGGCAATCTCGGCGTAAACCGATCAGACAACGCTGTGCACGTCTTGCAGACGCTGCCCGGAAGCAACCCCTTAGAGCAAGGCGTCGTGGATGGCTTCGTCATCCAAAATGGCCATACGCTCACAGCGTCAGGCAGTCCGGACTTGACCCTTCGCGGCGGCGGAATATTGGCGCTGGCTTCCTTGAAAGTATCCAACTGCCTCTTCCGTTACAACCGGGCCGCCTCAGGAGGCGGCATTGCCGCCCTGGCTCCTGGAGGCCATGGCTTGGAGGTAATCAATTGCGCTTTCGAGCAAAACGAAGCTACCAACCAGTCCGCCGGCGTGTTCATGCGCAACTTGAATAGCGGCTTGATCCGAAACTCGTTGTTTCGCAACAATACCACCAACCGCGGCTGTGTGTATCCGGTCAATGGCGAAAATATCTTGGTCGAAGACTGCTTGTTCGAAAACAACAATGCCGGAACCAACTTCGGCGCCGGATTCTTCGCTTTCCAATCCAGCTACACCTTGCGCAACTGTATTTTCAAAAATAATATGGCCGCCAGCGCCGCAGGCGCTTATCACGACGGACGGGAAGGCGGCGATTTTGCCCGAATTTACGATTGTACCTTTGAGGGTAATACGGCGACCAACTTCGGCGCAGGATTCTACAGTTGGCAGGGCGACTACGAAATGAAGCGCTGCACCTTCATCAACAATACCGCCAACAATGCTGCGGGTATTTACAACGACGGGCGCGAATTTGACAGCCAATTTTCGATCGACAGTTGCCATTTCGAAAATAACAAAGCCCTCGCATACGGCGGAACCGGACTGTACGCCTGGAAATCGCGCTACACCCTGAGCAACTGCACCTTCATCAAGAACGAAGCTGCCAGCACCGCCGCCGGCATATACAACAGCGACAGCACCCAGTTTGTCGTGCGCAAGTCTCGTTTTTTCGACGGCTTCGCGCGATTTGGCGCAGGTATGGCCAACTATGGCGCCGCATGTACAGGCCAAATAGACAGTTGCCTGTTCGAAAACAATATCGTAGTGACCAGCGGCGGGGCTGTTACAGTCGGCTTTGGCGCCAATGTAGCGATCCGGGACAGCGATTTCCGAACCAACAATGCGCGCTTTGGCGGCGCCATCTTTTGTCAGAACGATTACACAGCACTCAAGATTGAGAGGTCCGAATTTTCCGGTAATTCAGCCGAAGTTCGCGGCGGCGCCTTGACGGTAAGCGCAGGCGTGGATGTGAGGGCCGACAATAGCCTCTTCATCGCCAATGTGGCCAACAACGGCGGCGCCATCAACATGCTGGAGGACAGCCTTGACTTGACCAAACTGACCGCCCATCGCTGCATATTCGAGAGCAACATTGCCAACAATCAGGGCGGCGCCATCGACCTGTCAGATACGGATACCGAACTGGTCAATTGCTTGTTTTCCTTCAACCAAAACTTTGGCGACGGCGCCGGCGGAGCCATCATCAACAATGCTGCCGACGGCAATACTTCCCCGCTGCGCGTGGTCAACTGTACCTTTGGCGAAAATATAAGCATTATTGGGGCAGGTATCGCCCAATGGCAAGGCGGCACAGGCCAAGCCACGCTTTTTCTGCAGAACTCCACATTCCAAAACACCGGATTTGATAACTACGCCGTTGAGGACGGCTCGCCCACCGTGCAATCGCTCGGCGGCAACGTCAGTTCGGACGCCTCCTTCGGCGCAGCCCTCGACGGCCCGGGCGACCTGAGCAGTACCGATCCGAAGTTCGTCAATCCAGACGATCTGGATTTCAAACTCCTGCCCGGCAGCCCCTGCATAGACCGGGGCATAAGCGACGGAGCGCCAAGCGTCGATCTGAATGGGGCCGCGCGTCAGGGCGCTCCGGATGCAGGTTGCTATGAGTTTGTCGCTATCGGCACAAAAACGCCCGTGCTCGTCCTCCCTCTCCTCCTTAGCCCAACGCCCGCCACGACGCGCGCATTCTTGAGTATCGAACACGAAGCTGCCGGCAAAATGGCATTACAGGCCCTCGATGCGCAGGGGCGCGTCGTATGGAATGCGCAGGCCTACAAGCCCGCCGGCTCATGGACATACGAACTGCCCGTCGCCCAGTGGCCCTCGGGATATTACTATGTGCGCGCCGTGTCGCCCGGTTTACACTTCAGCGGCACGCTGATCAAACAGTGAGCAAGCGCATGAAGTATCGGACGAATAAATACTGGCTCGGATTGGCCTTGCTGCTGACGGTGTCCTGCGATGTCGCGCCCAAAAAGTGCCGCTACAAACCGGGGCCTGTTTTTTCGGCGCGCTTGCCGCATGTGATACAGTATAATTTCGAACGCGAGGGCGCCCAATCCTTGGAGAGCGTCTTGCTGGATACCGGCATACTGCTCGAAGTAGAACAGGAGGTGTGCGACCTCACTCAGCAAGAGTTTCGCTTTGGAGTAAAAGGCGATTACAGCAAATACGCCGACGAGGCCTGGCTACAGGAAGCCGTGCGACAGTTAGTTTTTCTCAGCACCTTGTCGCCGGCCCAGGTCCCCCTCAAAATTTGGGCCGACGCCATAGAAGACGCCCGCACCCAAATGCGCCTGGGTGAGGAATACGAGTTGCAACCCGGCATTTACGTATCGGTCGATAAAGTACTCGGCGCCCAGGAAAGCGTGCTCATTGTACGTCTGATTCAAAAGTAAACGACAACTTGAGCGCAAAAAACGGCGCCGGCGTAACCCCGTCTGTCGCCGACGCCGTCATTTCAGGCAGGAGCAGAGGCTATGCTGTCCTCCCTCCGCGCCTGCGCTCCTTTCCTTGCCCCATTTTTTTGAAAAAATCAAGGGCAAAGCGCCGGAGCGCGCGGACGATGCAGGTTAAGGGGTACAGCCCAAATGCGGCAAATTTACCTGAAACTTGTCAGTCTTTGCGTCTGATAAAAAAAGCCCGGACATGCAGCGGCATGCCCGGGCTTTCAGCGGCGGCTCAACCAAGGGCGACTTATTCTGCTGCTTTAACCAGTGGGAGGGTTCGCGTTTCGTCGTTGCCGCGGTACTCGAGCATGTACAGACCCGGCGCCAGGCTGACCGGCAACCGCAGCATATATACGTGCGATCCTTCGGAGAAGGCTGCGTTCACTTCTGTGACGATGCGTCCGCTCAGGTCGCACAGGCGTAGGCGCACGTCCTGCGTCTCGACCAGGTCAAACCCTATGGCCAGTTGGTCGCGAAATGGGTTTGGGCTTGCGATGATCTCAGGTGTGCCGCGTCCGGCAATAGATATGCCCGGATATTCGCCTTTGCGCTCAAATTGCAGACGGATAGCCCGCTCCTCCAATTCGTCGCTATAAGCCGCTGCAGGGATTTCGGATTCGTCCAGACGCAGGGCTTCGCTCAGGCGGCGTCCACTTTCGAGCGCCGTAAAGCGTAGGTTGAGCAAGGCCGCTTTAGGGGCGATCGTGTGTGGATTCAGGTCAGTCCACAGCATGCGGACTTCTCCTTCATCAGCGCGGAATAACCCCAAGGCGCTTTCAGTAGTCCACGGCAATACAGGATAGGCCGACGCCTCTTCCAGGCGTAAAATCCGGGGGTCGAAGCGCAAAGCAGACTGGAAGGCGGCTATGTTGCTGAACCCAGAGGTGTAGAATACGGCTTCAATGCTTTGACCGGCTTGGAGGTCTATGTCCTGCACGCGCAGCGTGACCGGCGCAGAGCCGGGTTTGAGGGC
>JBKBLI010000017.1:6729-10957 GCA_046296435.1 Saprospiraceae bacterium | reverse complement strand
GGGTTGGCTGATCCGTTGACATCGCCGATCTTGATCCCTACAAAATCCTGATCAGGCGTCTCAGTATCTACATAAGCAACAATGCTTTGTGGGTATCCCCAAGGGCTGAGCGGGTTGGTGAATACATGGCTTACAGGGACAAAACGCCATGATTTGGGAATCTGAGCTTGCGCTGCCGGATTGCCTTTGATCGCCTGGCTCAGGATGCTCGCATCCTGAGAACTGATCAGGTTATTGGCATTGACGTCGGCTGCAATGCGCTTAAATGGCCCCAACAAAGGCATTGTGTTACTGACATGCTGCTGGATGCGCAATACATCGGCGGCCGTCACGCCATTGAGCAGTTGGGCTACGTTGGCGTGAGGTTTGCTTGGCGTGATGGTGTACGTCCCATCAGCCTCCATGCATAATTCATAATCGCCGCTTATTGCGGTACTGCCTGAAGCGTTATCGGGGCCTGTGATATTCACGGTGACGTTGTTCACGCCGTTGCCATTGTGTTCCCAGGAGATGTTGCCGGATATGCAGTTGACGGGCACGCATCCGTCAGAAGTGGCCAAAGACTGTCTGAAACCACCCGGTTCGACGATGGCGCGCATCCGAACCTTTTGACCCCCTGAGAACATATACATACAGCGGTCGTCAGAATAGTCCATGTAGTTCATTGTCATTTCGTTGGGCATGCCGGCGCACTCTGACTGGTGAGGATAATCTATGCAGCCATAATTAGGATCGTTGTGTTGGGGAGTATCTGCCACTTCGTCGTCGCCGCAATATTCGTCGCCCCAGATATGGATCAGGTTCAGCCAGTGTCCTATTTCGTGGGTTGCCGTGCGTCCTTTGTCGAAAGGAAACGTCGCTGTACCCATAGTGCCAAAAGCCGTGTAGGTGCATACGACGCCGTCGAACTCTGCCGAAGAGCTTCCGGGATAAGGTGCAAAACCCAGCAGAGTGCCGCTGAGACGGCATACCCAAATATTGAGATATCTGTCGCGATCCCATGCATCCAAACCGCCGGTGGCAAAACTTTTCATGGCGTTGCCTTTAGGGAATGACTCCACGTCGGTCTCTCTACGCCGGATCCCTGTGGTCGGATTTCCATCCGGATCTCTGCGGGCAAGGCAGAATTCAATCTGAACATCAGAAACAACGGGTGCAAATTCAGGCGGCGTACCGCCGATTTCGATATTTAGCTTTCGAAAGTCCTTATTGAGCGCTTCAATTTGCGAGAAGATTTGCTCGTCGCTGATATTCTGTTCCGGAGTCTTGTATACCACATTGACTACCACCGGTATCGTGATGACCGTTGCGGCCTCCGGGCCGTTGTGGGTGCGCTGATATTCTTTCGTATATCGCTGCACTTCAAGGTATTGCTGAAGTAATTCGGGGTTTTTCTCAAGAGATTCTCGGACGTATTCAACGGTACCGCATCGCTCGATTGGTTGCGTCCAGACTTTTGAGAGAAATGAAAGCAGGCATAAAAGCGAAAAAAAGAATTTGTTCATAGTGAATAAGGTTTAAAATTAAAAAAAAGCGATCAAATCACAGGGATTGTCGCATGATTAGACCAAATGTCAATGCAAAAAATACAAACGGAAACAATGGCCGTGCAAATTAAAACACTCGTGCAAAAACAGAAGAGCACTACGCATTCGTATTGAAATAGAAACGCGCCAAATTGTAACAGTTTGATTCTCCGTTAAAAGTAAGAACTTTTATTTACGCAGCGCAATAATTTTAAATTAACTACGAAGTTTAGGCTGTTTTGTCTGTTTTCTTTCTTTAAAAAGCGACAAATGTTCAACTACTTCGACTGCTCTTACAGGGGGAGCAAAGCGCCGGAGCGCGCGGACGATGCAGTAAAATACATCGCTCAACACTTTAGGAGGGTTAAAATCGTTCAATAGATATCATTTTATACAAAACATAAAAATCAGCCCCGGACAGGGCGAGAGAGATTGGCAATGACCACAGAAGAAAGAGACGCACTGCGCGAACACATTGCGCTCAAAATATTAAAAACGGAAAACGATATAGCGGAATACGAGGCGCTTTCTGCGCCGGTAGCGCCCGATGTGGCCATTGGACGGATCAGTCGAATGGACGCCATTAACAACAAAAGCGTAGTAGAGGCGGCGCTTCGCGAAGCCCGCCAGAAGTTGTCCAAACTCCAGATGGCGCTGAGTCGGATCGACTCGTCTGAATTTGGCCTGTGTAGCCGCTGCAAACAGCCCATCCCTTACAAGCGCCTGTGGGTCATGCCCGACAGCGACCGTTGCGTGCGCTGCTCCTCATAGGTCGGCTCCGAAGGCGTGTCTATTGCTCCTCAATGATATAGACGTCTTCGTTGGGTCGCTTCATGTAGTACTGTTCTCGGGCTGTTTTTTCGCGCGTTTGTTCGCGCTCGAAATCTTCTGCCTCGTCCTGCGCTTCTTTGATCTTTTGACGGTAGTATTCCCGATCTTGCTCCAGTTTGCGCACATGTCGCTGTAGTCGCCACTGCGTCCACAGGTTGTTTTTGTCCACAAAAATGAGGATGAAAAGGAACGCCAAAAAGACCAAAAAGTAGCGGTTGCGCAGAGGCGGCGGGAGCCTGCGCCACAGATAGATCAAAGGGTTGGATGTAGCTGCCATAGGTCGTCAGCCATTGGTGAACAGGATCAGGAAGCTACTGAGGAAGTCAACTTGCACAGTCGCCGAAATATAGCCAGTATGCTGCCCATGCCATTAATGCGCCGGCTTTTGCCCTGCTTGGCATAGTAGTCATAAACCGGCGCCGTTTCGTTCTGATAGACCTTTATTCGGTTGCGAATGATGCCCTCGTCCTGGTCGTCGGCGCGTCCCGACGTTTCGCCGCGCATTTTGATCCGGCTAACGATTTCGTCGTCGGGCACGTCGAGCGCTATGAGGGCCGAAACCTCCAGGCGCCGCTCTTGTAACAGCGCATCCAAGGCGGCTGCCTGATTGATGGTACGCGGGAATCCGTCAAAGATGAACCCTTTCGCTTCCGGATGCGCTTCTACTTTGTTGCGCAGCATACCTATGGTCACTTCGTCGGGCACCAATTCGCCCTTGGCGATATACGCTTTGGCTTTTAGCCCCAACGGAGTATCATTGCCCATTTCATAGCGGAAGAGATCGCCCGTACTGATATGAATCAGCTTATATTTTTTTGCCAGTTTGACTGCCTGTGTGCCTTTGCCTGAGCCTGGGGGGCCGAAAAGTATCAGATTGATCATATTTTGCTATCAAAATCGTTATCAAAGAGCAAAGGTAAGATTTTTTGAAAGACAAGTCAGGTCAATTTCCTATTATCCATACTTTGCCGGTGTCATCGCGGTTTATTTGGGCGTTCTTCTCTCCGCCTTTGACATAGGCTCTGGCCTCTGAGCGCTCTGTGGCGTGGATATTTGCGCGATCGCTCTGGAATGCCTCTGCCTCGAGCCGCGCTTTGTTGTGCAGTACGGCCGATAGTTCGTCGGCTTCGCCGACGAGCGTCACCCGTGCGCCGTCGTTAGCGACTATCGACATTCGGCGAACCTTGACGTACGCTTTGGTCGGCGTATCGCCTTTTACCGCCAACCGCATATCGTCCTCGTCGAAGTTGCGAATGGCAAGCGCCGCGCATTGGTCGGCGTAGAGATTGGCAAGCGATCGGGCGTTTATTTGTACTTTGACAGGTCTGCCGGCAGAAGCGCTGACGCTCAGTCGATTCTGCTGCGCGTCAAGGCGAAGTCGGCCGGCGTCTTTCTGCTCAAGCTGTCTGAACTGGTATTCGTCCGAGTAGGTTAATTCAATGTCTAAAGGCCCCTCGAATATAAACTCTTCAGGATCAAAGTCGTCAGATGCAGTATTCTCCCACGACAGATCATTCGATCGTTTGCCGTACAAATCAGCGGAGATCAGGCCGTCCTGGCTCATAAAGAAAACCGTTCCGGGCGACTTGGAGATGTAGCGTTTGCGGGCGCCTTTGGCGTACTCGCTCAGGTTGGCCTTGGCATTGCGGTATATGTCCCCTTCGAACACGATGTACTTACCCACAGGCACGCCAATCTCCAACGCCATTTTTTGGTTGCGCCATTGCGCTCCGGGTTCGAGCATAAATCCTTTGGGGATAAGCAGGCGGCCGTTTTCGGCGCGCAAGTTGTATGTCACCGCATCTGCGTTGCGTTGGGCGTCCTCGTCGTCGTAACCGCGCGAACTAATCATCCCCTCTGCCACAAAAGCA
>JBKBLI010000017.1:5320-6630 GCA_046296435.1 Saprospiraceae bacterium | reverse complement strand
GCTCCGGGCGCCTGCCTTACCATGATTGTCGAGCCGATAGGCAGCGTGATGCGGTCGCCGCGTTTGATCCGCCCTTTGAGGCGGTTGCGCCCGTCAAACCTGAAACTAACTTCGTCGTCGGCATACCGTACGCGAAGCGTATCGCCCTGTATGCCGCCTAGGTCGAACGCGCGTCGCACCTCTACCTCGTTGCTGAATCCGCGCGCGCCCAAGCCGCCCAATATTATCAGACTGAGCAGGTTGGCGAACCAAAGTCCGCCCAGTCCGGCGCTGAGCCAAAGCGGCGAGCGATATTTGAATACGGCTCGGGCCATGATCAGGATCAGCCCCAGCAGCGGTATGCCCAATACGAAGAACAAGTTGATCATGCCCAGATAGTTCCAGGCCGGCTCCAAGGGACTAAATATGTGTACGATTGGGCCAAGCGCCACAAACGAGAATACGCCGCTAACCCATGTGAACAGCAGAGATACCAGCAGCGCCAGCCCAACCAAGATCAAAAAACCCGCGCCGGTTCTGCCTATGAATTTTGCCACAAACCCGAAAGCGCGCCCCAAAGCGTTCAAAGCCTGATGGATCGCATGGCTTATTTGCGTGCCGTGCCTCTGGTCCAGTTCACTGGCGCGGTCCCCCAGGCTCTTCAGGCCCTCTTCTACTTCTTTGGCGATGTTGTCCACATTGATCGGTTTGCCCCGCATGGCCAGCCGGTCGGAAGCCGTCTTCGCTTCGGGGATGATCATCCACATCACAATGTAGGCCGTAACCCAAAACCCCCCCGAGACAATCGACAACAATACGAACGCCAGGCGGATCCACACCGGATCTTCCATGCCAAAATAGGCGGCCATACCGGCGCATACGCCCCCGGCCACTTTTTCGTCCGGATCCCGAAACAGGCGGCGACGCCCACTGGGGCCGGAGTTGACACGTTCGCTACCACGCCCCTTGTTTCCAGAAACTTCGATGGGTTCGGCCCCAAAATCCTCGGGCCGCCCCATGATACTGATCGCATCTTCAATATCGCCTACCGTAACAATAGACCGAACGCCCAAACCGGCGCTGACCAGTTCGCCCATACGGAACTCGATGTCGCGCAGAATTTCATCGCAATCGGCGCTTTCTGCAAAACGCCGTTTGAGGCTATCCAGATACGCGGCCAGAAATTCGTACGCGTCGTCGTCCATCGTCAGCGCATAGCCGCCGAGGTTGATATTTAAAATCTTGTTCATCTCAAAAAAAGGTTGTGTTTTTCAGTTTGAAAATGTATCGTTCATTCGTCAAGGTCGGTCAGCGGCTCGATGTGCAAGGGG
>JBKBLI010000017.1:0-5221 GCA_046296435.1 Saprospiraceae bacterium | reverse complement strand
CAAAAAAGGTTGTGTTTTTCAGTTTGAAAATGTATCGTTCATTCGTCAAGGTCGGTCAGCGGCTCGATGTGCAAGGGGCGCGGCGTGTCTGCAGACTCCTCGTCGGCTCGGGTTAGCTTGTCTAAAGTATCTTGCACCGAACTCACCAGTTCCATCCAACCATTGAGTAGCTCTTTGTAGAAACTGCGTCCCTGTTCGGTGATGGTAAAGTATTTACGCGGAGGACCCTTGACGCCTTCGCGCCAAATGTAATCCACCAGACCCTCATTTTTGAGCCGCACCAGGAGCGGGTATAAGGTGCCCTCCTTGACTACCAGATTGGCCCCGCTTAGCTTCTCCATAATCTCTGGCGGATAGGTCTCGCGGGCGGCAATCACTGCCAGCACACAAAGCTCCAACACGCCCTTGCGCATTTGCGCTTTTGCATTTTCAATATCCATGCAGCGGTTTTTTTTTATATCTCAACTAAAATTGATCATTGTACTTTTGATTGCAAAGCGCCGTCGCAAAATTCCTTGCTCTGCAATGGTAATTGTATAAACGAGTACTATGTGATGCAAAGTATATGTTTTTGTCAAAAAAAATAAAAATTGCAAATCGACCGGCACAAATACCTTGTAATCATCGGTTTGTGACTTTTTGGAAAAAGGCGTAAAAGTAAAATCTGAGACGCGGGGCCGTCATGTCAGATGCGGGAAGAGGGATTGAGGATTGGGCGAAGCGAGCGGAGCATGCCTACAACCCATCCCGCATTCCGTTTTTTTTGAGAAAAAGCGGAATGTTGGAGAGCGCCTGATCGCTCAAAAAGATAAGCGTCGGGTTTTTACTTTTTTTGATTTTGAAATAAAAGCGCGCAGAGATATCAGTCAGGGCGCCGCCTCCTATCTGCGCCGCTCAGGGCAGCTCAAACAAACTGCAAGAGGGCTGCTTCGGGGGGTATGCGACAGTTCAAAATGCGAGCCGCCGCGCCTGAAGTCGGGAATTGCCCTATTTTTGCCCCAAAATGGACGACATGAATCGGCGCTCTTTTATCTCATTGGGTCTTTTAGGCGCGCTGACTCTGCCTGCGCGGCGCGGTCGCCTTCTTGCCCGTCCGCTGCCCCCGCTATTGCGCGAGGGCGATACGGTTGCGCTGATCGCGCCGGGCAGCCCTGTCGCGCCCGAACGATTGGACATGGCTATCGACAACCTAAGAGGACTTGGGTTGAGGGTGCGGGAGGGGCGGAGCCTGCGCCGGGTGCAGGGTTATCTGGCCGGCGCCGACGCCGAGCGCGCCGCCGACCTGCACGCGGCTTTCGCCGATCCGGAAGTCCGCGGCGTGTGGTGCGCGCGCGGTGGATACGGATGCACCCGATTGCTCGATATACTGGATTACGCCCTAATCAGGCGCAACCCCAAAGTTTTTGTAGGGTTTAGCGACGTAACAGCGCTACATGCCGTTCTGACCGAGCGCTGCGGGATGGCTACTTTCCACACCCAGGTAGCGGCGACGCCCTGGGTCGAGCCGGTGCGCGAACGCTTGCGTGCCACGCTGTTTGAAGGAGGCCCCGCATCCTACACCCTGCGGGCCGATGGCGCGTTTCAGACCGCCAACCCGCTACAGGAGACGCGGGGCGTGTTGGTCGGCGGCAATCTGGCCCTGATGGCGGCCCTGTGCGGCGGTCCCTACGCCCCTTCGTATCGCAACAAAATCGTGTTCATAGAAGACGTGGGCGAGCGGCCCTATCGCATCGACCGCATGTTGACCCAACTGCTGCAGGGCAGCGATCTCCCCAAGGCGGCGGCCATAGCGCTGGGGCGTTTTTCGGAGTGCGAGCCGCGGGCGGGCGAAAACTCATTGAGCCTGGCCGAGTGTCTGGCCGATCGTTTAGGCTCTTTGGGCGTACCTGTGGTCGGGCATTTCCCCTTTGGGCATATCGCCGAAAATTTTCCCATTCCCTGCGGCCAAAAGGCCTGCTTGCAGGGATCTGACTTACACCTCTTTGCGATATGACGCTCTATCTCATCCCTACACCCATCGCTCCCGACACCCTGCACACGCTCCCGCGCGCTACGATAGAGACAGCGCGTCGCCTGGATCGATTCATCGCCGAACGCGCCAAAACAGCCCGGCATTTCATCAAATCGCTGGGGCCTGATCGCCCCATTGCCGAAATGACCTTCGTGGAGTTGAGTGACAACGCCAATGCAGAAGAGGCCAAGGCCTTGTTGCGAGCGTCCTTGGACGAGGGTCGCGACGTAGGACTGCTGTCGGAGGCGGGCTGTCCGGGCGTGGCTGATCCGGGAGCGGCGGCCGTGGCCTATGCGCATCATTTGGGTATTCGGGTGGCCCCTCTGGTAGGGCCTTCGTCGCTATTGTTGGCGCTCATGGCCTCGGGCATGAATGGTCAGCGCTTTGCGTTTCAGGGTTATCTGTCGCCCAAGCGCGGAGAGTTGGCCGCCGACTTGCGCCGTTTAGAGCGCAGGGCGTTGGGCGAGGGTGAGACACAACTTTTCATCGAGACGCCATACCGCAGCCGCATGGTCATGGAGACGGCCGTAGAAACTTTGCAGGCACACACCCTGTTTGGGGTGGCCTCTGAGCTAACGGGCGTCGGCGAGTGGATTCGCTGCGCGCCGGTGTCAGATTGGCGGCGCGGCCCCTTGCCCGATCCCGGTAAAGCTCCGGCTGTATTCATGATAGGCGCGTTGCGCTTTTGAACCGTTTTCGGCTGAGCATCCACGCGCCGCCGCCGAGCAGCAGCGCGAGCAGACCGATCCACAAAACGCGCAGACGCATCTGCCCCCCTCCGGGAAAACGAAGCGGCGTATCGTCGCCGGTATAAACGATACCGGCCCAGTAGTAGGGCGTTTTCTGAAAAGCGGGGATTTTCGGATCGGACAGATAGCGAATTTTGGCTTGATACAGGGCGTGACACTTGCGCCCGTCGGCTCGAAGCGCCTCGTAGAAATTAGAAAAAATCAGGGCGGAGCTTTGCTCGTTGACGGGCCAGAGCGTGGCAGCCAGGCCCTTGGCTCCTGCAGCCGTGAATGCGCGGGCAAGGCTCATCACGCCCTCGCCCTCGCTCCACTCCCCGGCGGCGGTCTCGCAAGCGCTTAAGGCAAGCAGGTCGGCGCGCAAGTGTAAGGCATAAATCTCAGGAAGGAATACCCTGCGGTCGCTCCACTCAATATGAGGCGCCGGACCGGCGGCTGAGGCGTGTGTGGACAAGTGGATCATCCGATAAGCGCCCAATTGAGGGGCCAGACGCTCGAAAGCGGCGCAGGCGTCGGCGCAATAAACGCTGTGTGCGAGTTGGGCAGCCGGCGTTTCGGTTTCGCTGTGGAGCAGGGGGGCGAGATTTCTGCGCCGATCTTCGAATCGCGGCGCTATGTGCAGCAGGCCTTTGTCCGCTCCACCCGGAAGGCGACTTTGGGCCTCTTCGGCCAGGAAGGAGTAGGCGTAGCCGATCGGATGTCGTTCGAGCAGCCAGGACATGTCGCTCCATGTGGCGGCGCTATCCGGCCGCAGGAGAAGCGCCTCGAATGGCAACCCGGCCAAGCGGCTCTCCGGTACGATCCACAGGGGAGCGCCGGGGGCGGGGCGCAGGGAGTCGAGCAGGGGCTTGAGCAAGGTTGCGTACAGGCCGTGCGACCCGACGGCGAAAGCCGTGCGGTTTTGGCTCAGGGCGTTGCGGTCGTGCAGCAGATCCGTCAATGCGGCTACGCGACTCATCAGCGGTTCTTTTGGCGCGATGTTGAGCCACAGGTATTGGCCGCGGTAGTGAGCAAAGACCTGCAAGGAGTCCTCGTCCGCAAAAAACTCGACGCTCACACGTTCGGGACGGCCGTTCAAAAAGCGACGGAGTTCGTCGGTCTCGGGCGCCTTAAATGAAGCGGCGGTTTTTCGGCGCAGTTTTTTGCGTTCGCCGAGCAGTTCGTCGCGTTGTCTTGCCCAGATCACGCTTTGGGGCGAGTCGGGGCGGTCAAGCAGCATGCGTTCGAAGTATGCAATGCGGCCGAGCAGTTGGCGCTCGCGCATTTGTTGGGCGGAGTCAGCCGACAGGTACAAGTTGCGCTGTAGGGCTTCGGCGAGCAAGGTGGCCTTGGCCTGTTCGGCAATGGCCCAGGCGGAGAGCAGGGCCGTTTCGCTGCGCGTCGTTTCGTAGTGCAGGCGTGCCAGCTTCATGGCCTTGGCGCTGCGGCGGCGGGTATGGGTAAGCAGGTCGATTTGCGCGCTCTCGTATTGAAGCGCTTCGAGCAGGAGGCGCTCGGCGGCGAAAGCCAATTGGTGGCAGGCGAGCGAGCGACGCAAGTATTCGGGTTTAGGCTCGGCGGCGTAGCAGTCTGCAAGCGCGTCTGCCATTTCGCTCAGGGTTTCGAATAGCGCGTTCTCGGCGTACAAATCGGCGGGCGCGGGCAATGAGTCCGGCGGGAGTGCAGGCAGGAGGACGCGCAGCGCCCTGTCGGCGGCGCGCAGGGCTGCGTGTGCTTGTCCTTTTTGTCTGAGGAGTCTCGCGCGCAGGGTTTCTATCTTGGCGCGGTCTCTCGGAGTGGCGTCGGCGGCCAGGCGCAACGCCCGAGCGGCCGATTCCAGCGCCATATCCCAATGGCCCCCGCGTTCCAGCAGTCGGGCTTTGAGCAGGTGGGCGCCAGAGAGATAATCGGAGAGGCCCTCCTCCTGGCTTGCCTCTTTTTTTGTCAAAAACGACAGGGCTGAAGCCAAAGATTGCCGGGCGGCTTCGAGGCTGTCCAAATCAAATAGGCAGCGGGCGCGCGTCAGGGCTAGCAGGCCGCTCTTGGCGGGGGGGAGGATGCCGGGGGAGGGGGCTTGGGCCAGCGCGACCAAGGCTGCGCGGTTGTCGCCCGAGTTCCAGAGGCTGAGCGCGAGGTTGTTGTAAACGCCGGCCATGCGGGCCGCTGAGCCTGCCCCTCCGAAGCGCTCAAGCGCTTCGCGATACAGTATCTGGGCTTTGGGGTTGTCGCCCAGTCGGGTATAGTGGGCCCCCAGGGGCAAGTACAGGTATTCGAGCGCCTCGAAATCGGGCGCCGGATAACGCTTGTACCAGGCATGGGCCGCTTCGTAAGCCTCTAAGGCTTCTGTGATCCGGCCCAGCCGAAAGAGGTGGTACCCCCTGTTGACGCATACCCATATCCAAGCCTCCGCCTCGTCGGCATGGGCGGGTTCGCGCCAGGCGAGGCGCAGCGCTTCGTCGAGTATGGCCAGCGCGCGCGGGGAGTC
>JBKBLI010000016.1:21393-53788 GCA_046296435.1 Saprospiraceae bacterium | reverse complement strand
CAGGCCTTCGGCGCCCACGCCCTCGAAAGCGCCCGGCATGGTGCGGGGCTTCCATATTCCTGCGCGAAACAGATCGGTGCGTATGACGTCGGCATGCGCGCACAATTGGCGGGCCGTAAGCAGGGTCTGCTCGCGGGTTTCGGCCGAACAAGGCCCTGCCATGAGCAGAGGGCCTTCGCGGTCGGTCGGGAATACAGGATCAAAAAGTATTGCCATAAGACGCAAGAAAGGGCGCAGGGGGTGGGGCGCGGGGCATGGGCGTAGGGAGTGGACAAAGCCGGGCCTGCGGCATGCGCAAACACCTGTCCCTGAAACAGCCGGGATTGTACGGGGGTTCACCCATGAGCGCTTTTACTGGGCCGACAGGTCTTTTTCCGGAATAAATCCGACAATGGGGAGGGCGTCTGAACAGGTCCGTTCCGATGCGCGCGCCCGCGCTTCTTACCCCTATCCTTTTTTCCACATCCTACCCAAACTGCACGGCGCGCCTGAGCTTACCAGTGGGTGCGCTTGGCCAGCTTGGCCTCATAACCACGCAGGTTGTAGCTCAGACTGAGCATGTAGTAGCGGGCGAGGGTTTCGGCGACAGTCTGGCTGATGAAGTTTTGGGCGCCGCGCTGGGAGACGCTGATGCGGCGGTTGAGGAGGTCGAAGGCCGCCAGACGGATTTCGACCTTATTGGAGGCTCCCAGGAGTTGGCGCACCGAGGCGTTGAGGATGGGCACATCCTGCCGGAAGCTGAAGCGGTCGTTGCGGAAGGAGGTGTAGTTGAAATTGCTTTCGAGGAAACTTTTGCCCAGAAACTGCCACTTGACGCCCGCTGTGACGCCGCCGCTGCGGATGCGTTGGTTTTGTTCTTGTTGGATGGAGTAGCTGATGTTGTTGCGGTTGTAATTGGCGCCGGCGTTGAGGATAAGCATTTTGCCAAGATTGAGATTGAGATTTGCGCCGATGCGACCGCTGTTGTTTTGGGTCTCGTTGAGAACGTCGTTCACCAATGTCGGCGTCAGGCCGGCGATGAAATTGGCGTTCATGCTGAGGTTGAGTTTGGTCTTGATGATGGGCAGGTTGACCCAAGCATACGAACCGACGTCCCATCCTCCGGATACGTTGTCGGGCCGCGAAAGGGTGCGCAGCCCGATCCCATCTACGAATTCGATGGTTTGGTTGTAAGCAATGCGGGTTTCGTATTGGTTGAATTCTCCGCCGATATTGAAGTTGGCGAAATTGGATGCGTTCCAGTAGTTGAGGCTCAGTTCGAGGGCGTGGCTGCGCTGAGGCCGGAGCATGGGGTTTCCGATCACCTGAAAGGCGGGATTGCTCACATTGGGAGCCGGCTGCAGATCTCTGAAGGATGGCGCCTGCACCTTATAGGCATAGTCGAGGTTGATGTTGATATTGTTGTCGAACTCGTACGCGAGCGCCAGATAGGGCGTCAGGTTGGCGAAGTTGCGGTTGAGCGGCGGCGCCAAGATAGGCAAGCCCCGGTCGGGAGCGTATCGACCGTTCATGTTGATATTTTGGGCGGCGATGCCGGCAGCCCAGTTTACTCCCTCGATGCTGTAGCGCAGCGTGCCGCCGAGGCGGTTGTAGGTTTGCCGAAAATCAAAGAAAACGCTCAAGCTGTCGAGGCGCTCATCCGGCGACTCCGGGCGTCGGGCCTGCCTGTTGGAGAGATTCTGGCCGTTGCTGAAGTTGTAAAAAAATTCGCAGGTCCACTTGGCGCTCAAAGGCTCTGTGTAGAGCAGGCTGGACTTGATCTGGTAGTTGTCGTCGTCGCTGCGGTTGCGCAGGCGGATTTGTTCGGTTGGCGTGGGCGCCAGAAAAAACTCGTTGAGCGTGGCGATGCGTTCGGCATCCTGCCTGCGGCTGCTGATGAATGCGGCGCTTACGGCGGCGGAGCGTCCTTTTTTGCGAAACTTGTGGCGGTATATGCTCAGGGCGTTGAGGCTCCAGGATTGGAGTTCGTTGCCGTTGTCGAGGGTCAGCGCATTCGCAGGCAGGCCGTTTTCGTTGGTAAAAAACTGACTTTGCCGGTCGCTTTGGTCGCGGCCGCTGATACGGGCGTTGATGCGGCCAATGATCACATTGAAGGAGTCCGCCTCGTGTTCGATACGGGAGGAGAGGGAGTGGTTGGATCGAAATTCGCGGCGACCGAGGGTGTCGGTAGCGGCGAAAGCGCCGCCGCCGGGCAGGAAATTCTGTCGAAAACCGTATTGGTCGAGCGTCAGTTCAGTCTGGTTGTAGAAATAATTGGCGTTGAACTTGTTCTTTTGGTTGTCGAAATTGTAATTGGTTCCGCCGCCGAAATTGCGCGTAAAGCCCCGTCCGTCGAAGAAGTTGAGGGGCGTGCCTTCGTCGGCGCCAAACATGATCATGCTTCTGCCGGAGCCGGTATCGAATCCGAAATCGCCATTATCCATATTGCTCCAGGCATTTTGGCCCTTGAACTCGGAGTAATCATCCCAGTTGACGCCCGTTTCGTTGATGTTGTTGCCGTATCCGATGAAGGACAGTTGTCTGGTTTGGTCGAAGCGGTTGTAATTGGCGCGTCCGGCCCAGCGGTCGTTTGTGCCGACGGCGGCGGTGGCTTTGCCAAACGCGCCTTTTTTGAATGCTTCCTTGAGTTCGAGGTTCATCACTTTTTCTTTTTTACCGTCGTCCACGCCGGTGAGTCGCGATTGTTCGGTTTTGTCGTTGTATATCTGCACTTTGGATATGGTCTCGGCGCCGAGATTTTTGGTGGCGCTTTTCGGATCTCCGCCAAAGAAGGTTTTGCCGTCCACGTACACGCGCCTGATGTCGCGGCCCTGGGCCTTGAGATTGCCGTCGGCATCGACCTCAATGCCCGGCAGGCGGCGGAGCAGATCTTCGACCGTAGAGCCGGGAGGGACTTTGAAAGTCGTTGCATCGTACTCGATCGTATCGCCTTTGATGCGCAGGGGGGCCTTAGCCGTCTGAACGACCACCTCCATCAGTTCTTTGGAGATGGGCTTGAGGCAGAGGACGCCAAGATCCTCCGTCTCGCGCATGGAGGGTCTGATGCGCATTTGGTAGGGGATGTAAGCGACGTAAGAGACCTTGAGGAGGTAGTCGTCGTTTTTGAGGTTTTTGAAAAAAAACGCCCCTTTGTCGTCCGTGCGCGTGAAGTTGATCAGGGCGCTATCCGTAGGATTGAGCAGCATGACTGTGGCAAAAGGCAAGGGGCCTTGCGTACTGTCGGCGGCGACGCCGCGAACGACGATACGGGAGGGTTGCTGCGCTTGTAAGAGGGCGCATGGTAGGCAAAGTGTCATCAGGATCAGCAAAAAGGCGCGCATGGCGTTTGTGTTTAGGCTAAAAAAGCAGACGCAGGATCGCGCCAAAATTCAGCTTAAAACGCCGCATGGCGAGATTTCATTTTCTACGGGCTGTATTAAAAGAAGGGCGGGTAAAGGGTGTGCGGCGCAAAGCGGAAACACACTGCCTTTACCCGCGCCCCTTTTCCCCAAAAAATCCGGACGTCGCGGCCTCGGCGAGCTTAGTTGTATATCGGCAGGAAGGCGTATTCCTTGCCGTAGCGCAGCATTTGCTGTACGAAGTTGAATTCGCGCTCCACTTTGACGTCGGTGATCTTACCGTCTTTATCGCGGATGGCTACGAGTTTGGGTTGTACAAAGCCCGAATAAGGCTTGGTCGGCAGCTTGGCGTAGCGTTCGCGCACCTGTTGTACGATTGCCTGATCGGCTTTTACGCCGTATCCCTCGACTAAGGCCTTGGCGGCGGCAAAATCTCCTTCGGATTTGATGCGTTGGATTTCGCGGAGCAACTGGCCGAATAGGTCGCGGAGTTTGTCGTAGTCGCGTATGTCGTAGTAGGTTTTGCCATTGCGCTCAACACGTGCGATGACGCCGTCTTTTTGCCCCTTTTCAAAAGCCCATGCGGCCACCAACTGGCGGTTGCGCATGTGGTCTTCTTCGATATTTTGACCGGGTTGGAGTCGGCGGAGTTGTTGCAACAGACCGTTGCGGATGTAGTAATCGTACGACGCTTTGTAGGCTTCGGCGTTGGGCATGAGCTTCCATTCGATGAGTTTGGCGTCGGGCATGAAGTAGAGGGCCACGAGGTCGGCGCGGGCTTCTTCGAGGGTGCTGGAGTACTGCTTGAGGGTTACGTTTGGCTCGGGCATACCGGGCTTGAGCTGTCCGCTGGCGTGTCCGATCACCTCGTGCAGGGCGGTGTGCATTTTGTGGCAAAGTTCGCCGTATTTTTTCGACAGTTCGATTTCGTCGTCGTCGTGGGCGAATTCGGCTGTGGCTGCCGCGCCGCCGGTCTTGGCGTAGGCGTTCTCGATGTTGTTGAGGCTAATGGATTTAGATCCGTACTGCTCGCGAATCCAATTGGAGTTGGGCAGGTTGATGCCGATGGGCGTGCTGGGTGCGCAATCGCCGCCTTCCATGGCTACGTTGATCACGCGGTAGGAGACGCCTTTGACCTCTTTTTTCTTGTACTGATCCTGTATGGGGCTATTGTCCTCGAAGTACTGGGCATTTTGGCTGATGACGCGCATTTGGGCGCTGGCATCCGGATCGTCGTATTGCACCACCGCCTCCCAGGTACCTTTGTATCCCAAGGGATCGCGATATACCTCGATGAACCCGTTGATGAAGTCCACCTTGCCGGCGGTATCCTTGACCCAGGCGATGTTGTACTCGTCGAACTTGCGCAGGTCGCCCGTCCGGTAGTATTCGACCAGGCGCTCAATGGTTTCTTTTTGCTGTTCGTTCTCGGCAAAGGGTATGGCTTTTTCGAGATTTTCGACTATCTTTTCGATGGCCGTGCCGTACATGTTGCCGGCGCCCGACCGCCACACCAGTTCGACGGTGGCGATGAAGCTTTTGTACAGCTTCGAGTTCAGACCGATCAGCGGAGCGTTGGGGCCGGCGGCCTTGATGCGCTCCCTGTAGTAGTCGTTCACAAATTCGGCGCTTACGTTTTCGTAAAAACTGACAGCGGAGGCGCTCACTACATCTTCGCCTTCCTCTTTGCTGGTGCGTTTGGCCAGAAACTCAGCATCGAAAAGCACAGGGGTGAGTTTGGAGATGAGCACGTTGTGGGTTTCGTTGGGGAGCAGCGGGAGCGCCTCAGTGGGCGTATTTTGGATCAACTGGACAAAATACGCCTGCGAAAATTCAGGCGCCAGTTTGTTTTCGTTGTAATGGTGATGTATCCCGTTGCTGAACCACACGCGCTTGGCCCAAGTCTCAAAAGCGGCCCACTCGGCCCCTTTTCGCTCTCCCTTGTAGGCGGAGTAGATGCCCTCAATCGTCTTGCGCACAGCGAGGTTGTGCTTGCAGTTTTGGTCGTAAATGATGTCCCGACCGGCCAACGCCGCTTCAGAGAGGTAATAGATCAGGGTCTTCTGGCGCAGGGAAAGTTCGTCCCAGCCCGGCAAGTCGTAGTACAGAATCTGCAAGTCGGCAAAGGTATCCAATACGATGGAAGGCGACTCCGAGTTGCCAGTTTTTTCGCCGGCATTCGGTTTGCAAGCGCCCAATCCCCATGTGGCGATCAGCATCAGAAAGAGAATACGCGTCATTTTTTTGATCCGAGAATTTTTATCGAAGAGAAAAGTGATTTGCCAAAATACGGACAAGCGCATCCGCTAATTGTCGATCGAAGCGCGCTGTTCGGTCCGTCCTTCAAGAAGACGGCGTCGCACCCTGCGCATCCATGATCTGCTCATCAAGCAGCAAGTTCAGTATTTCAGAGGCGGCGCGGGCGATCACCGCTCCGGGGCCGAAAATGGCCGCCACACCGGCTTTTTTCAAGAAATCATAATCTTGCTGCGGGATTACGCCGCCCACCACCACCAGGATATCCTCGCGGCCCAGGGCGCGCAGGGCCGCAATGGTCTGAGGGGCGAGGGTCTTGTGTCCGGCGGCCAGCGAGGAGATCCCGAGTACATGCACGTCGTTCTCAGCGGCTTGTCGGGCAGCCTCTTCCGGAGTCTGGAACAACGGCCCGATATCCACATCGAATCCCAGATCGGCAAAAGCCGTGGCGATCACCTTGGCGCCGCGATCGTGACCGTCCTGCCCCAGTTTGGCGATCATGATGCGCGGGCGGCGGCCCTCTTGCTCCGCAAAGCGATCAGCCAAGGCCCGGGCAGCCTGAAAATCCGCATTCTGGCGGATCTCGGAGGCATATACCCCGCTTACGGCGCGGGTCGAAGCGGCATAGCGGCCAAACGCATTTTCGAGGGCCAGCGAGATCTCGCCCAAAGTAGCCCGCAGTCCGGCGCAGACCACCGCCGCTTCCATGATGCTCCCGGCGGGCGCATGGGCGTCGCGCGCCACCGCTTCGAGGCGGGCCAGGGCCGCCTGTACGGCATGCTCATCGCGCGCCGCCTTGACGGCCTGTATGCGCTCGATCTGCTGACGCCTGACCCGCGCATTATCGATTTCGAGTATCTCAAAGGCTGCGTCGTCAGCGGCGCGCAGCAAGTTGACGCCCACAATGCGCTCGACGCCGGAATCTATCCGCGCCTGCTTGCGGGCCGCAGCCTCCTCAATACGCAATTTGGGCAACCCCTCCTCGATGGCGCGCGCCATACCGCCCATATCTTCCACCTCCTGAATGAGCGCCAAAGCCTTGTCGAAAAGCTCGTCGGTCAGGCGTTCCACCAGCTCAGAACCTGCCCACGGATCGACCGCGCGACAGATTTCGGACTCTCTTTGTAAAAAAATCTGCGTTTCGCGCGCGATCTTTGCCGAAAAATCCGTGGGCAACGCAATGGCTTCGTCGAAGGAATTCGTGTGCAAACTCTGCGTGCCGCCAAAAGCCGCCGCCAGCGCCTCAATGGCCGTGCGGGCCACATTGTTGAACGGGTCCTGCTCCGTGAGGCTCCAGCCGCTGGTCTGGCTGTGCGTGCGCAGCATGAGCGATTTGGAGCTGCGGGGTTCGAACCGACGCATGTACATGGCCCACAGCATCCGACCCGCCCGCATCTTGGCGATTTCGCGGAAAAAATTCATCCCGATACCCCAAAAAAACGAGAGACGCGGCGCAAAGTCGTCCACCGCCAAACCGGCAGCCAGACCTGCGCGCACATACTCCAGACCGTCGGCAATGGTATAGGCCAATTCGATTTCGGCCGGGGCGCCCGCTTCGTGCATGTGATAGCCCGATATCGAAATGGAGTTGAAACGCGGCATGTTGCGGGCGCAATACGCAAAAATATCGCTGATGATTCGCATGCTCGGCGCCGGCGGGTAGATATACGTATTGCGCACCATGAACTCCTTCAGAATGTCGTTCTGAATCGTGCCGGAGAGTTTATCCGGCGTCACGCCCTGTTCGGCTGCGGCTGTGATAAAAAAAGCCATGACCGGTACAACCGCGCCATTCATGGTCATAGACACCGACATTTGATCCAGCGGAATCTGATCAAACAGCAGGCGCATATCCTCTACCGTGTCGATGGCTACGCCAGCCTTGCCCACATCACCCACCACGCGCGGGTGGTCGCTGTCGTAGCCCCGGTGCGTAGCCAGATCGAAAGCCACGGACAAGCCCTTCTGCCCCGCAGCCAGATTGCGCCGATAAAAGGCGTTACTCTCCTCCGCCGTGCTGAATCCGGCGTATTGCCGGATCGTCCAGGGCTGCGACACGTACATGCTGCTGTACGGGCCGCCCAAAAAAGGCGGGATACCCGCCACATACGGAGGCCGTAAGGCGCGCAACGAAGGGCCGTCGAGCCAGGTCGGATCAAACGGGATGGTCTTGAGATCTTTGCGCGTATTGGCAGCGGGCATAGCGTGTTTTTTTTCGTCAAAAAATGGGCAAGGGGGAAGGGCAAGGAAGGGGGGTGGGCGAGGGCAAAAGCGCGTTGAGGTAATGCGCGGCGATCCAGGTCACGACAGGCACGCATACCGCATCGCCAAATCCAAACAGCGACTCCGTCACCGATCCGGACAGCGCAAAATCGTCGGCGCCCATCAGCCGGGCGTACTCCAACGGCGTGAGGTAACGGGCGCGAATCCGCCCCCCGCCCGCCTGCAGCACAATTTGTCGCGCGCTGCCCCCTTTGGGCGTGCGCAGACAGCCGGCCATCCCGTCGAAGCGCGCCTCGACTACCGTACGCCCATTGCGCACCCGCCTGAATGCCGCGAAATACGCCGGCGTCAAATCATGCGCCCGCGCTTCAATTCGCACGCGGTGTCGCGGCGACAACTGGCTCAACAAATAAGCCTGCCGACCCGCGTCAAACCAACGCCGGTCGTCCTCAGGCAGCGGCTCGACTACATCGCCAAGCGACTTGACCCGCAAGGGGAGCGGAGGCAGGGCAAAGGGCCGCGCCCATTGGATATGCGCATGGCGCCGGATAAAAGCCGCCAGGCGCTCCGGCCGTAGTTGCGTCGCCCGCTCGCCCAACGAAATTCCGCACCACTCCACGCCGCAACTGTCCGTCTGCCGACCCGCGACAAATAGCCGCGCGCGACTCTGCGGCACAAAATGCGCTGCGTCAGCCAGCAAGACATCCACCGAATAGCCCAGCGCGTTGAGCGCCAAGAGCACCGCTTCCAGATCGCGGCCGCCGTTCGAACTGAGCAGCCCGGGTACATTTTCCAACAAAACCAGCGGAGGCCGGCGGTCGCCCATCTCGCGCAACAAGCGCTCAAAACCCCAGAAAGCCGACGACTGCGCGCCCGACAAGCCGGCCCGACGTCCGGCCAATGACAAGTCCGTGCACGGAAATGACGCAGTAGCCAAGGCCACATCCGGAATGTCGGAGGCCGAAAGCTGCCACACGTCCCCCAACGCAAAATGCGCGCAGGCATCAGGGTAATTCGCCGCATACAGACGCGCCTTCACAGGATCGATATCGTTGGCAAAAACGGCCCGCCAGCCCGCCCGTTCCAAACCGGCGCGCATCAACCCAATTCCTGCAAAAAACTCTGCGAAAACCTTCTGCATACAGCGTGCGCTTCGCGGCCCCTCCTCCGTCCGCATCGCGCAAAGATAGGTTTTCTTCGACAAATAAGCGACTCAAAGCCCTTTTTGTCCCAGCAGACCGCTTTGAAGAGAATCTTGTGGGAAAAAACCGTATTTTTGCGCCCGCTTTTCAATATTGTCACCATCGCAATACCCACTCATGCAGGAAGATTTATTCAAACGCTTAGTTACCCATTGCAAAGAATACGGCTTTATCTATCCCTCCTCAGAGATATACGACGGCCTCGGCGGAGTGTATGACTACGGCCCCCTCGGCGTCGAACTCAAAAACAATATCAAAGCCTACTGGTGGCGCGCCATGGTGCAAATGAACGAGGATATCGTAGGCCTCGACAGCGCGATCTTTATGCACCCCAAAATCTGGAAAGCCTCCGGACACGTGGACGCCTTCAACGATCCCCTTGTGGACAACAAAGATTCCAAAAAACGATACCGCGCCGATGTATTGATCGAGGACGAAGCTGATAAAATACGCGCCAAAGCCGAAAAGGAAATCGAAAAAGCCCGCAAACGCTTCGGCGACAGCTTCGACGAAGCGCTCTTCCGCAGCACCAACCCCCGCGTGTTGGAGTACCTCCAAAAAGCCGAAAAAGTCGAAAATGACCTGGCCGCGGCCATGAAAGCCAACGACATGGCCGCCATCAAAGCCCTCATCGACGAGTTGGAGATCACCGACCCCGAAAGCGGATCCCGCAACTGGACTGAAGTGCGCCAATTTAACCTGATGTACTCCACCCAGATGTCCAACATCGCAGGAGAAGACGCCAAACTCTATCTTCGCCCCGAAACGGCGCAAGGCATATTCGTCAACTTCCTGAACGTACAGCGCACCTCGCGCCGACAGATCCCCTTTGGCATTGCCCAGATCGGCAAGGCATTCCGCAACGAGATCGTGGCCCGACAATTCATCTTCCGGATGCGCGAGTTCGAACAAATGGAAATGCAGTTTTTCGTCCGACCCGGAACCGAAATGAACTGGTACAACACCTGGAAAGAACGCCGAATGGCCTGGCATCGCGCCGTGTTGCCCGCCGACAAACTGCGCTTCAAAGACCACGACAACCTGGCCCACTACGCCAATGCCGCAGTGGACGTACAGTTTGAATTCCCCTTCGGCTTCCGCGAATTGGAAGGCATCCACTCGCGCACCGACTTCGACCTCGGTAGCCACCAGGAACTCTCCGGACGCAAACTACAGTACTTCGACGCCGAAACCAACGAACACTACGTCCCCTATGTCGTCGAGACCTCCGTGGGTTGCGACCGCATGTTCCTCTCCGTACTGAGCAATGGCCTGCGCGAAGAGACCGTGCCCGACGCCCAAGGCGAAGACAGCACGCGTACGGTGCTGAACATCCACCCGGCCCTGGCGCCCATCAAATGCGCCGTGCTGCCCCTGCTGCGCAACAAGGAAGAATTGGTCGCTAAAGCGCGCGGATTGTTCGACGAACTCAAAGGACACTTCCTCTGCCAGTACGACGACAAAGACGCTATTGGACGCCGCTACCGCCGTCAGGACGCCATCGGCACGCCCTTTTGCGTCACGGTGGACTTCGACACGCTTGAAGACAATACCGTCACGATCCGCGATCGCGATTCCCTGCGGCAGCAGCGCGTGCACATGAGCGAAGTGGCCGCCATCGTCAACGACAAAATCGACATGCGGCGGCTGTTCTGATTGCAGCCCCAGAGCCGCTCGCTCCGCGGCGCCGATGAGAGCGGGGTGTGGACCAGATCCACACCCCGTTCCCCGGACCCACTCCGATGATCCACGCCCGCATTCCTCTTCATCGCCGGGACAGACAAATCGCGTCGCCCGAAGGCAACCCATCCGCCGAAACTGCAAAGCAATCGGACGAAAAGACTTAAACAACAAATAAGGCTTGCCTTCCAACCCTCAAAGAGTCAAAGCAAGCCTCAGTCACGCTCTGAAAAAAGCATGAGCAGCGCCCTCGACGAGGGACGCACAATTATTTTTCTTAAAAGAAAAGGATCGCAGACTAACGATAGCCGCCGCCGCCGCGATTACCACCGTAACCGCCGCCGCCGCCGCGATTGCCACCGTAACCGCCGCCGCCACGGTTGCCGCCGCCATAACCGCCGCCGCGATTGCGGTCGCCGTAGTCGCCGCCGCCGCCGCGGTTTTCGCGAGGTTCGGCTTGTTTCACCACGATGATGCGGCCGTCGAGTTCAGTCTCGTTCAGGCTGCGAATAGCGGTAAGCGCCTCGCTGTCGTTGGGCATTTCAACAAAAGCAAACCCCTTTGAACGGTTGAGGGCTTTGTCGTAAATCACGGAACATGAAGAAACTTCTCCGAACTGTTCGAAGGCTTCCCTGAGGTTGTCATCTTGAGTGTCCCAGCTCAATTTTGCTACAAAAATATTCATAAAATGCGAAAAAAAGTGTTAAACCAACCTTTGAGTAGCAAAATCAAACTTGTGCGGACACGCTAAAAGCAGGCTAATGCTGAAAAAAACAATTTTTATCTCAAAGTCTGCGCAAAGGTAAGTTTTTTCTGGCAAAGCAAAAAATATTTTTTTTGAACCGCGAGGCATGGGCGCTGTTTTGATATAAGACGGACAAAAAACAACCATGCAGCACATCCAAGAATTGCCGCTCCTCCGGCGCGAAGCCTACATCGACGGCGCCTGGCGCGCAGCAAAGAGCGGCCGCGCCTTCCCGACGCACAATCCCGCCACGGGCCGCGTCATAGCGGAAGTAGCCGATTGCGGCCCGGAAGAAACCCTCGAAGCTATCGCAGCGGCTTCGGCAGCCTTGCCCGCCTGGCGCGCTAAAACGGCCGCCCAGCGCGCCCGCCTGTTGATGCAATGGCACGACTTGATTCTTCGCAACGCCGACGAACTGGCCGCCATACTCACCGCGGAGCAGGGCAAACCCCTGGCCGAAGCCAAAGGCGAGATCCGCTATGGCGCGACCTTTATCGAGTGGTTTGCCGAAGAAGGCAAACGCGCCTATGGCGAGGTGATTCCGCCGCACATGCCGGGCATGCGCCTGCTCACGCTCAAGCAACCCATAGGCGTAGTGGGCGCCATTACGCCGTGGAACTTCCCCAACGCGATGATTGCCCGCAAAGTGGCGCCGGCCTTGGCCGCAGGCTGCACCGTGGTCCTCAAACCCAGCGAAGAGACCCCGCTGTCTGCGCTCGCGCTCGCCGCTCTGGCCCACGACGCCGGCATACCGGCAGGCGTCCTCAATATCGTGACCACAAACGACGCCCCGGCCGTTGGCCGCGTACTGACAGCCCACCCCGACGTACGCAAGATTTCTTTTACCGGCAGCACGCCGGTCGGCAAACTGCTCATGCAGCAATGCGCTCCGGGCGTCAAAAAACTTTCGCTGGAACTGGGTGGCAACGCCCCCTTCATTGTCTTCGACGATGCCGACGTAGATGCAGCCGTTGAGGGCGCTATGACCTCCAAATACCGCAATGCAGGCCAGACGTGCATCTGCGCTAATCGTATTTTTGTGCAGTCCGGGATTTATGAGGCCTTTGTCCGGAAGTTTGCGGACGCCGTAGCGGCGCAAAAAGTAGGCCCGGGACACGAGCAGGGGGTGCGCATCGGCCCGCTCATCAATGCCCGCGCTTTGGAAAAGGTCAGCCGACTGGTCGCCGAAGCCAAAGCCGGCGGCGCGCGCGCTTTGACCGGCGGCGCCCCGCTCGAAGGCCTGTTCTACGCGCCAACAGTGCTGGCCGACGTACGACCCGACATGCGCGTCATGCAGGAGGAAATATTCGGCCCTGTAGCGCCCGTCGTCCGTTTCGATACTGACGAAGACGTCATCCGCATGGCCAACGATACGCCCTATGGACTGGCGGCCTACTTTTACAGCCGGGATATAGGCCGTATTTTCAGAACCGCAGAGGCGCTCGAATACGGCATGGTAGGCGTCAATACCGGCGTACTGGGGACGGCAGTAGCGCCATTTGGGGGCGTGAAAGAGAGCGGTATCGGGCGCGAAGGCTCCAAGCACGGCCTAGACGAATTTATGGAGCTAAAATTCGTAGCGCTGAACCTCTGAGCGCCATCCTGCCGCGCACAGGTCGTTGAGCCGCCTTTTCAAAAAGCGTTTAGGCTTATGTGCGCAGGGCGGCGTATATTTGCAGCCGCAGGTCGCTGCATCCGGCAATTTCGGGCGCGGCCCCTCACATCATCGACTTGGTCCATGCTCAAGAGGCTGAACATCCGGAATTATGCCCTGATCGAATCGCTCGAAATCGAATTCGCAGAGGGCCTCACCATCATCACGGGCGAAACCGGAGCGGGTAAGTCTATCCTGCTCGGAGCGCTTGGCCTGATCATGGGCGATCGGGCCGAGAGCAAAGTGTTTTACAACGAGGGCGAAAAATGCGTAGTCGAAGCGCTCTTCGATGTCCAAAAATACGACCTGAGCGACTTTTTCGAAGCCCACGATCTGGACGAAGACAAAGAACTGACCCTGCGCCGCGAACTCTCGCCTTCCGGCAAAAGCCGCGCCTTTATCAATGATACGCCCGTCAACAACACGGTGCTGCGACGCCTGACCGACGCCCTTATCGACCTGCACCAGCAATTCGACACCCTCGATATCCACGAGGTCAACTTCCAATTGCGCATGGTGGACGCCCTGGCCGGCAACCAGGATGCGCTGGCGCGCTATGCACAAGCGTACCGGCAATACCGCGCCGCCGTGCAAACCCTGCGCCAACTGCGCGAACAAAGCGCTGAAGACGAAAAGAACGCAGCCCTCTACCGCTTCCAACTCGACGAATTGCTCCAAACTGAACTGCGCCCCGGCGAACAGGAAGCGCTCGAAGCCGAATTGGCCCGCCTGAGCAATGCCGAAGAGATCAAGCGCGTCTATGGCGCGGCCTTCAACCTGCTCGCCGAGGCAGAACTCAGCGTTGCCGGCCAACTCCGCGACCTCGCACGCACCCTCGCCCCAAGCGCGCGCCTCTCGCCCCAACTCGCCGCCCTCAACGAGCGCCTGATCGGGCTGATCGCCGAGACGGACGACCTGTCGAGCGAATGCGAACGCATCAGCGAAAACACGGAACTTGACCCGCAACGCATCGCGGAGGTCCAGCAACGCCTCAACACCCTCTACAAGCTCCAACAGAAACACAATGCCGCCGACGTGGCCGAACTCCTCGCCCTCCAAGACGACCTGGCCCGGCGCTGCGAAGGTTTCGCGCAACTCGACGACCAAATCGCCGAACTCGAAAGCCGTATCGCGCAACTTGAGCAAAGCCTCTGGCAACAAGCTGAAACGCTGCGTCAACGGCGCAGGGCCGCCATTCCGGACTTCGAAAGCCGCGTGGCCGACATGCTGCGACAACTCTCCATGCCGCACGCCCGACTGAAAATCGACATCCAAGACGCCGCGCAACTCGGACCCAGCGGCGCCGACGATGTGCAGTTTTTGTTTGCGGGCAATGCGGGCAGCCGCTTTTTACCCATCAAAGACGCCGCCTCCGGGGGCGAGCTTTCGCGCCTTACGCTCTGCGCCAAGAGCTTGGTGGCCGACGCCATACCCCTGCCTACGTTGATTTTTGATGAGATCGATACCGGCGTGAGCGGCGATGTATCCCTGCGCATGGGCCTCATCTTGCACGAGTTGAGCGCGCGTCACCAGGTGGTAAGCATCACCCACACCCCGCAGGTGGCCGCCCGCGCACACAAGCATTATTTTGTCTATAAAAAAACCGACGGCCAACGCAGCGCCACCCATGTGCGCCTGCTCAACCCCGACGAACGCCTGCGCGCCATAGCCGTCATGCTCAGCGGCAACCCGCCCAGCCAGGCGGCTCTGACCACGGCCCGCGAACTGGTCGAAGCCGTGTAAATATCTCCATCTCTCCAAGCCAATGCCCATGACCCGAGAAGAACGCCTGGCCCGAATGGAAGAGGAGGAATTCGATCTCTGCATCATTGGAGGAGGAGCCTCAGGCGCAGGTTGCGCGCTGGATGCGGCCCTTCGTGGGCTGAAGGTGGCCCTGATCGAACGCGGCGATTTTGGATCGGGCGCCTCTTCCGCAAGCACCAAACTCTTCCATGGCGGCGTGCGGTATCTGGAGCGGGCTTTCCGCCAGTTGGACTGGGGACAACTCCGCCAGGTGCGCCATGGCATGAAGGAGCGCGGCGCCCTGCTCCGCAATGCGTCCCACCTCTCGCGCCCGCTGCCCTTGCTTACGCCTGTTTTCAACGCCGTCGAGGCAGCCTACTACAGTGCGGGATTGTGGCTGTACGACCGTTTTGCCCCGGCGGGCGACCCGCTGCCGCGCAGCGGTTTTTTGCGAAAAAAAACGGCTTTGGCATTGGCCCCGGGGCTGTCGCCGAATATTTTCGGGGCTGTGCGTTATTACGACGGACAGTTCGACGACGCCCGCTATAATCTGGCGCTCATCCTTAGCGCGAATGCCGAAGGCGCCAATTGCCTGAATTACGTCGCTTTTCAGCGCTTTGAGAAGAATGCGCAAGGTCGCATAGAAAGCGTCATCGCCCAAGACCAACTCAGTTCCCGAACCCTGCGCATACGCGCCCGACTCGCGCTCAATTGCGCAGGCGCCTGGGCCGATCGCGTACGCCTTTCCGCCAACGACGCATTGCATCCTGTCATGGCGCCTACAAGCGGCATACATGTGATCTGCGCCGCCGCCGATATAGCGCTGCGCGACCATGCGCTGCTGATCCCAAAGACCTCCGACGGACGGGTCATTTTCGCCATTCCGTTTCAGGGAGTTTGCCTGATTGGCACGACCGACCAGCCGGTATCCGACCTGGATGCATACCCGCGCGCCGATGCGGACGCTACGGACTATCTGCTCGACACCTTGTCGGCCTATCTACGCCGACCGCTCAGCCCCATGGCCGTCAAAGCCGCTTTTGGCGGCTTGCGCCCGTTGCTGGGTAAGGGTCTGACCGACGGCGCCGCGCTCTTGCGCGACCATGCCGTGACGTATGACCCCCGCTCCGGACTGCTTAGCTTGCTCGGCGGAAAATGGACGACTTACCGACTCATGGCCTCCGACGCCATCGACCGCGCGTGCGGCGTTCTTGGATGCAAAAACGCGCAATGCTGCACCCGCGATTATCCGATCTGGGGTGCGGGCAGGAATGCGGGCGAGGACGGGACGCGCGTCCAAGGCCCTTGGAGCGCCTACGGAGATCGCGCCGACGCATTAGAAGCCCTTTGCGCCGCTAATCCCGAGTTGCGCCGTCCGATCGATGCCGATCACTCTTACGCGGAGGCGCAGGTGGTATATGCCGTGCAGCACGAAATGGCTTGCCGAATATCTGATGTGCTGGCCCGCAGGCTGCGTTTGCTCGACCTCGACCGATCGGCCGCCTTGCGCGCGGCGCCGCGCGCGGCGCGCCTGATGAGCGACCATTTGGGCTGGAACGAAGAGCGACGCGTGCGGGAACTGGCGCTGTTTGAGCGCGAAGCGGCGCTTCGTTAAGCAACTTTTCACAAGTTGACGCCTTCCTGTCCCGGGCCGCACAACTTGCAAGGACTTACATTCTGACCAGAATATCCCCGTCGTCGCGCACGACAAAGGCGTCTCTGTGGCCTTTGGCCTGTAGCGCGCGGAGCGTGCGCCGGGCGTCGTCGAGCGATGCAAAACCGCCTATGAGCACAATATGCAGCCCCTTATCGGCGGGTCGGATTTCGACTTCGCCATATTGGCGGTACTTGTCGGCGTCAAAGCGCTGCGGATCGGAAAGGGCGGCCAAACGCACATAGTAGGGGTAGGTCACGACCGGACCAGACGGAGCGTCTTGCCGGTAATGCGGATTCTTGGAGAGCCAGTCGAGTAGGCGCGACGAGCCTTTGCGCAGTTCGGCATTTTTGACCTCGTGCGTTTTTTTCTGCGCGCAGACTTTTCCGAGTTCCATTTTGACATCGTAGCGATCTTCACGGGCAAAGGTTAACTCGTAACTGACCGACCTGAACAACTCAAGCGTGTAGCGGCCTTGCTCGTCGGTCAGAGCGCTCGCCCAGTCTTTGCCATCGGCGCTCATGGCAAAGACCGTAGCTCCGGGCAGAGGCATTTGCCGCACCGCATCCAGCACGCGTCCTTGCGCAAGACAATCGGGCTGGGCGCCCTGGGCTACACCCTTGTGAGGCAGAAGGCTAGCTACCAGAAGGCATAAGGCAAACGGATGCGGTAAAGACATGGGTAAAGTCAACTAAAAAATGGATAAAGTTCGGGCCAAAACTCAGTTCTTGAGCACGCGCAGTTCGACGCGGCGGTTGAGGGCGCGACCGGATTCCGTATTATTGTCGGCGATGGGCTTGCCCTCGCCCTCGCCCCTTGCCCTGAGCCGCTCGTTGGGTATGCCGGAGCGCATCAGATATACGATGACTGCGTTGGCGCGGCGCTCGGATAGCCCCTGGTTGTAGGCTTCGTCGCCTATGTTATCGGTATGTCCGACAATTTCGATCTCGAGCGCTGGTTTTTTACGCATAATATCCAACAGTTTGTCCAACTCTACATACGAGCGCGGCATCAACTCGTCGCTGTCAAACGCAAAATAGATGTCTCGCAGCCGAAGGGTTTTGCCGATCTCAAATGTCTGGCGGGTCAGGTCGTCGGGTTTGACGGGCACGGGCAAAAAGGGAGGGACTTTTTTGACCAGCACGTCGTCTATGTAATAGTACGCGAAGTTGTAGCAGTCGTCACGGTGGCGGCGGTAGCGGGTATGCGCGTCGTCGCTGAAATTGCCGATGAGGATATGTTCGGCTGGGTATTCGGCCTTGAAGTATCCGCTTATTTTGACCCATTTGCCGCCGGAAGCCTCCACGGTCTTGTCGGCTTTTACCTGGGCCTTGCGCACCAACACCTCGTCTGTGAGTCGCCGTATTTCTTTTACCGAAAAATAGGCGCCGATGTTGTTGATCTGCAGGGAGCGCTCTAAGTGCGTTACCCAGAACTCTACTAAGTAGGTTTGTCCTTTGACCAATGGTTCGCGCAACTGTATCTGGATGTATTCGCGGCAATGCGGCTTGCCGCCTTCGCAACCGTAGAGCGTCAGGCCAGCCATGCTGTGCCCGCTGCGCGGCGTCTGCTTCCCAAAGCCCTGATAGGCCCAGTCGCCAGGCACGGTAACGTCGGGTCCATATATATCTGGGCTGGCGGTGGTGGCGCTGAACCAGTACTTGACGATTTTTTCAAAATCGGCGCCGCTATACGTCCAACGCGTAGGCTTTGCAAAATATAATTCGAAGCCGGGGTTGGGCACGAGATTATCGCCTGCGGCAGGCGCCTGCGCAAAAGCGCGGACAACCGTCCCTACACAAAAAAACAGCGCCATGTAACGAAACATGGAGCAAAAGTAGGGTTTTAGGAACAAGCAGATGCGGATTGATCCGTTAATTTTTTGATACGAGGTATCTTTGATCGAAAATGTTGATCTCAGATCCGCCATTTATCAACTGCTCGCGAGGCACGTTGAGGAAGATGGGGCTGCCAAGGCCCCGCAGGCTCACTTCTATCGAAGTATTAGGGGATATGTATTTTTTATCCAAGTTGGCAGATACGACAAGCCCCTTGGAGGGCCTGCTGACCTTCGTTGGGATAGATTGGCCATTGACCCTGACTCTGAGGTCGCGCTCCAAGGAATCTTCATCAAGCGCAGCGGACACCTGCGAAAAGCCGGTCAACACGACCTGCGCGCTGGCGTTGGAACTAACTAAGGCTGAACTTACTGAATTTTTTTTCAAGTCAAGTTCCAAGCGCTCCAACTGCTTTTCTACCTCAAGGCTTTTTTGCCGCAAAACAAAAGCCACAACCAGTATCGCCAGCGAACTCGCCAAAATCAGTCCAAGCAAGATCGCCCAGAGAATATTTGCATTTTGTCTGGTGTAAACTACCATAATCTAACATTTAGTTCGCACAACCCTTTTTCTTTTTGGTTTCCTGCATACGCTGCAATCCTTCTTCTAAAGTCACGCAGTTCATCGACTCTATTTGATTCCAGAAACGCATCGCAATTTCAACTTCATCTGACTGGACTTTCTTGCTAAGCGCCTCTTGGAGGTCCTGAGCGCGTTTTTCGAGCATTGCGATACGCGCAAAATTTGTGCCTAAATTGTAGGAGACAACAGCCAAAATGCTCACGAACGAAAACAAGCCTGCGACTATTGCTCTTATTTCAGAAAGCGGCAATGCGAAACTCACTTCGCGCGCATCAACCACCCGTTTGGGCCGGTCAGATAGCGGTTCCGGCGTTTGGTCTCCGTTGTTGCTCATTTTAAAAACCTATCTGCGCTAAGCCGCTTTTTTTACTTGTATCTGCACATGGCTGCCGATCCAAAAAATTTTGACTTTAAGTGGCCCCTGCTAATTGAACGCAGCTACAAAGGTAAGGCCAAATTTCGTAACTGCAATACTTTTTTTTGTTAATATCTTCCAAAACTACTAAAAAGCATCTTTTCACTGCGGCGCTTGCGCGCGGTCTGAACTTCGAATGCACTTTGACGAACAGGATTTGGGAGCGACGAAAATAAGGGCGCCGCAAAACCCCGTCGGAAGACAGGAATTTTTTCTGTGCAAAGTGGTTGCGTTTTTCTAACAAAAGAAAGCGGGCGCAGCGCGGGCGTCTTACACACCCAGGATCTGCGCTCCCGTTTTCTCATCCTTTTTGCACTTAGCTAATCGGGCGGACTGTGTTTTTGCATTCCCGCAAAAAAGAAAATCCGAACGAACGAAAAGCAATAGAATTTTTCTTTAAAACGTTAGCGAATACTTGTTGGACAAATTTTGCCGCGATCCGAAGGCATTTTTGTCGAGTCGGGCGCTTGTTTTTTGATTTTTAACCTATTCATTCGCTGTTATGTCATCAAAAAAGATTTTTCTTTCGGAGTCGGATATGCCGACACACTGGTACAATATCGTATCGGACATGCCCAACAAACCGCTGCCGCCGCTTCACCCGGCCACAAAACAGCCTGTCGGACCCGCCGATTTGGCCCCGCTTTTCCCGATGGAACTGATCAAGCAGGAGGTGGCTACCGACCGGTATGTCGAGATCCCAGATCAGGTCCGCGACATATACAAGATCTGGCGGCCGACCCCGCTCATACGGGCAACGCGTTTAGAAAAGGCGCTGGACACGCCGGCCAAGATCTACTACAAGTACGAAGGCGCAAGCCCGGTCGGTTCGCACAAGCCCAATACGGCAGTGGCGCAGGCGTACTACAACAAACAGGAAAAGGTGAAGAGAATCGCCACGGAGACGGGCGCCGGTCAATGGGGCACCGCTCTGGCCTTTGCTTGCGCGCAATTTGGGATCAAATGCGAGGTTTATATGGTGGCCATTAGCTTCAAACAGAAGCCTTATCGCAAGATTTTGATGAACGCCTATGGCGCTAAGGTTTATTCGTCGCCCAGCAAAAGAACGCTGGCCGGAAGAAACATCCTTGCCGCCGATCCCAAATCGACCGGAAGTCTCGGCATCGCCATCTCCGAAGCCATAGAGATTGCCGCCGGCGACGAGAAAACCAAATATGCCCTTGGCTCGGTGCTCAACCACGTTTTGATGCACCAAACCATCATCGGGCAGGAGGCGCTCAAGCAGATGGAAATGGTCGGCGATTTTCCGGATGTGGTAATCGCTCCGCTGGGCGGCGGCTCTAATTTTGCGGGTACGACTTTCCCGTTTTTGCGCTTTCACCTGGAGGGCAAGCGCCAGGTCCGGTGCATCGCCGTCGAGCCGGCCAGTTGCCCCAAACTGACCAAGGGTGTTTTTAAATACGATTTCGGCGATACTGCCGGTTACACACCTTTGCTGCCCATGTACACCTTAGGGCATAATTTTAAGCCGGCGGCCATCCATGCCGGCGGTCTGCGTTACCATGGCGCAAGCGTGATCTGCAGCCAACTGCTCAAAGACGGTCTGATCGAAGCCGTAGCCTTGCAGCAGTTGGAATGCTTCGAAGCGGGCATTGCGTTTGCCAAACACGAGGGTGTCATTCCTGCGCCGGAAGCCACGCACGCCATTGCGCAGGTCATTCGCGAAGCCCGTCAAGCAAAATTGGAGGGAAAGAAAAAAACCATTCTGTTCAATTTGTGCGGCCACGGTTTCTTAGACATGCAGGCGTATGGCGACTATTTTTCCAAAAAATTGTCGGATCACAAACTATCGGATGCAGAGTTGAGCGCGGCTTTGCCCGAAATCGAAGCGCTCCAGCCCGTTTGATTTGCGCCGAAAGACGAAATGCGGGCGGCGGCTCCGCAGGGCATTTTCGCCTAACCCGCAGAGCTGCCGCCGCTTTGGTCTTTTTTTTTTAAAAAAAAGGTAAGGGCGAGGAGCGCGGGCGCGCAAGCGATCTTTGCCCGCATTCATGGGGCATTTAGCTTTGATGCAAACGCTCCTGCAGCGGGTTCGGGTCGTTGCAAATTCCCCTGTGAAGGACATGATTTGCTTGCAATTGAGGCGGATGCGTCTTAGTTTTGAGCGTCGGGAGCATCCGAGCGCTCGGCCAGTTCGTCCACGCGCAAAACGCGCCGGTGCTCAGTATGGGCGAAATACTTGTCTGGATTGCGCATTTTCAGCAAGCTCCTGAACTGAAGCCAAAAAAAAGACGGCACGCGCGCCACGCTTCGCCACAACGAGCCGGGCGCGCCGTCCAAACGGAGTACAAGGAGCGTATTCCCTGCAAAAAGGATTAAAGCGGACATCAGGATATAAGTCCATACGGGAACCACAAACCACGCTATTGCGGCCGCCAGAATCGATAGCCCCAACTGTATGAACAGGGGCAAGGCCAGCGTGACCCATGCAAAATATAACTTTCGCATGTCGAGCCCCCCAACTATTCCTTCCCAGAGGATCTTGAGCGCGTTGGGTATATTTTGAAAGTAAGAGTACAGCCACCGACTGCGCTGTGTCTCGATGCCTTTGGCGGTTTCGGTTTTTTCGTCAAAAACGATGGCCTGGCGGGCGTAGGCAATCTGTATGCCCCGACGCACCAAGTAATTTTGCAGAATTTTATCCTCCTGCAACATGCGTTTGCCTTTGAGATTGCCCTGGCTGATCTCGGGACTGTTCAAGTAGCCGACGTATTCCTCATAAGCCGTAGTCATACCCGATCCGCTGATTACTGCCGAGCCATTCAATAGCCACGGCACGTAGCGTTCGATGTAGTTCTTGTACGACTCGCCGATACCGTCGGCGCCGGCATAGCCTGTATCAGTATTTTTGGCCGTTCGCCGACCCTGCACGCAGCGATATCCTTGTTGCAGATAACGGTTGGTTTCTTTCAGAAAATCGGGATGGGCCACATTGTCCGCATCGAATATGGCGATATATTCGTGCCTGCGTCGGAAATTGGATACAGCGTGTATGATGCTACGGACTTTGAGCCGAAGCGGAGGGTCTGGTTGCATCACCACATAGCGCTCATCGTTGAAATGGAACTCAGGCGCGGGGCATTCGTCTGCAACCAGATAGATGCAAAAACGGGTATAATGCTGGTTTAACAGCGACTCGACCAAGGGGCGGGCGATCTCTACATTTTTGTAGGCTGTGATGATGCACGCGATATCTGCTTCGGCCTCTGTTTTGAGATTGGGCAAATCGCGCCCAAACAGACGCGCAAACGCTACCGTAAGCGCAGGATAGACCAATTGCGCCGTCAGCCAGAGCGCTAAAATGCACAGGAGCCACTCCGCCATCACGAACGCGACCAATCAGAGTCCAGAGGGTGATTGAATCCTTGGATCAAACCTTTCCAGAAGGCGCGCAAAGGCTCCACTTCTCCTTCCACAAGCCGGCGAATACTGTGCAGGGGCGCAGCAATCAGAGCCATGTAGGTATAGAAGGCCAGCAGCCGCCATCCTTCCGACCACTTTCGCATGAACCAAATGCGGTTGCGCGTGAGGTAAAACGTTTTTTGGGCGCCCAGTTTCTGCATCGTGAGGCTTTCGGCGTGATACACGCGAGCTAAGGGGGCTACCCATATCTCAAAACCCGCTTTTCGGATCCGTTCGCACCAGTCCAACTCCTCGTAGTACAGGAAATAGTCTTCCGACATCGGGCCAACTTTGGCAAGGGTGGCGCGCGTGATCATCATGGCGGCGCCGTGCGCGTAAGCGGTGGGGAAGGGTTCGGAGAATTGGCCGCGGTCCGACGCTTTGGCCCCTTCGGTGCGGTTGCGTCCGGTAATTGGATGGATATCCGTCATACCGGCATACTGAATGATATCTCGCCCGATACTATCGCGTTCTTCGTAACAAATGAGCGGACTGACGGCGCCCACGGTAGGATTCTTTTCCAAAAAATCTACCAAAATGCTAACGCTCTCAGGCGTCACGCGGGCATCATTGTTGACAAAAAACAGATAATCGCCAGTAGCGGCCTCAATACCGAGGTTATTGCCGCCCGCAAAACCGAGATTGCGCTCGCTGCGGACGTACTTAAATTCAGGATAGCGCAGACGCATGATTTCGCCGAGCTTATCGGCGCTGCCATTATCCGCCACGATCATCTCAATGTGTGGGTATTCTAAGGCCCGCACACTGTCCAGCAAGCGGATCGTAGCTTCCTGCTGATTGTAGTGTACCGTAACGATACTAACTTTCTTTTGCATGAGATTATACGTCTTCTTGTTGAATAAAACTGAATGGCGTAGCCAGCAGAATGCGTAAATCTGTCTTTAGATCATGCTTCTGCGCATATTGAATGTCTAGCGCGATGCGCTCTTCCATACTCATTTCGGAGCGGCCGCGTTTGCTCACCTGCCATAGACCCGTAAGACCGGCAGGCGCCAAAAATCGGGCGCACCATTGGTTGGTGGTCAGTTGTTTGGCCTCGTACAAGGGGAGGGGCCGGTTACCAACCAGCGACATTTCCCCCTTCAGGATATTGAACAACTGCGGCAGCTCATCCAGGCTGTACTTGCGCATGATCCGACCAAAACGCGTCACGCGGGGGTCTTTCTTGAATTTTAGAAAAATAGCGTTTTGTCCATTTTGTCGATATTGATTCTGCGCGCTCAATTCTTCGAGTCGGATATCTGCATCGATGTACATGCTGCGAAACTTCAAAAACTCGAATACCTCATAATTTCTTCCCACCCGCTTGGAGCGATACAATACGGGGCCGCGCGACTCCAATTTGATAATAATGGCGCAAACCAACATGATCGGACTGGCCAGGATTATTCCAATCAGCGCGCACGCCACATCCATGGCGCGTTTGAACGGATGCGCGTTCGGCGAAGCGACCGTATGCGTGGCGGGGTGCTTTTGCTCGAGCAGATATTTGATTTCGTCAAAAAAAGCAGCCCGCGAACTCAGCTCCTCCCAACTGACCGCCGCGTCAAAGAGTTCGTCGATTCCGAGTCTAATCAAGCGTTTCTTGTCAACGGAGACCAGATCTTTGGCAACACAAAAAACCGGCGTCAAACGCAATTCGGATGTCTTGCGAATGCGACTCATGATTGATTCGCCGTGCTCCATCAGCCAGCGTTCTTCAAACACGATAAAAGGCGGTCGCTCGGCAATGACCGCGTCAGACTCGGCAATTGCCTCGATCAGCCCTGCGGCTTCATTGGCGTCAGCGACCCAGAGACACTCCATGCCGGCTCTCGAAGAGACCAAAACGGGCGTCTCAAAACCGAAGATCAATACGGGATAACTTGAAAGCGCGCTGGCGCTTGCTTGTAAAGCAAAATCCATGGGTTAAAATTTTTTGTAAATTCAGGTGATGGATTAAAAAAAATCATGCAATTTCTTTGAGCCGGGAATTCAGTTGCAGCAAATCCAAAGGCTTGCCGTAGATCTCCCAAGTCACATTCGAATTTTTCGCAAGCGCTTCAGGTTGATCGCTGAGCAGTATTATGGGAATATCTGCAAAAAGGACATTTCGACGCAGGCGCTCCAACACCCGCATGTCTATCGAAGCCGAACTCAAGCCAACCAACATTGCATTGGCCTCAAAGCCCAAGCGTAGCATGTGCCAGGCTTCAATATCGGTGCGCGCTACTCCAACAGTAAAATATCTGCTGAAAAAGGCGGCAAGCAAACTTCGAAATTGTGGATTGCTCTCAACGAGCAACAGTTTTTTTTGTAAAGAATTCATTCATCAGGTGAAATATTGATTAGAAAAAAGATGGTCGCCTTCAAAAAGGCAAATGATTAAACAAACCTGATGTCTGATGCTCAGAGGACTTTTTTCGGCAGACAGACTTCAAAAAGAAGACGGGCTGCTTTTGGAACCGGATTAAAAAGGAACGATCATCTAAGGTCAAAAATCATACCAAGCTCAATTTTGATGCAAAGTTAATGCGCCTTTTAAGAAAAAAACAGCCCGATCCGTCACAAATTTGACCTTTCAGTAAAACAGACTTTTTTTAAAAATCGTAAAATATTGATTGTAAGCGGCTTTTGAATGTTTGATTTCGCTTTTGGATTATTTTTTAATTTATTGTAATTTTTTGAGATTTTCTAATTCGTTCTCAAAATCGCGGCAGGCAGTAGCTTAATAAAAAAACCGCCGGGCCATCTTGCGATACCCGACGGTAAACCCTAAAAACCAAATGAAAACAATCTTCCGTTCTTGTTGGTCCATACTACTCAGGAGCACAGACTACTTTAATACGCGTCTATATCTCAAAAGTCACACTGTTCACGTATTAATTTCGGCATATATCGCTCTTTTGAAAAACATGATGAAGAAAAAGGATGCGTGCGTTGGGATTGGGCGGCACAACTCCCTTTTGGGCAGCACGCAACGCCACGCCTGCCGTCGCAATGCTGAATGGGTTGGAGGCAAAGTCCATGGTCCAACCCTCCGGCGGCGCTCCTTTTTTCCAAACATTCGCACACCATAAGGCATGCGTCAGGCGTTCTGGTTTTTCGATCCCGGCAGACAAAAACGCGCTGAGATGAAGTTTGGCTCTCTCTGTTGTGAATACCCATAGGACCTAGCAATAGATTATCCGACTATCCGTCACCAAAAAAGCCCACGATTTGCAACATGCTGAAGTTACTCGAAAATTTGGCCCGATTGATACAGTCGCTATTTCCGGAGCGTTCGCATCGCCCGAACCAAGGCGAACAAACCCGACGTTCGCGCGGCCCGTTGAGCGGCCCTGCGCGTACTTTTTTGAAGGAAAAACCGAGCGAGCGTAGGCGTAGAGAGCGGGGATCGGGCGGGCGCAGGCGGCTGGCTATTCTGCTTGCCATAAGCGCTGTTGGCCGCTTACCGGGTCAGGCCCTCAACTACGACTACATTGGCGATCCGTATATCAAGACCGTCATGTTCAGAGTAGGAGGTTCGCCGACGACCATGCCCATCGCCGACCTAAAAGCCAAAAACGGGACGCTGACGCTTACATTCGATTATCTGGGGGGCGAGGTGCAGGACTACGTTTACAGCATCCAGCATTACAACGCCAACTGGGAGTCTTCGGAACTCACCGAAGCTGAGTATATCGAGGGTTTCAACGGCGACAGGATACTGGATATCGCCAACTCGCTCAACACCCTCATGCCCTACACGCAGTACACCCTTTCGCTGCCCAATCGCTTCCTGCGTTGGACCAAGTCAGGCAACTACACCCTTACTGTATATACCGCTGAAGAGCGCAAGCCGGTGTTGGTGCGCCGTTTTATGGTGTCTGAACCCGTCTGGCGTACAGACGCCGCATTGGTCAGGGCCGCCATGGTAGGCAAAAGCAACACGCACCACGAAATTGATTTTACGGTACTTACCCCTCAAAATAATCCGGTGCGCGTGATCAACGCCATGAATGAGATTAAAGCTGTCGTCCTCCAAAACAAACGGTGGGATACCGCGCTGGGGCCGCTGACGCCGCTGATTGCCGACGACCGCCGCATGGTGTTTGATTTTCAGGACAAGATCGTGTTCCCGGCGGGAAAAGAATGGCGTTTTTTCGATATCCGCACTTTCGATTTCAGGGGCGAAGGCGTAGCAAACATCCAGATGTACAAACAACTTTACTACGCAAGCCTCATCCCTGACAATGGTCGCGAAGGCGGATCGTACGACCTGTACAACGATATCAACGGAAGTTTCGTGATCGACAACCGAAATTTCAACCAAGGACTGATGCAGTGCGATTACGCCCGGGTGCGCTTCACGCTGCGCCGCAACCTTCCCTTCGACGACGACGATGTGTATGTATTCGGTGAGCTGAGCGACTTTCAGATCAAGCCAGAGTTTCGCATGCGCTACCTGGAAGACGAAAAAGCCTACGTCTGCGAACCGCTTTTGAAGCAAGGCTACTACAACTACCAGTATCTCGTAGTCAACCGTGCCACGGGCAAGCCCGATCCCGATGGCGTCGAAGGCAATAATTTCGAAACCGAAAACAATTATACCATATTGGTATATCATCGAGGCTTTGGTTTGCGCTACGACCGGCTGGTAAGCGTCGCTACCCTGAAATCAGGCATCAGGCAGTAGGGCGGCGCAGTCGGCTCGGTTATGAGAGTTGAAAAAGAGCGCCGGTAAAGAGTCGGGGGGGCTCGCCTCACCGCCGATTGGCTCCGGTCTCGATGTAGGCAATCTCGACTTTTTCGCGGAATTGACTATAGATATCCTCCGGTATTTTCAACCGAATGGCCTGCAGAAAACCGATGAGTTTCTGATACTCGTTTTCGGTGAGGACATTGTCGTCCATAAATGCATTGAAAAGCTCAAGGAAGTGCTCGCTGACCTGGCGGGCCATGTCTATGCGGCGGGTTTTGTCCTCGACAAAAGCCATGAAATACAGCCCCTCGGTGTAGTTCAGTTTGCGCTGCATGACCAGATCGCCCACTTCTTTGCGGATGCCGTCAAGGCGCGCCGAGGCTTCCTCTGCGCTGATTTTTTGGTCTTCAAAATCATTAAAAAGCTGCTGAGCCATTTCGCCGTAGCGCTGGATCAGGCGCTCCCGCCGACGGAACATCCACCAGCCGATTAGGGCGGTGAGCAGGGCGGTACAGGCAACCATGGTGATCTCAACCATGTAGCCGGTATTTTCTAAGTAATCTAACCATCGCGCAAAAAAACTACTTTGCGCTTGCTGCCCCAGATCTTTAAACGCCGTGTAGTCCATCCGCTCAAACGCCTCATTGAGCGCATTAGGCGACATTTTCATGGCGATCAGATGTCGCCGCCAGATGTTCTTAAATTCCTCAAAGTCGCCTATGCACGCCCTCAGTTGGGCGCCTTGCCCCAGTTGATAGCCCGGTCCGTAATGCGCGGCGACAAAACGGTTGGAGGCTATCCAGTAAAACAAAAATCGATGCCTATTCAGGCTGTCGGCGTAGGCGCTCTTTAGGGCTTGGTCCGCCTCTGAAAGCTCAGATTTGGTCGATAGTTTATCGCTTTCGCGGCGCAAATACTCGAGCAACTCGCGCGGATTGGGGTCGAGGATATACTGCCCTCCAATCCGTTTGAAATGCTCCTCGTTAAGCTCTACCAACGAACCCGGGCCGAGATGCGTCGTCGAGATCAGGTGAAAATTGGGCGGCACAGGGCGTGGAACGCCTCCAATCACAGCTACATCGCGCGAACTGCTCAACGCTTCCCAAAGTTCGGGACCAAAAAAAGTCTCCGGATTGATCTTGTCGATATTATCGATCAGCGCCGCAAAGCGGCGGTGTGGCGACTGTCGGCAACGCTCCCAAAACTGTAGCAGTTCGCCGGCTTCGAAAACGCCGCTCGCCTCGTTCATGCGGCCGATGTAGCGCCGGTGCAAGTCCAGATCGAACTGCGGCGCGCATGCAATATTCAGTAAGCGATCGGGAGATCCGACCAGCAGCAATGCCGCGCGCTTACTCTGCTTGGTAAGCCCCGTACCCGTCACGCCGGAAATCACGATAAACCGCTGCCGGACCATCGCGCAACACAGACCTTGAAAAACCTGCCAATCAATCAACGACTGTCCTGCCCGGTCCAACAACAACCACCCTTCGTCTAAATCTATGCCGCTTGCCCCCGCGTTGATCTCAGCGTAAAGCCGTTTGACAGCGTCGCGCTGCTCGTACAACAAGGGATAGCGTTCGGATACCAAGGCGCCCGCTTCCCGCCATATTGGATCTGGTCGGTTGCGCGACCCCAACCAGACGAGGCCAGCCAATAGCGGAACAGCCCACCAGCCTGTGCGGAATCGGCGCGATCCAGCGCTTATGTGGGTAATGACCGCTACTCCTGTCTCAACAATGTTAAACATTTTTCAGATGCGAAGTTAGCGCCATTTGTGTACATCGCCGTTCATTTTTTGTTTTTACGCTTGAAAGACCAGCGGACGTGGATTTCAGATGCCCGCGTGCCATCGGGCAAAAGTCCCTCGCTGCGCGCTGTGTAAACCGTCGGCTCGCCGCCTTCGACCGCCTCTCGTATCGCCCGGCGCAATCCATCGCCGTCAGCGCAAACGAATACGAGCGTTTCGGCGGCCTTTTTCACAAACTCCGCCTTTACTTCTGTCACCAACATCGATACCGGCGCCCCTGTTTCAGCAATGGCGCCTAAAGCCAGCACACCCGTCGATAACTCCCCCGCCGCACATTGCGCCGCAAAGTAGATTGAGCCGAACGGATTGCGGCTGCGCCATCCGTAACGCAGCCGAACCGAAGCCGCCTGTCGGTCGCAGGTCAAAACCCGCAGTCCCATGAACCAAGCTGCCGGCAAGCGGCGAAACAAATACGCCGAAAAGAGCGCAGGATGCGTGACCCTGTGGATAAATTGTGAGTAAACCATAAAAAAAATTGCGTCGCTAAACCTTTAGGATTAAAAAACCGTTAATTCTCGTGTTTGATGTAGAAAGAATAGGAGCCAAGCCGTAACTTTGAGCGCAAATATACGCCACCAATGTGGATAACTTGCTAATTTCTTACCTTACATATGGCAATGAACTGGAGAAGACTCAACGGACAACGCATCGAGGAACCGATTCTTCAAGCGGTAGAAGAGGCCATCAAGCGGGAAAGCGCCGAAGGCCACAAGCTCAAGGTGTGCATTGGTTCGGACTCCCAAGTAATCGGCGACGAAGTGCATTTTGCCACCGTCATCGTCTTCCTACGCGAAAAGCGCGGCGGCTTCATGTATGTGTCCAACGACAAGACGCGCCGCAAAATCGGACTCCGCGAACGCATGATTATGGAGGTCGGTCGCTCCGTAGAGGTGGCCTACTCCCTGTGCGAATTGCTCGACCGCTACGATGTGGCGCTGGAGGTGCACGCCGACATCAACACCGATCCGCAGTTTGAGAGCAATGTCGCCCTGAAGGAGGCCATGGGCTACATCCTGAGCATGGGCTTTGTATTCAAAGCCAAGCCAGACGCCTTCGCCTCATCGTCCTGCGCGGACAAATTCTGCTGAAGGCCAAAACTCCTGCCCGCTGCGCGATCAAACTGCTTTTGCCCGCACCCCCCGCCGCGGGCCTGGTCTTCTCACCCCCTTTCCGTTACTGATTCACGCCCAAGACGCTATCCTACCTTGCAAAGCGCGTGCAGGCCGGCGGCCGGCACACGCTTCCTATCTGAGCGGGCAGTCGCATGTCAACCTGCTCAAATGAGGCGCAGTTTTCCTCAAAGCGTACCACGCAATTCCTGCTCGCGCTCGATGGCTTCAAACAGCGCTTTAAAATTCCCCTTTCCAAAAGACTTCGCTCCGCAGCGCTGGATAATTTCGAAAAAAACCGTGGGGCGGTCTTGCACCGGCTTGGTGAAAAGTTGGAGCAAATATCCGTCTTCGTCGCGATCGACCAGGATATTCAGGCGCTTGATATCGTCCAGATTTTCTTCGATACGGCCCACGCGTTCCGTCAGGTCGTCATAGTAAGTTTCGGGCACGTAAAGGAAATCTACGCCATTGGCCCGCAAACGGCTTACGGTCTCTATAATGTTGTCCGTCGCCACGGCGATGTGTTGGACGCCCGCGCCGCGATAGAAATCCAAGAACTCCTCGATTTGGCTTTTCTTGCGCCCCTTGGCTGGTTCGTTGATCGGAAACTTGATGTAGCCGTTGCCATTGCTGACCACCTTCGACATCAAAGCCGTGTATTCGGTGCTGATGTCCTTGTCGTCGAAAGTGATGAGCAGCTTGAAGCCCATTACGTCCTGATAGAACTTTACCCAGCGGTTCATTCCGCCGAGTTCGACATTGCCAACGCAGTGATCCACGTACTTAAGCCCAACGGGCTGGACGGGATAGACGCTCGCGCGCGGCTCGTAACCCGGCATAAATGCCCCACCGTATGCGCTGCGCTCCACGAAAGTGTGAATCGTCTCGCCATAGGTTTTGATGGCTGCCAGGCGCACCTCGCCATGCGCGTCGCTCAGCACGCGCGGCTCAAAGGCGCTTTCTGCGCCGCGACCGATAGCCGTCTGCCAGGCCTTGGCGGCGTCGTCCACCCAGAGGGCGAGCACTTTGACGCCGTCGCCGTGTTCGGCTACGTGGCGGGCGATCTCGTGATCGGGTTGGAGGGCGGCCGTCAGCACGATGCGTATTTTGTCCTGCTGAAGCACGTAGCTTACGCGGTCGCGCACTCCGGTTTCAGGCCCTTGATAAGCGATGAGTCTGAAACCCCAGGCCGCCTGATAATACATGGCGCTCTGCTTGGCGTTGCCTACGTAGAATTCAATATGATCCGTCCCGTTAATAGGGAAGTTATCCGCATTTGACGCGGCTACCGGCTGATCCAGCGTTTGCGTTGTATTGCTCATATTTGTTTGCTTTTTTTAACGATGCGCAAAGGTACGTTTTTTGGGACAACTGTCATACCGTCTGAACCGCTCAAACATTGTCTGTATGGGTCTATTTGACTCAAATTGGTCGAGCAGAACGAACCCTATGTCGCTTTTGGCGTTGTGTTTGAAAGCCGTTGTGCGACATTTGCACTGTTTGTGTGCGCAGGCGCATGGGCCAACTAATAAAACGCAAACTTGGACTCACTTACCCAAATCGTACTGGGCGCAGCTTGCGGCGAAGCGGTCGCAGGTCGCAAAATTGGCAATCGCGCCATACTCTGGGGCGCCATCGGCGGCACGATCCCGGATCTGGATGTGCTGGCCAATCTTTTCGTGGACGAAATCTCGGCAACCTCCTTTCACCGGGGTTTTATGCACTCCTTTTTGTTTGCGGCCCTCGCGCCCTGGCTCTTTGCCTGGCTGGCGCAACGTTTTTACGACAACGGGATCTACCGCCGCAAAGGATACAAGATCGCCGCCATGAGCATATGGCTCGCGGTCTATGTAGCGGCGGCGGCCGGCGTCAATTTTATACCCGTCGCGGCCGGCGAAGGCTTGCGTTGGCCCATATTGGCGCCCACCCTCATCTTGGGCGTGTTGTTGGGTTATCGGCTCTGGCGCGATTATTTTCGCCGCGATCTTCGCGAGGTGCGCGCAAGCTACCTGACTTGGGTAGCCCTGTTTTTTTGGAGT
>JBKBLI010000016.1:9077-21294 GCA_046296435.1 Saprospiraceae bacterium | reverse complement strand
ATATTCACCCATCCCATTCTGGATTGCTTCACCAACTATGGCACCCAGATCTGGCAGCCCTTCAGCGACCAACGCATAGCCTGGAACACCGTCTCTATTGTCGATCCGATCTATACGGTTCCTTTCGGCCTATTCCTGATTGCAGCGGCGACGCAGCGGCGCGAGTCGCGGGCGCGCTACCGGTGGAATTGGGCCGGTATCGTATGGGGCTGCTTTTATCTCGGGTTGACCGTCGTCAACAAGCAGCGCGTCAACCAGCACTTCGAGCAGAGCCTGCAAGCTGCCGGAATTGAAGCTACGCGCTACATGACCAACCCCTCTATCCTGACCAACACCGTGTGGTATGGCGTGGCCGAAGCCGACGACGCATTTTACTTCGGGCTGATCGGGCTGAAAGATTGCCGACCGGGCTTCGACACCCTAAGCCGGCTTCCCAAAAACCACGAACTACTGGCAGACATACCGCCCGACAACCGTTCGCTCCGGTTCCTGCGCTGGTTCTCCGACGGATATTTTAACGTATTCGGGCGGGCCCCCGATACCTTGCTCGTCCATGACCTGCGCTTTGGCTTGTTTGGCGAGACCATTCGCGATGGCAATTATGTGTTTTCGTTCTTGTTGTACAAAAAACCGGATGGCGACTGGGAAGCCAGCGGACGGGCTGCGCGCGGCGCGCGCATGAGCCAACGCCGCGATACCTTGGGGCGGTATTGGCGCCGCATACGCGGTATCCCCTGCGACTGACCCGGAGCGGAAGCGGGCCGGCAAGCGCCACGCGCGCAATCCGCGCCCTCTTCTCCTGTCTTTTTTTTCAAAAAAACGCTATCTGACCAAAAAACGCTAAATTTGTGGCGTTCGCAATACATCGATACATGAACAGATCCTCCAAGTCATTTTGGAAAAATCCGGAAGGGGTCACGGGCGGCATTGTGCTGGCCGGCCTTTTGGTCGGCGGCGGCATGCTGCTGTACAATTTGCTCCCGACGCTCATCGTGCTGGCCCAAAACACCCTTTACCTCGGCGGCATGCTGATTGCGCTGGGCGCCGTAATTTACATCTTGTTGGATCCACAGGCCCGCAACCTGATTTGGTACAACTACAAAGCGGTAATGCGCTGGATCACCGGTTTGTTTGTCAAGATCGACCCGATTTCGATCCTCAAAAGCTACCTGTCCGACATCGAAAAGAGCCTGATGAAACTCAGCAAACAGATCGGCGCGTTGCGCGGTCAGATGCGCTTGCTGAAAGGCACGATGGACGGCAACGCCGTCGAAATCGAGAACAATATGCAATTGGCTGACAAAGCCCGCAAACAAGGCGACGACAAAAACCTGACGCTTGCAGCCCGCAAAGCCGCCCGCCTTCAGGAAGCCAATGCCAAGTACGAAAATCTATACGGCAAAATGGATGTGTTGTACCGGATATTGACCCGTATGTACGAAAATGCGGAGATTGTATTGGAAGACACCCGCGATCAAATCTACATCAAGGAACAAGAATATCTCGCCATCAAAGCCGGTCATGGAGCAATCCAGTCGGCCCAAAGCGTGCTAAAGGGCGATTCGGACCAACGCGCATTATTCGACCGGGCTTTAGAACAAATGGCCGACGAAATGGGCGCCAAAGTCGGCGAAATGGAACGCTTCATGGACACGTCTCGGCGCCTGATGGACAGCATCGATTTGCAAAAAGGCGAATTCGAGGAAGAAGGCCTGCGCATGCTCGAGCAATGGGGCCAAAGCAGCCTTTTGCTGAGCGGAAAAACCGATGGACAACAAGCGCAAGCGACGCCGGGACTCGACCTGACCCAAAAGCCCAAGGAAATACTCCGCAGCGATAACGACTATGGCAAATTTTTTGAATAGCGTCCGACTTTTCGATTGCGCTCTGCGGCCGTTCGGCCGCTAATGGCCCGCTAATATGCATAGACTGGAAGAAGACCCACTGCTATTTCGGACGCGCGAATTGGCCCGCGAATACCACGCGGAAGCGATCGATCTGCGCCGCCGACTGCACCAGTACCCCGAACTCTCGTTTGAGGAAGTCGAGACGTCCCGATTCGTGAGCCAAACACTATCGTCCTACGGAATCGAACACTTGTCAGGCGTAGGCGGACACGGTATCGTTGCGCTGATCCAAGGCGAAGGCAAGGGGCCGCGCCGTTGCATAGCGCTTCGGGCTGATATGGATGCGCTGCCGATCGAAGAGGCCAACCCAGTCGCATACAAAAGCAAGCGCCCCGGGGTGATGCACGCCTGCGGACACGATGCGCACACAGCCTCGATGCTGGTAGCGGCGCGCATATTGTACGATTTGCGCGCACATTACGGGGGGCAGGTGAAAGTCTTGTTCCAACCCGGCGAAGAAAAACTGCCCGGCGGCGCCTCGCTGATGATCCGCGACGGCGCCCTGCGCAAGCCCCGTCCGGCAGGCATTATAGGGCAACATGTGCATCCGCCGCTGCCCGCAGGATCGGTGGGATTCAGAGCCGGCATGTACATGGCCTCATCCGACGAGATCTACCTGACTGTCCGCGGCAAGGGCGGGCATGGCGCCATGCCGCACGCATGTATAGACCCGGTGGCCATAAGCGCCTGCATCCTCACGGCGTTGCAACAATTGGTATCGCGCCATGCTGATCCGACTACGCCCAGCGTCCTCACCTTCGGAAAAATCAACAGCGTAGGCGGCGCTACAAACATCATCCCCTCCGAGGTGCGTATCGAAGGCACTTTTCGCACCATGGACGAGCATTGGCGCGCGGAGGCGCTGCGGCGCATCGCCGCCATAGCACGTGATACGGCAAAAGGCATGGGGGGCGCGTGCGAGGCGCGTATCGTGCGGGGCTATCCGATGTTGCGCAACCACGAGGCGCTCACCGCTCGCGTACGCGCCGCCGCCGTTCGCTTCCTTGGACCGGATCGCGTCTTCGATCTACCCATCCGAATGACCTCGGAGGATTTTGCGTACTACACACACGAGATTCCAGGCTGCTTTTATCGCCTGGGCGTCGGCAATCCGGATCGGGGTATCGTCTCGCAGGTGCATACCCCTACGTTCGACATCGACGAGGAGGCCCTGTACGTAGGCGCCGGACTGCCTGCCTGGACTGCGCTCGAACTACTTGGGGCCGATTCTGCATTTTGAATTACCTTTGTTGCCGAAAAACACTGCTTATGGCACGCCTTTTGGCTTTGGGCGGACTGCTTGCCGCCTTTCTGTTTGTAGGATCGGGAAGCCGCCCGCCGGCGGGCAAATGCGGCGCCCCGGAATGGGGTTTTTTTGCGCACAAACGCATCAATCGGCTTGCGGTCTTTCTGCTACCGCCGGACATGATGGTTTTTTTCAAAAAACACATCGACTGGATCAGCGACCACGCCGTTGACGCCGATATGCGGCGCTATGCCACCAAAAACGAAGCCCCCCGCCACTACATCGATCTGGACCTCTATGGCGAGCCGCCATTCGACCGGCTCCCGCGACTGTTCCCCGATGCGATTCAGGAATTTGCGGCCATCTATGCCGTCGATCGCCGCAATGATACGCTGATCGTATATGACCCACGCGCCGAGCGATCAACAGACGAACGCAAAGTATGGCGGCGTTTTTTTGCGACGCAAGTTGTCAGGCAGTTTCACCGCGCCGACCCGCGCCTGCATCCAGATACGCTGCGCCAATTCATCCTACGCGAAAATCTGCCCCTGCCCTCGTCAAGCGACTGGCGCGACGCTTTCTTTGTCGAAAGCCTCTCCGAACACGGTATCGTGCCTTGGCACCTGCAAAAGATGCAGCGCGACCTCACGGCAGCGTTCAAGAGCAAGGACTCCAAACGAATACTGCGTATGGCGGCCGATATCGGGCATTACATCGGCGACGCCCATGTACCCCTGCACACCACCAGCAACTACAACGGCCAAAAAACCAATCAACACGGTATCCACGCCTTTTGGGAAAGCCGTATCCCCGAGCTTTTTGCCGATAAGCAGTACGACTACTTCGTCGGAAAAGCCTACTACGTCAACGACCCCGCTAAATTTTACTGGGATATGGTATTGGCCAGCAACAGCATGGTGGATAGCGTGCTCAACATCGAGTGGAGCCTGCGACACACTTTTCCTAAAGATCGCCAAATCTGCCCGACGATGCGCAATGGCGTAGCGATGCTGGCTCCTTGCCCCGACTACGCCGCAGCTTATCAGGATGCCCTGAACGGCATGGTCGAGCGCCGCATGCGCTCGGCCATCCTTTCCTTGGCCAGCGCTTGGTACAGCGCATGGGTGGATGCCGGCCAACCTAACCTCAGCCGAATGGACGAACCTGTGGCGAGCGCCGAACAACTAAAAGAGGATGAAGAGGTCCGAAATTCGTTTGGCCGCGGGCAGATATTCGGAAGACCGGAGGAGCACTGATCGGGCGCCGGACAGCGCCTTTGCCCGTCCTTTCTAACCTTGGCGCCGCTCACTGTTTTGTGAAAAAAACTACGCCATCGGGTCAAATTCAATCGAAAAAAGGCGCCGGACTCCATCCAAGTCCGGCGCCTTTGCTTTCTTCAAACTTTGTTAGCGCGACAGGCTGCGTAGCCGTCATTCGATGCGTTTATTGCCTTACGCTCCTCCAATCTGCCGCGCACTGCCTTATCGGCGTCCGCCGCCGCCGCGATTGTCACGCCCGCCGCTGCGGCCGTTGTCGCGACCGCCGCCGTCACGTCCGCCGCCGCGCGGCACGCGAGCCGCATTTTCCTCGTCGGTGGGCATGGTGCCGTCGGGTTTAGGTATGATGGCGCGTCTCGAAAGGCGCATTTTACCCGATCGGGGATCAATCTCGAGAAGTTTAACCTTGACCACATCGCCTACTTTGAGTACTTCAGAAGCGTGTCCAAGGCGGCGGTGTTCGATCTCGGAGACGTGCAGCAGGCCGCTCTTTCCTTTGAACTTGACGAAGGCCCCGAAATCGACGAGTTCCTCCACCACGCCCTCGTATATTTCGCCCACGGTTGGCACGAAGGCGATATCCATGATGCGCGACACGGCTGCGTCGATCGACGCTTTGTTGGTCGCGAATACGGATACAATACCGCCAATTTCGTCTTCTTCGATATTGATATTGGCGCCGGTTTCGCGCTGCATTTCTTGAATGATTTTGCCGCCCGGTCCAATGACTGCGCCAATGTAATCGCGATCGATGCGGAATTGCACCACGCGCGGGGCATGGGGCTTGAGGTCGGGGCGTGGCTCGGCAATGGTTTTGGCCATTTCACCGAGGATGTGCAGGCGTCCGGCCTTGGCTTGCGCGAGCGCTTTAGCCAACAATTCGTACGGCATGCCGTCGATCTTGATGTCCATTTGCGTGCCGCATATACCTCTTTCGGTGCCGGTCACTTTGAAGTCCATATCGCCCAAAGCATCTTCGTCGCCGAGGATATCGCTCAACACGGCCACACGGCCGTTTTCGTCGGCGATACAACCCATTGCAATACCGGCGATCGGGGCCTTGATTTTGATACCGCCATCCAGCAAGGCCAGCGAACCTGCGCACACGGTAGCCATCGACGAGGAGCCATTGGACTCCAAGATGTCGGATACAATCCTGACCGTGTAGGGCAAATCGTCCGGCATAACTTTGCGGATAGAGCGGCCGGCCAAGTTTGCGTGACCTACTTCCCGGCGTCCCGGACCGCGCAGCGGTTTGACTTCGCCGGTGCAATAAGGCGGGAAGTTGTAGTGTAGCAGAAAGTTATCGTCATACGAGAGCAAGGCGTTATCGATCAGCGCCTGATCCTGTTTGGTGCCTAAAGTCAGGGTGGTGAGCGATTGGGTTTCGCCGCGGGTAAAAATCGAAGACCCATGCGCCGAAGGCAGGTAGTCCACCTCGCACCAAATGGGTCGGATTTCGTCGAACTTGCGCCCATCGAGTCGGATGCCTTCATTTAAGGTCACCGCTCGAATGGTCTGCTTTTTGAGTTTTTCAAAATAGCGCTCGGCTGTCGCGCCCCATTCTTCCATGAACTCGTCGCCCATCTCGGCGGTAACGGTTTCGATCGTCTGCTGTTTAATTTCGTCGAGACGGGTTCTGCGGGCATCCTTGTCGGAGCCGCTGCGGGCCAATTCGGCGATGGCCTCGGCGGCAAGAGCGCTGATACGCGCTTTTAGCTCCTCGTGTTCGGGCTGAGGCTCAATGGCGCGCTTGATGAGGGCCTTTTCGCCGACCAGTTCAGCCAGACGTTCTTGGGCTTCGATCTGTACTTTGATGGCTTCGTGCGCATATTTGAGCGCTTCGATCAGGTCGTCCTCCTGACACTCGTCAGCTTCGCCTTCTACCATCGTGATGTCGCGTTTGGTCGCCGCCACAATGAAATCCATGTCGGCGCGATTCAGCGCTTCGCGGCCCGGGTTGATGACGAACTGGCCGTCGATACGCGCCACGCGCACCTCGGAGAACAACGCTTCGACCGGGATATCGCTCACCGCTACCGCCGCAGAGCAAGCCAAACCGGCCAAGGCGTCAGGCATGACGTCTTTGTCGGCGGAGATCAGATTGATGATCACCTGAGTCTCGTTCATATAACCGTCGGGGAAAAGGGGCCGCAGCGCGCGGTCCACAAGCCGGGAGATCAGAATCTCATAGTCGGACAACTTAGTCTCGCGGCGGAAAAAATTGCCGGGAATACGGCCTGCAGCGGCAAATTTTTCTTGATAGTCAACCGAAAGCGGAAAGAAGGGTTGACCTTCTTTAGCTTTTTTGGCGCTGACGATGGTACAGAGCATCATGGTGTCGCCCATACGCACCATGACGCTGCCGTCAGCCTGTGCGGCCAGTTTGCCGGTTTCTAATACAATTTCTCTTCCGTCCGGCAAGGCAAAGGAAGTACTCAAAGGGATTTGTTTACCCATAATCTAAGAGTTGCGTTGCTGCAAAAGCCCTTAGATCGGCAAAGACGCTTGTGTGCGGTAGCGGCGGAGGGGTCAAAACCTATGTTAACACACAAAGATACAGGGAACTGTGTCAATCTCAGATTTGGGGACTAAGCGCCAACCGGCATCTGAGCCTGCGTCTTTGTGTGGGGGATCGCTCTTTAGGTTATCCCCGTTTTGACAAACTCATCCGTTTCTGTCGCGAACAGCGCCCAAACGACGGCCCAGGTCTATCTGCAGATACGATGAAAAAATAAAGTTAAAAAGTATGTTCCCATTTTGGCTTGAATGAGCTGTATCTTGAAAAAGCGCGCGGCGCTTCTGGGGATTTCTGGAGTGCGCGGGGGGCTGCGATTAAAAAAAAGCGACGTCGGTACGCTGGACCGACGTCGCCTCCGACGTTTTACTTACGAATACCGAGTTTCTCGATGAGCGCGCGGTATTTGAAAATGTCTTTTTTGGCGTAGTATTTCAGGAGCTTTTTGCGCTGACCTACCATCGCCAATAGTGCGCGACGCGACGCATGATCTTTCGGAAGCGCGCGAAGGTGCGCTGAGAGCGACTCTATGCGATAAGTCAGCAAAGCCGCCTGAACTTCGACGTTGCCGGTGTCGTTTTCATTTTCGCCGTATTGCGCTACAATCTCGGCGATTTTCTCTTTGTTGTAATAGACTGCCATTTTTTGAAAAATTTGATAACAAATGATAACCAAACTGCAACTTCTTTGAGCTAACCTGGCAGGCGTTGCTTATCCGTTGCAATTTAGCGCCGCAAATTTACGGCTTTTTTTGTTTCGCGGGAGCGATTCTGAAAAAATTGTAAAAAATTAGCAACTTTTTTGCTTTTTGAAAAAACAAAACGCAAATGGCTTGTATCCCGCCTGTTGGGCCGACAGGGCGTTGTTTACCGACAGGAAAGCCGCAAAGAGGTGCGCGCGCGGCGCTCGGGAGGCGTGCGCCTTTTCCCTCAAAACAGATACATTATATGCGCCCTTTGCGTCCGGCCTGTCTGTCTGCCGGAAAACATTTCGAGGTGGTATTACTGAAATCAACGCATAAAAGCGGGGCAGCGGATGTACCCAAAGTAATAATACAATCCGACGCTGAGAAAAGCGTACATATCGTTATTTTTTCCGTTGCCGCGTTGGCGACCCGGTCCGCCAATCTTAGGCTCGACAGAGGGATCGGCCAGCGCTACCGCAGCCTCGCCGCGCAGGGTTCTGATATCGCGCGGATCGGCGTAGGTTTTGCTTACGTCGTCGAGATAATCGGTAAATAACTTTCGGCCGCTCAACTCGGCGACCACGCTCCAACGGTACGACAGGTCGGCCTTGAATCCCAAGCCATAGGCCAACGCCCCTTGCGTAAGCCCATACTCTTCGCCTTTGAACTGCCCCTCGGTGCCTAATTCGCGCAGGTTGTATGTCCGCCCGTCGTATTCGGCCTGAGGATTAAAATAGAAAAAAGCCGGTCCCGCAAAAACAAACGGCGTAAAGAAAAACTCTCTGTGTCCGTGTATGTATGGCAGAAAATTGAACTCAAACACAAACGCCCCGTCTATTATGGGACTTGTAAAGCGAAGATTCCGCCGGTTTTCGAAGATATTTTTCGAGTCGGCGTCGTCGGCGCTGACTCGGCCGGCTCCGACGCTTAGCTTGACGGCAAGACGGTCGTTGAAGTTGTAACGCGCGCCGCCGCCGTACGCGAAATGCAAGCGATTGACGCGCCAGTTGGTATTCAGATCGCCAAAGTAGTTGGATACCCCAGCCCATCCGCCTAATTCCCAGCCTTTCATTTGCGCATGGGCGCCGACGGCAAGCAGCCCAAAACCAACCATGCAAAAAATGCGCTTAAATCGGTTTAAAATCATCTTTTTTTATTGAAAATGGCAGATGCAAATATGGCGCATCCTCAATTAATGACTACACAAACGCCATTTGGGTTGGTTGTGGTATGGCATATTGCTTAGTTTTGTCGGCAGCATGACCCCGGCGAGCCGCAAATGGCAAGAACGGCAGGCGAGGTGTGGGCGACCTTAAATTCGTGAATTGGAGGGCGCCGACACTTTTTATGCAACAGATGCCGCAAAAAAAAATAACACAGCGTCGCAAGGTAGCTTACGCTGTGTTATTCAAAAAAACGACGCTCAATTTACTTGTGCGATGCGCTCAATTATTTTACGTCCGCAAAAAAATCTTTCACCTTGTCTTTGTGAACCATCATTTGCTTGTAAGTATATTTACCCGTAGTCGGATCCTTGATGGCTTTCACCACTTTAACGTGATCCTTACCTGAACCGGCTGTGGCGGCGCGTTGAGCAACCCGAGCGTTTTTAGAAATTTTCTTTGCCATGTCTCGTCAATTTTGCAGATTTGAGTAGCCTAAAGGACAAACCTACTACTTAATTTCGCGGTGTACGGTGTATTTGCGCAAGATGGGGTTGTATTTTTTCAACTCCATGCGATCGGGCGTGTTCTTGCGGTTCTTCTGCGTGATATAACGCGAAGTGCCGGGCATGCCGCTATTTTTATGTTCGGTGCACTCCAGAATGATTTGAATCCGGTTGCCTTTACTTTTCTTTGCCATGGTTCAGCTTTTTTCGATTTATATTAGCAGCCTAAATCGTCGAACAAAACGATCTCGCCTTTTTTCTCTAACTTCTTCAAGTAAGCGTAGATACCCAACTTATCGATGCAGCGCAGAGCCGCCATACTTACTTTGAGCGTAATCCACTCGCCCGTCTCCGGGATGAAAAACTTTTTGGTCTGAAGGTTTGGGTAAAAACGACGCTTCGTTTTGCGGTTGGAGTGCGAAACGTGATTCCCGCTAATGGGACCCTTACCCGTCAAATCACAAATCTTGGACATGGTTGCCGTATTTTCGTGTGCTTCTTTTTGCAAAAAATAGCGTGTGAAAGATATGCAATCCACACGCTATCAAGTACTTATGTTCTGTGACTCCGAGAGGACTCGAACCTCTAACCTTCTGATCCGTAGTCAGATGCTCTATCCATTAAGCTACGGAGCCAATACCGATTTTTGATTTCGGACCGCAAAGGTACGGCTTTCCCAGAAATCGAAAAGGTTTTTTATCTATTTTTTAAAAAATTTTTTCGAGGCATAAGTCTTGCCCGACGTCAATACCGCCACATATACGCCCGTTGACCAGGCAAAAGCATCGATTTCAACGGCCTTAAAGTCATACGGCAAGGGGGTGAATTGCTTTTCGTACATCACGCGACCCAACATATCGAATACTTGCAGGACATATTCGCGCTCATAGCGCGGGATTTCGTACTGCACAAATACCCGACCTTCCGCCGCCCCCTGCCATACGGATACAAGTTCTAGGGGTCCGGTGGAGATACCGCACAATTCGTTGATCACCTTGAGGGAGTTGGCCGCATGCACGTATCCGCCGTGGGCGGTGATATTCTCTAAGCTAAGCTCCGGCTGAACGCCTGCAAACAGGGCGTCGCGCATGCGCCGGGCCATTGCCGGCGGATTGTCGAAAGCATCTTGCGAAAACTCCGGACAGGCGGCCGCATACAGTAGGGCAATGACCCCCGCTACTTGCGGCGAAGCGGCAGAGGTGCCCGAAAAATTGGCCGTGTGATTCGGCGGGTTTTGACCCGAGACCGGATTGGCTGTCGTGAAAATCTTTTCGCCCGGCGCGCCAAGGTCAATATTGACTTTGCCAAAGCCCGCCGCAACTTTGACTCCAAGCGTGTTGACGTTAGTCACGCTGATCAGGTACTCGCTCGGGCAGGTGGTGGGAATATCGCCAACCTGATCGACATTGACATTGGAGTTGGTGGTGGCGGCCACGCTCAGGATGCCCACAGCGCCCAGCGAATCATATACGCTACACCAAAGCGGAAAACTCTGCGGGAATGCGGCGTCGATACCCAAAGATGCGTTGGTCGCTACAACAAAAGCCCCGCGCTGCCCCCGGGTTTGATTGTAGAGCCGTCGCATACGGGCGAGGTATTGATAACCTGCCACGATTTCGGACTGGGTTCCGGTTTCGGCGAGATTCAGCAGGCGGACTTCCCAGTTTACGCCCGCAGCGCCGATCCCGTTGTCTCCGCGCGCGCCGACAATGCCGTTGACGCTGGTGCCGTGCGATGCCTGCGGCCCGGGGCTGTCGTTCTGGCGGCGGGGGTTCCAGCCGCGGTAATCGTCCACATAGCCGTTGCCGTCGTCGTCAATTCCATTGTTGGGTATCTCCTTGTAGTTGCGCCAAATATTGGGCTCGAGATCTTCATGGCTAAGCTGCGCGCCGCCGCTCTCCAGAATACCGACCACAATCGTATCCGCAATCCCATCCTGTCTGACGCGCAGCCCGCCGGTCGAAACAGCCCATACCTCTGGCAACCCCATTAGAGTATGGTCGGATTTGCGAAACCAGTGGGGATCGTTGGGCGTTTTGCTTCGCTCGCTTACCCAATAGTCCCACTGTACGGCTTGTACCGAAGGGTGCGCATTGAGGACAGCCCATACTGTCTGCGGATCAAGCTCGGCCTCGTCAAAAGCCAGCAAGCACATGCGCCAATCGGGCGCGACGATGCGCTCTAAACGCAGCCCGGCTGGAAGCGCAGAGGTTGCCAACAGGCGTTCTACTGAGATATCCGGACGCAGTTGCACCAAAATCCTACCCGGAATGCGCACAACTTCCTCTTGAGCTGCTGCCGGACAGGGGGCGCACAGCGCGGACAATAGCGCCAGGCACAGCGCAACGCGGATTTTTGAAAAAAATAATACCATAGGTAAGCGCATCAAATCGGAGAACCCCGTCTAAGGCAACACAAAAGTAAAAACCCCAAACCGGACGCCTTCCATTTTTTAGGATAAAGACGACAAAACCACTCTTTTGGTTTACGCAGATTGCTTTTTATTGATCGAAAGGACCAAATAAGCCTTTCGCGTGCGCCACTTACAGTCAAACAAATGTTAAAGTCCCAAGGTGGAGCGCTGGACGAACGCAAGAACGGAGCGCACAAAAAACCAACACAGCGTTAGCCCCTAAAAGCTCTTTGCACGACGGATGTTCTGAGCGTGCAAAGAAAAAACGGATGAGCAATTGCCCCTGAATCGGCATTGAAAGGTCCGTGGCGCCGGCGCCGCACATCGTCCCTGCGCCCCATTTTACAACCTCAGTACATCGAAGATTTAGTATTTTTTTTCAAAAACATGTAGATATGTATATTATTTGTACCTTTGCCGCCATACGATTCATGGCGAATGCGCAGCCGCATGATTTTGGGCCGTGTTAACAGCTTGGTTGGAGGGGCTTTGAAATACGGGC
>JBKBLI010000016.1:0-8977 GCA_046296435.1 Saprospiraceae bacterium | reverse complement strand
TTGACCGAACCGACTTGTCGAGACCGGCTATTTCGCCCGGCGAGGCATTCGCCCAAACCCGCGTTGATCTGTTATGCAATACAAAGAAATCTTTGCCGAAAGCCTGCGCGACCCGCAGGGTTTCTGGCGGCGTCAAGCTGGGCGAATCGAATGGTTCCGCCCCCCCAACACCATCCTCAGTCGCGACGAAGAGGGCTTGGATCGCTGGTATGCCGACGGCGTGCTCAACACTTGCTGGCTGGCTTTAGACAGGCACGTGCGCGACGGTAGAGGCGCGCAGGCGGCCATCCACTACGATTCGCCTGCCACCCAGATTACCCAGACGATTACCTATCGCGAGCTTCTCGACGAGACGGCGCGGTTTGCAGGCGCGCTCAGGGATCTGGGCATCGAAAAAGGGGACCGGGTGATCATCTACATGCCCATGATCCCGCAGGCGGTCATTGCGATGTTGGCCTGCGCGCGATTGGGAGCGGTGCACTCGGTCGTATTCGGAGGTTTTGCGGCGCGAGAGTTGGCGCTTCGGATCGACGACGCCCGGCCCAAAGCGCTGCTTACAGCCAGCGCAGGGGTCGAATTCGACCGCATCATCCCCTATCAGCCTATCGTCGAAGCAGCCCTTGCCGAGGCCGCGCATGCGCCGCACACCTGCGTGGTCTGGCAACGCAATTTCTACCGCTGGGAACTGCGCGAAGGACGCGACTGCGACTGGACCGTATTGTCAGAGCGCGCGACGCCGGCTGAACACACGCCGGTGGCGGCCACCGATCCGCTCTATGTGCTCTACACCTCCGGCACTACCGGCAAGCCCAAGGGCATCGTGCGCGACAACGGCGGACATGCCGTAGCCATGCGCTTCAGTATGGACATCGTGTATGGCGCCCATCCGGGCGATGTGTTCTGGGCGGCGAGCGACGTAGGATGGGTGGTCGGACATTCATACATCGTGTACGCGCCCCTGATCACGGGTTGCACAACCATACTCTACGAGGGCAAACCCGTACGCACGCCCGACGCGGGAGCCTGGTGGCGGGTAATCCAGGATTACGGCGTTAACATCATGTTCACCGCGCCAACGGGGTTCAGGGCCATCAAAAAAGAAGACCCCGACGGCAGCCTGATGCGGCAATACCGTTTGGATAGCCTGCGCCGGCTTTATCTGGCTGGCGAGCGCTGCGACGCCGCCACACTCTCCTGGCTGCTCGGACTGCTCGACCGGCCCGTGATAGACCACTGGTGGCAAACCGAAAGCGGCTGGCCCATGCTCGCCAATCCGGCAGGCGTCGAGCTAATGGAGATCCGGGCCGGCTCATCGACCGTGCCGATGCCGGGTTTCGACATCCGCATACTCGACGAGAATGCTCAGGAACAGCCAACGGGTCAAGAGGGCGCCGTGGCCGTCAGACTGCCCCTGCCGCCGGGTTGTCTGCCTACGCTGTGGAACAACGCCGCGCAATTCCGCGAGGCTTACCTGAGCGCTTACCCCGGTTACTACTTCACGGGCGACGGCGGATACCGCGACGAGGATGGCTACTTCTACATCACCGGGCGCATCGACGACGTGATCAACGTAGCGGGCCACCGCCTGAGCACCGCAGATATGGAAGAAATCGTGGCGGCGCACCCGGCGGTAGCCGAATGCGCCGTGATTGGCGTGGACGACGGTTTGAAAGGCCAGATTCCGGTAGGCTTCGTGACCCTCAAACAGGGCGCCAGCCCCGAGGGCGTCGAGGCCGAACTGATACGCATGGTGCGCGAGCGACTCGGCGCCGTGGCCTGCTTCAAAAAAGCGGTGATCGTACAGCGCCTGCCCAAAACCCGATCCGGCAAAATATTGCGCAAAGTCATGCGCGCCATCGCCAACCACAAGCCCTGGCAAATGCCCGGAACCATCGAAGACCCGGGCGTGCTGGACGAAATCAGCCAGACCATCAGCCATGAATTGGGCAAGTGATCAATACGGCGTACTTTTGCGTCTGTGAATGCTGATTTTGCCGCGCCGGACGACGCTACGCCGCCGACACACATGCCTCAGTTTGGCTCCGTCGAGGAGACCCTCCGCCCTTGGCTTGCGTCAAGAGGCTATGAGCAAGTTTTTGTGCTGTGCGACGCCAACACCCAGGCCCTGTGCCTACCCGTACTGCGCGACGCCAAAAAAATCGGCCCCCTGCTCCCGCCCCACACCCGTGTGTTTGCCATACCGGCCGGAGAGCGCCACAAAACGCCTGACACCTGTGTGCAAGTGTGGCGCGCCATGGCCGACTTTGGGTTGCGGCGCAAGGGCCTGGTAATGCTGCTCGGCGGAGGCGTAGTGGGCGACTTGGGCGGCTTTTGCGCTGCGACCTGGGCCAGAGGGGTGGACTACGTGCAGATTCCAACCACGCTGCTGGCTATGATCGACGCCTCGATCGGCGGCAAAACCGGCGTGGACCTCGACGGACTGAAAAACGCCGTGGGCTTGTTTGGCCGACCGCAAGGAGTGTTTGCAGATACCGACTTCTTGCGCACCCTGCCCGAGCGCGAATGGCGCAGCGGCCTGGCCGAAGCCATCAAACACGCCTGCCTTGGCCGTCCCGACCTCTTGCCTGCGCTACACGCCCCGCTCGCCTCGCTCTCCTGGCCCGCGCTTCTGCCGCCCCTGGTCGAAGTAAAGGCGCGCATCGTGGCCTTAGACCCCGAAGAACGCGACCTGCGACGGGCGCTCAATTTTGGCCATACCATCGGACATGCCCTCGAAACCTGGTCTCTGCGACAAAACGCCGACGCCCCCCTGACGCATGGCGAGGCCGTGGCGCTGGGCATGTTGCTCGAAAGCCGCATCGCCGCCGATCTCCATTCCCATTACGCCCCTTTGCGCGATGCGCTGGAAGGCTTGTACGCCTTGCACTATCCCCCTGTCGCGCTTCCACGCGCCGCACTCGCGCCCATACATGCGCTCATGCGCGCCGACAAAAAAAATACCGACGCCGGCGATCCGCTCATGGCGCTACCTGGACCCGCGCCCTTTACCCTGCGCATGCTGCGCATCTCCGAGTCGGCCTGGTTGAGGGTCGCCGCGCCGCTGATAGGGGGGCGCGTTTAGCGCGCTTATCTGTTTTTTTGAAAAAATGCGCCCCGCGCATCTCTCGACAGTCCTCCGCTAAGCCTGCTCGGCGATCCAGGACATTGGCTGCCGCCGCTCAACGGCGCCTTCGAGCCAGAGACTTTCGAAGCCCGGCGGCATGGCAAGGGGCATGCGGCGCCTGGAATTGTGGATCTGGCTCATCAGTTCGTCGGCCTCAGTCGTGAGTATAGCATAGGTGCGCCGGCGGACGCCGGCGGTCGGATCCATCCAATCCGATACGATCCCGCACAAGGCGAAGGCTGCCCCGTCGGGTAGCCGGATGCGGTAGCGCTGTTTGCGCTTGCCCTTGGGGTCGAGCCATTGCCATTCGTAGAAGCCATCGACTAATACCAGGCAGCGTCGGTGGGCAGCATCGCGAAACGCCGGACGCTCGCCCAGCGTCTCGACCCGCGCGTTGAGCGTGCTGCGCCCGATATCCGGATTTTTAGCCCAGTGTGGTATAAGGCCCCACCGCGCCATGACGATGCGCTCCGGTGCATCCCACGCGACGATTGGCGTAAGCGGATGCTCGAATCCGTTAAAATGCGCCGAAGGCTCAAAAGCCGACGGGTCAACAAAGGCTGCGGCAAAACGCCGCTCTAACGCCTCAGCGGGCAGTGTGAGTTGGGTATGGTAGCACATGCGCCGAAGGGACTAAGGGTTATCGGCTCGAATACATACCCGTCGGTTGCGGGCGCGCCCCTCAGGCGTAGCGTTGTCGGCGACGGGCCGCTCGAAGCCCATTCCAGTCGCGCGCAAGCGCTCGGGCGACACGCCGCGCTGGATCAGACGGTCTTTGACAGCCTCGGCGCGCGCTTGCGACAACTTTGAATTGAGTTCGCGGCTGCCCCGATTGTCTGTGTGTCCCTCGATAAGGAGGCGGTCGATCGGAGCGCAGAGCAGGGCGGCGGCCAGACTGTCGAGCAGCGCCGCCGCCTCGGGCTTGACGAAGGCGCTGCCCGTATCGAAGAGCAGATCGTCGGGCAATTCGCAAGCGCCCTGTTCTCCGATCGCTCTGCGGAGGGCAAGCGCGGCCTGTTCTCGGTCGACCTGCAAGGCATCGTCGATTTCCATGAGCATGAAGTCGTCGAAGAAGTAATAGGCGATGCGTCGGATCAGGCCCACCTCATTGGAGCGCTCTACGTTGTGGATATAGATCCGTTGCATTTCATCGTCCGGCACATTTGTTGGCGTTACATTGTCCGAGAAAAAATTGCCAAAAACAAAATAGCGCCATGCCTCGGAGGCCTCAAAGTCGAAGAAGATCCGCTGCCATTGGCCGCGCGTATCGACCACTTCAGCGTGGTTGAATTGCGGGCGAATGCCAAACTCGAAAATACTGCGCCGAAAGTCTTCCTGCCTTAAAAAAGGCTGCGTTGAGAAAAAAAACCCAAAATTGCCGCAAAGAAGGGGCCTGATCCGCCCCTTTTTGCGGTAGGTCAGGCTCTCCAAATGCCGGGCGCCGATTTCCAGGTCGGAGCGCGTCCAGAAGCTTAAGCGATAGCGTTTGCCGGGGTTTAGGGGTTTGGCCAAGGCGCCGACAGCAAACTCGTGATAATCGTATTCGTGTTCGTTTTCGAGGCCCGGAAGGTACATGATCAGGCCAATCATCCGCTCGCCGCTCCGGGGAGCAGGCAGAGAGAGCGGGCAATCGGATCCGTCTTGTCGAACCCAAAACAGATCGGGCGTCTGGATCTGAAAGGCCTGCCAGCCGTCGAGATTTTCGTCGAACACCGCCGCATTACCGCTGAAGGCGCAGTGGGACAAACGCGGCGACAGCGACGATTTTTTTTGCGGCGGGCGCTCGAAACTGCCGTTTACGATATAGGTTTGGGCCTGAGCAGGCAGGATCGACAGGCCGAAGACAGATGACAACAAAAGCGACGCAACGCGCATAAACAGCAGGCATTATTATATTGCAAAAAAGCGATGGCCTTGCAAGGTATTGATGAAAACGCAGTTTTCGCAGTTTTAGCGCCCGATCTGGAGCTAATCTTCCAGACATGGCAAGGCGTTTTTTTACAGGAAAAAAAGCGGCGCGGGCAGTGGGCATAGGATAGCAAAGGGGAGGGGGGATCCGTTTTTTTTCTTTTTTTTTACCAAAACCTCCGGGCGCTGCGTTTGTACAAAAAATCGCCTGTTGGAATGAATGTCAAGCCGTTTTGGATCGCGCTCATGCTCTTTGCCCTCGCCCCGGCCCATGCCCAAATCCCCGCTGACCCCGACGAAGCCGTTTTTTTGCAAAAAATAAAAAATGTACAGGGCGAGACCCCTGCCGCACGAACGCTGTCGGCAGCCTTGGGTTTCGTGGGCGCGCCTTATCGCGCCGGCACGCTCGAAGGCCCCGGACCTGAGCGGCTGCGGGTCAATCTGCGCGCTTTGGACTGCTGGACTTTGGTCGAAACGGCATTGGCCATGGCCCTGTGCGACGGCGCCTATGCCGACTTCGAGGCGCGCCTGCTTCAGTTGCGATACAGAGAGGGCCGGGCTGAGGGCTATGGATCGCGCATTCATTACTTCGGCGAGTGGCTGCTGCATGCGCAAGACCTCGGCGTGCTGACTGACCTGACGCCCGCCCTTGGCGGCATCCCGCTCGACAAGCCCGTGAACTACATCAGCGCGCATGCCGGACGTTATCCCGAACAGGCGCGCGCGCCGGTTGAGGCGGCCAAGATTCGAGAGGCGGAGGCGCGTCTCAGCGCAGCCGGCCTTAGTTATATCCCCCACCCGAAGGTGGGCGGCATGCAGCATTTGCTGCGCGACGGCGATATTGTGGCGTTCACGTCCACGCTCGAGGGTCTGGATGTAGCGCACCAGGGGTTTGTGATCTGGCGCGATGGGGAACCGCGCCTGCTGCACGCCTCATCAGCGCCTGCGAAGCGGGTGCTGGTCAGCCGAGAGTCCATCGCCGGATACTTGGCCGGCCAGCCTAAGATGTCGGGGCTGATGGTGGGCCGTATTCGAGGGTGAGCGCGGGTATGCGCCGGGGCGGGAACCCCGAAACAGCTTTTACGCCGCTTTTATCGGCTAAACTTGCGAACTTTGCGTCGCCATGTTGAAAAGAATGGGATTTCTGATGGGCGTCGGTTTGACGCTCGTCTATGTGCGCGGGCTGATGCTCGATGTGATGGACGTGGATGCCTCGCAGTATGCGGCCATGTCGCTGGAGTTGCTCAAAAGCGACAATTGGCTGCATTTTTACTATCGCGGCGCCGAATACCTGGATAAGCCGCCGCTTTTGTTTTGGCTGTCGGCGATCTCTTTCAAACTGTTTGGCGTGTCCAATTGGGCCTACAAACTACCCTCGCTGTTGGCGGCGCTTTGGGGCGCGTACGCGACGTATCGCTTCGCGCGCCTGTACTACGCGGAGCGGGTGGCCGCTCATTCGGCTTGGATGTTGGTTGCTTGCCTGGGTCTGGTCGTGATCTGCAACGACGTGCGTACGGATACGATGCTGTTGGGCTTTACGGCGGCGGCATGCTGGATGCTGGCGGAGTATGTGGAGCGGCGGCAGATGGGGTGGCTGCTGGGAGCCTTTGCGCAGATCGGGCTGGCGATGCTGGCCAAGGGACCGATTGGGTTGGTCGCTCCGGCTTTTGCGCTGGGCGCTCACTTGCTCTTGCGCCGCGATTGGGGCATGCTGTTCAACCTCCGCTGGGCGTTGGGGCTAGCTGTGACCGCGCTGTTGTTGGCGCCCATGTGTTGGGGGCTTTACACACAGTTTGACCTGCATCCGGAGAAGGTGGTCAACGAGCGCACCGGGGTGTCGGGATTGCGTTTTTACTTTTGGGAGCAGAGTTTTGGGCGCGTGACCGGAGAGAATATCTGGAAAAACGACGCCGGGCCGTTCTACTTTGCGCATGTGATTTTGTGGGCTTTTCTGCCTTGGAGCGTTTTGTTGCCGCCGGCGCTTTGGGTCCGTGTCCGGGACTTGTGGAAGCTGCGCTTACGCTTGCCTGCGGGCGCAGAGGGTTTTTCGATCGGGGGCTTTTTGCTGACCTTTGCGGCTTTGTCGCAGTCGCAGTACAAGCTGCCGCACTACATTTTCATCGTACTGCCTTGGGCCGCTATACTGACGGCGGCCTGGATAGAAGGCGCGCTGCAAAAGCGGGCAAGGGTGTGGGCGTGGGCGCTGCTGCAGATCAGCCTGGTCCTCTTGACGACGCTTGGCGCGGCAGCCCTGTTTTGGATATTTCCGTCGCCGAGCTGGCCTGCGGCGGCGCTATGGGCGCTGGCGGTCGGTTTGTGGATCGCGTATAGCCTGAGGCGGGGCGCTGCTTCAGACAGCGAGCGTTTTGTCACTGTGGGGGCGCTGGGCGCGCTGGCGTGTTTTTTTGTGTTGAATTTTCATTTTTATGCGCGCTTGCTGCCTTATCAGAACTCGTCGGCGGCGGCGCAATACGCCTACAAACGCGGCATTGCGGATCGTCTGGCAATCTACAACCATCAGGGCAACGCGATGGACTTTTATGCGCGCCGCATTGTGCCGATGGACAGCGACCCTGAATCCTTGATCAAGCGGGCGCAGGCGCAGGGCGGGGTATGGGTCTATGGCGACGCGCAGTGCAAGGAGGCGCTGGAAGCGGCCGGGGCGCAGATTGTGGAGATTGTGCCATTCAAGCATTTTCAAGCCGCTTTACTCACGCTCCCCTTTCTCAATCCCCGCACCCGCGAATCGGCGCTGCGCGAGCGGTTTTTGATCCATATTGCGCCGCCCGAAATGCGCCAAACCGATTTCTGAGTGGCGAATTTGGCAAAAATGTCCATATTTGCACGCTCAATTTTTTTTTCAGGAAAAACAAGACCATGTACAGCAAAATAGCAGGCATCGGCTTCTATGTACCGGAAAGGGTAGTAACCAACGACGACCTCGCGCAACTCATGGAAACAAGCGATGCCTGGATACAGGAGCGCACAGGAATCCAGACGCGACGCTACGGTAAAAAACACGAAGAGACCACCTCCAGCATGGGCGCAGAGGCTGCGCGCATTGCCTGCCAGCGGGCCGGCATCGCGCCCGACGACATCGACTTCATCATTTTTGCCACGCTGAGTCCGGATTACTACTTCCCGGGTTGCGGCGTATTGCTCCAGCGCGAGCTGGGCATTGCGGGCAAAGAAGCGGGCGCTTTGGATATCCGCAACCAATGCAGCGGCTTTGTGTATGCGCTGAGCATTGCCGACCAGTTTGTGCGCACGGGGACTTATCGCAATGTGCTGGTAGTCGGCTCCGAAATGCACTCTATGGGTTTGGACTACAGCACGCGGGGGCGCAACGTGACCGTGATCTTCGGCGACGGAGCCGGGGCGGTCATTGTGCAGCCCAGCACAGATCCCGACAGCCGGATCCTGACCACAAAACTGCATGCCGACGGCTCCTACGCTGAAAAGTTGGCGTTTATCAATCCCGGAAGCCACGGCGGCTACCATCACCAAAAAATGGGAGAGGAGACAGATTTCGGATATCCGGATCCGAATACGCCTGGTGAGATTTTTATTACGCCGCACATGATGGAGCAGGGGATGTGTTACCCGAATATGGACGGCCAGTTTGTGTTCAAGATGGCTGTGCAAAAATTCCCGGAAGTGATCATGGAGGCGCTGGCCGAACAGGGGCTGAAGCCCTCCGACATCAAGATGCTCATACCGCACCAGGCCAACCTGCGCATCAGTCAGTTTGTACAGCGCCAGTTGGGTCTGAGCGATGACCAAGTATGGAACAACATCCAGCGCTACGGCAATACGACGGCCGCCTCGGTACCCATTGCGTTGTGCGAGGCTTGGGAAGCAGGCCGCATCCAAAAGGGCGACCTGGTGTGTCTGGCCGCCTTTGGCAGCGGCTTCACCTGGGCTTCGGCCCTCATCCGCTGGTAA
>JBKBLI010000015.1:51769-54213 GCA_046296435.1 Saprospiraceae bacterium | reverse complement strand
ATCCTGCCCACCGACTACGGCAGCGTGAGCGTGAGCCGTATCCTGTATCGCAGCGGCGAAAGCGAATACCGACTCAACGGAGTAACTTGTCGCCTCAAAGACATTACCTCGCTTTTTCTGGATACAGGCATCGGACCGGACTCTTACGCCATTATCGCCCTGAACATGGTCGAGGATCTATTGAGCGACCGCGAACAGGCGCGCCGCAAGATGTTCGAACAAGCCGCAGGGATCAGCAAGTACAAGGCCCGCAAACACGAAACACAACAGAAACTCGAAGCCACCGCCGCCGATCTGGATCGCGTCGAAGACCTGCTGTTCGAGATCGAGGATCAACTTAAGAAACTCGAAAAGCAAGCCCAACGCACTCAGAAGTACTACGAATTGAAGGACGAATACCGCGCCGCCAGCATTGAATTGGCGGTATTCAACTTAGCCAAGCACAAAAAGTCATTCAAGGATCTCAAAGAGCAGATCGCCGCCCAGGAAGATGCCTACCGCGCCGTCGAGGCCCAGGGCCGACTGATTGAGGCCGATCTGGAGGCCAAACGCAAATCGCACACCGATAAGGAAACCAAACTCAGCGATAGCCAGCAGCAAGTCAACCAATTGGCCGGGCGCATACGCGGCCGCGAGAATGAGAAAAGTATGCTGGCCCAACGCCTGAACTACCTGCGCAACGATTTGGTAAAACTTCAGACCACCCTCCACGCCAATGCTGAGCAATTGCGCGCGCTCGAATCCGGTATCGAGGCGTACCAAACAGAGATGAACTACGAGGTGAAACTCGAAACCGAAGCTGACGAACTGCTCAACCAACGCAGGCAAGCCCTAGAGGAGGCGCGCGCCCGGCATGGCGCGCTCAAAGGCGATTTAGACCAGTTTGTACAAGCGCAGCAGGCCGTAGAGCGCGCTTTGGTTGAGTTGGAAAAGCAGAAGGCCGTGAAAAACGCCCAAACCGAAAACCTCCGCCGCGACATGCAACGCACGCTGAACGACATCGCCGACCGAAAATCCGAGATGAACGAACTGCTCGTCAAACTCAGCGACAAGGAGCGGGAAGCAGGCCAGAAACAGGCGCAGTTGGCGCGGGCCGAGTCGGACGACGCCGAACGCCGTGCCGAATTGGGCCGCACGGAGTCCGAAATCGAAACGCTTCAAAAAAGGACGGCCGACCACCGCCGCGCTCTGGACGCTCGCCAGAATGAATTCAAATTGACCAAGAGCATGGTCGAAAATCTGGAGGGCTTTCCGGAAAGCATTCGCTTCCTAAGCCAGCAAAAGGATTGGGCGCAGCGCTGCCCCCTGCTTTCAGACCTCCTTTTCGTGCAAGAGGACTATCGCGTGACGGTCGAAAATTACTTAGAGCCTTACCTCAACTACTACGTAGCGCCCACGGTATCCGACGCCGCTGCCGCCATTCAACTGCTCCACAGCAGCCAAAAAGGACGCGCCAATTTTTTTATTCTGGAGTTGATCGACCGCAACCCGCCAGAACTCCGTCTTTTGCCCGGAAGCCTGGCGGCCATGGACGTAGTGAGCGCCGATCCAACATATCGCCACCTCGTCTCCTTCCTACTCGGCAACGTAGTGATTGTCGATGAGGCGTCGCCGCTTTCCAGCCCCGCGCCAGATGTAATCTACCTACAGAAAAACGGTGGATTTGTGCAGCGGCGCTTTAGTCTAGCGGGCGGTTCGGTGGGGCTTTTTGAGGGAAAAAAAATTGGACGCAAGAAAAATCTCGAATTGCTCGAGACAGAGATAAAAAAATTAGAAAAAATCGACGACGACCTGCGCCAACGCCTGGAAGCCCTCAAAGCCCGGGCTGAGCAATTGCGCAAAGCGGACCAAAACGCAGCCATCAATGAATTGCGCCGTCAACTCAACCAGGCGCAGCAGGAAAAAGCCGCCCTTCAGGCCCGCATTGAAAATATCGCCGTTTTTGTGGACAATTTCGATAAGCAGGCCGCCGAGTCAGGGGCCTTGGCCAATCGGCTCGATGCGGAGATCGCCGAAATCCAGCAAGCGCTACGCCTCAAAAGCGCCGAGGCCGAACAATTGCGCAGTCAACTCGACCAGGCCGACGGCTCATTCAGGGAGGTGGCCGACGCGCTCAATACGGCAAGTCAGGCATACAACGAGACCCAGATCGCCTTCATCCGGCAGCAAAACAAGGTCAACGTCTTGCGGCAAGAACTCAACTTCAAGCTCAATCGCCGCGAGGAGATCAACCAAGCCCAGATCGCACTGACCCGAACGCTTCAGGCCAACGAGCAGGAGACCGCGCAGGCCGAACAGGAATTGCGCGAACTCGAAGCGTGGCTGCAGCAATCCTATCATGAAAAAAAGGCCATGGAAAGCAAACTCGGCGAAGCGGAACAGGTCTATGTCAAGGCCCGCAACGAAATCATGGAGTTGGAAAACCGATCGCGCGAGAACTTTCG
>JBKBLI010000015.1:39938-51672 GCA_046296435.1 Saprospiraceae bacterium | reverse complement strand
CGCAAGCAGCAAGAGTTGCAGCTACAGGTCAACCGCCTGAAAGAGCAATTTACCGACGTCAAATTCGAGATAACGGCCATCGGCGAGCGGCTCAGAGCAGAGTTTGGCATCGAAGTCAACGACATCATCAACCGCGAGCCGAATCCCGAACTTCAACGCGAGGCGCTCGAAAAAGACGTGATCGCCCTCAAACGCCGACTCGACAACTACGGAGAGATCAATCCCATGGCCATCGAGGCCTACAACGAGATCAAGGTCCGGTACGATACCATCGCCGGCCAGCGCAACGACATACTCGGCGCCAAAGAAAACCTGATCCAGACCATGAAAGAGATTGAAGACACAGCCACGCAGCGCTTTTTTGAGGCTTTTGAAAAAGTGCGCGACAACTTTCAGCGCGTGTTTCGCACGCTCTTCACCGAAGAAGACACTGCCGATCTGCTTTTGGCCAATCCCGACGCTCCTCTGGAGTCGGACATCCAGATCGTCGCCAAACCCAAAGGAAAGCGCCCGCAAACCATCGCCCAACTGTCCGGCGGCGAAAAAACCCTTACGGCAACGGCCCTACTCTTTGCCCTATACCTGCTCAAGCCCGCGCCTTTCTGCATTTTCGACGAGGTGGACGCCCCGCTCGACGATGCCAATATCGAAAAGTTCAACCGAATCATCCGCCAGTTTTCGGCCGATTCGCAGTTCATTGTCGTGACCCACAACAAGGCTACCATGGCCGCCGTCGATACGATCTACGGCGTATATATGTCCGAGCCGGGCGTTAGCGCCGTCACTCAGGTGGACTTTCGCCAACTCAATCATGAAGCCCTCGTATTCGAAGGATGAACAAGAAGATCACAATCACCGGCGATCTTGGAAGCGGCAAGAGCGTCGTATCGCGTATTTTGTGTGAAAAAACCGGATACGCATACCTCTCTACCGGTCAGATACAGCGCCGTCTGGCCGCCGAAATGGGTATCGACACCCTCGCGCTTAATCGTCTGGCCGATACAGATCCCGAGATTGACCGTCAGATCGACAGCGTGTTTGTCGGACTGCGCGATAATCCCGACGGCTACGTAGTGGACAGCCGCCTAGCTTGGTTTTTTTTGCCCGATTCTTTCAAGGTGTATTTGAGCGTGCCGGTGGATATAGCCGCTGCGCGCATCCTGGCCGACCCCAATCGCAACAGCGAACAATACGGCGATATTCGGGAGGCCATCGCCAAAATTCAGGCCCGCAAACAAAGCGAGAACCAACGCTTTCTGCTCAAATACAATGCAGACTGCGGCAACATGGACAACTTCGATCTCCAGATCGATACCTCCGGACGCACGCCTGAGCAAGTGGCCGATCTGATCCTCGCGAAGAGCGGTATCGCCCGATTTGGGCAATGAGCGGCGACAAATAACAACTTGTAGCCAACGACGCGCGGTTGGGGCGGGGACTGTGCGCAACTGCGCCTACGCGTCTTTTGTCCAGGTCGTGTGCGCACTTTTTTTTTGAAAAAAAACAAAACCCGACGCGCGTTTTTGGCATTCACGCTACCTTTTGTCTAAAAGCGCTTAACTTTGCTCTTTATATGACGACATCGCGCAAATACATCTGTATTCACGGGCATTTTTATCAACCGCCGCGCGAAAATGCATGGTTAGAAAGCATTGAGCGGCAGGAAAGCGCGGCCCCTTTTCACGATTGGAATGAACGCATCAATTTCGAGTGTTACGCGCCCAACGCCGCAGCCCGAATCGTCGATAGCGACAATCGGATCATCAAGATCCGCAACAACTACAAGCGCATTTCTTTCAATTTTGGCCCCACGCTGCTGTCCTGGATCAAGTCTAAAGATCCGGAGACGGCCCGACTAATTCGCCTTGCCGACGCGTCGAGTTGCGAGACTTTTGGGGGACACGGCAACGCCATTGCCCAATGCTACGGGCACCTGATCATGCCGCTGTGCAACCACAGGGACAAAATCACCCAGACCAGATGGGGCATTGTCGATTTTGAGCATTTTTACGGTCGCAAACCGGAGGGGATGTGGCTTCCGGAGTCCGCTGTCGATGCGGAAACTTTAGCGGTCTTGGCGGCTCACGGCATCCGGTTTGTGATTTTGGCGCCCTCGCAGGCGCGTCGGGTGAGGAAGATAGGAGATTTAGCATGGTCGGAGGTCAATCAGGCCAGTCTCGATACCCGACGCGCCTATCGCTATACGCTGGCCGACGGCGGTCAGATTGCTATTTTCTTCTATAATGGCGCCATTTCGCAGGATGTAGCGTTCAATGGCCTGCTCAACAGCGGCAAGCGTTTGGCCGAACGTCTCATATCCGTGTTTTCAGACGACGACACTCCCCAAATCTCACATATTGCCACCGACGGCGAGACCTATGGGCATCATCACCGTTTTGGCGAAATGGCCTTAGCCGATGCGCTGAACCATATCGAGGACAAGAGAGAAGCGCAGATTACCAATTACGGACAATTTCTGGAATTGTTTCCGCCTGAATACGAAGTTGAGATATACGAGAACTCATCGTGGAGTTGCGCGCATGGCGTGGAGCGCTGGCGCTCCGATTGCGGTTGTAACACCGGGGGGCGGGCTGGCTGGAATCAGTCGTGGCGAAAGCCGCTTCGCGAGACTTTAGACTGGCTGCGCGACAGCCTTATACCTTTGTACGAACGCGAAGGGGCGCGCCTGTTTCACGATCCGTGGGCCGCGCGCAACCAATATATTGAAGTGTTGCTCAATCGGGATGCATTTCGCGCTTTTTTGAAGAAAAATGCGCGCCGTGCGCTGTCTTCCGAGGAAGAAACACGGGCCTTGCGTCTTTTGGAGTTACAGCGCCAGGCCATGCAGATGTTCACGAGTTGCGGCTGGTTTTTCGACGATTTGTCCGGCATTGAGACGACCCAGATACTACAGTATGCGCTTCGGGCGCTGGACTATGCCAAGGACGTGTTTGGCGTCGAATTACATGCAGAGTTTATCCGTCGTATCTCGGCTGCGCAAGGCAACCGCATGGATGGCGCCACATCCTTCAGGCAATTGGTAGAGCCTACGCGCGTGTCTATGCGTCGTGTGGCCGAGCATTTTGCCGTAGCGGCGCTGTTTGAGGAGCGCCCTGAGCAGTTGGAACTGTTCAACTTTAGCGCCGACGTGAAGGAGATGGAGCGTTTGCACGCCGGCAACTTGCGCTTCACCACAGGCATGCTGAACGTGCATTCCAGGGTCAGCCATGCCCAAATCCCTTGTGTTTTTGCCGCGCTATACCTGGGGCAGCAACACGTCATCGGTAAGGTGAGCGAGTCGATGCCTGAGATATCCTACCGCGAAATGTGCGCGGCGCTCAAGCGGGAATTCGAGGCCGGTCATGTGGGCGAGGCGCTCAATTTGATGCAGCGCTACTTTGGCGATGCGTATTGCGGTTTGGATGCGTTGTTTGCAGATGAAAAGCAAAGGGTGATCGACATGCTGACCCGCCAGAACCTCGAGGTGGCCGATGCGACAATTGCCGACGTGTTCAATGACAATTATCAACTCATGCGCGCCCTCGAAGCCGAGGGGCTGGGCGCTCCCGATAAGTGGCGCGGCATAGCCGCTTATGCCCTTCGTACGGAATTGATCCAATGGATGGCGCAGGAGCGTAAACCTCCGCTGCGCACGCTGCATCGGATCGCCTCCGATATCCGCCTGTGGGGTCTGCATTTGAGCGACGAGAAATATCTGGCCCAATTGGCCGCCGACCGCGCGCTTCAGACGATCCGGAGCCTGGGCGATCCTGCGGCGACGCTGGCGGACGCCCAATGGCTGGACGGCTTTCTGCTCGCCATGCAGGAATTGCCGATTCAGCCCGATTACTGGAAGAGCCAGAACGCTTTTTATCTGCATACCAAAGGTCTGCGAAAAGGATGGTGGGTGTATGCCACGCCAGAATGGCAACAGGCGTACGAATCCATTGCAAGTAGCCTGCGGGTAGTCCTGTATCAGAAAAACGCCTGACAGACGCGCCAGATGCTCAACCGCTCGGCAAGCCGCTACTCTCTCGTCGCGGGCTGACGCAAATCGAAGCGCAGTATGGTAGCCGGTATATCCCTATCACGACCCTCGTTGCTGATGTACATGACGCCGTCGGGCATGAAGGCAATGCCTTCGGGCTGTGCAAATATTCGAGGGTCGAGGGCTTGGATGTGTTTGACGGCGCCTGAGTCGTAGTCAAGCGTCAGGAGCGCTTTTTTTGCCGTAGAAATGACATAAATATCACCTGTTAACGGATGTATGGCGATGCCGGAGGGGCTAAAGTAGTTGCCTTTGTCTTTGGGCAGACGCAACTGGAGCGCTTCGACGTCTATGACGTATGCGGCTGTATCCGCCAGTCGCTTGGTCTTCAGGTCGAAGGCGTATATGCCTCGCGGCTTAGGGTTTGATTTATCTTCTTTACAGGCCAAAAGCAGGGCGTGCCGTTTGGGGTCGTAGCAGAGGCCCTCCACGTCGTTGTTTTTTGTGAGTGGGGTATTGTAAGCGAATACCTTGCGTTTGGCATTTTCCCATTTGCTGATTTCGTAGAGTGTGCCGTCGCTTTTTACGGCAAAAAGGCAAGGCCCATGCCATTCTACACCCTCGAAATCGCCTTTGTCCCGAAAAGGGATGCGGCGTTCGATGTCGCCTGTATGGGCGTCGAGGATATAGCATTCGCCTTTTTCGTCGCCAATGGCCAACAACTTACCCGGCATGGGCAAGGGACTGAGTCCGGAGATTTCGTACAGTTCAGGCTGGGCCAGGGCGATCGAGCGACTGGGCTCCGAGAGGTTGTACGGTATAGAGTCGTGCAGGGTCGGGAGCGCGCTCCAGACAAAACAAAGATAGATGAGCATAAGGCGTAAACGCGCAAGTTGTTTTCTTTAGTCTGATTTCGGCCCATGCTGCTAGCTTTTGGCCCGAAATTAGCCGCGAAAGGGATCGTTTGCGCGGATGGCAGGCCGTGTTTGCCTCAAGGCGCTCTTCTGCGCGCAGGCGCAACCCTCCGCCGCCTACTTATTCCGAAAAAACCTCAATTTCACAACTGCGCACTACCAGATCTGTAAATTTTCCTTTGAAACGCGTTGCCCGTACGATGTGGTTGTCGATCCAGTGGTAGTTGCCGCCGCGCGGCTTGCCGAACAGGATGGAGTGATAGCGGAAGCCGTGTTTGCGCAGCCAGGCTTCGGTGACTTCGCGGTGGGCTTCGGTTCGGCTGGTGAAAAAGCAGATGATATGCCCTTCGTCGTACCAGCGGTTGCACATTTCGAGCGCGTCGGGGTAGAGTTCGGCGTCGAGCATGCGTTCAGGCTCTTCGTTGGGGATGTCCTCGCAGATCGTGCCGTCGATGTCGATCAGGAAGTTGCGGACATTGCGGGGGAGTACGGGGCTGATTTTTTCTCCTTTTTCGTTGAGCGCTTCTTGTAGTTGTGTCATGGTATGAAAAAACGAAGTTGAGAGGTAGTTGATCGGTACAGATAGTAAATTAGATCCTGAAGTCTTGCGCAAGGGGGCGGGGAATCGGCGTCTTTCTTTTACCTGCACCCTGCTAGTTACAGTTTACTTTATGCCGGGGTTTTATTTCGTTTAGAAGTTTTAGCGACGTATGTTTGTTGCTCAAGCGTGCTTTGAGCGCCGCGCGCGTTGGCCGTCGGGTTTATCCGCATGAAATTTTGGCTACTCTGCGGGCATGGCGTCCGCCTTCGAATTCGGTTTCCAGAAAGATGCGGGTCATGGCCTGTGCGAGGATCTCGGGCACAAAGCGCGCCGGCAGCGCGATCACGTTGGCATCGTTGTGCGCGCGAGCGAGCGCGGCGGTTTCCTCGCTCCAGCAGAGGGCGCAGCGTATTCCGGCGTGTTTGTTGGCGGTCATAGCCACGCCGTTGCCACTTCCGCAAATCAGGACGCCCCGTTCAGCCCTTCCGCTTTCTACCGCCTCGGCCACTTGATGCGCGAAGTCGGGGTAATCCACCGAGTCGGCGCTATGCGCGCCCATATCCTGGACCATGTGCCCCTGGGCCTGTAGCATGGCGACGAGGCTTTTTTTGTAGTCGAATCCTGCGTGGTCGCAGCCGATGGCGATGTTCATGCGTAGCGTTGCGATGGGTTGGGTAAGATTATTAATTTTCGGCGCTTACCGGCGCGTAAGCTCCGGATTTGAGCTTGGCGCCGACTTGCTCAAAAGCGTTGAGGGTAATGGCGATGTCTTCTTCGCTATGCGCAGCCGTGGGTATCAGGCGCAGGATGATCATGCCTTTGGGAATGACAGGGTAAACCACTATGGAACAGAATACGCCGTAGTTTTCACGCATGTCTTTGACCAAAGCCATGGCTTCTTCTACGCTGCCGTGCATATAGACAGGGGTGACGCAGGTGTTGGTATCGCCGAGGTCGAAACCGCGTTGGCGAAGCCCGGATTGTAGGGCACGCACGTTGTCCCAGAGTTTTTGGCGCAGATCGGGGCGGGTTTTGAGCAGTTCGAATCTTTTGATGGCTCCGATCACGATGGGTAGCGGGAGCGATTTGGCAAAAATCTGGGAGCGCATGTTGTAGCGCAGATAGCGAATGATGTCGGTAGGTCCGGCGATGAAGGCGCCGATCAGGGCCATGCTTTTGGCAAAGGTGCTGAAATAGAGATCGACATCGTTGCTCACGCCTTGTTCTTCGGCGGCGCCGGCGCCGGTTTTTCCGAGCATGCCGAATCCGTGGGCGTCGTCGATCAGCAGGCGGAATTTGTATTTGGACTTGAGTGCGACGATTTCACGCAGTTTGCCTTGGTCTCCGCGCATGCCGAATACGCCCTCGGTAATGACTAAGATACCGCCGCCGGTTTCGGCGGTGATTTTCTGAGCGCGTTCGAGGTTGCGTTCGAGGCTCTCGAGATCGTTGTGCGTGTAAGCAAAGCGTTTGCCAACGTGCATACGGAGCGCATCGACAATGCAGGCGTGGCTTTCGGCGTCATACACAGCTACATCGTGCCGGCTGAGTAGGCTGTCGATCACAGACATGATGCCTTGGTAGCCGTAGTTGAGCAAGTAGCCAGATTCTTTGCCTACGAAATTGGCCAGGTCGGTTTCCAACTGTCGGTGATATTTGGTTTCGCCGCTCATCATGCGGGCGCCCATTGGATAGGCGAGACCCCACTGGGCTGCGGCCTCGGCGTCGGCCTGACGCACCTCGGGGTGGTTGGCCAAACCGAGGTAGTTGTTGATGCTCCAGCAGACCACTTCGCGGCCGTTGAAGGTCATGCGCGGTCCCAATTCACCTTCGAGTTGTGGGAACATGTAGTAGCCTTCCGCCTCGTCGGCGTATTTGCCCAAGGGGCCTGCTTGTCGTATTATGCGCTCGAATATATCCATTTTTCGAAAAAAAATTAAATCGCTCGTTTGAAAGATTGCCGCTCTTTCCACTGTTTCCAGCGGGGGCCTAAGACCTTGTTCATGCCTTGGTCGATCACGAAGTGGCGCGCGATGTTCCACAGTCCGCGGGTCTGATGGTTCAGGTTGCCTTTGGAGCGCAGGGCGATGGAGAATCCGCCATCGAGATAGACGATATAGTGCCACCAAAGCGGGGGCATGAAGATCGTTTCGCCGTGGTGGAGGATGGTTTCGTAGCCAACAGCCTTGCGTAGCGCCGGGTATTTGTCGTAATCCGGATTGAGCGGGTTAACATGGCTTTGCAGCGTAAAGGGGTGTTGGTACAAGTTGCGGCCTTGGGTGGGGTCGAATAGTACGAATTGTTTGCGCGTCGCAAAATGCGTGTGAAAGATATTGGGGCAGTCGATATCGTAGTGCAGATTGGTGGCTGAGCCGGCTCCGCCAAAAAACATGAATGGGAATTTGTCCCTGAAGCCGGAAGCGTAGTTTGTGGGTAGCGGAGCGTCGAGGCGCAACTCAGGCGCGTGCTCGAAGATATTCCACAGGAAAATGCGGTAGTCTGTCGGCTCGGATCGGATAAGTTGGAGATAATCGCCCAGTTTCATCTGTTTTGTGCTTTTCATGTAGTTGGGGCCGGGCTTGTGAAAGTCCGGACCAACGATAGGCACTTCGAGATGGCCGTACTTCTGGATCAAATAGTCAAAACTCCACTTTTGGGTGGCCGGCCAGTTTTGGGCTAAGTCTGTAAGTACGACGGGTTTGCCCGGCTTGTAATACGACTCTAAAAACTCTTCGGGGCTTATGTTGGTACGTCTGTCAATCTGCTGAAGCGTCATGGCTTGTGTTCCAGTATGTGAAGAGGTTGTTTTTTTTTGAAAAAATGAAATCAGCAAAGCGCGGGCGACTGCGCGGACGATTCTACTGTCGCGGCTGTCGGCGCTTCGAGAAATCCCTGCTCAATCATCCACTTGTCGTTGAATATTTTGGTTACGTATTTGCTGCCGTGGTCTGCGAAGATTAGGACGACTACGTCGCTGGGTTTGAGTTGGTCTTTGATCTGCTCCAAAGTGTCCAGCACGGCGCCGCTTGAGTAGCCGGCCATGATGCCTTCGGCGCGGGCGAGGGCGCGGGCTTTGAGCGCGGCATCTTTGTCGCTCACCTTAACAAAGCGGTCGATGAGGGCGAAGTCCACATTGGCCGGAAGGATATTTTTGCCTGCTCCTTCGATGCGGTAGGGTTTGATTTCGGCGGGGTCGTAGACGCCTGTTTCGTGGTATTTTTTTAGGACGGAGCCATAGGTGTCGGCGGCGACGATTTTGAGATCGGGCTTGAGTTCCTTGATGTAGCGTCCGGAGCCGCAGAGCGTTCCGCCGGTGCTGGCGCTTCCAATCAGCCAGGTGATGCGACCTTCTGTTTGCTCCCAGATCTCCGGTCCTGTGCTCAAAAAGTGCGCTTCGCCGTTGTCTAAGTTGTAGTTTTGATTGACGTAAAAGGCGCCGGGGATTTCGCGGGCGATAGACTCGGCTTTTTTGTAGTACGACTCTGGCGCGTCGGGCTTGGCATCTTGCGGGCAGAGCACCACTTCGGCGCCCATGGCTTTGAGGTTGTTGAGTTTGTCGTCAGATATTTTGCTGGTGACCGTCAATATGCAACGATAACCTTTGATGGCGCATACCATGGCGAGGCTGAAGCCCGTGTTGCCGCTCGTCGCGTCAACTACCGTGCCTCCGGGCTTGAGTTGGCCGAGGCGCTCGGCGCGTTCAATCATGTGAATGGCGATTCGGTCTTTGGCGCTCAGACCCGGATTGAAGGCCTCAACTTTGGCATATACGGTGGCGGGAATATGCCCGGCGATTTTGTTCAGTCGTATGAGCGGCGTTTTGCCCGCCGTTTCAAGGATGTTGTTGTAAACCATCTGCTAAAGTTTGGAATGCGTTAGTTTGATGCAGATTTTAAATGCAAAAGTACAACGGATTGCGCACAAGCGTCCTTTTTTTTATTTTTTGCAACTCATGTTGCCGTTGGGCGCGGCGTTTTTGAAAAAAAAGGGTTTTAACACAAAAAATGTTACTTTTGCGATCAATATTTAGCTTCCATGGCAAAAGAATTGGCTCAGACACCTGCGGGCGACGATAGTCTAATCGAAAAAGCGCTGCGTCCCAGCGCGCTGGATGAGTTTAGCGGTCAGCAAAAGTTGGTCGAAAATCTGCGTATTTTTATTGAAGCGGCAAAGAAACGCGGTGAAGCGCTCGATCATGTCTTGCTGCATGGCCCTCCGGGTCTTGGCAAGACGACGCTTTCGCTCATCATTGCCAATGAGTTAGGCGCTTCGATCAAAATGAGTTCGGGCCCCGTATTGGAAAAACCCGGCGATCTGGCCGGTATCCTGACCAGCCTTGATCCGGGCGACGTGCTGTTTGTGGACGAAATACACCGACTCAATACGGTGGTTGAGGAGTACCTGTACTCGGCCATGGAGGACTACCGCATCGATATCATGATCGACAGCGGCCCCAACGCTCGCAGCTTGCAAATCAATCTCAACCCCTTTACGCTGATCGGAGCCACGACGCGCATGGGTTTGCTGACGGCGCCGCTGCGCGCCCGTTTTGGCATCAACTGCCTGTTGGATTACTACGACGTGCCTACGCTGGTGCGTATTCTCAAACGCAGCGCGCAGATTCTCAAGGTGGATATATCGGAGGAGGGCGCCCACGAAATTGCGCGCCGCAGCCGCGGTACGCCCCGCATTGCCAACGCCCTGCTGCGTCGCGTGCGCGATTTCGCGCAGATCAAGGGAAGCGGGACGATCGATGTGGAGATTGCCCGGTTCGGGCTGACGGCTTTGGATGTAGATGAAAAAGGCTTGGATGAGATGGACAACCGCATCCTGAACGCGATCATCCACAAGTTCAAAGGCGGACCGGTGGGGTTGACCACTATCGCGACCGCCGTGGGCGAAGAGTCGGGCGCCATTGAAGAAGTGCACGAGCCTTTTTTGATTATGGAGGGATATCTGCAGCGCACGCCGCGCGGCCGCATCGCCACCGAAAAGGCTTATCGCCATGCAGGCGTGACGCCTCCACAACTGAAGGGCACGCTGTTTGAATGATTTTCTAAGCACTTTTTTTGAGGAAATACTTGCTTTGGGTCGAGCCCGTCCCCCTTTTCCCTTTAACCACGCCTTTTTTTACAAAAAAAACTATTTGAACGATGTTGCGTATTGCGATTGCGTTTTTGATGTTTTGTAGCGTCGCCGACCTGCGCGCTCAGGTTTTTGGCCCGCCGCTGCCGCCGGCTGCAGCTTTGGGTATGGGCGACGCCACGGTGGCTTATCCGCGACTCGACGCCGGGTCGGGGGGCAATGACGCTTTGCCTGCCTTGGGGGTTGGCGGCTTCGGATTGATGGCGGCGTCGGGTCTGCCTTATGCGATCGGCGACTGGCGTACGGCTCGTTTGCAAGCCTATTTCGGGCTGGACAGGCTCAGCGCTGTGGGTGTTGACTACGCTTTTTCGGGCATCCCGGAGTACGGCGAGCAGCGGGCGCGACTGCAATACGCCCGCCGTCTGGCGGATAAGTTGTACGTAGGCGCCGGTTTCGATTTTATGCGAGTCTCGGCGCCGGAGTACGGAGCGGAGAATGGACTAAGTTTTGGAGTGGGCGCCTTGGCGCGTGCGCTGCCGGATTTGTGGATCGGCGCGCAAGTGAACAATCCTTTTCAGCAGCGTCTCGGCGGCGAATTGATGCGCAATCAGATTCGCCTGGGCGCATGCTGGGAGGCTTCGCAGACGTTCTCGCTTTCGGGCGAGGCCGAGAAGGAACTGCTCAGTCCGCTTCAGTTGAAGTTTGGTTTTAATTACCGACCGGTAGATCGGATCTGGTTTAGGGCCGGGGTGCGGAGCAATCCGCCAAGGGCTTCGTTGGGGGTGGGTCTCAGCCCGCTGGGCGGGCTGAGACTCGACGCGGCGGCGGAGTGGCACGCTGCGCTGGGCGTGACGCCGGCTTTTTCGCTGATTTGGCAGGGGCGAGGCCCAAAGGGGCGGGGCGGTAGCGAGGAGTGAGCGGCTTATTCTTTGTTTTTCTTCTTTTTGCGGCCCGATGGCGCCTGCTCATCGGCGGCTTGCGGCTGTGGAGCGGCAAGGGCGCCGGGGTTGGCGCTCGGGGCGGTGAGCGAGGGTGAGGCTGCGGGGGCCTGATCTGCCGGCTGCGGGCTTGCAGCGTCGGTAGGGGCCACGCTGGTTTCTTGCGGCGCCGGCGTGAGTTCGCCTGATGGCGCGTTTGGGTCTGCGGGCAGGATTCCGCCGGTCAGTATGGCGAAGGTCTTGGGCGCCCATTCGGCGATGGGGGCTT
>JBKBLI010000015.1:17992-39843 GCA_046296435.1 Saprospiraceae bacterium | reverse complement strand
GATTTGAGTTCGGGTTTGCCTGTGCGGCCTTGGGCGAATACCATGCGCTCGATAACGGTTGATTTGAGTTTGGGTTTGACGCCCATACAGCCCGTGGCGAAGGTTTCGTCGCCTACGGCGTAGAGCAATTCGAGCAACACGTCGCTGTGCATGTTGCCTTCGGCGCCGTCGGCATAGCGGTGGAAATCGAGCAGCAAAATGAGGGCGTTGACGTCGCCCGCCAGGGCTTGGTTGAGTTTTTCTTGATATTTGATTCCGGCGGCTTTTTCGGCGTACTTTACTAATTCAGCCGGTACTTTGATTTTGCTGGCTTTTTTGTCGTTCTGACAACTGGCGGGAATTAGGGGCATGCATAACGAAATGATGGCCAAGACGTTGAGGATGGTATGCTTCATCATATGGAAATCTCTTTTTTTTAATAAGGCCGCAAAGGTAGCGCGCCTTGCCTATTGTACGGCAGATATTTGCGCTACTTGTATCATTTTGTCTTCTACCTGACGCACCAGATCGTTGAATTTGGAGCTGTGTTTGACTTCGCGGTCGCGGTTGAAGGGCAGATCCACTTTGATGTGATGGGCAAAACGGCCGGGGTTGGCGGCCATGATGTAGATATCATCGCCGAGATATACGGCCTCCTCTATGTCGTGGGTGACGAAGATGATGGTGGGATGAAACTTGAGCCAGATGTCTTCGAGCATGTCCTGCATTTGTAACCGGGTGTTGATGTCGAGCGCGCCGAATGGTTCGTCCATCAGCAGGATTTCGGGATTTGACATGAGACTGCGGGCGATGGCTACGCGTTGTAACTGCCCGCCGGAGAGGGTAGGATAGGCGGCGTACTTGTGTTCGTGACCGAGCAGGCCGACCAGTTCGATCATCTCTAAGGAACGGCGGCGGCGCTCTTTTTCTTCGACGCCTTGGAGTTTGAGTCCCAGCGCGACGTTGTCGAGCACGGTAAGCCAAGGGAGCGAGGAGTACTGCTGGAATACCATTCCGGCGCGCACGCCTGACTGGGCGATGGGTTTTTCGCGGAGCAGCACCTGGCCTGAGCTGGGTTGCTGGATACCGGCGATGTAGCGCAGCAGGGTGCTTTTTCCGCATCCTGAGGCGCCGAGAATGACGACAAACTGCCCTTGGTCGGGCTTGTCTTCTACGAGAAAATCCAAATCTTTGATGATCGGGGCGTCGTGACCCGGATAGTGCTGGGTGATGTTCCTCAGTTCGATGATATTGGGTCGCTCGGTATCGACAAACATAGGGCTGCTTTTGTTTGAACGTCAGAAAAGACAAACGCGGCGATTGTTGATTTGTTTTGTTCGGTCTGTGAAAGGGGGGATGCGGCTTTCGGGCGGGGGGGCAGGAGAACCGCGCTCAACGCTTGAGTACAATTTTTTGTTTGGCGCTGCCGTATTCCGTCGCGAGTGTGAGATAGTAAATGCCCTGCGGGATGGAGGGTGGCGCCTCGTATGTGTACGTGTTTTGCCCGATTGACAGGTTTGTCAGCGTGGTTTGTTTGATCGGTTTTCCCTGCGCATCGCTGAGGATTAGCTTGACGCTCGCGCTTTTTTCGAGGTGGAAGGCCACCTTGAAGGCGCCGTTGTTCGGATTGGGGTATATCTGCATTTGTAGGGATCCGGCGTTTTGATCGTTCAGGATGTCAAGTCCAACATTTACATTTTTGAGGACAAACACTTTGAAGATCTGGCTGCTGGCGCTGCTCTGCGTGCCGGTGTTGCTGAAAAAGATATTGGGCGCCGTACTGCTTATGCCGCCGTAGATATATCCTATTGGGGTAGTATCTGCCGAAAACTCGTCTAATTTGAAAACGCCGTTCGGATACTGGGGCAGATTTTCGAGCGGGATAAACTCTGATCCTGCGCCGAGCAGCGCGGGCATCTCGACGGGCAATTTGTACTCGGCCATGGATCCGTCTGCGCTTCGCGTGACTCTGGCTATTGTTTTTACAAATGGCACGTTGTCGTCTTTGACAAGCGTACCTGCGTCGTCGTAATATTGGGCGATACCGCCAAAAAACACGGTGTGCATTTCGTTGTTAGCTGCGCTGTAAAGGGGGAGGTGCGCGCAGTGGTAGTGATTGTAGTATTGCGTAAAGGCGTTGTTGACGGCATAGCCTGCGCTATCTATATTTACGCAATTCAGGAATGGAAGATTGGCGTCTGCGCGGAACACTCCCGAAAACGCCGTCAATCCTTCCTGTCCTGAGGGCATGATCTGCGGCGCGACATTGTAGTCCCTTCTGTGCAGATTTTCGGCGTCGTATATCTCGGGCATATGAATAACTGAGATGGTCGAACCGTTGTCGTAAATCTTGAACCGCCTTATGGCGTTGGTATAGATTTGCACAAAACCCGGCCCATGATTAGGCCCCATGGGGTTGTACCTGCCAATGAATTTTTGACCGCCTGTCAGATAAAATGTGTCGTAAATCTTGTTGAGGTATCCGCCTGTAACGGCAAACATGGTATCGGTTATTTGTCTGAAATGGGCTGCGAAAGGAGTGCCGGCAACAATGGCTTGGATGACTTCTGGCACTTTGACGGCGCTGAGATTAGGATAGGTTGTGTGGTTTTGGACTGTGTTACTATATCCGTAGCCGCCGATCAAGTACAGGTAGTCGCCCTCTTGATAAAACTGCATGTTCGTAGCGCTTAATTGTTCTCGTAAGCCAGCCGGAAGCGAGGACAAAGGCGCTGACCATTTGGTTTTTGCTACCGGATCTACTACCAGCAATTGATCGTTGTGTCCCGCCAGGTCAAAAGCGGCAAAGGGTTGTCGTCGGTGCAGTCCGTCCAGGCGGCCGCCGATAATTAACCATTTTCCGTTGTGTTGGCCCCAAGCATATGCCTGTAATCCGTCAAGCCCATTTATTTCTACAGGTTCTAGTGCAATCTGAAAAGGGGTTAGTTGTGCGAAACCGCTCATGTTCAAAGTGAGCGATAGTATTGCAACTATGGCTGTTTTTTTCATGTTTTGTAAGCTTAGTAATGTGGCAGGGGTGATTGAGCGGAAAGGGTACGAACGTTTTTGCCTCAAGTTTTTTTCAAAGATTCGGTCAATCAGAGATGTACCGAAACTCAATTTTGGGGAAATTCTCCTGCACTGTCTGGAGCGTCCAGGCCGTTTCGGCCAGGAAGACCCAGGCGCCTTCCTTATCCTTGGCGATATCGCGTTTGCGTCTTTCTTTGAATTCTTCAAAAGCCTTTGGATCATCGCTGCGCACCCAGCAGGCTTTGTGCAGATTGACAGGCTCATAGCGGCACTTGGCGCCGTATTCGCTTTCTAATCGATGTTGGATCACTTCGAACTGGAGCGCGCCTACGGCGCCGATGATACGTCGGCCGTCGCTTTGGCGGATAAACATTTGCGCCACGCCTTCGTCCATAAGTTGCTCTAAGCCTTTAGCAAACTGCTTTTGCTTGAGGGGATCGGCATTTTCGACGTAGCGAAAGAGTTCGGGGCTGAATCGCGGGATCCCTTTGAAGTGAAGAACTTCGCCCTCTGTGAGGGTGTCGCCGATTTTGAAATTGCCGCTATCGTACAAACCCACGACGTCTCCGGGGTAAGCGTCTTCGAGCAGCGTTTTCTTGCTGGCCATGAACATGGTGGGGTTCGAAAACTTCAGATCGCGGCCCAACCGCACATGGCGGTAGTTTTTGTTGCGTTCGAAGCGACCCGAACAAATGCGCATGAAAGCGATGCGATCCCGGTGCCGGGGGTCCATATTGGCGAATATCTTGAAAACAAAACCGCTGAAGAGTTCCTCGTCGGGTTTGACGATGCGTTCTTCCGCTTCGCGCGAGAGCGGTTCGGGCGCGATCTCGACAAAACAATCCAGCATTTCTTTAACGCCAAAATTGTTGACAGCCGACCCAAAGAATACGGGGCAAACGCTTCCGTTGCGGTAGTTTTCGCGGTCGAATACGGGGTACACCCCTTCGATCATCTCCACGTCGTGGCGCAGCGCGCGCGCCGCCGACTCGCCGATGTGTCGCTCCAGGTCGGGATGCGCCAGGTCGTCGAATACGATTACTTCGGAGGCGTCTTGCGTGCCATGCGGATTAAAGAGCGCCAGTTTGCGCTCATACAGGTTGTACACCCCTTTGAAGCGCTGTCCCATGCCGATCGGCCAGGACAGTGGCCGCACCTTGACGGAGAGTTTTTGCTCGATTTCGTCCATCAGGTCAAAAGGATCAAGTCCTTCACGGTCCAATTTGTTGACGAAAAAAATGATGGGCGTATCGCGCATGCGGCACACCTTGGTTAGTTTCTCGGTTTGCGTCTCCACGCCTTTGGCTGCGTCCACCGCCACGATGGCCGAGTCCACGGCCGTCAGGGTGCGGTAGGTATCTTCGGCGAAGTCCTCGTGACCCGGAGTATCGAGGATGTTGATCTGAAGATTGCGGTATTCGAAGCCCATAACCGAAGTGCTCACCGAAATGCCCCGCTGGCGTTCGATCTCCATGAAGTCCGATACCGTACTTTTTTTGATCTTATTGCTTTTGACCGCTCCGGCGGTCTGTATGGCGCCGCCGAAGAGCAGCAGTTTTTCGGTTAAGGTTGTTTTGCCGGCATCCGGGTGCGCCACGATGGCAAAAGTGCGCCGGCGTTTGAGTTCGTCTAAAAAAGCGCTCACTGTGCTTGTCTTATTCTTGATAAATAAATACGCCGCGCTCGCCCGGTTTGGCAAAAGCGCGGTACATTCCGTCGGAATTGAAGGGCATGGCTACGTTACCTTGCTTATCGACGGCGATCAGGCCGCCTTCGCCGCCTTTTTCAACCAATTTTTGGTTTACGATCCACTTGGCGGCATCTTCAAGGGGCATGTTGCGGTAGGCCATGGCCGCCCACAGGTCGTGCGCCACCGCATATCGGATGAAGTACTCCCCGTGTCCGGTGCATGAGACTGCGCAAACGGCATCGTCGGCATATGTGCCGGCGCCAATGATGGGCGAATCGCCGATGCGGTTCCAGCGTTTGGCAGTCATGCCGCCGGTGCTGGTAGCGGCGGCCAAATGTCCGTTTTTGTCCAGAGCTACGCAGCCCACGGTGCCAAATCGCAAGGGGCTGCGGGGATCGAGCATGCCCGTTTTATCGGCTTGCGCTTTCATTTTTTGGAGCGATCGCCAGCGTTGCTCGGTGTAAAACCAGCTCGGATCGATGGTATCCATGCCCTGTTCGCGCGCAAACTGCTCGGCGCCCTCGCCCATCAGCAGGACGTGGGGCGAGTTTTCCATAACCCGCCGGGCGAGGCGGATGGGGTTTTTGATGCGACGCAGGCCGCCGACGGCGCCGGCCGCCTGGTCCGAGCCGCGCATGATGCTGGCGTCCAGTTCGTTGTGTCCGTCGTAAGTAAATACAGCTCCGCGTCCGGCATTGAAAAGCGGATGATCCTCCAGAAACACCACCGTCTCTGTCACTGCGTCCAGAGCGTCGCCCCCTGATTGAAGAATGCGCTCGCCCACCTGCAGCGCCTGTTCAAGCGCTTCGCGATATTCTTTTTCCATCTCAGGCAGCATGTTTTTGCGACTGACAGCGCCGGCGCCGCCGTGTAGGGCAATGGCATATTCGGCGCGTTGCGTCGATTCAGATTTGGGTGTTTGATCCATTTTACAGGCGTTGACTGCAACGATGATGCAGAGTGAAAGGGGTGCAAAAAGCAGCTTCATGTGCGTTTTTTTTGAAAAAAATCTAAGCGCGCTTCATTGGGTTGTATGCCGTATGCAAAAGGGACGGGGGAGCGGACGCCCTGCGTGGTCAGTAGTCGTCCAGCGGGTAAAAATCGCCCCAAAGCCGAGATCCGCCATCCATATAAATCGTGTCGCCCGTGATGTATGCAGCCAAAGGCGAGGCGAGATACAGAACCAAGGAGGCGACCTCCTCTACGCTGCCGAGACGGCCTGCCGGTATTTTGGAGGCCAGGTCGCGGGTCAGCTCTGGCGGATACTGATCCAGTCCGCTGCTTTGGATGATGCCGGGAGCGATAGCGTTGACCCTAATGCCTTTGCGCGCCCACTCCACGGCCAGGGTTTTGGTCAGGTTAGATACCGCCGCGCGGGCCGCCGCCGAATGGGCCATGCCCGGGAATCCGCGGTACATGTTCATCACGATATTGACAATGACGCCGCTTTGGGCCGGCAGCATAAAGCGCTGCGCCATGGTTTGGGTCATGTACCAGGTTCCGTTGAGATTGGTATTGACCACCGCCTGCCAGCCTTTGGGGCTGATATCGACGGCCGGACTGGGAAACTGGCCGCCTGCATTGTTCACCAGCACATCGAGACCTTCGCCTGTGGAGGCAATGGCGTCGGCCAGCAATGCCGCCTGCTCGGGTTGACGGATATCGACGGCCATACTGTGCGCTTTGCCCGGGGCGCTCAGCACGGCCAGCGCTTCGTTCAAACGGGTTTCGTTGCGTCCGACAATCCACACGCGCGCGCCCAGACCCAAAAAAGCCTTTGCGATGGCGAGGCCAATGCCGCTGCCTCCACCGCTGACCAATACCGTTTTTCCTTCAAAAAGATTCTTCTGAAACATATCAAAATGCACTCCAACAGCGCTGCGCAACGCGGGCGCTTTTCGAATCTGGCCCCATGCGATCTTTTCGTTTGCACCCTTACCGCAAATCCGGCATATAAGGCGCAGCCGCCGGCGACAAAAACAGGCCCTCGAGGCCCAATCGTTTGCTCGCTTACAAAATGGGACAGGACAACGAATCGCCTGTCCCAATATGTTGACGCCCCTTGTCCGAAGAGAAAGAGCGGATTGGCAGCGCGCCGTTTGCGACGGCATGCACTGCGGTGCAAAGTTAGGGCTTTTGGCTCATACGTTCCGATATTTCGTCGATAGAGCGAAAAACGGACCGCTCAGGTTGATTATTCCTCGTCGTAGCGGTCGAGTTGCAGATGCTGAATTATTGCGATTAGTTTATCGGCGTATTGGAGGTCGGCAGCGTAGCCGACGGCTACCAAACCCCTCGCCCAGCTAATGTAGTCATCCTGCCGGTATCTGAAAAGTTGTCGGTAGCGGGCATTGTTTTTGAGCAACTCACTGTGCGCCCGGTAGCTCCCCCAGGCGTTTGGATATTGGACAAAAAATTCCTTGTGCGCGCCATCCACATAGTTGACGCAATGCGCAGTCGCGCATTTTTGGGAAAAGCACTTCAGGCGAAAGTGGTTGTGGGCCTTTTGCGCCAGGTCGCTGCCGCCTGCCTGGCTTTCGAGTAGCGCCTGGGCCAGTTTGAGGCTGGCAGGTATGCCATAGCGGCGCATTTCGGCCACGGCAACCGGCGCAAAGCGGTCCACATAATCGCGGTACTGTTTTAGCCTGATTTGTTTTGCGCGCTCGGAGGCATCGCTAAATTGCGGGTCCACAATGGGTACGATCCGAGTGTCAGGCGCTTGTTCCTGAGCAAAGCGCTCAGACGGGGCTTCGTCGTCTGAATTGAAATGTGCCGTGCGTGTTTCACGTAACGCCACACCTATTGCCCGCGCCTCCGGTCCCGCGCCTGCTGCGTTCGCCGGATAGCCCGGTACAGCGCCAATGCGGTCGCGCAGCAGATAAGCGATCAAAAACAGTAGGGCGAGTTTCAATAAGGTATTTTCATCCAACTTTTTTGGGCTTGTTGTTTGTGGGCGGTATTGGATGCGCCTTTTGCCGCCGCTTTGGGTGGAGTAAGCCTGTGCCATGAGTTGTTATTTGTTGTAAAAGAGGAAACAGGCTGCAAAAATAAAACAAAATGTTTTTTTATCGGATTTTTTTTTGAAAAAAACTAAATGTTTAAAAATTTGAGGCAATTGAACCCTCAACTGCGTTCGCGCGGCCGTTTTTTTGTAAAGAAATGCGCGAGACCGGGGAATGGCCTCCTGCGCCGCATCAACGCTTTCGCATGCCTATTTTTTTGAAAAAAAATCATGTCGCGGGGGTAGGAGCGGCGGGCTGCGCGCAGACCCAAGGGTTTAGCAGGCGGATGGCATACGCATATTATCAGGTGGATTTTCCTGTTTATTTTCGGTCGTACGTTGTTGCATCGTGTGCCGTACGGTTTGACGCATTTGTTCGGAGGTCATGCGGCTTTGGTCGTGGCTCCAGCCGGGCGGGCCGAAAAGGTATCCAATTTTGTGTCGCCAGGATATGGGCTGGCGCAGGTCTTGTATGATACTTTCGAACTCATGCGTAATGATGCGGATAGGCCCGGGGTTGTCTATCGGTTTGGTCAATCCGTACCGGATTGGCTCGTACTCCTCTGGGCTGATTTCCTCTTGAAATGTGCCAAACAGACGATCCCAAATGATGAGGAACATGCCGAGGTTTTTATCTAGATACAGCGGATTAGAAGCGTGGTGCACCCTGTGGTGCGAGGGTGTGACAAAAATATACTCGAGGATGCTCAATTTGCCCACGTTTTGGGTGTGCGCCAGTATTCCGTAGAGTTGGGTGAACGAGTAGGCAAACAGGATGTCAAGGGGTTGAAACCCAAGCCAGGCCAGGGGAATGAAATACACAAACCGGTACACGGGCTCCAGCACCGAAGAGCGGTAGCCAGTGCTCAGGTTGAACTCTTCCGACGAGTGGTGGGTGACATGTACGGCCCAGAACAAGCGACAGAAATGATCCACTCGGTGGATCCAATAGAAAACGAAATCAGTAGCCGGGATGAGTATCGCCCAGTACGCCCAATCCCGCGACCAATCCCAGATTCGGGATTGATAGACCCAGAGCAATATGGCCAGATACCCGCCCCGGATACTCAATTCGAGAAGGGTATTCGCCGCCATGAGATAAAAATTGTACAGGGTTTCCTTTTTTGAATACTGTCGGGCTTTGTGGTAAACCGATGCAGTTATTTCGATGAGGATAAGCGCCGCAAAGAACGGAGTGGTCAGCTTGACCAAAAAATCTTGAGTCCAGTATTCCACGATTCATTTTTAATTTTTGGGCCTGTTGACGCCCACTTTTCAAAATCGGGCGCAAAATTAAGCGCCTCGTTTAAAGCGCCGGACTACATTGCAGAATAATGCAAAAATTAAAGTAAAGTCAAATTGCGTGCAAAGGTTGGTCCGGCGCTTTGTAAGGGAGTCTCTGCCGTTTCAAGCGTCTGGGTCTGCCGTGCTTTACCTATTTTGTCCGCTTCAAGCGCCGGGGTTCAGGGTTTATGCCTCGCCCAACTTGCGGCGAGTTCTGCGGCTGTTTCTTCAAGGCGTTGGGCTGTGAGCGAGAGCATGAGGGGCAGGTCAGATATCATGGTCGGGTTGATGCAAAGGGCTTTGTTCAGACCGATCCGGGCGATTTGGTCGGGGGTGGCGCTCAAGCGACCGCACAGTCCGACGACGGTTTTGCCATAGCGGGCCGCGCGCTCGCAGAGCCGTCTGATCAGTTTGCCGTGAAGGGTTTGGGCGTCTATGCTGCCTTCGCCGGTGACGACTACATCCGCCCACATGAGTTTGTCCTCGAACGTTAGCAGGTCCATTATGGCATCGGCGCCGGGCCGCGTTTCGGCCTTGAGGAAAAACATGCACCCAAAGCCCATGCCGCCTGCGGCTCCGGCCCCGGGCGCTTGCGCTACGCGGTCGCCGTCGGGCAGTAGGCGCGCAAGGTGTCTGAGGCCCTCGTCGAGCAAGGGGATTTCGGATTCCGAAGCTCCTTTTTGGCGGGCATAGGTGTAGGCGGCGCCGCTTGGTCCGTAGAGCGGATTTTGCACGTCGCAGAGCACGGTAAACTGCGCTTTGGGGAGATCGGAGGGCGCTTCGACGTGCGCGATCTGCGCAAGCGTTCCGCCGGTGGGTATCCATTTGCGCCCAGCCTTGTCCGCAAATTTCCAACCCAGCGCGGCGGCCATACCTGCTCCGGCGTCGTTGGTGGCGCTACCGCCTATAGCGACGACGACGCGCTCGGCGCCGCGCGCGAGCGCGTGACGGATCTGCATGCCTACGCCGTAAGTCGTTGTGCGCAGCGGGTTTCGTTGCTCAGGGGGCAACAGTTGAAGCCCTGCGGTCTCGGTGAGCGCCACGAAAGCCAGTTTTTGGTCGGGCGCATAGCCGTAACGGGCCGGACGAGGCGCGTGGAGCGGGCCGAGCGGTCCGCAGAAAATCTCCTCCACAATCTCCATGCCGAGTCGTTCGGCCAGGATCTCCAATGCGCCTTCGCCTCCGTCAGATATGGGGCAGGTCGCTATTTCGGCGTCGGGAAGCGCGCGGCAGATGCCGGCAGCTATGGCGCGGCATACGTCCGGGGCGGACAAGGCGTCTTTGAATGCGTCCGGAGCGATGAGTATGCGTCTATACATGGCGTATTTCTGAAAAAAAAGCGTCGTTCCTTTTGTAAGACATAACGCGAAATACAGGCGGATAATACTTTTTGCAAAAAAGAAATAGGCTGAAAGGCGTGCGGATGTCCGTCGCATCCGCGCGGGTTGGTCATTTGTGGCGCGCCCTTGGCATGCCGCCGCCGATATTTTTTTGCCCGGAAGTTAAACCTTGGGTTGTAACGTGCGTCTTAAGTGCAAAATCGGAATAGTTTGCGCACAGGAGAAACTCTGGACGATGCGGCGATTTTAGCGATGTTGCGCTCGGACAAAGACCGCGACCGTGGTTTTCGGGTTTTGATCAGTCGTTATGGCGACCGTCTTTACCGCCACATTCACCGCTTGTGCGACAACCCAAGCGATGCCGACGATATTTTGCAAGAAACCCTGATCAAAGTGTTTCGGCATGCCGGGCAATTCGAAGGCCGCTCCAGGTTTTACACCTGGCTGTATCGGGTGGCGACCAATGAAGCGCTTAGCTTTCTCCAGCACAAAAGCAAGTCCGGCATGGGCGAAGAGGGTGCGCGCGAGCTTGGTCGGATGTACGCCGATCCTTGGTGGGATACCGATGAAGCGTGGCGTTCTTTGGAAGCTGCAATTCGCGAACTGCCGGACAAACAGCGGGCCGTATTTAATTTGCGGTATTTCGAGGAGATGTCTTACGAAGAAATGTCCCAGATACTCGACACTTCGGTTGGCGCGCTTAAAGCGTCTTTTCACCATGCGCTTAAAAAGGTAGAACGTCATTTGCGCGACAGCCAATCACAAATTTGACCAGACATGAGACACGAAGAGAAAAAATTAGAAGAAGAGTTGGCCGAACTGGCTCCTTTGCTCAGCGCCTACGAGCGCAGCGATATTCCCCACCCGAAGCCGCCGGCGGGCTATTGGGAGTCGGCGTTGCGCCGCGTTTTGCCGGCTTCCGCACCTGCCGCCCCCCGGCGGCTGTGGGGCAGTCGCCTTGCATGGGCGGCCGCCGCGTCGGTAGTTCTGATCGTCAGCGTTTGGGGCTTCGTGCGATACAGAGATACGCCCGAGGCGTCCGGCAGTGAGTTGACAGCCGCCCTTGCCGCGGAATACCTCGACAAAGAACTGCTATACCTCGATGCCGAACAACTGGAGTCCTTGGCTCCCGTCGAAGACCACGAAGACTTGGATGCGTTGTGGGATAAGTTGATAGAGGATCTCAGCGAGGACGAAATCCATGATTTATTTTGACACCTTAAAATAAAGTATAGATGTGCCCGACTGTTAAAACTTGTCTGGTTGCGGGGTTGATTGTATGGGCGGCTTCAGCCGCCAGGTCGCAGCAAAGACCCGGCGAAGTCGTCAAAGCGCAGCGCGCGGAAGTGTTTACGCGCGTGTTGGACCTCAGCGCAGAGGAAGCGCAGATGTTTTGGCCCATTTACAACGAATACGACGAGCGTCGAGAGAAAATCATGCGTCGCAACCGCCGCAGCCTTGAAGAACTGCGCACCATGAGCAACGAACAGGCCGACGAATTGATCAAAAACCATTTTGATTGGCGCCGCAACGAGTTGGAGTTAGAGATCGAAATGACTCAAAAACTTCGCAAAGTGCTTCCTCCCTCAAAGATAGCGCGATTGCCTTACGCTGAGCGCGAGTTCAGAGAGTCGCTGCTACGCCGTTTGCAGGAGCGCCGTCAGGAGCGCCCAGGTCGTTTGAACTACGACCGACGGAGGAATCGCTGAGTTTAGGAGGTCTTAAGCGATCCGATGCCGCCGTCGGCATGGATGATTTGCCCCGTTACAAAGGCGGCATGTTCGCTGAGGAGGTAGGCGGCCAGGGATGCCAGTTGTTCAGGCGTTCCCACTATTTTGAGGGGGTGGCGCGCGGCGGCGTTTTGGCGCTTTTCGTCGTTACTGAGTAGCGCCGCGGCCAGAGGCGTATCCGTCAGCGAGGGCGCTATGGCGTTGACCCTTACAGTGGGCGCCCATTCGGCGGCCAGCGCGCGGGTGAGACCTTCTACGGCGCCTTTGCATGCGGCAATACTGCTGTGAAAGGGCATGCCGGTCTGTACGGCTACGGTGCTGAACAACACGACTGCGCCCTGTGCCGCCTTGAGCTTGGGGAAAGCCAGTTGGAGGACGCGGAAAGCCCCCAAAAAGTTGATTTCCATCTCGCGTTGTAGGTCGGTCCGACTGATGCGCCCAAAAGGCTTGAGGTTTATGCTACCCGGACAATATGCGATGCCGTGCAATTGATCCGGCAATTCGGGCAACTCAAACTCCGGAGTCAGGACGTCGGTTTCGGCCCAGAATATCTGCGGAGCCAGGCCCTGCGGACGTCGGCGACTGTAGGTCCATAAATTGGCGCCGGCGTCCTGCAAGCGTTGGGCTAAGGCCAGGCCTATACCGGATGAAGCGCCAACTATGGCGATGTTTTTTTGCTGAAACATGGATGAATGCGTTTGTCAGGCATTTTTATTCGCACATGAAACGCGGCTTTTGCCGAAAAGTTTGATCAATCGAATGACCGCTCTCGCTAACGGCCGATTTGGACATCCCGCCTTTATTCAGGCGCCTCATCGGCAATCTGAAGCATAACAGGGTATGCCGTCGCGGCGTTTCAGCAATGCCGGCGATTGGCGGCAGAGGTTACAGGCGCTTACAACGGAGCGGCTCAAGGGCTATCATAATCCCTTCGGATGTTGGTTTCGAAGCGATTGAGATTTTTTTGAAGTTCGCTCAGGCTTTGGAGGTAAGGTCCGGCGTTGCGCCATGCGTAGTCGTCGCGATTTACTTTTTCAAAAAAACTTTCGGCTGTTTTTATGCTCTGGCGAATGCGGTTTATCTGTCTGATGTCTTCTTCGAGTTGTTCGCGAGATTTTTTTTGTCGTTTGGCGGCAAGCGCGTTGGAGTGATCGATCATTTGGTTAAATTGTTCTACGGCCTGATCATAGTGCCAGGCGCCTACCCGGGTCAGCGCTTCGCCGTAACCGGGGTTGAGTCGCAGTGCGCGCTCGGCGGCGCGCAGGGCCTGCATCTGCGGAGGAAGCCGGAGCCAGGCATCGACGCTGTCCGGCCATGCATAGAATCCCGTAAGATCGTCAGGCTCGGCCTTTTGGCGGATGCGTTCGGGCGGGATTCCGTTTGTAAAGGCTTCGAAAGTAATGGGTTTGGGAAGCATTTGGGCCAACGGATCGGATGGATAGTGGGTTTGGATGAGCGACTCGGGGTCGGCGTCGAAATAATTTTCAAACAGTTTTTTTTGAAACTTTTTGGTGTCTGAATCTTGATATCCGCTTCCCCATGTCGGATCGATCAGGCGCCAATATCCGTCGGCGTAAGCCATGAGCCAGACATGCCCTACGCCCGCCACCCTTCCTCCCGATTTGCTGTGGCCCGGGATGCGGATGGTCCTGATGCCTGCCTCCCGGCAAAGTTCGATAAAAAGACTGACGTAACCCTCGCAAACGCCCGTTCGGCGGATCAAGACCTCGGTTGCTTCCTGCGAGGCTAAGCCCTTTGTGTTCCGGGCTTTTTGTCTTTCGAGCGTTTCAACATCGTAAGTGATGTTTTCGGATATCCAGACAAAAAAGGCGCGGCACTTTTCTGTTTCGTCTTTACAATTTTGGGTCAAAATTCGCGCCAATTGGGGGATATCTGCCTTTTTTGTCAGGCGTAGTCGTCGGGTCTGCTCGTCTAACTCCGCGTATTTCGTTTGAGCGCAGACGCCCGATGCGGCGTACGCCATGACAATAGTCAGCGCAAATGCATTTTTGATGGAAAACTCCATGGCTTGTGTGTTAAGTTGTATGGTCCGTATCAAAAACGGCGCGGCCATTTCTGAAATTGCCTCAAGGCTATGTGCAGGATTTGGCCGTGTTCAGGGTTTCCGAAGGCGTCGCTTAAGCGGAGGCGGCGCTTCGAAAGTTCAAGCAGTTTGGGGCGTCGCCTATCTGTTGGGCTTTTTTTTTAAAGGAAAATCGATATAGCGTAATTTTGCACCGTGAAACGCGATTCGACGAGCACGGAGTTTATTCGCCGTTACCTTGATGAGGATCCCGCGCGGGCGGCGTTGATAGCATCCGGGCGCGCTGATTTGGACGCTGCTTATGTAGCCTCGCAAATCAAAGGGTTGCAAACGCTGCGTCGGAAGGCGCCATCATGGAGTTTTCCGGAGATCGAGATACCCTCTGGTCTGTCGGTCGAGCAGTGCTCTTCGGAGCGCATGGCGCGGTTCAAGGCTTCTCTATTCAAAGGCGCTTCGGCGCTTGATCTGACCGGGGGGCTGGGCGTGGATGCATGGGCCTGGAGCGCTTCGTTCGAACGGGTGACCTATGTGGAGCGCAACGAAACGTTGTGCGAAACGGCTGCGCGCAATTTCGAGCGACTGGCCGTGCGCAACATACGCTGCGTGCATGCGGAGGCAGAAGCGTATATGGAAACCAATCAGGAGCGGTTCGATCTGATTTATGTCGATCCCGCCAGGCGCGACGCGAAGGGGCGACGGGTATTTCGCATCGCCGATTGCGCTCCCGATGTGCGCGCTTTAGCGCCCAAACTCTTAGCCGCCACGCCGCAGGTATTGATCAAGCTGAGCCCTATGTTGGACTTGCGGGCAGCGTTGATCGATTTGCCCCAAACGCGGCGGATATGGGCGGCGAGCGTGGGCGGCGAATGCAAGGAGTTGTTGTTTTTATTGTCGGAGGAGGCTCGTGTGGGCATGCCTGCGAGCATTGTCGCGATGGGTAAGACCGGCATAAAAACGTTTGATTTCGACCTGGAGGAAGAACAGGCGGCGGCGCCCGCTCCGCTGAGCGAGCCGCTGACTTACCTTTATGAACCTGACGCCGCTATCCTCAAGGCGGGCCTGTTCAAGTCGTTCGCACACCGCTGGGGTTTGTTCAAACTTCACCCGCACACGCATCTTTACGTCGCCCACACCTTTATTCCTTTTATCCCTGCGCGCGTTTTTGAGGTGATGGACTACGGCCCATACGATGTTCGTTTTGTTCGGGATCGCATTCCTTCGGGCAAGGCGAATGTGAGCGCGCGCAACTTTCCGGACAGCGCAGAACAAACGCGCAAAAGATTGCGCTTGAAAGATGGCGGCGAGGTCTATTTGTTTGCAGCCGCCGGGCCTGCCAACGAGAAGATGCTTATCTTGTGTAAGCGTTGCGCGGCGCTTGAGGATAGCGTCGGACCTTAGCGATTGTCGAGCAATTCGGGTCGGCGTTGGCGGGTGCGCTCGAGGCTTTGCTCGTGACGCCACTCGGCGATCAGCTTGTCGTTACCGGAGAGCAATACTTCGGGTACGGTCATGCCCTCCCAATCTGCCGGGCGGGTGTAAACTGGCGGAGCTAACAAGTCGTCCTGAAAACTGTCGAACAAGGCGGAAGTTTCGTCGTTGAGGACGCCGGGCAGCAAGCGCCCGATGGCGTCTGTCAAGACGGCAGCCGCAAGTTCGCCGCCGGAAAGCACGTAGTCGCCAATGCTGATTTCGTGGGTTATGTAGCGCTGTCTGATGCGTTCGTCAACGCCTTTGTAGTGGCCGCAGAGGATGATCATGTTTTCGAACAGGGACAGGCGATTGCACAATTTTTGGTTGAGTAACTCGCCGTCGGGGGTCATATAAATTATGGCATCGTATGCCCGCTCCCGGGTCAGGGCGTCGATACAGGCGGCAATGGGTTCGGGCTTCATGACCATGCCGGCGCCGCCGCCGAAGGCGTAATCGTCCACCTGACGGTGCTTACCTTGGGCGTAATCGCGCAAATTATGCAAATGGACGTGTAAAAGGCCTTTGTCCTGAGCGCGACGCATGATAGAATGATTCAGAGGGCTGTGCAGCAATTCGGGCACGACGCTGAGAATGTCAATGCGCATGGTCGGTTGTGTGCTTTGTGTGTTTTTGGGCAGTCGGCGCACAAAGGTCGGTCAAAAGAGCGAAAAGCCCCGCAAGTATTCAACTTGCGGGGCTTTTTTGGATCAATTATCGCTGGCGCGTTTGCCTCTGTGCTGTAGCCTGTCTTTTTTTTCTACCAATTGCCGACGAAGCGTATCGATCGAGGCGTTGATGGCGTCTTCAAAAGTATTGGCGATTTTTCGGTCAACCACCCAGCCGCTATGCGAATTTAGTCGTATTTCAGTTATTTTGTCATGTATCCTACTACCGGTATCCTGTAATTTCAAACTCACCTCTACGTCAACCTCTCGCTTGAAATACCGCTCTAATTTTGCCATTTTCTTCTGTATAAAATCCAGAAGTTTCTGGTCGGCTGTGAAGTGTTGGGCATTTACTCTGATGTTCAACATACTCAAAACTCGTTTTATGATTAAAAAAAAGATGATAATCCGGCACGAACAGACCATAGCATTTTTTACAAACGGGCCCGCTCCTTTTGGTTGAACCCAACGGCTTTGCATTGTGTTCAAACCCATAACTATTGACGTCAATAGTTCGCTGCTTATTGTTTTACGCTGCAATATTAAGATTTTTAAGCGATATGGATAATTGAATTTTGATTTTTTTTTCGCGCGTCGGGATGTCAAAATTATCAATTTATTTTTACAAGAAAGCAAAATAATATCCTGAAAAAGGCTTCGAATTTTTCAATTGTCTTTTTTTGATGACAATGATATTTGGGCTACGGCAATCTCAGGCTTAGATCGGTCGTTATTTTTTAAATTTGCAGATTTTATGAAAAAAATAGCATATTTTATTCTTTTGCTCGGTTGTTGGACGGCTTGTCAGCCTCAGCCCGAATACAAGCGCCAACTGGTCGGCTCCTGGAATGCCATTGCATGGACGGTTGCGGGCGACGCGACGGGGCGCGACGTCGCTTCAGTGCGCTTTGAGTTTGGCGATGACGACGCTTATACAGCGCAGTATGGTTCGCAGCGCGAAACAGGCAAGTACCGTTTGAAGGCCAATAAACTCTACACTACGGCCAGCGACGAAAAAAAGATCGAGAAGATGGTTCAGATTTCGTTCGGCGGACGCGATACGCTATTTATCCAAATGAACAGAATGGGAAGCCCTGAACAACTGACGTTGATCAGGGCAGAAAAATAAATCTCCCATGATTTTTTGGGATTGGGATTAGGCGGTATGGCTTTACTGTTTGATCAGTTCGACAGCGCGAACGAAGCGGTTGTCGCGGTCGAATAAGGCGACAAAATACATGCCCTGAGGTAGCGCGCCGATTTCATAACGCTGTCCCGGCATTGCTCGGTATGCCGCTGCGGGACGCCCGTCGCGACTATAGACGCGGACGTGCTCGATGCGGGCGTCGTCAGTCAGCAAGAAGTAGTCTGAAGCGGGATTGGGAGCAAGCAAAACGGCGCTTGGGTCGAACCCTTCGCCGGTGGAGACGGTCGAATCGTAAGTGTAAATGGCTGTGAATACGTCGCTTGGATTGTCCTTGTTGGTCAGCACGATATGCACTTCGGCTACGCCGCTCTGACCGGAAAAGTTCAGAAAGTGCACAAAAAGTTCGGCCGTATCGTTGGGCTGGAGCGTGAATTCTTGGGAATTGACCGTTGGCAAATAACACAAATTAGGATCGCACACCTGCGTCTGCATTCCTTGTGGGACAGATATGATTACGCGTTCCCATTGCACGTTGAGCGGCGCGTTGGTCAGATTCACCACCCGCGTATCTTTGCTGTAGGAATCAAATTCTGAGGGGGGCGAGATGACATGCGACGGATTGGGTATGACGGTGAAGGGCAACTGTTGGGCGTAGGCAAAGCCGGTTGCCAGACAAAAGACGAGCGTGAATCGAAGGTTCTTCATACGAGAGAAGGTCTTAAATGCGTAAAAACAATTTGTTTGCACTGTTTTTTGTTGGCACAAAAGTACGTGGATATCTTTCGATGTCCGTATTGCACCTCTCAAAAGTGACTAAATTAGCGAAATATCTTGTCGTCAAAAAGACCTTCACGCTTAATTCTTCTTAAATCATAACCGTAGCGGGTATTGTGCTTGCTGCCGGCTTCGGCAGATATGCAACTTTTATTGCGCCGCATGCGTCATGTGTTTTGTGAAATCGATATGGATTGCGCTCATTGCCTGCGCCACAAACCTGAATTTCGCCCATGCCCAGACGCCCGCCTTACTCGGCGTTGTAGGCGAAGACTCCGGCGCTTTACAAATTGCTTTGGCTGGCTTTTCGCAGACAACGCTTCGCGTTTCGGGCGATACCCTTTGGTATGCCTTGAGCGGCGGTCGTACGCCGGAGTCTGCGCTGGCCGACATGGTTGGCTATTTGCGCAACAGGGCCTATTGGTCAGCGTCGGCGGATACGGTATGCGCGTTGTCCGGCGAGGCATATCTGGCGCAGGTGTATCTCGGTCCCGTTTATTCATGGCATTCGCTTCGTATGGCCAATTCGGGGCGGTCTGTTGCGGCTGGGGTGTTTTTTTCTGAAAAAAAGTATCGATACAAGCCGCTTTCGCCCATCGAACTGGAAACTCAAAAGGCGCGTATCTTAGAGCGACTGGAGAATAATGGCTATCCCTTCGCCCTCGTGAGGGTCGATAGCTTGAGGGTAGGGGAAGGGGGCGACTTGTCGGGGGTGATACGTGTGGAGCGGGGACCCTACATTCAATTTGGGCCCTTGAAACTGCATGGCGACCTGCGCTTGCCCCGCGGCTACCTTCCTGCATACCTCAATATCCGACCGGGGCAGCCTTATAGCCGTCGGCAGATCATGCGGCTGCGCGAGCGCTTGCGCCCTTTGCTCTTTGTCGAGAGTGAAGGCGACCCGGTGGTGAGTTTTCAGGGCGGCGAGGCGATTGTCAATCTGTTTTTGAAAAAAAAGCGCAGCGGACGTTTCGATTTCGTGCTGGGCTTACTCCCGCAGCCCGCCGACCCGGCGGGTCGGATGTTGATCACCGGATCGGTCAATGCGGCTTTCCAAAATGCGTTTAATCAGGGCGAGCGCTTGCTCTTCGAATTCGACCGATTGCGTCCCGAAACGCAGAAGCTCAACGCTTTTGCCGATCTGCCCTACATCGCCGGGACGCCTTTCGGTTTTGATGGCCGACTGAATATTTTCAGGCGCGACTCTACGTGGGTAGATGCGCATGCCGAAATGGGCGCGATATATTATTTTGATGGGCTGACGTCTCTGCGCCTGTTCGTCGAGAACCGGCGTTCCGGACTTCAAATGATTGACACCCTCAGCGTGCTCAGACAGCGTCGTCTGCCTGACGCGCTTGATCTGCGGCAGTCGGCTGTTGGGCTGACCTGGCACAGCGACCGCTTAGATTATCGCCTCAACCCCCGCAGCGGCTGGCGCGCTAACCTGCGGGTCGGGGCCGGGTTGAGTCGGATACTACCCAATGTGGTCATTGAGAATCTGAGGGATGCTGCCGATCCCGACTTTGATTTTGGAAGTTTGTACGCCGGGCTACGCGGCGCTCAAATCCGATACCGATTCGAGGGACTTGTCGAGTTTTTTGCGCCTTTGATGGAGCGCAGCGCGCTGCGCTTCGCCGCCCAGGGGGCGGGGGTATATGGTGTGGGCGATGTGCGCCACAACGAGCAATACAGGCTCGGCGGCGCCCGTCTCTTGCGCGGCTTTGACGAAGAAAGTCTTTTTGCCACGCGCTATGCCGTAGCCACGTTTGAATACCGGATTTTGTTGGGGGCCAACGCTTTCATGGCGGCGTTTACGGATTATGCTTACGTTGAGAACGTTACGGCGGATCGGCGATTTTTTTTACGCCCATGGGGCTTTGGGGCGGGTCTCAATATCGAGACCGCCGGGGGGATATTCGGGATAAGCGCCGCTTTGGGACGTCAGGATATCGGCCTGGGCGTCGATTTCCGGGCCGCCAAATTTCACCTGGGATACGCCAACCTATTTTGAACGCCCGGGCTGGATACATTTTTAGCGGCTTACCGCAAACCGCGCCGGCTCTCTGCTCAATCCATCTCCAACAATGCGTGCTATGTACAGGCCCGGCGGCCACGACTCGGTGATAACCGTCTGCGTATTGGCGTCGCCGGCCAAAGGAGTTTGGTGCATCAGACGGCCGTGCGCGTCTGTCACAATCAACAGACACGTCGCTGCGGCGTCGATGCGATAGCTAATTTCAAGCTGTGAAGAGGCCGGGTTGGGCCGTAGGCTGAGTAGCCCGTATGCCTCCTGCGCACGGGCTACCAATACCACGGGGGAGTAATTCACGGAGCCGTCTATATCCTTTATTTGCAGGCGGTAATAAGCGCGGTCTGGCGGCGCGGGATCGATCCACGCGTAGCGCATGTCTGGTCTCGGTCTTGCGGCGCCAAGCGCCTGCCACATTGTGTACGCATCCGTCGAACGCTCGATGATGTATTCTTTGAGATGGGCTTCGGACGCAGCCTGCCACTGGAGCAAGTTGTCGCGTTCGCGCGCTTGCGCCGAAAATGTGAGCAGTTCGACCGGCAAGGGCGCGGCGGGGAATCGCGCGCCTATTTCAGAAAATCCGGGCGCCGTGACGTCCATCCAGAAGATGTCTGAAGCGCCGATATAGACAACTTGCGAGGGCGTCAGCGTGGTTGTGACGCCGTTGTTGTTGGTTGGCGTGCAGTCTTCATTTTGGCCGTCGTAGTGGTCGGCCAGCAGGTCGGCTGCCGGGCCATTGTTTCCTGAAGCGGCTTTGAGGTTGTTGAGTTCGGTTTCCGTGTAGAGCAGGCGGACCTCTTTTGCCGAGTTGGGGTTGGCCGAACACGAAAAATCAAAGTAACGCTGCATGTAGTGATGGCCGCCTGCTAACGGCGGATTATTGGTTCGAGTAGCCCTGAGCGTTACCGTACCCAAGTTCTGATTGGTTTTCACGGCCGCTATGGGCAGACCTATGTTGAACACGTTGGGTTTGGTGTAGATGTTGAACCATTTGTCGGGATTGGAGGATCCATTGACGATCTCTGAGTAAACAACGCAGGAGCCGCTTAGATTGGGTAGCGCAAAGTCCTCATGCACTTCGAGGCAGAAGGTCCCTTGCTGGTTTCCGTAGCCGTCAATCTGTAGGTAATATGTCGTTCCCGCAGTCAGTCCGGTGTAGTACAACACGGCGTTGTAGCCATTGCCTACGCTGCCGCCGTCCTCGTTGGCGGCGAGCAGTCTGTGGGTGTTGTACTGACTCGGATTGGTCGCAGAGTAAACGGCTACTTGCGTGTCGTCCAATGAGCCTTGCGGACTCAGGTCCGTTGTGATTTTGACGGATCCGGAGGCGGGCGCCACAAAGCTAAACCACACGGTTTGGTTGGCGTTTGTACCCCAGTAGCCGCCATTGGATGGAATGGGGTTGATCTCGTTGGCGGAGATGGTTGCGCCGATATTATTATATGGGTTGACCCCGTTGCAGGTCTGACCGATCGTGATGCTGACTGCCTGGTTGGTCTGATCGTTGAGCAAAGGCAGGTGAAAAGCCAGGGGGCCGGCCCAGGCGCTGTAGTCTCCGCCGCAATTGGCGCGCACATAGCACTGATAGCTGTGGCTGTGGTTCAATCCGGTGATGGTGTAAGGCTTGGCGTTAGTAGTCACCGTGATGCCTGAACCCTGTTGAAAGCT
>JBKBLI010000015.1:14945-17895 GCA_046296435.1 Saprospiraceae bacterium | reverse complement strand
CCCCAGTAGCCATATTCTATCTCCCAGTTGGTAGGCGAGCCGACCTGATTCCAGTTGATGGTAGCCGAAGTGTTGGTGACGTTGGTCACTTGCAAGGCTGTGGGCATACTGCATCCGGCTGCCAGCGTCGTGAATACACCGCCGGCATAGTAGGGCGAACTGCCTGCGCTACAATTGGAGCGCAACTGAAATTCATAGGTCGTCTCAGGGTTGATATTGTTGATCGTGTAGGGACTGTTGATGTTATTGACCGTGTTCCAGGCGCTTTGGCCCGTGACGCGGTACTGCAGGCTGTAGTTGTTGGCTCCGGCCACGGCCGACCAGGATATTTGGGCAGAGTTGGCGGTGATATTGCTGACGGTGATGTTGACAGGGGCGTTGCAACTGGGCGCCGCAGGGCAGTTGGCGGCTATGCAGTTGTTGTTGGCGGCATAGGTCGTTTCGTCGCGTATCTTGTCGCCGGGAACCGGGCCGAATCCGTTGTTGAAGTTGATGCCGACGCCCGGGACTAAGTGGCAATAACTCATGATGGTTCCGCCATTGGTTGGCGCAGGGCCAGGCTGACAGTTGCCCTCGGGCGTGTAGCAGTTGTCCAACGCGCCGCTCGGCCAATCGCACCAGTGCGTATGTCGGGAGCCGACATTGTGGCCCATTTCGTGGGCGACCACGTTGACCGACCAGGAATAAGTAGGCACATTCTGGTAGCTTGCAGAGATACCGCTAACTGCGTGTCCGTAGCTTTTCGCGCAAAGAACATCTACATAAGCTATTCCCCCAAAATTGCCCCCCAGCGAGAATAAGTGCGCCAAATTGCCGGCAAAATTGGTCCCGCGAAGCGTCCTGAATTCGTTGAGCGCATCGTTAGAACTGCTTGTGCTGTATTCGTCGGGGGTGACCCATACGAATATGCTGGAAATGGCGGAATTGATTTGCTCGTTGTTGTACAGCGTTTTGACCTGATTGTACAATCCGGTTGCGTAATTGACGGTGTTGCCGATTGAATTTTTGTTTTGAAACAACTCGTAATCACATTCGATGTACACTTGAATGCACCCAGGGGCTTCTGGACTGCCTTCAGGGGTCTTGCCGCCTCCGTCGTTGTCCAGTGGCGGGTGCATTTCTTTGCACTGGAAGGGCTGGCGCTCGGCAAGTAGGTCTTTGACTGCGTAAAAAATATATTCCTTGGCGTTGGCCTGAAAATCCAGTCGGCCCAGCTCCATATCTCCCGCAGCCTCAGTACTCAGGAATCCCATGACCTCGTCCTCAAAAAAGCTGAAAGAGGCCAACGAGCGGTAATCGCCGGTCAGGCAGCCCTGATAATACACGCCGGGGAGGTAATCCGCCTTGCCCAGACTCGTATTGACCGCAAAGTCCTCGGCGAGCGCGGTGGACTGGTAAAGATCGATGTAAACCATCGCGCCGTTGTGCGGCAATTCTAAGCGTATATAATCTGGTCTGGCATCGCACAGCGCTTTTAGTTGTTCGCTTCTCAGCGTGAGGAAGGTTCCTTGGCGCACAGCGGCAGCGGCGGGTGGATACGCCCTCTGCGCGGGTTCAAAGAGCGCGTAAGGTTCAAAGAGCGCGCCCGATTCGCGCAAGTCTTTTACGCGTTGAGGCACAGGTTTGAAGATTTGTGCCGTCGCAATGGCGTTGAGCATCAGGAGAACAGCAAAAACAAAGATTGTTTTTAGATTAGAATGCATGGCGGTATGCTTTAATTATGTACGTAAATCCAAGCGCAAAGTTAATTTATTCGCAAAAAAACAGGACAGATAAAATTTAGTGTTTTCAAAAAAATCGTATTCGCTATGTTTTTGGGGCAGATGATGCGACGCCCCCCCCGGGAGCATTGTCAAAAATTAGCATAAGCGTTATCGCATAGTCGATAAGTTGCGTAGGCAGTCTCGTCGCTCGCCCGGTCGCCATGCCGCCCTTCATCACGTTTTTTTCGAAAAAAATTAAGCACATAGGCAAGACTGAGCAATACTGCGCGAATGGCGCATGCGCGCAGGGCTCGGGTAATGCGCGCGCGTAGCGCCGACGCCTGTCAGCCTCGAGTCTATTGCGCAAGCTGCGGATCAGGTTGCGCCCCTAATCTCAAAAGCGGGAAGCCCTTGTGCAATAAACCCCCGTTTTCAAGTGTTTTTACAATCGATTTATGAAGGTATTCATTTTGCTGTTTTTGTTTGGGTTTATCGTCTCGAGCAGCGCATCCGGACAGGATGTCGTTGCGGCGCCGGATTCAACCGCGACCGGACGCCCTTCCGCTTCAGTGACGCGCAAGCGCTTCAAGGCGTCCGACTATCCCAATCCAAGGAAGGCTGTACTATTCTCCATCGTACCTGGCGGCGGCCAGATTTACAACCGACGTTGGTGGAAAGTTCCGATTGTCTATGGCGGCATAGGCGCCAGCGCGGGCGTATTGATTTACAACGCCGATGCTTACAAGCGCCTGCGCGACAACTACCGCTGGATGGTGGACGGCGATCCGAATACGACGCCTGTCGAGCCCTACAGCGCGTTTGATCCGGAAGCTTTGAGGCGTTTTCGCGATCAATCGCGGGGTTATGTTGAACTAAGCGGGATAATTTTTGGTTTTGCCTATCTGCTGAGCGTGGCCGACGCTTACGTCGATGCGCATTTGGCGAGTTTTGATGTTAGCGACGATTTGACCCTTCGGCTTCGACCGTCGATTCAAGGGGCGCCGGCCGGCCCTCCGGCCTTAGGCTTGGGCATCAGATGCGCGTTTGACAAACATCCGCCATCCGCTCCGCATTTCGTTCGCTAACGCTTTTGCATAGACCAGCAGTTGTACGATCAGCGGATCACCAAATATTAGTTGCGGTTTGAATACGGCATTCGACAAAGATCAACGCGAATTGAACGCCATCAGGCAAAGTTTCAGGCAGAGCTTGCTCTTTCCGCTCGCTTTGGGAGCCGGATTGTGGGT